>JAWXTG010000054.1:0-3054 GCA_044433705.1 Rikenellaceae bacterium | reverse complement strand
CTTCGATTCACGCCTGCAACGCAATCAGAAGTTTTTTAATGCCGAAGGGTATATCTCCGACGTATTGACCGATGAGGCGATAAGGTTTATGAATAATAGTGCTGAGAGTGGTAAGCCATTTTTCTGCTACGTGCCATACAACGCACCTCATGCGCCATATCAAGTACCTGACGAATATTATGATAAATACGCACACTTAGAGGGTGAGCATAGCGGTGAGACAATTGCCACCTATGCGATGTGCGAGAATTTAGATTTTAACATTGGACGATTGTTGCAATATATAAATAGTAACAACCTAGACGACAACACGTTGATTGTATTCCTAAGCGACAATGGTCCCCATGGTGTACGCTACAATGGTGGTATGCGTGGCGTTAAGGGTCATCCCTATGAGGGTGGATTCAAAGTGCCATGTTTAGTCTATTGGAAGGGTCGCATCGAGTCCGTGGAGTTGCCAGAGGCGGCTTCGTACGTCGATCTAATGCCTACAATTCTTGACCTGTGTGGCATTGAGTCTCAGGAGGTTGATGGCCGCAAACTATCGGGTGTATCGCTCAAAGGATTGCTAACAGGCAAGCAGAGTAAATTAGATGAAAGATATCTATTTACCCACAGATCGAACAGCGATCGAATACTAGCGCCAAACAATGGTGTGATATACAACGACACCCATAAATTAATCACATTCGAGGGTGGAAAACGAGAGCTATATAACAAAGTCACCGACCCAGCCGAGCAACATGAACTATCGGCCGAGCAGCCTCAATTGGCAGCCGAAATGATAGCAGCATACGACGCCTGGTTTGCCGAGGCAACGCGGGAATATGAGCGCTCGATAAGTCGCACAGCACATATCGGAATACTCAACGAGCCAATCGAATTACCCTCGCACGAGGCTCTGATGAGCGGAAGAACACGCTACTACACTAACGATCACGGCTGGGCAGGCGATTGGATGGTCGACATGGCACCCGAAGATTCTATCTTTTGGGATGTGATTGTCGACTCGGAAGGCGATTATCATGTAACGCTACAATATTCCTCAGTTGGCCAGCAGCATAATGTTTCACTCAATGGCATGAAGGCAGTTGCGTTAAATCCATATGCAGCTCAAATGATTGATAGTCCAGACCGCTCACCGCGAGTAGAAGCGTACGAGCAAATCTGGGGTGAACAACCTATTGGTACTGTGCACCTCAAGAAGGGAGAGAATAAAATTGAACTATTGTTTAACCAAAATCCAGAGATCGACAAAAGTGCGCTTGAGATCAAAGGAGTTGAAATTGTGAAGTTATAAAAAAAGTAGTTTGATGAAACCCACTTCATCAAACTACTAATAATTGTCTATATAACAATAATTTACGGCGTTTTTACCATTATATCCAAAATAAATTAGAACATATAGTCCCAAATAGGGAGTTTGACAACCTCGCCTTCTAAAGCCTTACGAGCATCGTCACTCAGGTACTCGCTTTTGACAACTACGCGGAAGATGTAGTTATCGAACCACTCGTCGGTAAATGTGAGGTATCCTTTATGGCCAGAATCTGCGCCCCAGCTATTCTCGACTTGCCATTTTACAGGATTATCATACTCGTCCGTGTCGCAAGCCATCAAGGTCATTGCATGAGATGAGCCGCTTTGGCGCGAAAGAATTCGAGAGCGTTTATCCATTTCGAGGTCGATGCCCAACAGCGATTCAATATCATACATTCCAATGGCCATCTTTCCAGCTTTGCTATTGAGTTGCTTACCAACATCGCAAGAGATATACATTGATTCACCCGCTTTGATTGACTTTAGAGCCGAACTCTTAAGGTCATCATTTGGCAGATTGAGGTATACCCAATTTGATCCCTCCTCGGTATTACGATAGTTCTTGATGTCGTACACCGTGTAATATGGGCGAGTTGGATCGTTCATAACCATAATATAGTTGTCAGGAGTGTAGTTCTCGGGAACGATATCTGCGAAGAATTGAAGAGGTGTGTAATCCTTGATGGTTTTGGTGTTACCATCTGCGTCGGTGTATGTCCAATCGAAAACAACTGGTGGCTCACCTAGGCATAACGCCAATGTGCGGTAGATATCCTTTAGGGTCGCTAGCTTAATCTCCTCGATCTCGCCTTTCTTAGCTTTGTTGTCAGCAGCGTTGCGGATATCCATACCGCCTTTGCGCAATCGCTCTTTGATAACTGAGAGCATCGAAGATGTTCCGTTCGAGTGCACAGTCTCGGGCATAACCTCCGCTGGTACTACACCATACTTCTTTGAAATATTGTAGAAGTGATTCCAAACGCCACCATCGTCAATCGGAGAGCTGAAATGTTGAACAACCTCGCGATCATCTATCGAGCGATCAGCACTCTGGATAATATTCTCGAGGAAAAGATTCGACTTCTCGAACATATCCCAGAAATAGTTGTAGTTGTGTGAGAAATCGAAACTCTTGAGGTTAAACTTTTCGACTAATTGAGGACGTAGAACATTCATTGAGGTGAACATCCAACAACGACCCGAACTCTGCTGATTCGAGATAGTTTTATTGAGCCTCGCCTTGTATTTAAAAGTGTGATCGACACTGTTTGCCACATCGCCATCTAGTGACAATGTCTTAAGGTTCGAGTTTGATTGAATCGCATTCTTAAGCGCTTTGGTTGATGGATCGAGGCTGTACGATGCGCGAATTTCTGTTAGCGCCTTTTCGCCAAGAACGCCATTTTGAGCTTGCACTGAGCCGAATACAAATAGCAGCGCAATAATACTAATTTTCTGTTTCATATTTTTAAATTTTGGTTTGCTAAGGTAAGTAACATATACAAAGGTAGTAATTTTACGCAATAATGCAAATGAAGATTAATCTTGGATCTTAAATTCTTGGTCTCAGTAATATAAAAATAAATAGCGGTGGAGTCCCGCTATTTATTTAAATTCTTGTCAATTAGTTTTTTTATACTCTCGACCGATTCTGTTGTGGTGAATCCATCGGCAGGGGTATTGAGGCAGTAGTCAACTAATTGGTCAATTGTCGATGTTGCCACATGCATACGT
>JAWXTG010000053.1:0-3201 GCA_044433705.1 Rikenellaceae bacterium | reverse complement strand
ATTACAAGCTAGCAATATTGAGTCGGGACGAGCCTTATTCTCCTCTTCATTACTATTTGCTGCAAAGAGTGGCAATGCGCAAAAAATAAGAAGTATATTCGATATAATATTTTTCATATAATATTAATTTAGAATTGTTTATAGATTACCAACCTGGATTTTGGGTCATTCCGTAATCTTTATTTACCTCAGCTTGTGGAATAGGAGCCAAGTACCACTTTGTACTCCATGTATTTACCCAATGACGAGCATCTAACTCATAAGTTGCGAAGGTAAATGAAGTTGGATTGGTACCGTCGTTACCAACAGATGTTAGACCGTAAAGAGTCTTTCTGAAGTCTGCCTCGCGTCCCCAACGAACAAGGTCGAACCAACGAACCTCCTCGTAACCAAACTCCATTGCACGCTCATTAAGAAGCGCCTCGCGGAACTCAGATTGCGACATACCAGTATCGTAGCCTAACAAACCCACACGACTGCGAACAGTCTCGACACATGCATAAGCAGTTGTATTTGGACTACCCTTATACTCGTTGATCGCCTCGGCGTAGCTAAGTAGCACCTCTGGCAAACGTAGGTATGGCCACTGAATCGGACGTCCTGTTCTGTCGCTAGTCTCCTGTAGGTGGAACTTCATCTGCATAAATCCAGGAACCTTAGTGGCTGCATCTGGATGGTTGATGTGTAGCGCTGCAGTAAGTCCGTTGAAGTAGATGTCTCCAGGAACTGTAATATTCTCATATAGACGAGGTTCGCGCGTCGGCACCATCTCGCCATTTTGGTAGACGAAGAATGGCTCTTTCGATGGATTTGACCAGTCGAAATCTTCGGGGAACTCGGTACCATCTTCCCACGCATACATATTTGCGTAGTTTAGCGTTGGGCCAGAATAGACACGTTGCAAGAAGAATGAAGCGTAGGCCGAAACGTCGTAACCTGCAGCACGTGACGAGATCAAGATCTCACCATTTCCACGGTCGTAATAGCCTGAGCGATATGCCAAACGGCGTGCCGTGTGGGTATCCTCAGTTGCCTGAACCAAAGCGTAGTAGCCCATCGACTCGAGCATGCTCATAAACTCTTCGCCAGCCTCCATTGCCGCACCCCAACGCTCTTTGTCGTAGTTGCCGTAGCAGGTGTACTCATCGGCTGCTGAGTGCCATGCAGAGTCGGAGTTGAATGTTGGAGATGCCGCGAAGCACAAAACTCTAACCTTTAATCCTAGCGCACCCGCTTTAGTCATACGACCATCGTCGGCCGAGTCGACACTCCAAGGGAGATAATCTGCCGCCTCATCGAGGAGCTGGATAATGTAATCTACAGTCTCGGCAAAAGTTGCACGAGGAAACTCCATTGCCTCATTAGTATCGATACTGTGGTCCAAAAGTGGCACACCACCAACGTAGCGCAACATCTCGGCATAAGATATCGCAATGATCATCTTAGCCTCAGCAATACGCTGATTCTTAAGCGCATCGGTCATATCAGGCACCTTGCTTATGTTCTCTATATAGATCCATGCATAACGGATAGCGTGGTAGTCACCCTCTTCGCAAAAGCGATAATTCTCTGATCCTTCGGGGGTTGACAATGAGCTAAGTGCACCGTTGTAGTATAGGCGACCAGGTCCATCAACTGCATATTCGCAATCGCTCTCTGCAAGGTCGGTGATAGCCTCAATTGTATTGAGTCCCATTCGATTGTCGACATCGCAAGGGATACCAGTTGGCAAATAGCTATAGGCCATAGCAAGCACCTGATTGGAGTATAGTTCGGAGCTAAACATCGTATCGAGGGTCGCTCCAGAGCTTTCGGGATCGGAGCCTAGGAAGTCATCTCCAAATCTAATTTCTGAGCATCGGATACTAACAAAAGATAGAATCACAGATGCAACGATTAACATATTAAATATTTTTTTCATAGCTCAACGATTTAGAAATTTATATCAAGACCAAGACTGTAGATCTTCACCAATGGGTAGACGCCACTATTCGTAGCAACACTCTCTGGATCCATAAAGTCGAGAGTAGAGAAGGTCAAAAGGTTGTAACCCGAGAGCGAAAGCGCGATTGAGTTGGCTCCGATTGCCTTTTTGATCTTTGGATTTGCGAAGGTGTAACCCATCGAAAGGGTCTTAAGTCGCAAATATGAGGCGTCGCGCAACCATAGAGTCGAGGCAACACTGTTCCACTCCGAGGTCTCGGCTGCAGCGCGCGGAATCGTTCCGCTCTGGTTGGTCTCGGTCCAAGTATCGTAGTAGAAGTAGTCGATAAGACCCATCATCGAGGAGTTGCCAAATGGCTTTCTATACTCAACCTCCATCAAGCGATCAACATTTGTAGCACCCGACCACATCATTCTAAAGTTGAAGTTCTTATATTGGAAGCCTCCTGTAAGACCAAAGACATACTCAGGAAGAGTCGAGTAGCCAGTATAGCCCATATCGTTAGAGTCGACGATGCCATCGCCACTCAAATCGGCATACATCGCGTCACCAGGTGCCACGGTGGTGTATGGTTGAGGAAGATCTGGGTTGAGCACCAACTCACCGTCGCTACCCACCGAGAAGTCGCTATATTGATATAGACGAACATAATCGTACATCAGACCTTGGAGATTCATCGATTTGCCTGTCATGTTTTGGTAGCTGTATTCGCTCTCCACCTCATCCATATAGATGATCTTGTTGCGAGCGAACGAAGTTGTGAGGGTTACATCATAGCTGAAGTTGTTGCCAACCTTATCTTTCCAGCCTAGCATAAGCTCATATCCCTGATTCTCGACCTCTCCGATATTGAGGTTAGGAAGCGAGGTTGCGATAACCGACGGAGTTGAGTTTGGCGTGATCAAAATACCGCTACGATCCTCGAAGAAGTACTCTGCCGTTAGAGACAATCTATCGTTGAAGAGGTTTATATCCACACCATAGTTCTGTTTTAGAGCGGTCTCCCATGTCACACCCGTATTACCTGGAGTTCCATAATATGATGTCGTTGAACCAGTTGCATTATCCACTCCAAAGCTATAAGTGCCATAGGTGCTCCATGTAGCTGGCATATACATAAAGCGCGAACCACCTTGATCGCTACCAACTTTACCGTAAGAGGCACGAAGCTTAAGGTATGATATTGCATCTACGTTGCGCATAAATGGCTCTGCACTAGCAACCCACGCAGCCGAAACGGCAGGGAAGAGACCATA
>JAWXTG010000052.1:0-3432 GCA_044433705.1 Rikenellaceae bacterium | reverse complement strand
GATGGCTACTTTCGCCTTGAAGGCGGCACTGTGTTGTCTGCGTGTTGTCCCCATAATGGTCTCAAATTTACAAATTATTTTTGACTTAAACTATGGTCGCTTTTCTGGGGAGTGTTATAGAAAGCTTCGCTTTCCGTATCCAAGCTTGCTTGGTGCCCGCGCCGGCATTAGGCGCAGTCCTAGGTCAATCGCCCTCCCTCCTAAAAAAGCATTTTTTTGAAGAAAAAATGCGCAGAGGGCGAGCAGATCGCAGATCTGCAATACACGAAAACACCCCCTAAGAAAAAAATCAATAAACCAACTCAAAATCATCCAACCACATCACGCTACTGGTGCTACCTGTGAAGTAGTCGCCATAGCGAGACGAAGAGGCGACGACGACAATATGCGTAGGTATCGTAGTTGTCGAGCGATAATCAAGCGGAATAGTGAACTCCATCCACTCCTGGCTCTCGGTAAGAAGCAGCTCTCCATACGAGACAACAGCATCAGAGTAGGGGTTGAAGAATGTCGATGAGTCGCGCGTATCAATGATAATTGGTGTCTGCTCATCGCCCAACAGCTCCCCATCGCTATATCCATACTCTTCGGCGGTCCATGTGCCAAGTGCCGCGTAGATGATACCCGTGTCGGGAGTCTCGCCCGAGACAATTGTTTCGCCTGGAGGCACTGTGCCGACCATGTCGATCGTGCCGCGATTATACTTCACCCATCCGCGAAGTGCCGTTGGGCGCTGTTCGAATGGCTGTCCAAAGCCGATAATTCCGTTAGTTCCCGAGATCTTGACGAACTTGCCAACAAAGATATTTCCTGCGGCGAACTTTATCAGCACCTTCTTCGATGAGAGCTCAGCTGAGTAGATGCCATCGGTTCCTGGTCGCAGATCATCCTCGCAAGGTGTCGTGAGGTTTACTCCCGCTATTGACGAGCCTGTGTTTCCAGTGTCCCAATATCGCGTTGCGGTGTCGAGGTATGGGAACCATGTCGATGATGGCTTGCTCCACTCTTCGAAGCCGCCATTGGTGAGTGCCATCGTTAGCTCAGTGGTGCCAGTGATTGTCTCCGACTCATCTTCGGCAGAGAATGCTTTGATCTGATATGTCGTGTTTGGATCAAGATCGGTAATGGTTGTCGAGAATGATCCCTCGCTCTTCGTGATTTCGAAAGTGGATAATATCCAATCATCTGAACCCTCAGTGCGGTAGTAGAATCCACACTCTGCGGAGCTGTCACCCGCTGCCGTAAGGTCGACCTTAGTAGCCCAAAAGTCATACTGCGTGAGGTTTACTAGCACATCGGTATGCTCGACATAAAGTCGCCACGTCTGCACCACAGAGTGGTAGCTGACCTGCACCGTGCGGTAGGTCTCGAAGTATGTGATTTGGTCGATCGAGGGTGAAATGGTTGTAATCCCCTCGGGGCCGAGCTTAAGCTCCAAAATCGTAACATCCTCCAAATCAACACTCTCAGAGACGTATGCCGTTGCCGTTAACTTATCAGCGTCGATCTCGGCCGCTCCGATCTGCCCTTGAACCGTGAATGAGCGTTCGATACTCTGCTCTGCCACGATCGTCCACTCGTACTCTTGATAGAGCGAGAGGGTAACCTCAATAGGGTAGCGCATATCGAATGTGCCGATAAGAGGCTCCGAGAGCTCAGCATCGGTGGTGTATGTGACATTTGTTATCTGGACATTCTGAATGTCGGTGGTCTCGTCGAGCAGTAGAGTCACGGTGTTGGTAGCAAAATCTACGCTGCGCATAGTGAAGCCAACACCCTGAACGTCAGTTATCGAGAGCTCGACAACAGGGTAGGGTATATCGTTTGTGATGCACGAACTTATCGAGGTTGAGATCACAATGCAGAGGGCAATGACCACCCTGCGAAATCCTTTAAATATCTTATCTCCTCTCATTACAAGTGCACTGTTATACCGAAGTTGATATCGGTGATGTTAAACTTAAAACGCATCTGCGAGGTGGCTCGACTTCCGCTCTGGTTGCCTAGTTCATCGGTTTGTGTAATGCGAGTATATTTCAATCCACCCATTCCAAACGAGACGTTGGTGCTGACGTTATCTAGCACAAAAACCACGATTCCAGGGTTGAAACTCAAATTGAGTTGGAAGCTGCGATTGTTGATATGTTGCTCATCTCCACCCATATCGTAGCTCGTTACACTCTGACCATCGCTAGCCATAAGCTCTGTCTCGGCAAAGAGTCCAAAAGCACCCTTTTTATCTAGCGCCAAGTAGTTGCGGTGGAATACCGAGTAGTTGAATGAGCTACTTTGAAAATCGACGTAGGGGATATCAAACTCCAAGTCGTTAGTCTCGCCAAAATCGAGCGAACCACTATCTAGCGTGCCAGCCATAGTGCTGTAACCCAGGCGGAATCCTATGCAGCGATTATCGCGATAGAAGTAGCCGATAAATGGATCCAATGAGCCATACGAGAGCGATGCATCTATTCCCGAAAGGAGATAGAGCATCGAAGTGTTGTCGGTTGCAACAGTGCCGTACGCGGCGGTAAGTCCTAATATCACCTCGCCCTTCGAGATAAAGTTAGGCAGAGGTATGTTGGATGTAGGTTCACGATCTACCACCTCGCTCACTGTAAAATCGGCAGGCTGTGTGGCGTTAGCTATAAGTGGCGTGGATAGTGCTACGAGCAGGCCTAAGAGATATATCAAATAATTTCTTTTCATAATAAACTAGATATAAAAACCTACTCCAAAACCAATTGAAAGGATGTTAATTTTAAAATTCATCGACTTGCTCTCCACATCGCCAAAAGTGACTTGATTGTGCACCTGCTCCACTCGACTATACGAGAGTCCAAGCACTCCAACCGATACCTCCATCACGATATTGTCGCTCACAAAAGCGGTAACGCCAGGAGTGAGTCCCAACGAGAAGTTGCGACCTACGGCATAAGTTCCTGTGACGGGCGAGTCGTAGACAAATTTCGATTGTGAGCCTCCTGCGCCGAGCTGAACCTCGTTGAACATGGCGAAACGTCGACTACTTCCAATGGGGATATATTGTCGCAGGATGGCCTGCATTGTGTAGCTGTGACTAAGACTATAAAAGTCAGTTACTGAGAGGCTTACCCCCGACTCATCATCTCCAATGCTTAAGTTGGCGTTGTCGATCCGAAGCAAAGTTCTCTCGTACACCATTCTAGCACCTACCGCCTGATTGTTGGCATAGGTGTAGGTGAACATCGGGCTGACATTGAAGCTATAACCCTCGGAGGTGATATTGTCGATGGCCAAGAATTGGTAGCTATCGTTGTAGTGTGTAGAGTACGACACAGCGCCGCCAACGCTCCATTTTCCCTTAGGAATATAGACGTTATTTAGATCGACCAAACCGCGAGAGATAACTCTTGCGCTATCTGGTTGCACCACCGATTCTGGCTCGGTGGCGCT
>JAWXTG010000051.1:0-4343 GCA_044433705.1 Rikenellaceae bacterium | reverse complement strand
TAGTCAAAGAGGCTCAAATCATCTCACCCAAATCCTCGGTGCTCTCGTTTGTCAACGAGCAAGTTGGTGAGCAGGTGAGTGCAGGTAGCAAAATCGCCATGCTCTCGGATATCTCTGCCTTTAAAATCTCAGCCTCGATCTCGAATAGCTATGCCGATCGAATTCGAACTGGTGGCGAGGTCGTCGTTATGGCTGGCAAAGAGCGGTTAAAGGGTGTGATTAGCAATATCAACCCCATCGCGCAAGACAACAGTATCGACTTCACAATCCAATTAGAGGATAGCCGCAACAAAGTTCTCCGTTCGGAACTCTCGTGCGACGTGCAGATCATCGAGTCGCGAATCGAAAACACGATGTACATTCCCAAGGCGGCCTACTACATGGGTGAGGGCTACTATAAAGTCTTTGTCGTCGAAGGCGACAAGCTCATCGGACGCAACGTGCAGCTAGGACGCAGCAATTTCGAACAGGTTCAAGTTATCTCAGGCTTAGATGAAGGCGAGGAGGTAGTAGTGAGCGAAATGTCGAAATATTTGAATAGTGATGAACTAAAAATGAGATAAATAATAACTAAAACAGACAATAACCATGATCAACTTAACAGAAGTGTACAAAGTGTACCGCTCAAACGAAATTGAAACCACAGCGCTAGAAAATGTGAATATCACCATCGACAAAGGCGAATTCGTCTCAGTGATGGGCCCCTCGGGATGTGGAAAGTCGACCCTATTGAACGTAATGGGTCTTTTAGATAGTCCAACATCGGGCACAGTGGAGCTGTGCGGCGAACGTCCACTATTGAAAAACGCAACGGAAGTGGCTCGCTTCCGCAATCAGCACCTAGGCTTCATCTTCCAAAACTTCCACCTTATCAACTCCATGTCGGTGATCGACAACGTCCAACTAGCTCTCTACTATCGAGGCGTAAAACACTCGGAGCGCATCAAACGCGCCAAGGAGGTCTTGGAACGCTTAGAGATCAGCCACCGTATGTATCACCTACCGAAAAACATCTCAGGAGGTCAAGCGCAAAGAGTTGCCATCGCCAGGGCGATTGTCGGAAATCCCGATATCTTGTTTGCCGATGAGCCAACTGGTAACCTCGATTCAAAGATGGGTGGCGAGGTGATGGATATTCTCAAAAAACTCAACGAAGAGGATGGACGTACGATCGTAATGGTGACCCACAACCAAAAGCAAGCTGAGCAGACTGATCGCATTATCCTCTTTGCCGACGGTTGCCAAATTAAGTAACCCAACAAAAAAACGAAAAATTATGAAGAAAATAATCGAGCTGATAAAGCTACATAAATTCTACTCCCTGACGATGATCCTCAGCGTGGCGGTTACAATCTGCTTTTTGATGAGTATCTATGTATTCTATGTGATGATGAGCACCGATGTCGGACCTGAGGTTAATCGTACACGTGCATTAGAACCATACGCTCTAGTAGCCATCAAAGAGAGAGATGGCGAAGTGGTCAAAGAGTACACAGTCTTTAATGAAAATACAGCCAAGGAGATATTAGGAAATGTCGAAGCAATTGATTTCTACACCCTAAACTCTACTTTTTACTCAGCGGGTGCAGGTAATGTATTTATTGCTCATGATAATTCCAGAATAGCTTTGCGAGCAAGGATTTATGATGAGAATATCTGGAGACTTCTCTCTTTCGAGTTTCTCGAAGGCCGTCCATACACAAAAGAGGAGGTTGAAAGCGAAAGCAAAGTGGTGGTACTAACAGAGTTTACAGCCTTTCGACTCTTCGACAGATCAACGAACATAGTTGGTGAGATGATCTATTCCGATAGCGATGGCGAAGGGTATAAGGTTGTAGGAGTGGTGAAGAATATAAGCACTCTATACAGTGGAGCATTTTCAGATCTTTGGTTGCCAATGGTTCTTGATACCTCTAAACCTCGGGTTGATTTTATTAGTGAGGATTTATTTGGTACTTGTAATGCAGATGTAGTCTTGAAACCAGGGTACTCATTTGATGACTACCAAAAACAGTATTTTGCGAGTATTGATCAGTTTAATCTGTCGACACTTGGTGGAGAGGATTATAAGTTGTCAACTTCTCACTATCGAAATAATAGGTCCTACTATCCTCGTGCGATAATGTTTGGAAGAACGGCATGGATATTTTTTGCTGTTGTCTGCATAGTCTTAATTATCCCCGTGATAAATGGTTTTGGTATCTCGACATCTTATATCTCGAGCAGACTCTCCGAGATCGCTATTCGCAAGGTGTATGGAGCAAATGATAGGGGCTTGATCTTTCAATTGATCTTGGAGAATTTCTTAATGACAATAGCTGGTGCTTTTGTTGGTCTATATGCTGCGTCGCACGTTGCTAAGGTGATACTCTTAGTTGGTACATATTATAATACTGAGCTATATGGCCATTTGAGTTATATCCCTGTCGATATATTCTTCAACTACAAAACCATTATAGTGCTATTTATCTTCACTGCACTCTTCAACGCTCTGTCGATCTATATCCCTGCACGCAGAGCAACCAAACTACCAATTTCAATCACGATAAAAGGAGACTAAAATGATACGAATATTATTAAAACGAATTAAAACACAGCGAGCAAGCAATATCTGGTTGATCCTAAGTTGCTTTGTTATCTCGCTACTGCTTTTCTCGCTAGTCGATCAAGTTTTGATTACTTACCAGACTAGTAAACTCCCCAAGGGAATTACATTTGACAAGGAGCACACATACGTTGTTGCGGTGCAAGCATCTAACAACCTGCTCAATCAAGTCAAAGAGCGTGGTGACGACGAGCGAGTATTTCGCAAGAAAGCGATGTATGATATCCTCGAGGCGATCAAAGCCGATCCCGCAGTTGAGGAGGCAGCCTTTTATATGCCACTAGGCTACAAGCAAATCAACTTAAAAGAGGAGCATAAAAAGAAATATTATCCCGTTACAATGGTCGACACCACATTCTTTAGGATTGTTAAGCCCGATATCCTATTTGGTGAGTCTAACCTTACAACTAGTGAGTTTAACGAGAAGTGGACTATCGAGGGTGCGTATAGACCAATCATAATGGATAGAGCAGTTATCAATCGCATATTTTATGAAGATCCAGAGCTAGATAATGCATATCAAAATCGCTCTTATGCTTATATCGAGAAACGAAATGATAACGACTATATCAACTGCCTAGGCCGTGATGTGCTTTATAATATTGGTCACTTCACACCATATAAAATCATCTCGGTGATGGATACGTATACTGATGATGCTGACGCAGCTGGCCTCTGTTATATGCCTCTGCATGAACGCCATATTGGTAACTATGGATATATGCCAAAGTATATGGTTAAGGTTAAACAGGGACAAAAATTCAATATGAATACCTTTGTTACGGGTCACTACTATTTACAGTCGGTTCAACTCTATATTGATGAGATTAAATATGCCTTTGATAAATATGGTTATGCGCGAATAATGAATCTGGTCTATTTGGGTGTATTTTTCTTCTTCTTCAACCTTCTTATCGGTATCATGGGGTCGTTCTGGTATCGTACCAATGCGCGAACCAAGGATATCGGAGTGCAACTATCGATGGGAGCTAGCCCAAGGAGTATACTTTGGGAGTTTATCGGTGAGGCGATGTTGATTCTCTTGATTGCTCTTATTCCGACGATTCTGCTTACTATCAACCAATTCTATTTCGAGGTGGTGGTTAATACTACTTATACCCCTATCACGGTGGGTAGGTATATTGAGTGCATCTCGATCACTGTGGCTTTGATGATTCTCATGATGCTTTTGGGTGTGATCTATCCTACGCTTCGTGCAACTCGGATTTCGCCTGCGGCGGCGGTTACTGCAAAATAATCTAAACGCTAAGCTTATGAAACCTTACCTATTATTAACGCTTCTGCTCTTGGCTCACATGGCTAAGGGTGCAGAGGTGGACTCGCTCGCAAGTAAGCAGGTTTTTCCTCTGAGTCTGAGTGGCGCTATCGCGATGGCTCAAGAGGAGTCGGTTGCCCTGGCCGAGGCTGAGAACACTATGCTTGTAGCAGATTGGAACTATCGACTCTATAAGGCTGAGCTCTTGCCTGAGCTCTCGTTTACAGGCACTTTGCCCTCTTATCAGCAAAATTACGTCTCGTATCAACACTCGGATGGTTCTTACTCCTTTGTGCAGAATAACTATCTTGGATTGGAGGGTGGGCTTTACGTCTCGCAAAAGATCCCTTTCACGGGCGGTTCGCTCTATTTGGAGAGTTCGGTGGATTATATTCGTCAATTGGGTGATGAGAGTAGCACCCAATTTATGAGTGTGCCGATTAAGCTGACTTTGTATCAACC
>JAWXTG010000050.1:0-5254 GCA_044433705.1 Rikenellaceae bacterium | reverse complement strand
ATATACGAAATTTTAGCGAGGTATGCAAATTATAATTAGCTTATTTTTAGCGAATTACACATTTAAATTTATGAGCATTTTCGAAAGTCAGCATGATTTTTTTTCATGCGTTTGCCCTGCCAGTTGCGATAGGGTTAAACCAATTCACAATGCATAATTGGCATAAGTCGTTTATAATTCGAATTGGGTTTAAACGCCTAAAGGCATTTAATGCCCAAATCGCAGGGTAATATGCACCCGCGCAGGTGCTATCTGCGCCCGACGGAGTCAGTTGAAAGCGCACTGAAAGAGACCGAACCGTCACCTGCGAGTTTTGGCGTTGCGGCCACCTCTCTGAGGGCGGTTTTTGTTCTGCCTGGGAGGGTGATTTTCGCGGTTGTTGCTACTTTTTTTCGGGGTTCGGCGTTGGGGTGCTTTGGGGCGTGCTCCTGCGCCAGCACCCTGAGAGGCTTGTGGATCGCTTGTTGACTCTTCGAGGCTTGCGAAGAGTTTTGTGAGCTCGTTACCTTCGAGCTCTCGCCACTGACCTGTTGAGAGTGGGGCGAGCTTTATGTTCATTATTCGAACTCGTTTGAGTCGAGTCACCTCATATCCTAACGCCTCGCACATGCGGCGAATTTGACGGTTTAGCCCTTGTGTGAGCGTAATTCGGAACATCTTGGCGCCCTCTTGCACAACCTTGCAACGCTTGGTTGTTGTTCCCAAAATCTTCACACCAGAGCTCATGCGCTCGACGAAGGTGTTGTCTAGTGGTTTGTCAACCCACACTTCGTACTCCTTCTCGTGGTTGTTGCCAGCGCGCAGAATTTTATTTACAATATCACCGTCGTTGGTCAGCAGCAGGAGCCCTTCGGAATCCTTGTCGAGTCGGCCGATGTGGAAGATGCGAGTGGGGTAGTTGACGAAATCTATGACGTTGGTGCGGTCGGTGTGATCGGTGGTGCTGGTGACGCCGACTGGCTTGTTTAGGGCGATGTATACGTAGTTGGTGTCGTTCTCGATGAGGTTGCCGTTGACACGCACCTGGTCGCGTGGAGTCACCTTGTCGCCAAGTGTCGCCACAACTTTGTTAATTGTCACTTTGCCGCTCTCGATAAATCTATCGGCCTCTCTTCGCGAACAGTATCCCGAATCGCTGATAAATTTGTTTAGTCTTGTCTCCAATGTGGTGTGTGATTATTGTGGTATAAATATATAGGTGATGTTCCCCGTGTGTGGTTCGGGGGCGCTGGTGTCGGTGTTGAATCGCGATCCTTTGGCCGCTTTGAGTGCAGTCTGCTGCATGCATTTGTCGCCTCCCTGCGCCACTTCAGCCTTGATGACCTTGCCTTTTTGATCGAGCTGGGCGGTGATCACCACCTCGCCGCCGCCTTGACATTGGTAGGCTGGTACGATGAGATTCTGGGCGTGGCGCACAGGTGAAGAGAATGAGTAGGAGACAGTTACGTTGCCTTTCTGCTTTATGTCGCGACGCTCCGAGGCCTCCTCTTTGCTCTTGTTGCGGCTCTGCTCGCGCTCTGCCTCGATGCTGTTTATTGCATCTTCGTAGGCCTTGCGATTCGCCTCCATCGCCTCTTGTGTCCTGGTGGCTTCGTCGTTTAGCGCTGTGGTGTTGGTGCCTCTGTCGTCGATTACGCGCTCGTCGAGCGACTCTTCGTTGGATGCTTTGTTGCTCACCGACTCCCAGTCGAACTCCTGCTTTTGGGCTACCTGCTCCTCGAGCTTGTTGCGTAGCTCTTCGAGTGCTGCAACATCCTGCAGGTCAATGTAGAAGCCTTGCGTATGCTGCTCGGCACCCACAAAAATTTTGGAACAGACAAAGACAATTCCAAATACAAGATAGGCGATCACCGTGATGCAGAGACCTGCTCGGTGGTCGAATGCCCATTCGCCCATATCCCCTTTTTTGTCGGTGAATGGGAGCTTGAGTTTTGGTTTTCTAATATCTTTTTTAGGCTCTTGTGTATTCATTTTCTTTGCGCAATCTCGTTATTACCGAGCAAAAATAGTGTTTTTTAATTAGATTTTCATATCTTTGTAGGCAAAATAAACTATTATAGTGTGTTATGGGTTCAAAACAACAAACGCTAAATGGCTCTATCTCATTCTCTGGCAAAGGTTTACATACTGGTGCTGTAGTTGAGATGAGTATCCACCCTGCAGCAGCAGATTGTGGAATTATATTTCGTCGAGTAGATATCGAGGGTTCGCCCGAGATTCCAGCATTGTGTGATTTCGTGGTTGACACGTCACGTGGTACAACGATCGAAAAGGGTGGGCACAGAGTGTCGACCATCGAGCATATTTTATCAGCGCTCTGGACACTTGGTGTCGACAACGCGATTATCGATATTAATGGTCCCGAGACCCCAATCATGGATGGTTCGGCTCGCGAGTATGCTAAGGCGATCACCGAGGTCGGACTAGCCGAGCAGGCTGCAGACCGCAATTTCTATCAGGTGACCGAGAAGATGGTCTACACAGTCCCCGAAAAGGGCGTGGCGATTATCCTCTATCCAGACGATGAGTTCTCTGTTTCGGTTCACGTAGATTACAACTCTAAGGTGATTGGTAATCAGTATGCTACCTTTGTTCCAGGCGACGACTATAGCGCTAAGATCGCACCATGTCGTACATTTGTATTCCTCCACGATTTGGAGCCTCTCTTCAAGATGAATTTGATCAAGGGCGGCGATCTGGACAACGCAATTGTTGTTGTCGAGAATCCTGTTGCCGACGAGCAGTTGGATCACCTCAAGAAGCTCTTTAATCGCCAAGATATCAAGATCACAGGGGGTTATGTAAATAACCTAGAGCTGCGTTTCAACAATGAGTTGGCGCGCCACAAACTCCTTGATCTACTCGGAGATTTTGCCCTTTTGGGTCGCAGAATTAAGGGTCGTGTTTGGGCTACTCGTCCAGGACACTACGCAAATACGGAGTTCATGATGCAGACTAAGCGTACAATACGTAAGCTCGGCGAGCGTCCACGCTTCAAATATGATGTGCGTCAAACACCTATATTTGATGTAAACCAAATTCGTAAGCTCCTGCCACACCGTCCTCCATTCCTTTTGGTCGATAGAATCTTCCATATCGACGAGATGTCGATTGCGGGAATCAAGAATGTCACCATGAATGAGCCATTCTTCGTGGGTCACTTCCCCGAGGAGCCAGTTATGCCAGGTGTGCTTATCGTCGAGGCGATGGCGCAGTGTAGCGGTCTATTGGTTTTGGCTGGCGTTGATAATCCTGAATCGTACTCGACATACTTTATGAAGATAGATAATGTTAAGTTTAAGCGCAAGGTTGTGCCTGGTGACACTCTGCATTTCGAGGTGCAGTTCTTGGAGCCCGTACGTCGCGGAGTCGCAGTTGTCGAGGGTAAGGCCTTCGTTGGTGAGACGCTGGCGTGTGAGGCTACGATGATGGCTCAAATTGTTAAAAATAAATAGTTTAAGTATATGATTAGCGAAAAAGCATATGTGCATCCCGATGCCCAGCTAGGTAATAATGTTACGGTGGAACCATTTGCATACATCGCGGGTGACGTTGTAATTGGAGATGATTGTTGGATCGGCCCTGGCGCCGTGATCCACGATGGTGCTCGCATCGGCAAGTGTTGTAAGATTCACACTGCAGCGTCGATTTCGTGTCTGCCTCAAGATCTTAAGTTCGCGGGTGAGAAGAGTTTAGCCATCATTGGCGACTATAACGATATTCGCGAGTGTGTCACAATCAGTCGCGGTACCGCTTCGCGTGGTGAGACCGTTGTTGGTGACCATAACCTACTTATGGCCTATGTTCACATTGCGCATGACGATGTTGTGGGTAGCCACTGTGTATTCGCAAATCGTGTTTCTCTTGCAGGCGAAGTTGAGGTTGGTGACTGGGCTGTTGTTGGCGGTCATGTTGCTGTACATCAATGGGTTAAGATTGGTGATCATGTGATGATTCAAGGAGGTGCGATGATCTCGCAAGATGTACCTCCGTTTATCATCGTTCGTAGTGACGATGTTCGTTACGCAGGAATCAATAAGATTGGCCTTTCGCGTCGCGGTTTCAGCCCCGAGCAGATCTCTATTATTCATGATAGTTGCCGAATCCTATTCCAAGGCGGGCTGAACTACATGAATGGCTGTGATGAGGTGGAAAAACAGATCGAGCAGAGCGTGGATCGCGACTATCTGATCGACTTTATACGTACCTCTAAACGTGGTATTATTAAACCTTTTGACGCAAAATAGATTGACGTTTACCCGTCCGAGAGGGCGTGATAGAGGGTGAAAATAGGGCATCCGAGAGGTTGAAAAGTGCAGAGAGATAAATTTCATGCATTTAACCTAAGTTTTTTGGTGTAAAATTGTTATAAAACCAAAAAATATTCATATATTTGCATCGTTGAAACGCTTGAAGTTGACGAGCAAGAGGATAAGGGGACGAGGTTGTCCCCTTATTTCGTAGGTTATAGAGCTCTGAAGGTTGATTGTTTCGCTAAAAATGTAATATTAATTTTATGATAGATACCAAAAAAATAGTAGAATCAGCTGAGCTGAAACTCGTTGACACCGACATGTTTGTTGTGGGTTGTACATGTTCACCCTCCAACGAAATTGACCTTTATATCGATAGCGACACTAAGGTCTCGATCGATGTATGCATTGCGCTTAGTCGTGCAATCGAGGCTGAGTTCGATCGCGAAGTTGAAGATTTTTCACTCACGGTTGCCTCTGCTGGAATCGGTTCCGAGCTTAAGCTTCTGCGCCAATATCACAAGTTGGTTGGCTCGTCGGTCGAGGTTCTGCTGCTTTCAGGTATCAAAATTATCGCAAAACTTACGGCGGTTGATCAGGAGCAGATCACCCTTTCGTATCAAGAGAAGCAGACCTTCGAGACCTCGTCGGGCAAGAAGAAAAAGCAACTTGTAGATGTGGAGAAGGTGGTTCCATTCACCGATATTAAATACACGAAGGAGTATTTAGATTTCAAGTAGAATTAAATAATAAAAACAATATAATATGGATAATCTTAATCTAATCAGCAACTTCGCTGAATTTAAAGAGCTCAAGAACATTGACAAAAGCACAATGATTGGCGTGTTGGAGGATGTATTCCGCCACGCACTTCAAAAGCAGTACGAGGTCGACGAGAATTTCGACGTTATTATCAACCCCGAGCGTGGAGACCTCGAGATCTGGCGCAACCGCCTGGTTGTAGAGGATGGCGAGGTGGAGAACCCAAATGTGCAGATCTC
>JAWXTG010000049.1:0-5683 GCA_044433705.1 Rikenellaceae bacterium | reverse complement strand
TATATGGCGATTCCAACAGAAAGAGGCAGAATGATGTAATAGATACATTGCGAAGTGTGCCTTTCTCGCAAGAAAAAATTCCTGAGGAAGAGGACAAAGGATAACAAATGGAAAGTTGATAAAACTTGTAATACTATAATCATTGACAAGATTATCATAAGAGATGCAAGTGATGTAGCACCTGAGCATGATATTGATTGTGTCGCTTTATAAATCTTTCCCCACACAAACAGATGTGGGGAAAATGTGGGGAAGAAATGATAAAAGAAAAACGCAACAAGCTGTATATTAGCTTGTTGCGTTTTTACAATGAGGTCCGAAGCGGATTCGAACCGCTGTACAAGGTTTTGCAGACCTTTGCCTAGCCACTCGGCCATCGGACCAATTTCTCTTTTGCGCCTGTTGCCTAACAAGGCTAACCTTGGCGCTTTCGAGAGTGCAAATATAGTAATTATTTTTTTATTTTTTACTCTTATCTCAGTTTTCTTGCTCTTTTTTTGCCATTTTTTTATACCTTTACTCAAATTAAACAGGCTTCGCCACACGGAAGGCTCTGATATTTACGCACTTACAATAGAACGGAAAAATATTATGAACATTGAAGATATCGCATTGACCCTAACCCCTGGCCTCGGACCTAAGGGCGCCGCTCGATTACTCGAGGTTTTCTTCTCTGCAGAGAAAATTTTTGCAGCCTCGCGCGCGGAGCTAATACACTTCGCCGAGCTGAACCCAAAAATTGCCGACGCAATTGTCGGCCGCGTCGCATTCCCGCAGGCTAAAATGGAGATGGAGTATTGTAGGCGTAAAGGCATCACCGCAATCGCCTCAACCGACGAGCAGTATCCTCCACTCCTGCGCCACACCCCTGACTATCCGCATGTTATATATGTTATGGGCAATGTTGCCGCATTGAAACTGCGCGCCGTCTCGATCGTTGGAACCCGTCGACTATCGTCCTATGGCGACCGCGTTTGTCTCAATATGGTGCGCAATTTAGGTGAGAAATTGTCCGATCTCGTGGTGGTTAGTGGTTTGGCTCTCGGCGTCGACGGTGCGGCTCATCGTGCTGCTATTCACTACGATATACCAACAATTGCAGTGCTTCCAAACGCTCTGCCCGCCATTACGCCGACTCAGCACACCGCATTGGCCGCCGAGATTATCGAGCGCGGAGGGGCGATCATAAGCGAGTTTCATTCGCAAACCAAGCAGTGCCGAAATTTATACCACTCACGCAACCGAATTATCGCAGGGCTAAGTGGCGTAACGGTGGTGGTTGAGTCGCCAGCCGCAGGCGGATCGATGAACACCGCACTCACCGCCGACGGATACGAGCGTCTGGTGATGGCTGTCCCAGGACGCCTCACGGATGTCAACTCCGCAGGTTGCAATAGGTTGATTGCAACCAAGGTTGCGCAACTCTATATGTCGGAGGATCAGCTGATTCGCGAGATGATGTGGGATTGCGATGCTCCCGCCGATAGAGCAGTGGTAGTGCCGCTAAACAGCGACTTTACACCTATTCAGCAGTCGATATTAAACTCTTTTACATCCGACGATCCGCTTTCAATCGAGGAGCTATGCGACCGCTCGGGGCTCGGCGTAAGCGAGCTCTCGGTGCAGTTGATGGAGCTGGAATTATCGGGAGTGATGCGGATGTTACCTGGAAATCGCTACGAGATACTCAACGTGGTGGTTGCAAAATAGCTACTTAAGTGTCTAATTTATTGACACTAGTGTAAAGAAATTAGACACTTAGGCGATGTAGTTAAAATCGCAAATAGTTGATATTTAACTATTTATAACTTTGGCATAACAACTGTTTTTATTTTTGTGAAAATAAAAATAATTTATGTAAGAAATTATGAAAAAATTAGCACTACTATCCACATTAGCACTGTTGAGCGCAACCACTCTCAGCGCCCAGACAATCAGAGGCCGCGTGGTCGACCCATCGAGTGAGCCCATCGGCTACGCAAATGTCATACTTTACGATCTACCCGACACGACCTACGTTTCGGGTGCGATCACTAACGATGAGGGTCGTTTCGAGCTGCAGGCAGCGCCTAGCGACAAGGCGATTCTAGAGATCTCATACGTGGGTTATGAGACTCAATACGTTACAGCGACGAGCGGTCAAACCGTAATCCTCGACGAGGGCGGTTTGAACATCGACGAGGTGGTGGTAAAGGGCACTCGTCCGATCTCGAAGATCACAAGCAGTGGCGTTCAGACGACGGTTGAAAATAGCATTTTGAGCGAGATGGGAACGGGCAACGACGTGTTGAAGCGCATTCCGATGGTGACGGGCGACGATGGTGAGTTCGAGGTATTTGGACGTGGCACGGCTAAGATTTACATAAATAATCGCGAGGTGCGCGACGCCTCGGAACTCGACAATTTGAACTCGAACGACATCGCCACGGTGGAGGTGATCTCCAATCCTGGCGCTCGCTACGATGCGAGTGTAGCGGCCGTGATCAACATCAAGACCACCAAAAAGCAGGGTGATGGCTTTAGTTTCAATGTACGATCGTCACTATATGCGGGTGAAAATCAAGACTATATAAATCAACTCAACGCCAACTACCGCAAGGGAGGATTAGATCTCTTCGCAAATGTATACCACTCCGACATAACCTCGGTTAAGCGTGGCGACATCACGCAGGTGACCGACGTGGGGACTATATGGGAGCAGCAAAATTATCTTGATGGCGTCTCTGAAAAAGCCAGATTAAACGGAACGATAGGTGCAAATTATGAGATAAATTCAAACCACTACATTGGCGTTCGCTACGACTACAAGTCGACCCTCAAAGAGGTTCAAGATTTTGACATGTCGGGTAACGTATTCACCGACGGTGAGTTGTATGACACATGGGACAACAACGAGCGCAAAGAGTTTTCATCGGCTCCAACATCGCAGCTAAATCTCTATTACTCAGGCGCGATAGGTAAGCTCTCGGTCGACTTCAACACTGACTACATGACCTCAAACTCGACCTCCGACAATCTGAATACCGAGATCAGCGACATCGACGGCACAAGCTATATATATAGTGCCAGCGACATCGGCAACAAGCTATTGGCCACAAAGTTACTGCTGACCTACCCGCTATGGAAGGGTCAGCTCTCGGCGGGTAGCGAGTATGTCGACATTGAGCGCAGCGACATCTACGCCTCCGACCTAGAGGGCTACTCCTCATCGACCGATATTTCGGAGCAGAATCTAGCCTTCTTCGCTCAATATCAGGCTGCAACAGAGATTGGCATGTTTTCGCTTGGCCTGCGCTACGAGGATGTCGACTATCTATACTTGGATGATGGAGTGAAGAGCGACAACATGAGTAAAAGTTATGGGCAGTGGTTCCCGAGCGCCACATACGCCAATCAATTTGGAGCGATAGGCATGCAGCTGAGCTACACATCGCAGGTTGTGCGACCAACTTATACTCAGCTAAGTAACAACCTGACTTACGGCAACAGCCTCCTGATGCAGACGGGAAATCCCTATCTATCGCCCACCATAGTGCAGAATCTTTCACTCACTGGGGTTTGGAAAAATCTGCAGGCGCAGGTGAGCTACACCCACCAAAAAGATGGTATCATATATTGGGTTGATCAATACGAAGAGGGTTCACCAATTTCGCTTATCAACTACCACAACATCGACAAGTTAACTAAGTTCCTAGCATTTGTGGCCTACGCCCCCACCATAGGTGTGTGGAGTCCGCAGTTGAGTGCAGGCGTGCAGCGATACTGGCAGGATTACAGCTCATACGGGCTTGACCTAGAGATGCGTAAGCCCATCACCTTCGTCAATCTCAACAACACAATTGAGCTCGCCAACAACTTCACCATCAACCTCGACGCCGACTACCTAGGCTCTGGATACAGCGAAGCAGCATATCTGGCAAAAAGTTGCCTCACACTCGATGCAGGAGTCACTAAGAGCTTCTTCAACAAGGATTTATCAGTGAAGCTAGAGGTGGTCGACATCACAAATCAGAAGCGCTCCGTAATAGCTCTCACCATGCCCCAAACAATACTCACAAACGACTACACCTACGACAGCCGCGAAGTGAGGTTAACAATTCGCTATAAATTCAACACCGCACGCAGCAAGTACAAAGGTAGCGGCGCTGGCGACCAAGCCAAAGCTCGATTCTAATGCCTCTTGGGTTGGCCTGGGTCTGACTCCGTCGGGCGGAGATTGCACCTCCGCGGGTGCATATTACCTCGCGTATTGGGCATATAGTTTCTCTGAAACTATATGATTTTAGAACACAATAGGCTGAATCAAATAAATTTGTTCAGCCTATTCTATTCTAAAATTTATTAAATGCTTACAGCATTTAAACCCAATTCGAATTGTAAACAGCTAAGATTCAATACCAATTATGCATTATGAATTGTAACCTGAGTTGTTCCAACTCACTGATTTGCATTGGCAACCGCAGGTTGACAATGATATATAATAATGGCTGAGAGCTTATGAAAATGTATTTTCATAAGCTCTCAGCCATTATTATATATCGTAAAGCGCTTAAAAAGCGCTGCAAATCAGTGCAATACAAAAGATCAAAAACGCAAGTTTTTGGGTCCAGGCTTGCCTGGTGCCCGCGCGGCATGAGCGCAGTAAGAGAGGGCGAAAGCCCTACCTCACCATCAATTACTTATTTAGCTTTTGTTTAGCGTAGTATTCGGGTCTATCGGTTGCGATAACGTCGGCGCCCATTCTAAGGGCCTTGTTGTAGCCCACGGTGTCGGGGTTTTCGCCTTTGAGTGAAAGAACCAATACGTCGATATTTTTAGCGTGGATCTTCTCTACCATGTTGGTTGTGAGTGAGTCTAGCCATACAACGGCGATGTTAGGGTTCCACTTCTCGAGTTCTGCATCCATGTTTGTCTCGCCAGAGATGTAGGCCTGCATGGTGCCGATCTCGGGGTCGATTGCACGAAGCTCGAAGTATGGCTCCTCGCGCATTGTGAAGTAGCAATTCTCGAGCATCTCCTCCTCCTTGATTAGGTCGTAAAGCTCCTGGATGCCACCGTTACGATAGTCGATGGTGATCTGTAGACCACCCTCCTTTGCGCGTCGCAGAACATCGCGGAAACGAGGTACGCGCAAGCCTGCAAACTCCTCACCAAACCACGATCCTGCATCGAGGGTGTCGATGTATGACGATGGGCGCTCGGTGATCTTACCTGTGCCATTGGTTGTGCGGTCGAGCGTATAGTCGTGGAGGATGTAAAACACGCTATCCGAGCTGATACATACGTCGCACTCAGCAACATGAACTCCATATTTTATGGCCGAGTCGATCGAGGCCATAGTGTTCTCTGGCGCAATCGTCGGGGTTCCGCGGTGACCACTCAATATCAACTCGCGAGCAGCGCTCTGAGTGGGGGTCTGCTGGCATGAAAACAGTGCGCAACACGCTGCAACAGCAGCAAATAGGGTTGTGTAAATTTTACCTCTCTCCATAATTTCTATTTTTTTTGTGAATAATTATATTTCCACCGCAAAGTAAAACATTTTATCGCAATTAATGATTAGTTTTCTGTTATTTTTTTTGCAAAACGCTGTGTACGTTTACTACTGACTCCGTCGGGCGGGGATAGCACCCCCGCTGGTGCATATTACGCCGCGTATTGGGCATAGAGTTTTTTTGCTAAA
>JAWXTG010000048.1:0-5969 GCA_044433705.1 Rikenellaceae bacterium | reverse complement strand
ATATACGAAATTTTAGCGAGGTATGCAAATTATAATTAGCTTATTTTTAGCGAATTACACATTTTAATTTATGAGCATTTTCGAAAGTCAGCATGATTTTTTTTCATGCGTTTGCCCTGATCTGTTAGAAGCTGCAGAGCGTTTGATATTATAAAAAATGTTCGTATATTTGCGAACAACAAAACATAGATATGGAGAGAGATTATACAGCAACGGAGGAGCAACTTTCGCGTTTGGCAAAAGCGTTGGGGCATCCTGCGCGCATTGCAATTATAAATTTTTTGGCTTGCCAAGAGAGCTGTTTTTTTGGTGAGATCCACGAGGTCTTGCCGATCGCTAAAGCTACAGTTTCTCAGCACCTAACCGAGTTGAAGAGTGCTGGATTGATTCAAGGCGAGATCATGCAGCCCAAGGTTAAATATTGCATCAATAGGGAGACTTGGATGGTGGCAAAGAGTCTATTTTCGGAGCTGTTCGATAGTTGTATTGCTGATAACGGATGTTGTAAATAGTTTAATTTAATTAATGATAAAATTATGGAAATTAAGATTTTAGGGACAGGGTGCGCAGGATGCAAACTTGTTCATCAAAGAGCGCAAGAGGCTGTTGCTGAGATGGGTATCGAGGCGACAGTTGTCAAGGAGGAGGATCTGATGAAGATCATGGAGTACAACGTGATGTCGTTGCCAGCCATCGTGATCGACGGAAAAGTTGTATCAGCAGGCAAGAAACCATCGACAGCCGAGATTAAAGAGAAGCTCACCGAGCTGGTAAAATAATTTGTTATGAAGGTTCTAATTCTATGTACGGGAAATAGTTGTCGCAGCCAAATGGCGCACGGTTTCCTGCAATCATTTGATAAAGATTTAGTGGTATGCTCGGCGGGAACTGCCGCTGCGGGAAGCCTCAATGAAGGTGCTGTGAAGGCGATGGCCGAGGTTGGTATCGATATCTCGGCGCACACCTCCGACCCCGTGGAGAGATACCTTGGCCAGGAGTGGGACTATGTGATCACCGTCTGCGGAGGTGCCAACCAGACATGCCCCACATTCACTGGCAAGGTGAAAAAGCGCCTGCACATCGGGTTCGACGATCCATCGCATACCCAAGGGACTCCCGAGTTTATCGAGAGCGAATTTCGCCGTGTGCGCAACCAGATTAAGGAGCAATTCTACAAGTTCTATGTCGAGGATATTAAGCGATTAACAGCTCCAAAGTGTTCGTGCGGATGTCTATGTTAAACTGTGTGAAATGATACAGAAAGCAGCAGATTGGCTCGTCTACGACATCTTCGGGATTGAGGCCTCGACACACCTAGGAGCAGCCGTAAATTTCTTCTTTTACGACACTATAAAGATCCTCATATTACTCTTCTTCATCAGCGCAATAATGGGAGTAATCAACACATATTTCCCAATTGAAAAGTTGCGCAACTTTCTAACTACGCGTAAGTTATATGGCTTTCAATACCTTTTCGCTTCGATCTTTGGGGCAATTACTCCATTCTGCTCCTGCTCGTCGATTCCGCTCTTCATCGGTTTTGTCAAGGGTGGAATTCCACTTGGTGTGACACTGGCCTATCTGATCACCTCACCACTTATAAACGAGGTTGCGGTAGCGATGTTCCTGGGTAGTTTTGGCGTAAAAGCGACCTTAATTTATGTAGGTTCAGGAGTATTGTTAGGTTCGATAGGTGGTTGGATTCTGGGTAAAATGAGGCTCGAAAATGAGCTCACACCCTGGGTGAAGCAGATTCAACAGATGAGTCAAACCACCACCGAAGAGTGGGAGGAGGAGAAAATTCCATTCGCAGAGCGTCTGCCACAGATCCTCAAGGATGCCTTCGGGATTGTCAAAGGGGTGATTATATATATTATTATAGGTATCGCGATCGGAGCCGCCATGCACGGATATGTCCCCGAGAACTTCTTCGCCCAAGCGCTTTCGGCCGACAAGTGGTACTCTGTACCTCTCGCCACGGTACTTGCCGTGCCGATGTACGCCAACGCTGCAGGCGTGGTGCCAATCATTCAAGTCTTTGTGGCTAAGGGTGTTCCAATGGGAACTGCATTAGCCTTTATGATGGCCGTAGTCGGACTGTCACTCCCCGAAGCCACACTCCTAAAGAAGGTGATGAACTGGCGCCTTATCGGAATATTCTTCGGAACAGTGTCAGTTGCAATTATCGCACTGGGGTATCTTTTTAATGCTGTTCTGTAGATGGCCTGAGACGGCCTGGGATGGCCTGAGACTGTCTCCGACGGGCGCAGATGGCACCTGCGCAGGTGCATATTACATCGCGCATTGGGCTTAGAGCTAATAGCTCTAAGATTTTAGGATACGGTAAGTTGCCTCAAATAAATTTGCGCAACTTACCATATCCTAAAATTTATTAAATGCTTGCAGCATTTAAACCCAATTCGAATTATAACTCACGAGCATAAATACCAATTATGCACTCTTCATTATGTATTGGATTTGTCATTCGGAGATTTGCTTGTGGCAATCGAATGGTTGCCATAGATAAAAGTGTTATAATAATTTTTTGAGAGTTTACTCTCGGGGAAATTATTATAACACTTTTATCGTAAGAGCGCAAGCGAAAAGCAAATCGCCGCAGCGTATGTAAGCACCCGCGCAGGTGCTATCTGCGCCCGTCGGAGACGGTTGTAAACGTCCTCGGAGTCGGGCGAAAAGCACTCTAGTAAATTCTCTCTACGGCTAATTTTACCTGCTCGTTTGTGAGGTATTCGTCGTACTCTGTGTATTTGTCAATCACGCCTTTAGGGCCGATTTCGATGATTCTGTTCGATACGGTATTGATAAATTCGTGGTCGTGCGAAGTCATCAAGACAATACCTTTATAGCTTATAAGTGAGTTGTTGAATGCTTGGATTGACTCCATGTCGAGGTGGTTGGTTGGGGAGTCTAACACCAAGGCGTTTGGCTCTTCGACCATCATTTTCGCAATCATACAGCGCACCTTTTCGCCTCCTGACAATACATTTACCGACTTGTAAACATCCTCGCGAGCGAAGAGCATCTTGCCGAGGTATCCGCGTAGATAGACCTCGAGAGTGTCGGATGAGTATTGAGCCAACCAATCCATAATTGAGATCTTGCTCTCGAAGAATGAGTGGTTGTTTAGTGGTAGATAGCTATTTTTGATGGTCACACCCCACTTTGCCTCACCTGTGTCGGGTGTGTCTTTGCCTGCAATGATCTCGAGTAGCGCCGTTACGATGCGTGGCTCGCGCGAGATGAACGTAACTTTGTCACCCTTGTTGATGGTGAAGTTAACATCAGAGAATAGAGTCTCGCCACCGATGCTTTTACTCAGATCTGTAACCTCCAAGATGTTGGTTCCTGGCTCACGCTGCATGGTGAAGATAATACCTGGGTATTTACGCATCGAAGGCTTAATCTCCTCGATGTTAAGCTTTTCGAGCATCTTTTTACGCGATGTAGCCTGCTTCGATTTAGCTACATTGGCACTGAATCGTTGGATAAACTCCTGTAGCTCTTTCTTCTTCTCTTCAGCCTTCTTGTTCTGCTGAGCCTGCTGACGTTGAGCTAGTTGGCTCGACTGATACCAGAAGTTGTAGTTTCCTGAAAAGAGGTTGATTTCGCTGTAGTCGATATCGAGAATGTGTGTGCTAACGGCATCGAGGAAGTGGCGGTCGTGCGAAACTACCAATACGGTAGCGTCGTAGTTAGCCAAGTAGTTCTCGAGCCACATTACAGTGTTGACATCCAGGTCATTGGTAGGCTCATCGAGTAGTAGGTTGTCGGGCTTGCCAAATAGCGCCTGCGCCAACAGCACCAACACCTTCTCCTTGGCGTTGAGCTCGCTCATGAGCGTATGGTGTTTGTCCTCCTTGACGCCGAGACCGCTTAGGAGCGACTCAGCCTCATTTTCGGCATTCCAGCCGTCGAGCTCCGCGAAGATCATCTCGAGTTCGGCAGCCTTCTCGCCGTCGGCATCCGAGAAATCCTCCTTTGCGTAGATCTCCTCCTTCTGCTTCATGATGTCCCACAATACCGAGTGCCCCATAAGAACGGTGTCGAGAACCGTGCAGTGGTCATACTCGTGGTGATCCTGTTTGAGCACCGATAGGCGCTCGTTGGGTCCAAATGTAACACTACCTTTGGTACAATCTACATCACCACTTAAGATCTTGAGAAATGTAGATTTTCCAGCGCCATTGGCGCCAATCACACCGTAGCAGTTGCCCGCGGTGAACTTAAAGTTAACATCCTTAAAAAGAACTCGCTTACCAAATTGGAGTTCAACATTCGATACTGTAATCATCTATATGCGTTTAAATAAGGCGCAAAGATAGTCATTTTATCGGGAAATTATTATCTTTATTCAAAATATAATCGTATCTTCGTGGCTATGAAACAGAAAATTTTATTTGTATGCTTAGGTAATATCTGCCGTTCGCCCGCTGCTGACGGAGTGTTGCAAAGTATGGTAGCCAAATATGGACTTCAAGATAATTTCGAGATTGACTCAGCTGGAACCTACGCAGGTCATGCGGGAGAGCTCCCTGACTCGCGAATGCGCAGCGCTGCTTCGCGCCGTGGGTATAAATTGACGCACCGTTCGCGCCCAGTTGAGATCGACGATTTCTTCTATTTTGACCGCATTATAGCCATGGACGATAACAACTTTGCAAATCTGCAGATGATGGCGCCATCGCCCGAGAGTGCCGATAAGATCGAGCGCTTTGCACCGCTCTGCCGTAACCATCCCAACACACACTACATCCCCGACCCATATTATGGTGGTCACGATGGCTTCGATCGTGTGCTCGACCTTCTGGAGGATGGCTGCCAAGCTATCCTCGACGCTTGTGTAGCGAGATAATGTAACTGGTGAAGAGCGGTAAGAGCATCATCCCAACGAGCGGCAGAGCCACCGATAGCACCTTGCCGAGGGTGGTGACGGGATAGATTTGGGCGCCGACCGTGGTGAGGCTCATCCAGGCCCACCATATGGCGTTGCCCAGACCATGCAGGTCGGGGTTTGAGTGGTACTCTACATCGTAAAATATAAGTGCCGCTATATATGTAAATAGTATGGTCACCATTAGGTAGGCCACCAAAATTCTGTCGATACTCTGCGCTGTCACCAAGCGTACGAAGAGTCTGTAGAACGAGATTATAGCTCGCATAATTGGCAGCAGACCAAGCGTCAATGCCGCTTGACGATCGACACTCACGCCGCAGAGCATCGTTATTGCCAGATAGGGAAGTGAGATTAAAAGTATCGGTAGCCGCTGCCAGAAGAAGCGCCGTTTATGCAGCGCGCCGCCCATATCAACAAAGAATTTGATGATGTAGGCACTGCAGACCACCCCCTCGGTGGTGATGTAATATGGCGTAAATCCGTGATGGTCCCCAAGCGTAATTTCGAATGAAAGTGCGACGAGTAGAACCACACTTCCGAAGAGCGCGAGGTTGTCGATTTTGCTTTTGGTTATAATTTTCTTCACGCTATGAATGGTTCAAACTCAATGCCATAGCGCTGTCGCATACAATAAAAATAGATTTTTTCTCTCAATAATTTTGGAATTAAATAAAAAAACACTACCTTTGCAATCGCAAAAAGAAACAATGGCGGGTTAGCTCAGCTGGTTAGAGCGCATGATTCATAATCATGAGGTCCGGGGTTCAAGTCCCCGACCCGCTACTTGAAAATGAGGCACTTAGAAGGATAAACCTACTAAGTGCCTTTTTTATTTGCACAAAATTTGCACACACCTTGCGCAAACAGCCGACAATGGTAGCAAAAAGAAGCACACCAGAAAATGTAGCTTCTGATGTGCTTCTTCTTCAATTCTCTTAAGGGGACTTCTAAAAATTAAAGTTTTGACATTCAATAAATTATCACTATCTTTGTAGTGTAATATAAAGCACGACCACTATGATTTTTAAGAGCACTGGCAAACGAGGATTGTTCG
>JAWXTG010000047.1:0-6043 GCA_044433705.1 Rikenellaceae bacterium | reverse complement strand
GTACAATAGACGCAATAATATGGACACAATCTTTAATTTGCTTATAAATAGAATGGTTAGAAATGAGCCTATTCGGCTATATAAGCATATTTAACAAGTGCGCTCTATGCGCCTAATCCTATTTTAGAATATAATAGGCTGCGCAAATTTATTTGTGGCAGCCTACTATATTCTAAAATCATAGAACTTTAGCAAAAAGCTCTATGCCCAAATCGCAAGATAATATACACCCGCGGAGGTGTCATCTCCGCCCGTCGGAGACATAGTAAACGTCCTCAGGCAGAGAAAAATCTAGAACATAGACTCGACCTTTTCGATCACATCTTCCACCTCGGGGGTGAGTGAGAATGTGTGAGTTGGCTTGAGGTACCAGAGCTCTTTGCCGCGTTGGCGAAGTTGCTCGCCGCCACCTGTGATGTTGAGCATGATGGTTGCGTTCTTCTCCACTTTGCCGTCGGCAACGGCCTTGATCAATGTCGCCACTGCTACTGCTGATGCGGAGTATATATCGATGCCTTCGGTCTGCTGGAATAGAGCTTTCGCTTTGCGCGCTTGGGCGTTTGTCGCCACCATGATCTCGCCGTCGGTAGCCTTCAGGGCGTCGTAGAGACCTCCGATAATCCCGTAGGGGGGCTTGCGGTTTGAGAGCACTTTGGCGTCGATGATCTCAACGTCGCGACGTGCGTTGTACTCGTCGTAGGGCAACATGTGGCGTGAATCTACTCGCCATGCGTCGTACATGGGAACAAATGGAGCGTTCTGAGATACAACGAGTTTCATGGTGTTTGAGCCGTAGGATCCATCCTCGATCAGGCGCTGATTAGCCTCCCATGCGGCGATGGCTCCCGTGCCGCTTCCAACAGCTTGGAAGTAGTAGTCGGGAATGCGGCCAATGGTGGTCACGACCGAAAGCACGGTGCAGGCCATGCCATCGCGACGTGCGATGTTCTTGGCACCTCCCTCGGCGTAGAACTTTTTAGACTTCAGAGCCAAGTTGCTCAGGTGAATAGCATCGAAGTAGTCGCCGCCACTCTCGCACGAGATGAGCTTCACGCAGGGGTTTAGCTCCTCGGTGAACCACAGCGCATTAAGCGTGTCGGTGGGAACCGAAAGCAGCAGATTTATATTGTTGTCGGAGCAGACTTTGGCGAAGGCGCGAGCTGTATTTCCAGCCGATGCCACCACCAAGACGCGCTCCTCGTTCTTGTCGATTCTTCCGCAGACGCTGTAGGCCTCGGTCTCTTTGAACGAACATGTTGTCATGGTTGCACCGATGGAGGGGTTGTAGCCATTGAAGGTGATGTAGAGATTCTCCAAGCCTAGAGCCTCGGCCAAACCCTTACTTTTGTAGGTCACAGGGGCCGACGAACCTTTCAGCGTGTGGCTGATGGGGAGCCAATCGGCAAATTTGTAGAGGCCGAGCTCATCGGCTCCAACCTCCAACTTACGCTTTGCGTACTTTGCGCGGATGAGCGAAGGTGATTCGCACTGGCCATCATCCATCATCCAGCCACTATCTTCGAACTCTCGACCTGTGGCTACACACTCCAGCGTGTACTCTGTTGCTTTAAAATCTTCCATTATTTTAGTTTAAATTTATGACAATCTACTTTTGTAATCCTCGTAGCCAAATTCCCTAACTATCTCTACCTCTCCACTTTTGTGTGCGATAGCAATTGCGGGGTGCGCTACGCCATTGAACATTGTGGTCTTGACCATGGTGTAGTGAATCATATCCTCGAAGATCACCCTGTCGCCAATTGCAGGTTGCTTATCGAACGCCCACGGGCCGCAATAGTCACCCGCCAGGCAGCTATTACCACCCATGCGCCAAGCGATTTCGCCCTCGCGCGGGTCGTGTGCGCCGACGATTGCGGGCTTATATGGCATCTCCAGGCAGTCGGGCATATGGCATGCAAACGAGACGTCGAGCATCGCTGTGCGAACTCCGCCATTCTCGACGACATCCTCAATGCGAGAGGCTAAAACGCCTGTGCGCCAAGTAAATGCGCTGCCAGGCTCCAAGATTAATCGCAGGTGCGGATGGCGCGCCTTAAACTCTTGAAGCAGTGCTATAAGTTCCTCACAGTCATATTCGGCGTGGGTCATGAGGTGACCTCCGCCCATATTCAGCCACTTGAGCTGTGGGATAAAATGTCCGTAGTAGTGTTCAAACGACTCCAGAGCTGCACGCAAATGCTCAGCTCGAGATTCGCAAAGCACATGAAAATGGAGCCCCTCGACACCTGCAGGCAGCTCCCGAAGCTCCTCGGGGGTGACCCCCAAGCGAGAGCCCGCAACGCAAGGGTTGTAGAGGTCGGTCTCGACAGGCGAATAGCGTGGATTGACGCGCAGGCCACACGATATTCCATTGAGCAGAGCCCGCTGCGAAAAGCGGTGAAACTGGCTCAACGAGTTGAACGTGATATGGCTACTGAGCGAGATTATCTCGTCGATATTTGAATCTGTATAGATCGGTGCATAGGTGTGGGCAGGCGTCTTAAACTCCTCAAACACAAGGCGAGCCTCAGATAGCGAGCTAGCTGTAGCGCCATCGGAATGGGCAGCTAGCAGCGGAAAAATACTCCACATAGCGTTGGCCTTAAGCGCAACGATGATCTCGGCTCCCGACCGCTCGCGCACATGGTCAATCTTTGTAAGATTCTCCAATAGCAACTCTTCATCTAATATGTAACATGGGGAGGGTACCCCCTTATAATCAATCATAAATTTAAACAGATTCTTTACACGACAACAAAAATAATAAAACCATTCTTAGATATACCAAAAACCGCCCAAATATAGGTATTTATACTTACTGTTTTATATCTAGCTGACTCTGTTGAGGACGGCCTATGTCTCCGACGGAGTCAGACCCAGGCCGTCCTCGGAGGGAAGGATATAATGAAGTGGGGTGAGCAACCGAAGTTGTTCACCCTACTATCTACGAAGAAAAAGTTATTACATTTTCTTACCTACGTTTGTTTTTGTTGCTGAAACCTTAGCGCTAGTTGCCTTAGTTGCGCGTGGGGCGCGTGGGGCAGCAGCTTTCTTAGATTTAGCCTCTACAACAGTTGCATCCTCTACGGCGTCAGTAGACTTAGCTGCAGACTTGCTGCGAGAGCGGCGAGTCTTAGGCTTAGCCTCAGTTGAAACAGCTGTACCTAGTGTGTATGCGTCGTTGAAGTCAACGAACTCGATGATACACATCTCGGCAGCGTCACCTAAACGGAAACCTGTGCGAAGGATACGTGTGTAGCCACCTGGACGATCAGCGATCTTAGGTGCGATAACACGGAACAACTCTGTAACAGCCTCTTTTTGTTTGAGGTAAGAGAACACCATACGACGTTGGTGTGTTACATCCTCTTTTGACTTAGTTACCAATGGCTCGATGTACATCTGTACTGCCTTTGCTTTAGCAACTGTAGTCTCGATTCTCTTGTGCATGATAAGCGATGAAGCCATATTTGCCAACATTGCTTTGCGGTGACCCGCCTGTCTGCCAAGGTGATTGAATTTTTTATTATGTCTCATTTAATTAATCTTTATCAAGTTTGTAGATTGATACATCCATACCAAATTTGAGGTTGAGTGAGTCAAGCAACTCGTCGAGCTCGGTGAGCGACTTCTTACCAAAGTTACGGAACTTAAGTAGGTCGTTGCGATGAAGCTTCACTAGATCGCCAACAGTCTCAACATCGGCTGCACGGAGGCAGTTCAAAGCACGCACACTCAAATCTTGGCCTGAGAGCTTTGTTTTGAGTAGTTGACGCATGTGAAGAACATCCTCGTCGAACTCTTCGGCAGCGCTACTATCCTCCATATTCACTGTGATCTTCTCGTCTGAGAACAACATAAAGTGTTGGATAAGGATCTTAGCGGCCTCTTTCAACGCCTCTTTTGGGTGGATCGAACCGTCTGTAGTGATTTCAAGATTCAACTTCTCGTAGTCAGTTCTCTGCTCCACACGGTAATCTTCGATCGAGTACTTCACATTCTTAATTGGAGTGTGAATAGAGTCGATTGGAAGGGTACCAAATTCGCAGTCGGCAGGGGTATTCTCCTCTGAAGGGATATAACCGCGGCCCTTACCTATTGTTAAGGTAAGTTGCATCTTTGTGCCTGCTGCAAGGTGGCAGATTACCAAATCAGGGTTCAAAACCTCGAACGATGAGAGGAAATTTGAAATGTATCCTGCTGTAAGTTCGGTCACTCCAACAACTGGTATCGTCACCTGCTCAGCCTCCTCATTGTCGACTGTGCGGATAAAACGAACCTGTTTGAGCTTAAGAATGATATCGATCATTCCCTCCATCACACCAGGTACAGCGGCAAATTCGTGATCTACGCCACTCACCTTAACGGTTGTGATTGCGTAACCTTCGAGCGAAGAGAGCAAGATACGACGTAGTGCGTTACCGATAGTCATACCGAAGCCTGGCTCCAGCGGACGGAACTCGAACTTTCCGAAAGATGGAGTAGACTCGAGCATAATTACCTTCTCAGGTCTCTGAAATGCTAATATTGCCATAATTAATTGTGTGTTGTATGATTACTACTTAGAGTACAACTCAACGATAAGTTGCTCCTTGATGTTCTCTGGAATCTCCTCACGCTCTGGACGTTGCAAGAACTTACCAGACATTGTTGGTTGATCCCACTCAAGCCAAGCGTAACGGCTCTTTGAACCACCAGCCAAAGACTCGGTGATCACCTCCAAACTCTTAGACTTCTCGCGAACTGATACAACCTCACCAACCTTAAGTGAGTAAGAAGGGATGTTAACAACACTTCCATTCACGCAGATGTGACGGTGAGATACCAACTGACGAGCTGCTGCACGTGTTGGAGCGATGCCCAAACGATAAACAACATTGTCCAAACGACACTCCAATAATTTCAACAAGTTCTCACCTGTGATACCACCCATACGGCTAGCAGTCTCGTAAGTACGAGCGAACTGCTTCTCCAAAAGTCCGTAGGTAGCTTTTGCTTTTTGCTTCTCGCTAAGCTGCTCTCCATACTCAGAGATCTTTTTGCGCTTGCGAGCTAGACCATGCTGTCCTGGAGGATAGTTTCTCTTCTCAAGAACTTTGTCTGCTCCGAAGATAGCCTCGCCAAACTTTCTGGCAATTTTTGATTTAGGTCCTATATATCTTCCCATTGTTTTACTAATTTTAATCGTTAAATGATATGCTTTCTTACCGCGTTCGAGATTATACGCGACGACGGTTTGGAGCACGACATCCATTGTGTGGCATTGGTGTTACGTCGATAATCTCAGTAACCTCGATACCTGCGCCGTGGATTGTACGAACTGCAGACTCACGTCCAGCACCAGGGCCTTTAACGTAAACCTTCACCTTGCGCAATCCCATATCGTAAGCAACCTTAGCGCAATCGGCAGATGCAGTCTGAGCAGCATATGGAGTGTTCTTCTTAGAACCACGGAAACCCATTTTACCTGCTGAAGACCAGCTGATTACATCACCAACCTCGTTGGTAATTGTAATGATAACATTGTTAAATGTAGAGTGCACGTATACCATACCTGCTGCTCCAACCTTAACAACTTTCTTCTTAACTGTTCCAGTTTTCTTTGCCATAACTCTATCCTATTACTTAGTTGCCTTTTTCTTGTTAGCGACTGTCTTTTTACGACCTTTACGCGTACGAGCGTTGTTCTTAGTACCCTGTCCACGAACAGGAAGACCCAAACGGTGACGGATTCCACGGTAGCAACCGATATCCATCAAGCGCTTAATGTTTAGTTGTACAACTGAACGACACTCTCCCTCGACCTTAAGGCCCATTGAAGCGATAGCTGAACGAATTGCAGCAATCTGATCGTCATTCCAGTCATCTGTTTTGAGGTCATAGCTAATGCCTGCCTCGTCGAGAATAGCTTGAGCTGTGCTGCGACCGATACCATAGATATAGGTCAAAGCGATCTCGCCTCTCTTGTTTTTTGGTAAATCTACACCGACTATACGTGCCATAAATTTTCTTCTTTAATTAAACAGTTTAATCAATGGTCAAT
>JAWXTG010000046.1:0-7076 GCA_044433705.1 Rikenellaceae bacterium | reverse complement strand
CAACACCTACAAGCTTCGCGCCTCGATCTACACCAAGCACTCCGAAAAGGTGGCTACCGCAGCATCGATCTACTACAACTCTACCGATGGTCTCTTCGAAAACAGCTACACGGGAGAGCTTTGCGACTGGGAGACAAGCATGGGCGCACGACTAAAAGTTGCATATAGGGGCGCAAATAATCTTCGCATTGAGAATACCACCTCGGCGGCAAGTGTCGACCAAGGCGGCTATCCATATAGGTTGATTGATAGCAACGAGGTAAGTTACAACCAACCAGCAAGTTACGATCGCACCTCGATTAGCAATGGCACAACCGTAAAATACCAAGGTGGCAACTACTCATTGGCCTCGATCACGAGCTACCAATATATCGACGACGATATGTATTTCGACAATGACTTCACCACCGACGACTATTTCACTCTGCGTCAAGCCATTAAGGAGCACTCCATAACCGAAGACATCGTCTATCGTTCGGAGCACGATTCACCGTACAACTACCTTATCGGCGCCTTTGGGTTCTACAAAAACCAAAATATGGATGCCCCTGTGACGTTCAAAGAGTATGGAATCAACAATTTAATTCTATACTACGTCAATAAATATCTGGGCGAACCCAACAACAGAGAGTACATTTGGGACGAAAGCGAATTTATCCTCAACAGCCTCTTCACCAATAGAGCGATGGGCGGAGCGCTCTACCATGAATCAAAATATGAGACCGAGAGGTTGCTCCTCGCAGCTGGAGTGCGCCTAGATTATGAGCGTGCATCTCTGAAATATATCAACACTACCGACTCAAGCTACTCGATATATTATAGCGACGGCACCTCGAAATCTAAATCAATTTCGATCGGCGAGGGCGATAAAATCGCCACCGACTTCCTCGAATTACTCCCTAAGGCCAGTGCGCTATACCGCATTGGGCGCCACAACCAGTCATCCATATATATATCAGCAGCAAAGGGTTACAAAGCTGGAGGATTCAACACACAGATGTTTTCAGACATCCTGCAACAGCGCGTAATGAGCGAATTTGGCATCTCTGCGTCGAGCTATGACACCGATGAGATCATAACATATAAACCCGAACACAGCTGGAACTTCGAGGTGGGCAGCCACCTGGAGAACCTCAACAGAACCCTTGCAGCCGACCTGACACTCTTCTACATCGACTGCCGAGATCAGCAGCTCACCCTCTTCCCCGAGGGGCAGACCACAGGCCGAATGATGACCAACGCTGGTCGCTCGCGCAGCTACGGTGCCGAGGCCGCTTTGGCAGCTAAACTATCGGAGAGGGTCAATTTCCGCGGGTCGTACGGTTACACAAACGCTAAATTCGTCGACTACATCGATGGCGAAGACAACTACGCAGGAAACTTTGTACCATACGCACCTCAACATACGCTATACGCCGAGCTTAGTTACACACAACCAACAAGTTTAAGTTGGATCGAGAGGATTGGATTTGACCTCAACTCTTCGGGTGCTGGCCGAATCTATTGGAACGAAGATAACAGCTGCTTGCAACCACTCTACGCACTCGTTGGGGCGGCAATCAGACTTGAACAAGAGAACTACACCCTATCTTTTTGGGCAAAAAACATACTTAATCAAGAGTATAACACGTTCTACTTCATGTCGATGGAGCGGGAGTTTGTACAGAGCGGACGCCCACGAACAATTGGAGCAACATTAACTATTAATCTATAAAAACAAAAAAATGAAAAAATTAATTTCAATGCTACTATTTGTGGCAACTGCACTATTCTCAACATCTTGCGACGAGGTCTCTGATCTTGCAGACGACATCTTGAGCTCAACAGATGGTGCAATCGAGTACACAGGAGCGATAACAGTTAGCAGCGACGACACACAGACATACTACGACGCCAACGTCTCATTCGAACTCGAGGCTGAGGACAATGTCATCTCGATCATGATGAATGGTGTGAAATTTGACTCAAATATGCCATATGCAATGGATATCAAAATTAGCGATATCACTGCTGTTCAGGGTATATTCTCTACAACTTCTGTTGTGCCAACAATCGACGACGAACCATATGAGAGCTATACACTTTCTAGCGTTGCTGGCGTATACACAACATCAACTCTAACTCTCAACTTCACCTGTGGAGATTACGACGTTACTTATGTTGGCTTAGCTGACTAATCGTCGCACAATTATTAGTTTTAATAGTCACTATATTGGATCAAGCAAACTTGTCCAATATAGTGACTATTAATCTTTTACTCCGCTTGATTACGCCTTATCAAATATATCACGCAGGCGACGCGTCATAATATATTGAAATCCGCCCCTCATCACAACGAAGAGTATAAAGGCGAGCCACAAAGCGTTATTCTCCAAAAATGGATATAGCGCATAGTAGACAACAAAGAAGCCTATCGCCGCTAGGATCATCGAGTTACGCATAACGTGCGTCATGGTTGCACCAACCATTATACCATCAAATAAAAATGGCAGTGCGCAGGCAATAGGCACCGCAATGATCCACCCAATATAGTGACCAGCAAGCTCAATAACAGCGGCTCCACTGTCGCCCTCGCTCATAAATAGTCCCAAAATCGAACGCCAACCTAGCAGGTAGATTGCAACAAAAACAAGAGCAATGATAAGCGACCAGCGGATGCACAGGTAGACACAACGAGTTAACGATTCACGATCTCGAGCCCCAACAAATCGCCCCGTAAGTGCCTCAGCAGCATAGGCAAAGCCATCGGTCATATACGAAAAGAGGGTGAAAAGTTCGAGCAGGAGAGTATTCACGGCCAAAATATTCTTGTCGCCCATGCGCGCCGACGAAGCGGTGAAGAATGAATATACGCAGACGTTGCAAAACGAACGAATGATGATATCGCGATTCACGCCAAAGAATTCACGGAGTGGAGCCCAAGCATAGACACCCGACAAACCCCTTAGAATAAGCAATTTACCATATCTCGCAAAGAGCAATATAGTCGCCAAGATCACACCCGACCACTGTGCAACAACCGAGGCGTAGGCTATACCTAAAATTCCCATATCGCACTGCATGGCCATGTAATAGCTCAAAATAATATGGAGCAAGTTTACAAAAATTGCCACCACCATCGGAATAATTGCATTCTGCATCCCCGTGAACCAACCATGAAAACCGAAGAGAACAACGCATGCAGGAACCGCCCAAATTCGAGCGGTGACATATTCAAACGCAATATCGTTGCCATTCATCAATCGAACAGCGCCAGCAGCAACTGGCACCCGAAAGAGGATCACCAAGAGTCCCAACACCACTGCGATCGACAGCGCACGTAGCAGCATGCGGGTGGTCTCGCTAAAGTCACCACGACCAAACGCTTGGGCGTTAAGGCCACTTGTACCCATACGCACAAAACTGCAGTTCCAATAGATAAAATTGAAGATCGATGCGCCAATTGCAAGCTCGCCGATCATCAGCGCAGAGTCGCTTCCAATGTGCCCAGCGATGGCGGTACTCACGATTCCCATAAGTGGAACCGTGATATTGGAGATGATATTTGGGAATGCGATACGCAGAATTTCTCTATTCATAAACTCGATTTTAAAGCACAAATATAGTGTAAAGTATCTAATTTACACAAACTTTGGCCATTTCTTATCGGCGGAGAGTGATAGATCGAAAAATTTGAACTACCTTTGTGGCGTTAACATAATACTATTTAAGAATCTATGAAAGATTTCAAGAACGACTCAGCCAAGGCGCTGTCACGTTTCGGTCGCGACAAACGCGAGGAGAAAACAACAACAGGCCAGCGCACTGAGCGACGTCCGCGTTTGCAGCGTGATGCTGCTGATTCGGAACAACGAGCACCACGACGTGCATCGTACAATCCTAATTTTACGGATGATAACCGCCCAAAGAGCAGCCAAGGTGGCGAGCGTAGAGGCTTTGGAGAGCGCAAACAATATGGTGAGCGCAAGGAGTTTGGCGAAAGAAAACCTTACGGAGAGCGTAAACAATATGGCGAACGCAAGCCTTACGGAGAGCGTAAACAATATGGCGAGCGCAAAGAGTTCGGCGAGCGTAAACCTTACGGTGAGAAGAGAACATTCGGCGACCGTAAACCATTCGGCGAACGCAAGGAGTTTGGAGAAAGAAAGCCATATGGCGAGCGTAAAGAGTTTGGCGACCGCAAGCCTTACGGTGAGCGCAAACAATATGGTGAGCGTAAACAATATGGCGACAAGAGAGAGAGACCCTCTGCTCCTCGTCGTGATGACGCGCGCTCAGATCGCCCTGCAAGCACAAACTATCCAAAATACAACCCCAACGAACAGAGTGGCGAAATGCGCCTGAATCGTTACATCGCACAATCAGGGCTCTGCTCACGCCGCGAGGCTGACGACTATATCAAAGCAGGATTAATCTCTGTTAATGGCGTCATCGTCAAGGAGTTGGGAACTAAAGTAATGCCAGGTGACGAGATCAAATTCAACGACGAGCAAGTTAAAGGCGAAAAAAAAGTATACCTAGTTCTTAACAAGCCTAAAGGGTTTGTAACCTCATCGGATGATCCACACGCCGACAAGACAGTTATGGACCTAGTTCGCAACGCCTGCACTGAGCGCATCTACCCTGTAGGTCGCCTAGATAAGAACAGTTTGGGAGTGCTACTCTTCACCAACGATGGAGACCTTACCAAGCAGCTAACGCACCCTTCGCACCGCAAGAAGAAGATCTACCAAGTAACACTAGATAAGCCTCTTACACGTGCCGATTTCGACGCTTTAGCTTCAGGAATCACACTCGAAGATGGTGAAATATACGCCGACGAGATCTCATACGTGAGCGAACGTCGCGACGAAGTTGGCCTAGAGATTCACTCGGGACGCAACCGTATCGTACGCCGCATGTTCGAGCACCTCGACTACAGCGTACAGAAACTCGATCGCGTCTACTTCGCAGGACTCACAAAGAAGAACCTTAAACGTGGTCAATGGCGTTTCTTGACCAACGACGAGGTTGAAAGATTGAAATCTGGTCGCTACGAGTAGTTGATATTTGCATCTACTCTTTTAAAACTATATGATCTCAAATTTTCATACTCTTACATTTTTTTATATCTTTGTATCAAATACTAAATTATAAAACAGAGTTAACTATGTTCAATTTACTTAATGCATCGGTCGACACCGACATCACAATTCAAACAGATGCACCAGCAACAACAACTGAAGTTGTTGAGACTAGCGGAGATCTCGCAGCACCTCAGGCTCCAATTACAGATAAGATTGGCCCATTCATTCTTCCTGTGCTCATGATCGCTTTCGTGTGGTTCATCATGATCCGTCCAGAGAATAAGCGTCGCAAGGAGATGACAAAGTTCCGCGAGGGGCTCAGAAAAGGCGACAAAGTGGTTACTGCTGGCGGTATCCACGCTGTAGTTAAGGAGATCAAAGAGACTACACTTCTAATTGAAGTAGATAGCAACGTTACTCTTCGCGTCGACAAAAGCATGGTTGTAGCAGACACATCTGCAGCACAAAGCAAGTAACGATACCTATATATTATATGTGATGGTTAACAAGCCCCTCGAAAAAGGCTTGTTAACCATCATCTTTTTGTGATTGGTATGAATCTTGCAAAAACCTCTACAGTATAAACATTAAAACTTAGAGGCGTGAATAGAGTATTTACATCAATCATTTTGGCCCTTGGCTTGATCAATTCAGCTATGGCGCAGAGTTCAAGCAGCGTGAGCCAACCACAAGACCCCAACGAGGTCGTTGTGTTATCGTCATTCGTCGATGGCGACTATAATGTCGAACGACTACTAGTCATGGAGTCGAGTCCGAGCAACAATGAGTTTGTAGTACGCTACAAAATTAATATCACAAAACTCATCTCGACATACGACAACAATTCGTCCGAAATTGCTGGACTCCACAACTTTATCGAGTCAATACAGAACGACTCTCTAAAGAGAATCACCCACTTCGACATCGTAGGTTATGCATCTCCCGATGGTCCCGCAGCCCTCAACAAACGTTTATCAGCTGCTCGAGCAGAGGATTTTTGCAAATTTGTCGATGCAGAGTGCAACATGAGCGGCTATCCGCGCACAGTAACAGGTGTACCCTACCAATGGTTTGACACCAAGAGCGCAATTCAGAGCTCATCACTGGCCAACAAAGCTGAAATACTTGCAACAATCGAGAGCGGCGAGTCACAAACAGCAATCGAGGCAAAGCTCAAAGCAAACAGTGCCACCTGGGACTACTTCAAGGCAAACATCTTACCTCCAATGCGTTGCGTCGAGATTCACATCAAGTACAACTCATGGAAAGTGATCGAGAATCGCACCCTAATCGAGATTGAGGTAGAGCCCCAATCGTCAACTCAGACCGTCATCGTAGATATGCGAAAACAAAGCTGCGAGGAGCCAACAGACAACTACATCAACTGTATTCTAATTGAGATGCCTGGACAACCCATCGACTTCGGCGACTGCGACATACGCGAAAAATTCAAAGAGGGCCCACGAGGAGCCAAATATAAAGAGCGCGGCAGAGGCATCGAAGGTCGCCAAAAAGAGAAAATCAAAGAGCGTAAGCGCGGCAAACGCTGGTGGCGCCGAAAATAGAGATTTTCCCCTGTGAGGCCTGGGGCTGACTCCCGCTCCGAGGACGTATACAACTGACTCCGTCGGGCGGGGTGCTCCCCGCAGAGCTAGACATGTGCGACTTGGGAGACGAGCTTGCAGCTCTAAAATATTACTAGTCACTTTTTTTGCGCCAAGCAAGCTTGCACAAAAAAAGTGACTAGTAATATTTTTTAAACACCCTACAGGTGTTTAATCCCAAGTCGAAGACAGATCTTAGGTTATACCTATTCCAATAAAAAATCTTGGTAGCTTCGTGGAATTTATTCGAATGGGGTTCAAACGCCTGCAAGGTGTTTGATAAATTCTAATAACCTGAGTTTTGGATAAGAAACCTCTTGAATAAATAGGAAGAATGCTCAATTTTTCGTATCTTTATAGCTGATAATCAATAAGATAACAAAGAAATATGAGCATTCTAACTAAA
>JAWXTG010000045.1:0-10077 GCA_044433705.1 Rikenellaceae bacterium | reverse complement strand
CTTTAGTTAGAATGCTCATATTTCTTTGTTATCTTATTGATTGTCAGCTATAAAGATACGAAAAATTGAGCATTCTTCCTATTTATTCAAGAGGTTTCTTATCCAAAACTCAGGTTATTAGCTGTTTGAACTTTGCGTTGAAGTAACTACTCTTTGTGCGTGATGCTGCCCACGCTATCTGCACCTATATTCTTCGTAGATATTTGTTGCCTTTGGTTATCGTACGACTCTTAAATTTACCTGCACTCTCGTCATTGCGAGGTGAAAAACCAACCCAACTAACAAATTTCTTGCTCTCGGCAAAGGCTCGCATATCTGCGCCTGATTCAGCTATAATTTGGGTTGCCGATTTTTCACTAACTCCAGGAATAGTTACAAGCAGCGATAACTCTTTTTGGTAATGTTTTTCTACATACTTCACTCGCCATTGCACTAAGCTTGCTTATGTGGCTCTCTACCATCAGTAATTCTTCGTAGGTCATCTCTAAAATATCTCGCTGATAAGGGGGAACAAAGCCCTGTAAAGAGTCAGTAATCTTCTCCTTATGGCGGTTGAGAATACGTCCATGAATCTGTTGTAAAAATAACTTAGGATCATATTCACCCTTGATAATTAGCTCGATAACGCCACACACAGACTTAGAATCTATGACGCTTGCAAAACTCGTAATACGAATATTGCACAACTCCAAAATCCGCTCCAGCTCTTGAAGAAGCGCTGTGCGACGACCGTGAAGTTCAACCTCTTTACGGGTATAGGCTCTTAGTTCTCGAATATGCTTGTCGGGGACAAAACTTGGACGAAGCATCTTGTTATAGAGCAGACGAGCAATCCACTGAGAATCTTTGATATCGCTCTTGCGACCTAGCATCTATTTGATATAGTAGGGATTAACTAACATTAATTCAATGTCACTCTGTTCGAGAATGTTCCATATGGGAACCCAATAGATTCCTGTACTCTCCATAGCCACTTTTGAGACTCTATTCTCTTTGAGATGGCGAGCCAAAGAGTGAATATCGGGAGTGAGTGTTGAAAAAATTATTACCTCCGAATAAGTTTTTCCATTGTAAATTGCGCAAAAGATTGTATCTTTATGCACATCAAGACCGCATACTTTCATAAGGCTTAAAATTAAGATTAACAAATCATTGAGACATGCATCATAAGTGCTAAGCTCGCTATAAAGATAGTGAAAGTTGCGGTCTTTATTTATACCTGCATTTTTATGCGCTTGTGTATGACGATATTATTATGTATATTTGTAAGAAAAACGTAAGAAGATGAGAGCGAACTACACGCATAGTTTTTTCTGCGGGCATCTATTTATTGATGTCGATAAGATTGATGCACTAAAGGAGCAGGGGGAGTGGCGCGACAAGAGAGTATCCTATGAGGAGCATCAGCAATATTGCAATATCTTTTATGAGGGGTTTGCCGACTCGATACTACCCGTTAATGGGCACATTTCGAACGACATATATGGTCAATTGACGCACCTTACACTGCCAATCGGCAAGCGGATAACCATTGCAACATCTCTCAACTCATCCACGGATAGCGACTCGGCGCCGTTCACCTTCGAGGTGATGAATATACATCTTTTTAGATTCCCATTCGATGTAGTACTCTTCTCAATCGAGATCCAAACAGATGATGTCGACCTCAACGACCTCACTCTCATCCACTCGAAACTGCGCAACATCAACTACTATCACATAGATAAAGCCATCGGTGAGTCGGGTTTTCTTGATGTCATAAAACCCCTACTAAACCTATGTGGCACAGACTCTTCAGGGGTTACCAACTATACCAATTTGGAATATACGGGCAACAAGCTCAAAATATTTCAGGTCATACATAGCGACGCATTGTCGGACAGCACGCTCTACGAAGTCGGCACGCTATCGCCTATCGGTTCGGTTGCCGACCACAGCAACATAAACTCGCCATCGGATGACTACTTTGAGGCTGCAATTCAGAGGCATAAAATATCCGTTTTTCGCAATTGGAGCGCGATAACACTCTTCGACACAACGACAATTTTGCGATTGGGGCCCAAACCAAATCCCAATCAATTTGACCAATGGTCGAGCAGTTATTTTAGAGTAGTCTACCTACACTGCTTCTACCAAAAGACGCTACTATTCGGTATAAACAAGCAGTTTAGAGCTTCGTCGGTCAACCGCAAACGTATCAGTAAACTTGTCGAGACGATGAAGGAGCAGGAGTACTACTACGCCTTCTCGAACATCTCGTACAACTTCTTGCCACAGATAATATACGACAAGATGCTCCAAGCTTTTGACGTTGCTAGCGAGCGCAAACAGCTAAAATATTATCTCGACCAGGAGGAGAGCAAGCAGCGAGAAGCATCTAATGACACGCTTAATATCGTATTGACATTCATCGCTTTACTATCGATATTCTCGACACTTTACGACGTGACATCGCTCGTGAAAGATACCTTCGATATGGAGACTGGCTCGGCGCCACACCAGATGGTGGTATTCTACATGGGTGGAGGTATACTGCTCTTTATCGTTCTATTTTTACTCTCAAAACTTAGACACAAAATATGGGACAGAAGATAAATTTTGGGGTCTCATCCCTCTATCACTCGCTTCTGCACTTCTACTCTACCTCACGCGAGGTGGAGTCCCTGCTCCTGGATGCTGAATACACCAGTGAGCAGATCGATAGGCAGCTAAGCGACGCGGGATCGAAATTTTTCAGCGACTTTGCCTCTTCGCCACAAGATGTCGTCGACGCGATCGAGAGGCAGACCCAACGCTCAATCCTCGATCAAGGCGTGTGGGATGCAGATGGGAGGTGCAGGTTGTCATTTGCCCTCGACAGAAACATCGGCGTTGTGAACGTAGTAAAGATCAGCGAACTCACAGCCCAAGAGCGCTCCTCCATACGCGAAATATACCGTGGAGAGATACTCACTAGAGTCGCAACTTCGGAGCGTACATTCCCGACCAATCTATGCCAAATTATAGTTGGAGGGGAGGCGCAGAGCCCCGAACTCATAACCCTATTCCCAGGAGCGTTGACACCCCCTCTGCCGACAACTGATTATATGAGCGACCCCTTCTGGAGCCAGCACACCTTTATAAAAGATAAGTAACTACCTCAATAACCTTTGCAATGGAGAACTTCACACTACTAAACCAGACCAGCGAGAGTACTATAGAGAGCTACAAATCGCTCCTAAACTACACCGAAGCCCAACTCCCATACACTGTTGCGCACCCCTTTGTCAAGTATCAAGAGTCGCTAGCTACAGAGAACTATGGTAGCGCGATGAACCACGCAATTGATTTTTGCGAGATCTCGGTTCAATATCTCTCGATGGTTCTACTTGGTTTGATGTGTCGCACCGAGGATCGAGGCAAGCTCTCGCTCCTATCTCCGATTGTCAACAAAATTGACACCAAGCGCCCGCTATCGTTTGGTGATTGGGTCAACGATATATTCATCCCGCTGATAAACACGGCAAACACCATTATCCCCGACGAGGAGATTGTGGCATCGCTCAAAGGGAAGATATTGATTAAGAAGCAGAATATAATCACGGGTAACAAGCAGATGCCCAGCTTCGTACAGATCCGCAACGAGTATAAAGGGCACAGCACTACCCTCTCTCAGGAGATATACAGGAGTGTGGTCTACACAATGGAGAGTAGGCTATGGATCCTGCTCGAAGCGATGAAGCCACTGGGCAATCTCTTGTTTGTGAGCCCCACTCAGATCATAACATCCAACGCTCAAAATAACAGCTACAAGGTCAAAATTTGCAATGGCGCAGAGGATCAATATCCAACTGCCACCCTTAGCTCTCCCCTCTCGATGAATGTAGGGAGCTACTATCTCATCAAGAGCAACTTCGAAACGGGGCTAACTAGCGAGGTCGACACCGATATTGACATCGATGTCGAGAAGCAAGAGGTGATCAACCTCTCTCCATTTGTTTGGTGCAACGAGCTGGGTTATGTATATATATTTCAGACTCTTAAGGAGGACTCAATATCGTACATCTCCTCCAACGAGAAGGCCATCACCCTCAACACCGACAGCTTCAACGAGCCCTTTGACCTCTACCTCCAACAGATAGTCCCCTCGTTCGACATCAGCAAAGATCGAAATTGGAGTGAATACATTTCGGAAATCACCGCCGAGACCAAACGCTTCATCGCCAACACCTACAACGAGAAGAAGTACAACAAGGAGCTCTTCGTAGATCGCCAAGAGCTCTCTAGCCAATTCGAAGAGTTCAAGAGTGGCGACAAACAGCTATTTCCAATCCTCGGAGAGGCTGGCCAAGGTAAGACTAATCAGCTCTGCTACTGGACCGAATCGCTCCTGAGCGCTGGTGAGTGCGTGGCGACATTTAGCAGCAATAGCTTCTCGAACTACACCCTCGACACCAAGATTAAGAGTATATTTGGGTATAACCTCCGCCGACCAATCAAGAGGCTACTCGATGGACTTCACAGCTCTGCAGTGGAGGCTAACAGACACATTTACATCATCTTCGACGCCATAAACGAGTGTCTCACCTACAAGGACTCCGAGAATATCGGAGATGGTGCCCTTGACCTCTATCGCGATATACGCGCTATGTTCATCGACAACGATTACACCAACTTTAAGATCATATTCACCTGTCGCTCATTCACCTGGAAACAGCTCATAAAGAGCGAGATAAAGAGCGACGACCAGAAGATATTCCTCAAGGACGACGAAGAGTTTTCGATAAAGGGCTTCACCGACGACGAGCTCCATCGCGCCTTCTACGCCTACCAAGAGCTATATCAAATCGAAGATCGATTTGAGGATCTCGACCGCTCATTTATCCTCAGGTTGAAGGATCCGTTAATGCTAAAGATAGCCTGCACGAACTACCTTGGAGCCAAGCTCCCGACGCAGATGAGCTACTACTCCTCGATCGCACTGTTCGAAAAGATGCTCTTCGACATCTCGAAATCGTACGCTGGACGCAAACAGTGCGTGATTCTCGACAAGATTTCAGCGGCTCTCTTCGACCAATACCGCGCGGGAAATCCCTCCGACAGTATCGATGTCGAGGAGCTTAGGCGAGGCTATACAGACTCGACATCCAGGCTGCACTCCGTTGCTCAGGATATCTTCACCGCCGAGGGACAGACCGTGGCCTACGGGGAGCTGCTACACAAGCCCGAGCGCCCCGTTTTGAGGGTCGTGGAGACCGAGTCGATGGATAAAAAAGAGCCTCAGCATCAGATCCAATTTATCTACGAGCGTTTTTTGGAGTACCTCCTTGCCCGCACCTTCATCGCGCAGCAGAGAGCTACCCTCCAAGAACAGAGGGCCATACCCGCATCGGCCTATCGCGAGGCGCTCAATAGCGACAATAATAATGTTGTGTTTATGGGTGCAATGCGCAACGCTATTTTGATCGACTTCATGGCAACAAGGGATCTCTCTACCATAATCGAGTTGGCCGAAAATGGCGACGACCGCTACGATATCTCGCTACTGGTCAACGATGCACTCAACGTTATGGTGTGCGAAAACTTTGAGGCTGAAGTATTTGCAGTCGTTCGCAAACTTATGCAGCACAAACAGAGCGAATCGAGGGAGTTGATCGAGAGATACAACGGAATCAAACGCGCGATCGATAAAAATCAGATTGACCAAAACACATTCAAGGAGCTCCGCGAGCTTCAGCCTCAGATATCGCCTCTGGTCAAGCTGCGCCAATTGGCATCGATTACCACCATCAACGGCATATTCCAGTCCGACTACTTCAACGAGCAGCTATATCAACCGCAGAACGACCCCTACTCGCTGTTGTGGGAGACCTTGTGCGACACATTGGACGAGGTTCGCAACAGCGCCTGCCTCTACATCTACTACCTCTCAAACCTCAAATATACACTCAGTTACACCCCAATTAAGGTAAACCTCACAGAGCAGATTGTGATAAAAATGTATGACATCATCTGCCAAACCCCCATCATATCGATGGCCGCAGTGAAGAGTACCCGCAACCGTTCGGTCATCTTCTTGGAGGCGGCAACACGGCTCTGCGTCTTGCTGATAATCGATAGTATGATCCTCCCATCGGAGCCCGATTACGACAAGATTACAAATCTTAGAAACCAAATCGAAAGGGTCTTCAGCCACTTCACAGGGCGATTCTACCTGATCCGTGTGGTGATGCCATTCATCCAGCTCATTATGCGCAGACAGATCACCTTCCAATCAACATACGTCAATAATGCGATGGAGTACGAGATGTTTTGGGATGATAAAATTGTCACAAAAAATGGTAGCTCCGAGAAGTGGGGTCGCGACCACATTGGGCGAATTATGCCATTTATTTCGCACTACAACAGATATTACGAGCAGGATAACGTTCCCCACGACATCGAGCGTTTTGAGGATTTCCACCAAGCGATACTCGACGCATATAAGAGTGGCGATAGCCTAAGTTATTTCATCCTCGAGAGGGTGTTGGCCGTTCAAGGTATCTGCTCATGGGAGAAGATTCGCAACATCGTGATCGAGTTCTTCAGCGATGAGTATCGACAGAGCGAGTGGTTCGACTACTCCCAAATGTCAATGATATATGTTCTCTTTCAGGTGGCCACACACTCCAAGAGTCCCAACAAGGAGCTCTTCGAGATAATATATCGCGAGTGCGAGGATTGGACCCTTAGACTCAAGGGTGTATTCACGGCACGCAACAGCCACATGGCAAATCCATACCAGCACTACAAGCGCAATGTAATGAGCTGGTACGCAGCAGCATACTGCATCCAGAGTGGAGGCGACAATCTATGCGTAGGCCACGACGAGAAGTGTGCCCCAGCACTATACAAAATCATCAAAATCGCTTTCGACAACCGCGACAAAGAGCTACTCTACAACTCTATCGAGAACATCACCGAGCTAATATGCGACTACGGCTACATCGAAACGGGACTCGAATTGACCAAATATATCCTCACACTCTTCGACAACCAGGAGGTAATCAACACATTCAACGCCATCAAGGTCGCGAACCGAGATGGCTACCACAAAGGTCTTGTCAACTACATCGGAGAGTCGCTCGCAGCGGCCAAGAAGTACTTCCCGACCAACATCGATAACTTCATAAAGAAAGATATCGTGGGTCTGAGCTACCCTGGCATCGACAACTACAAAGAGGATGTTCTGAACTACAACACTGGAGGTGAGACCATTGCGGATCTCATAACTCACAAATTTGGAAAATTCCTAATATGGTCGCTTATCCACGAGGAGGCGATCGACAACTTTGCTATCGAGGCCATGAACGCCGCTGTCGACTCAGACAACTGCGTCGATTGGTACGATAAAGTGATTCGAGTTCTCTTCAAACAACTTTTTGATGTCAAATTGTAGCTGCATTATGGTTTAATTTACAATTAATCATCTATATTTGCACTCTGGATCAACAAACATAAAACGAAATACAAAATGAGTAAAATTATGTTCTACGCAGTTGCAATTTTTATAGTTATATACCTATCTATATCCATAGTACCCAACACCTTCGCTAGCGATAGCAAAAACAGAGACTACACCGTCACTGGACACCGAGGCGCAGCAGGCTTGGCTCCCGAAAACACGCTTCTTGCTATGCAGCGAGGGATTGAGGCTGGGGCAGATTTCATAGAGTGTGACATCCACCTAACCAAAGATAATGAGGTGATTGTCTGTCACGACACAACGATAGATCGCACAACAACAGGCAAAGGCGAGATCGCCGCTTTGACCCTCGCCGAGATCCTCGCTTACGACATTGTCGATGAGCAAGGCGCGGTGACCGACCTTAAAATCCCCACGCTCGATCAACTGCTAGAGCTCGTAGGCGGCAAAACAAATCTAATCATAGAGATCAAACGCAAAGGTAATATCTACGATGGAATCGAGGATAAAATGGTAGAGATCATCCAAAAGCATAATGCCCAAGAGTGGGTTGTGGTGCAATCGTTCAACGATAGCGCCCTCGAAAAGACCCACACACTGATGCCTCAACTTAGGCTAGAGAAGCTATTTGTTGCCAAGATGTTGGCTATACCATACATTTTCGATGGCACCTTCACCCGCTTCGATGCCCAGAAGTATCACTACGTGAGCTCATTTAACATCTACCACAAAGCGGCATCTAAGAGCCTAGTCGACAAGATACACGCAATGGGTAAAGAGGTGAAAATCTGGACGATAAAGGATCACAACACCAAAATTCCAGATGTCGGCGTAGATGGAATAATATCCGACCGCCCCGACATGTGGCAGTAAAATCTAAATACAGTGTTTACTGCGCCTCAATATCGAAGCCAAGCGAGCGCACAGCACTACACACCTCCTCCTTGGAGACGCCACCCTCGACCTCGACTACACCACTGGGCAGGTCGATGGCAACCGACACGACGTTTGGCAACGCTGCAATGGCCTTCTCCACATTGGCTTTACAGTGGTTACAGCGCATACCTTTCACCGCAAATCGCTGTACCACAACCTCTTCAACCTCATGAGAGTGTGTCACACCCTTGAAGAATTTTAATGCATATGCATTAACCAACAACGCGACAAAGAGTATAGACGACGCTAAATGCCACCACGAAAAACCATCTCCACACTGCCCGCAGCTATCGATTACCGACAATTTCAACGCAAACCACTCTGCGGGGAGTGCAAAGTCGATGAACAGCGCAAATAGGATGGCGCCAACAATGATGCTCACCAAATATAGAAGCGTTATCCGTGTGCCGAGCACCTTTCTCACCACAGCTAATGTTGCAACATTTGTCGCTGGTCCCGCCATCAAAAATATCAACGCAGCCCCTGGCGAAATTCCCTTCAGCATAAGCGACAGCGCGATTGGAATGGAGCCCGTAGAGCATATATACATAGGTATCGATAGCAGCAACACAACCAAAATATTTAGGATGTAGTGCTCCTCAAAGAGTTCAAAGATCGACGCAGGCACAAATGCCGTAATGGCCGCAGCAAACACAAGGCCGATGGTTAGCCATCCACCCAAATCCTGCAACATATCGACAAATCCATATCTCAAAGCAGAGAGAAAAGAGGGTTTCTTACTAGATGACACTGAGCAACTTGAGCCACTACCCTGCTGCCCAACATAAGCAGAAGCAGAGGCGCTACCACCCGAAAATCCATCTACAAAAAGCCCACCCAAAACACCCACGACAAGAGCCACGATAGGCCTAATGATAGCAAAAGGGAGTCCAAACACTCCGTAGGTTGCCAATATTGAGTCCACACCCGTTTGTGGCGTGGCGATCAGGAACGACACGGTCGCCCCATCCGAAGCCCCCTCCTTTTTAAGCGACATGGCCGTAGGTATCACACCGCAAGAGCACAGTGGCAGCGGCACACCAAAGAGAGCCGACAAAAATACCGATTTAAAACCTCTCGAAGAGAGATATTTGCTATATGTAGTTTTTGGCACATAGACGTGAAGAAGCCCCGCAAACAAAAAACCCAATAGTAAATAGGGCGACATTGCATTGATGATACCTAATAATTCATTGAAATATTGCATAATAAAGTGCTATTGATTCGCCCACAAAGCTACAAAAATATTTTATAAAACGCTGTTTACAAAGTTTAAAAAAATGATAAACACATGATTTTTCTGTGCGCTTATAGCACTCCGCCGCCGAGGAGATATACAACTGATTCAGTCTGGCGAAGAAAAGCACCTACGCGGGTGCATATTACGTAATTGAAACAATGTTTTCACTTCAGTTATCCTGATCACTTTCACTCCAAAATACTACAGCCACTCTATGGCATCATTATTTCTATTAAAATAACTATCATAATCTTATTTTTTAATTAATCATTCAAGCAGACTGTTATTCTTAGTTATGTTATTCTCACACGTCTCAACCAAAGTATTTATAGCTGACCAGGGCAAACGCATGAAAAAAAATCATGCTGACTTTCGAAAATGCTCATAAATTTAAATGTGTAATTCGCTAAAAATAAGCTAATTATAATTTGCATACCTCGCTAAAATTTCGTATATT
>JAWXTG010000044.1:0-10858 GCA_044433705.1 Rikenellaceae bacterium | reverse complement strand
ATTAAATAAATAGATAAAATAAAAAGAGATTATGAAGTCAAAAAGCGAACGTTTTCTATTCGAGAACGAACTAAATTGGGAGAACCCAGCACCAGGCGTAAAACGCCAAATTATGGGATATGATGGTCAATTGATGTTGGTCAAGGTGGCATTCGAGAGTGGTGCGGTTGCAGCAGTGCATAGCCACTACCACACACAATCGTCGTATGTGGCTAGCGGTAAATACGAGGTTATGATTGACGGAGAGACAAAGGTTCTTGAGGCTGGTGATGGATTCTACACCGAGCCAGATGTTGAGCATGGCGTAACGTGCATCGAGGAGGGTATTGTGATCGATACATTTGCCCCAATCCGCGTTGATTTCTTGAGCTAATAGCGTTAAAATTGGGCATCATGGAGTTAAAAGAGAGATTTTTAAAGTATGTCTCCTTCGACACGCAGAGCTGCGAGGAGAGCGAAACATTTCCATCTACTGAGAAACAGCTAGTGCTGTTAAACTACCTCAATGAGGAGATGAAAGCTATTGGTTTGACGGAGGTTACAACCGATAAGTATGGTTATACGATGGGAACAATTCCAGCTAGCGAAGGGTGCGAACATTTCCCCGTGATTGGATTTGTTGCCCATGTGGATACCTCGCCCGATATGAGTGGCAAGGATATCAAGCCGCATGTGATTGAGGATTATCAGGGTGATGATATTATACTCAATGGCTCTCTCACTATGAAAGTTAGCGATTTCCCTGAGCTTCGTGGCTTTGTTGGCCATACGATCATCCATACCGATGGCACAACGCTGCTTGGCGCCGACGATAAGGCTGGCGTAGCAGAAATCATGACAGCTGCGGCTTATTTAATTGCCCACCCCGAGATCAAACATGGTAAAATTCGTATTGGGTTTACACCCGATGAGGAGGTTGGTCGTGGAGTTGATTACTTTGATGTTGCAGCTTTTGGTGCCGACTATGCCTATACTATGGATGGTAGCGTGGAGGGTGAATTGGAGTATGAAAACTTCAACGCAGCATCGGCTAAGATAACAATTCAAGGCCGCAACGTTCATCCTGGATACGCTAAGGATAAGATGATTAACGCTACTCAAGTGGCCTTTGAGCTCAATGCGATGCTGCCACCGACCGAGCGTCCCGAACATACTACAGGTTACGAGGGTTTCTTCCACTGCATGGGCATCACCAGCTCAGTCGAGGAGGCTCAAATCAGCTATATCATTCGCGACCACGATTTAGAAAAATTTGAGGCTAAAAAGGTGTGGATGTGGAGTTGTGTTGACCTGCTTCAAAAGCGCTATGGAAAGGAGCGTTTGACCCTCACGATCAAGGATCAATACTTCAACATGCGCAAGATGGTAGAGCCACATCCTCAGGTGATTGACAAGGCCTTTGAGGCGATGGAGATAGCTGGTGTAAAGCCAATTGTAAAGCCAATTAGAGGTGGAACAGATGGCGCACGCCTATCATTTATGGGGCTTCCATGTCCCAATATCTTTGCAGGAGGTATGAACTTCCATGGTAAGTTTGAGTATTGCTCGCTCGATTCGATGGAGCGTGCGACGCAAGTTATTATAAATATAGCTCAACTGTGGGCTAAATAGATAAGGAAAAGATGCGAAAAGGAGGCTATTTTAGAGTTGCAACAGCAGCCCCATTTGTGAGGATTGGCGATACTCGACACAACGCCGAGCAGGCCGAATTTGCAATGTCGCGTGCAGTGGCTGAAGGTGCTGAGGTTCTGCTACTTCCAGAGTTGTCGGTGACGGGTTATACCTGCGCAGATCTCTTTCTGCAGTCCGAATTACAGCGTGGAGTGCAGGAGGCTTTGGAACAGCTTCTTTTGAAGAGCTATAGCCTAGAGTTAACAACTATTATTGGTTTGCCAATTGCTTATAACTCTGCTCTTTACAACTGCGCTGCAGTGATCTCCAAGGGGCGAATTTTGGCTTTAGTTCCTAAGATCCACATTCCCAACTACTCGGAATTCTACGAGGCGCGATGGTTTGCCTCGGGGGGCAACCTTGTAGATGCGACGGTCGCCCTCTGTGGCCCAGAGGTTTCGCTCTCGACAGAGTCGATATTCGAAATTAATGGGGTGAAGTGTTGCGTGGAGATCTGCGAGGATCTGTGGGTTCCAATGCCTCCATCGTCGCGCTTATGTGAGGTTGCTGAGGTGATCTTCAACCTTTCGGCTTCGCCAGAAGTGGTTGGTAAGAATGATTATCTTATGTCGCTAATTCAGCAACAATCAGCGCGTTGCATGGCGGGGTATGTGTACTCATCTGCAGGATTTGGCGAGTCATCCACCGATTTGGTCTTTGCGGGTAACGGCATCATCGCCGAGAATGGAAATATCTTGGCTGTGGCAGATAGATTTTCGCTCGACGAGCAGCTAACAGTCGCCGACATCGACGTCGAGGCACTTCGTAATAAACGACTGCAGGCCACGACATTCCATCGACATGCGCCATCACAATTTATTACTCATACAGCTACAACTTCGGTGCTCGACCAGATTGATCTTTTGCGTCCAATTGTGAAGATGCCATTTGTTCCGTCGTCGAAGTCAAAACGTTCGCAGAGGTGCAACGAGATCTTCTCGATTCAGACCAATGGATTGGCGCAACGGCTTAATCATATAGGTGCCGAAAATGTCGTTTTGGGCATATCGGGAGGTCTCGATTCAACTTTAGCTCTGCTCGTGGTGGTTAAGACCTTCGACCGCTTGGGGCTCGACCGCAAGGGGATCGTCGGAGTTACTATGCCTGGGTTTGGCACCACGGGGCGCACCTATCACAATGCACTTAATTTGATGGCTGAACTCGGGGTTACCATACGCGAAATATCGATAAAAGATGCTTGTATGCAGCACTTTAGTGATATTGGCCTAGATCCTTCAGACAGATCTGTAGCCTACGAGAATAGTCAAGCGCGTGAGCGAACACAGATATTAATGGATCTTACCCACATCGAGGGCGGAATAGTGGTCGGTACGGGTGATCTGAGTGAAATAGCGCTCGGTTGGGCAACATATAATGGCGACCATATGTCGATGTATGGCGTCAATGCCTCTGTGCCCAAGACGCTTATACGTTACTTGGTTGAGTGGTTTGCCGACACCGTCGATGGTACAGCTACGGCAGATATCTTGCGTGATGTCGCTTCGACGCCAATTAGTCCAGAACTTCTGCCAGCAGATGAGAATGATCAGATTGCACAGAAGACCGAGGATCTGGTTGGACCATACGAGCTTCACGACTTTTTCCTATACAACTTTGTGCGTATGAATTTTGGCGTTGCCAAGATTTACGATCTTGCGGCGCGCGCGTTTGTCGGAGAGTACGATACTCAGACAATCAAGAAGTGGTTGAGAATATTTATTCGCAGATTCTTTAACCAACAATTCAAACGTTCGGCAATGCCCGACGGCCCTAAGGTGGGAAGCGTTAGCCTCTCACCACGAGGAGATTGGCGTATGCCTAGCGATGCGACCGTGAGGTTGTGGTTGGAGGAGATTGAAAAGCTATAGAGCAGGCCAAGAAAAGTGTAACGCCTCTTATATTTATAGGTACAATAGAGGGTAAACTTTAAAAAAACGCTGTCAGCTATTGCAATAAAACTGCAAAATTAATATCTTTGCAATTCTAAATTAGATTACAATAAAAATAACAATAATGAGAAGTCCAAGAATCGCAGAGCTTTTGAGCTCAAAGACAACCGATATTGAGGTTGTGGTTAAAGGTTGGGTACGCACAAAGCGTGGCAACAAAAACGTTGCGTTTATCGCACTCAACGACGGCTCGTGTCAAAATAATATTCAGATTGTGGTGGATCTTGCAAAGATCGCCGAAGAGGAGCTAAAGGGCGTCACTACAGGCGCTTGCATCCGCGTAGATGGTACTTTGGTCTCTTCGATGGGAGCAGGTCAAGGTGTTGAAGTACAGGCCTCTAAGGTGGAGATTTACGGCACTGCTGATCCAGATACCTACCCACTTCAGAAGAAGGGACACTCACTAGAGTTCTTACGCGATATCGCATACTTGCGCCCTCGTACCAATACATTTGGAGCGGTGCTTCGTATTCGTCACGCAATGGCTTTCGCGATTCACCAGTACTTCAATGAGCGTAAATTCTTCTATCTTCACACTCCACTTATCACAGGTTCTGACTGCGAGGGTGCGGGTCAAATGTTCAATGTGACAACTTTGGATATCGCAAATCCACCTCGCACAGAAGAGGGTGCGGTAGATTACGCACAAGATTTCTTCGGAAAAGCTTGTAATCTGACAGTTTCGGGTCAGCTCGAGGGTGAGTTGGGAGCTCTTGCGATGGGTCAGATATACACCTTTGGACCAACGTTCCGTGCCGAGAATTCCAATACTCCTCGCCACTTGGCTGAGTTCTGGATGATAGAGCCAGAGATGGCCTTCTATGACCTTGAGGACAATATGGAACTCGCCGAAGATTTCTTGAAATATCTAATTCGCTATGCTCTCGATAATTGTCGTGAGGATCTCGAGTTTATGAATAAAATGTGGGATAAGGAGTTGCTCGAGCGTCTTAACTTTGTGGTAGAGAACGAGTTCGTACGTCTAGACTACACTCAGGGTATTGAGATTCTCAAAGCCTCTGGTCGCAAATTTGAGTTCCCAGTAGATTGGGGTGCTGACCTGCAGTCGGAGCATGAGCGCTACCTCGTTGAGGAGCATTTCAAGAAGCCAGTGATCTTGATCAACTATCCTAAGGAGATCAAATCGTTCTACATGAAGCAGAATGACGATCAAAAGACTGTTCGTGCGATGGATGTTCTATTCCCAAAAATCGGCGAGATAATAGGAGGTTCGGAGCGCGAGGCTGACTTTGGCAAACTTTCTGCTCGTATAGTAGAGCTTGGCATGAAGGAGGAGGATGTATGGTGGTATCTCGACACACGTCGTTGGGGTTCAGCTCCTCACTCTGGATTTGGACTTGGATTTGAACGTCTCTTGCTTTTTGTTACTGGTATGGCTAATATTCGCGATGTGATTCCATTCCCTCGTACACCTAAAAACGCAGAGTTTTAATTTCGATTAAAGATATCATTGAGAGTTCGTAATCACAAAGGGCACAAGTAAATATGTGCCCTTTGCGGGCTATATAAGTTAAGTATAAACCTCGAATTCTGATTTAAAAGTATGGCTATAAACCAACGGCAGCAGCTCTCGTTACAGCAGAAGCTTTCGCCCCAACAGATACAGATGATCAAGCTGCTTGAACTGCCCACAATGCAGTTGGAGCAGCGTATCAAGCAGGAGATTGAAGAAAACGTAGTTCTCGACGAAACAGCGCCGCAAAGCGAAACCGAAGAGGAGCCACGTCAACTCTCGATGGAGGAGTATCTGCGCGAGGATGATACGCCATCGTATAAAAGCAGGATAAATAACTACTCAAAAGATGATAAGCAACGACCAGTCTATATGACTAATGGTCGTTCGTTGCAGGAGTTTCTTGCTGAGCAGCTAGGCTATAAAAATCTCACAGAGAGAGAGTTTAGTCTGGCAAATTATCTTGTCGGCAGTATTGATGAGGATGGCTATTTGCGCCGTGATCTTGAATCAATCAGCGACGATATCGCCTTTACCGTTGGCGTCGAGGTGTCGGTGTCGGAGCTCGAGCGTCTACTTTCGGTGATTCATGAATTGGAGCCGACGGGGGTTGGTGCTCGAAATCTGAGGAGTGTTTATTGCTTCAGATAGACCAATTTAGCCATTTGAGTGCCACTCAGCGATTAGCACGTAAAATTATCGCATCGCACTACGAGGAGTTCGTCAAAAAGCATTACGAAAAACTTATGCAGCGTCTGCAGATCAGTGAAGACGAATTTCGCGACGCCATTGACGAGATCAAACGTCTATCGCCTAAGCCAGGTAACCTCTACAACGAGGGTGGCACAGATACAACCCCCTACATCACGCCCGATTTTATTCTGGATAATAATGATGGTGTTTTTGACCTTTCGCTAAACTCTTACAACATTCCCGAAGTGAAGGTAAATCGTCGTTATGTCGACATGATTCGCGATATGGTTGGGGCCGATGGGTCGATCAAAGAGAAGGATAAAGAGGCACTGCAATTCGTTAAGAGTAAGATAGATTCGGCAAAATGGTTTATCTCGGCAATCAAGCAGCGGCACGATACGCTTATGCGTACGATGCAGGCAATTTTGGAGTATCAGCACGACTACTTCGAGGATGGAGATAAGAGCAAACTGCGCCCAATGATTCTCAAAGATATTGCCGATCGCACGGAACTCGATGTTTCGACCATTTCCCGCGTGGTTAACAGTAAATATGTTCAGACTCAATTTGGAATAATCCTACTAAAATCGCTCTTTTCGGAGGCGATGCAGACCGATTCTGGTGAAGAGGTTTCAAGTTATGAGATTAAGAATATATTGCAACAGTGTATCGATGAGGAGAATAAGCGTAAGCCATTGACCGATGAGACTCTGATGGAGATCCTTAACTCCAAGGGTTATCGCATAGCGCGACGTACTGTGGCAAAGTATCGCGAAATGCTCGATATTCCCGTGGCGCGACTTCGTAAACAGATATAGCGATTAAGGTTAACGCCCTCAAACACGGGGTTAGAGGTCTCTTTCAGATGCACCTAAAGAAAATTTCGTGCATTTGACCCAATATATAGGTGATTTTTTTCTCCTTTTCGTTATGATTTTATCAAAAAAATTGTACTTTTGTACTCTAATGCATAAAGAGTAATAAATTAAACAATTAAATAAACATCATGGCAAAAAACAATGTTACAACACCAGAATTGGAGACAATTGGTGAAGCAATGACTCAAACCGAGCACTTCTTCGAGTCTAACGGCAAGAAGATCATCTACTTAATCGTTGCCCTAGTGGCAGTGGCAATTGTGATTTTTGGTTACAAAAGCGCAATTGTTGAGCCTCGTATCGAGAAGGCTTCTGCAATGCTCTATAAAGCACAAGTGCTTTTAGAGACAGAAACACCTGATTATCAGCTAGCACTTAACGGTGACGCAACAACTCCTGGCTTCTTAGAGGTTGTGGATGCTTATGGCTCAACACCATCTGGAAATTTGGCAAAACACTATGTTGGTATCTGCTACCTCCACACAGGTGATATGGCAAATGCAGCTAAGTATCTGTCTCAGTATAAGCCAGCTAAAGGTCTTGTTGCATCGGTTATCAATGCTCAAAATCTAGCTCTTCAAGGTGATGTTGCCGTTGAGCAAGATAACTTTGCTGCTGCAGTAACTCTATTCCGCAAAGCTGCAAAATCTTCTGATAACATGCTCACAGCTCCTTCGTACCTATTTAAGGCGGCTCTAGCTTCAATCGCTGCTGGAGATACAGCAACTGCTAAAACTATCTTTACAGAGATCTCTGCTAGCTATCCAGGTACTGATGAGGCTAATAAGGCTGATAAATATATGGCCTCTTTAATGTAATATGGCAACAAAGAATCACAACCTATCACAGTTTGACTCGCCACTGCCTAGTGCAGAGGGGATGTCGTTCGGAATTGTCGTTGCAGAGTGGAATACCCACATAACCAGTGCTTTAGCTCAGGGTGCAATCAAAACTCTTTGCGAGGCAGGATGCCGAGAAGAGGATGTTCTAGTGCGTACTGTCCCAGGTACTTTTGAGTTACCTATGGGCGCTCAGTTCTTTGCAGAGTATACAGAAGTAGATGCTATAATTGTCTTGGGCTGTGTGATCCAGGGTGATACCCCTCACTTCGACTACGTATGCAGTGGCGTGACGCAAGGTGTAACACAGCTACAACTACAGTGGAATATACCCGTAGCATTCGGTGTGCTGACAGTTCTTAATGAGCAGCAGGCACTTGATCGTTGTGGTGGGTCACTAGGAAATAAAGGTGACGAAGCTGCAGCAACTGCTCTTAAGATGGCTGTTTTGCAGCGTACGATGAGTGAGGAGATGGCTGCAAGAGAGGCTGCTGAATAGGGTAGCGCTCTTTAGTGAAAACGATATTTGAAATGAAACGAGACTGTCAACATATGATGGTCTCGTTTCATTTCATTGTGTTTAGTTTCATTTACTCTTTTCTGACTATTTTTGAGATCTCCCCCATTAGCTGTGGTTCGGAAAATTGGAGGGGAAGGCGCACCTGTAAATCAGCATAATCTACGCCTCTAAATATATCTTCACTGTTGCTCATGGCCGATTCTGTGCCGTAATATATTGAGTATGAGTGATTCTGCTCAACCATGACCTTGATGGCCGCAAGGAGTTTTTTGCGATCTTGACCAGCTTCAAATAGAAATCTATTGGTGTCGTGATTGTCCAACATAAGTATCAAGTCGAAGTTTGCAGGATATTTAGCAAAATGTTTTGATAGCGCAGAGCGCAGCGCCTTCATATCGCCACGCATGATCCCCTTGCGAATAATTTCAGCAAATTTGAAGTCTAGAAGTCCATCAATCACATCGATATAATCCATCTGGATTGTCTCCTGATCGATGCCGAAAATATACTTTTTAACTCTGCTTTTAAGGTAGACCGTATTGAAGAATTTGCGTTTCAATCCCTGTGCCCAAATTTCACCGTAGACTTTTATCGAGCTGTTTACCTCCTTCACTTCGCGAGTAAGACGCTTTAAAAATTCGAATGGGGTGCCAATTGCGTGATCTACACGAACATAGTCGAAGCCCAATTCGCACCAATATTTACATGATGAGATCAAATAATCTGCACATTCTCTATTCTGAAGATTGAACTTTGGAAGGATATCGAAGTCTAGAAACATCTTGTAGCTGCCATCATCCTCGATGTAGAACCACTCCCGATATCGGCTTTTAGGGTCAGATATAGCCTCTTTAAAGAGTGGATGCTCTACAGAGCAGTGGTTGGGCACAAAATCCATCATCAATTTTAGGCCCATTTTGTGAGCTTTATCAATGAGCTCTACGATATCTTCGGTGGTCCCAAAATGTGGATCAACAGCAAAATAATCTTCGATATGATATCCGTGATAGTTCGTCGTTGTGTTGAATGGAGAGAGGTAAATGGTGTTGAAGCCCATGTTCTGGATATACTCCAACTTTGATATAACTCCCTGAATGTTACCACCCATAAACATATTTTCACTCTGAGGCAATGATATGTCACCCCAAAATCGATCTATTAAGATCTGATATATTGCTAAATTTTTCATACCCTAAAATATGTTTAAGTTTTTATTTATCCAGTGGATTTCCGTAAAAAATTAGGAATTATTGCCACAGCAATAGAGATCACTGTCAAAATTATAGTTATTAGCGTTAGAACATCGATTCTTCTATTTGTCTTCTCGGAGTGTCTAAATTGAATCAGAACTACACTGCGTTCATATCGATATTTCAATTTATCGACAAGTTCGTTGATCCTAAAGGCGGTGTCGAGGCACGATTTAAGCGACTTAAATACCTCAGCACCATAGGTATACTTCTCCAGCTCGATGTATATGTCGTTCTGCGACTCCTGCAAATCGACAATATCCTTTACGTTATCTTCTCGATCTTTCGATAGTAGTCCGTCAGCCACCCGAATTGCTTTTTCGAGGACATATTGCTTGTATACGTAGTCTAAAAATTCGTAAAGCACTAAATCATTCAGCCCCGCGATACAGTTTCTTGCCGTCTTGTAACTGATATATTTATTTTCATGCCCTTTATCCTGTTGGTACTTTGCAAACCACTCTTTGCAATAGTTTGAGTCGCGCTTCAGTAGGTCGTTAATCGATACAATTAGCATATTGCTGCCAATCGCAAAGACCATAGATCTAGACGATACGCCCCACTGATTATCAAGAGCACGCTTCGTGCCATCCTGAAGTAGATATCGCCATCCCTCGTCGCTGGTCAGAACTCCGTAGAGGTTGTTGGGATACTCTTTGCATATGTTGTCAATGGCTAGCGTCGTATCAATATTGATCTCAACCAACGTATTTGAAAAGCAGACTCCAGGTTGCTTAGTTTCGATCTTTAGGACGTCATCTGTCACCTTGTCTCGGACCATTGATGCCCAATCGTAGATTGGAGTCAGCTCAGCGCAACCTTCGATATCGCACATCAGTCGTTTTTTTGTAGAATAGGTGCTTTGTGAATACGATATCATCCTCGATTGGCGCATCGAGATTAATCTCAAAGAGTAGGTACGAGTTATAGCTTTTTTTATCTATTCGCTTGATGTGTAGTAGAGTACGTATGTCAAATGTGCTCTTTTGTAGCGCGTCACAGCAGCTGTATGAGATCTTAGTTGTGCCTAGATAGAATTGAACAATCTCGTCGCTAGCATTGTTATCATCCATAAATTTACTGGCTAACGAGAGGCATTTGCATGCGAAACGACTATTGTAGTTGTCGTTAATCTTGCTACGTCCACAAGGGATTTTTGGCTCTGCGCAACCGAAGTGTGGCCGAATATGCTTCTCGACAAACTCTCTCTTATTCTCAAAGCATAGCTCTCTGCGAGTGTATTTCTGTCTCTTGGGATCTTTATCTACCAGAGCATTCTTCAAGTAGTATTCATCTAGGATATCAGATTTGCAGATGTCTAACGGTAGGTTGAAAATGAGAGAGCACCCCGTAATATTTAATAGCTTTCTGTCGCCTATTTCTCCCTCTTTAACCTCCATCATATATGCCTAAGTTTTTCATTATACTTAGTCGACCCTTAAAAACCACAATATCCGACCTTAGTAACCTGAGTTTTGGATAAGAAACCTCTTGAATAAATAGGAAGAATGCTCAATTTTTCGTATCTTTATAGCTGATAATCAATAAGATAACAAAGAAATATGAGCATTCTAACTAAAGACA
>JAWXTG010000043.1:0-11120 GCA_044433705.1 Rikenellaceae bacterium | reverse complement strand
AGGTTACAGATAGCGACTGGACTCAGGCAGAAACTACAGACCTTGATGGTGCTACTGCTGACGAGGAATAATTCATAACACACAACAGCAAATTGCTGCTGACAGGGTTAGAGGGAGTGAAACCCCTCTAGCTCACTATTTTACTTATATTTTTTATTATGAAGAGGTTTTTGTGGATAATATGCCTATTTGCGATTGTCGGGTGTGACAAGAGCGACGCTCTTGTGCAAAATGATAACATCTCGGCGGACGACGAGGTGATCAGATTGGAGGCGAGCGCAAACGGCATATCAACTAAGGGCAACTTGGTGGAGGCGGCAGCGCAGATGGAGACTCTGGGCCTCTATTGCGATCATCACCCAGGCGACGAGGCGTGGTCGACAGAGACCACATTCGACCACATGAGCAACAAGCAGGTGCAGTACAACCAATCGACAGCTTCGTGGGACTATGTCGGTGGCGACGTGACGTGGGGATACGAATCAATTGACGACCAATACACATTTATGGGATACTCGCCCTACGACAGCTCGCAGAACAACATCGACTCGAGGATCTCCGAGGGCCAGTTGGTGGTCGACTTCACGGCCAGCACAACATTCGACTCGCAGGTCGATTTGATGATCGCAACACCCCTCATCGATAACTTCATCCCTGCGGGTGGCGTGGTGACAATCAACTTTAACCATGCCCAAGCGGCAGCGACATTCAACTTAACGGGCGACTACAATAGCGTCGAGAGCATAACAATCACAAATCTATATACCCAAGGAGAGGTGATGTGCGACCCAGAGTCGGGCGTCGAGTGGTCGGGCAGAGCGGGCAGCGGTAGCTACACCATCACAAAGAGCCATATCGACAATGGTGACTACTTGATGTTGATTCCCCAAACACTGAGCTCGACAACCCTATTCGTCGTGACGCTAACCGACAAAACTACCAAGACCCTAACCACCGACCTGGAGCTATCACCAAACACAAAATATACATTCTCGCTATACGTGGGCGACTATATCGCCTTTAGCGGCATCTCTGTGGGCGAATGGCAGCAGTCGAGCACCACCGTCGCAACAAAGAGTGCTGGCGTGCGCCCAACATCCTTTACGGCAAACTGTTACATGATCCACCCGTCCGACGGATTCAGCACATACTACATCGATATCAACTCGCAGATCAACTACTTCTGGGATCCCATCAACGGATATGTCACCCAAAATAACGACGACTATTTGATCGATGCCGACAACGCCTCATCGCTAACTGCCGATATGTTGTGGGACACTACGGGAGGCTTGGCAGACTCCAATTTCGCGGTTGTGACATCGGGATTCTCAGTCAAGGAGTCGGTTACCCCCACCTCGGCGCCCGACTTCACCACCACCAACTGCACCGTGGCGCTGAGGATCACCATGCCGACGAACATAGCGGAGGGCAATGCCCTGGTGGCCGTCAAGATGGATGGCAACACCCTCTGGAGCTGGCACCTATGGATCACCGACTACAACCCCGACAGAATCGCCCTGGAGAGTGTGGCCGACGCCAGCACATATCTATATACCGCCACTGGATACACGGGCGCCGTGCATCGTTATAGGGATAGCGACACCGCCAGCAACTTCTTGTCATACTCAGAGGAGGGCGTTTGGCGCGATGGCGGAATCTACGACGGCCTGTTTATAATGGATCGCAACCTAGGCTATCTCACCTCGGCCTATAGCAGCGACTCCGACAACACACTGCACTACCAATTTGGTCGTAAGGATCCGTTCCCATGCTCTGGCACTGGAATTTCGACCCTATCTAATGCTAATAATCTAGCAACATTTGCCGAGGCTATTGGCAATCCAACGGTATTTTATTATAACGCAACCCAAGAGTATTGGTGTAGCGAAGACCAAAGAACGGACTACTTCTGGAGCGACTATTATGTGAAGATTACCGACCACGATCAGAAATCACTCTTCGACCCCACGCCGCTAGGGTGGAGAATTCCCATCGTTGATACTTGGACTGACTTTTCGACAACAACTGCTCCGACAACCACCTCGGCAAGATACTACAACGTCACGGGGGGTAGCACAGATATAATTTTACCATATACGGGCGTTCGTAACTATCATACTGGTACTGTTTCATATCTAGGATCATACGGTTATCTGCGATGTGGTAGAGCAAAGACTGATGTAAATAGTTATTATCTAACCTATAACGCTAGTGATCTATTTCTTCCAGACCTACAAGGATGGAGTAGAGCCCACGGATTAGCCATGAGGGCGGTACAATATAATGCAACCAACTAAACACGAGATGATGAAAAGATACAGATATATATTGCTGGCGCTGAGCTTTATTGCTCTATCATGCCAAGGCGATCTCGACGATATTGTTGACTTGGTAGGCGATCAGGAGATCACCTTTAATGCTGCGATAGTCGATATGACATCGACCAAAGGCGAACCAGTTAGCAGCAGCGATTTTGATAGCTTTGGAGTTTACGCCTGGACCTCAGGCGGGGCCAGCACGCTATATAACATCAACGTGACAAAGGATAGTTACGGATATTGGAGCTACGAGAATACCAGAATGTGGTCGCTAGATACTTCGTTGAGGTTTTACGGATATGCGCCATACACCGCCGCCGCCGACTATGGAATGAGCGTAAATGCTACAAGCAGCTCCATCAGCGTCGACTACACAATACCCACCGATGCTGCCGATCAGCCCGACTTGATGCTCGGCGTGTCGAACGGCTATGTCTATGAGAGCGCCGTGACGATGACCTTTAAGCACGCTTTGGCGGCCGTTGATTTAAAACTTAAGGGCTTCTCGACAGATGTCAAGGTGACTTCGATTGAGGTGTTGGGAGATCTTGCGGTCTCGGGAACGGCATCGATAAGCAACAGTGGGATAGTCTCGTGGAGCAATGTCGAGACCTCGGGTGCCGCTTCGTTCTTTCTGGGTGTTGATCCAGATGCCCAGCCTAACCCAAATGTCGAGAGTAGTGTGATCACAGATGATGGGTACTTGATGATGATTCCATATAGCTATGACGATAACACGATTCATATGATCCTCACATTCGAGGAGAATGGCGCCACCGAGACCCTCGCGTTTGCATTTAGTGGGGGTATTACTTGGAGTGCTGGCTATCAATACTCCTATATCATCGAGCGTGAGGTTCGAACAATCTACTTGGATTATACCGATGATGTTGACTCAAACTGCTATATGTTGCACCCTTACAATGGTGTGACGCAGGAGATACACATCCCAATATCTAGCAGAATCAACGACTTTTGGAACAACTATGCCACTGAAAATCAGATAGATTTTTCCACTATCACGGCGGAGTCTACCCTCACGGCAGATGTGTTGTGGCACGACACCAATATGAGCGATTTGGTCGACGATATCTACGATGCGGGATTCACCGTTGAGTGCGTCACGAGTGGTTACTCGAATGCCAATTGTGCGCAGGCGCTAAAGGTGACCCTGCCCGACGGCCTTAGCGATGGTAATATTCTGGTCGCCGTCAGGGACGAAAACGGCAATATCTTGTGGAGCTGGCACTTCTGGATCACCGACTACAACCCCGACTCAACGCCCGACTTGCTGGCGAGCCTCTATGGCGGAGGAAGCTATGTTTACATCGTGCTGAATGGCTATGTGCATAAGTATGACGGAGATCTTTGGAGTGGCGACTACGCCAATAGCTACATCATGGGGCGCAATATTGGTGATTGGGAGACGACTGGTAGCTACACCGAGCGTCGAGGTATGTTGTATCAATTTGGCCGTAAGGATCCGTTTATGTATGATTTCCAGCCCACCGTCGAGGCGGGGAGCGCCTCTTTCGCAACTTCGGTATTGAATCCTACGACATTCTATACGACAAGCGATGCGGGTATCGATGCAGATTGGTGCAGCCAGGGGCTCAGTGGCTCATATCTCTGGAACGACAAAAATGTTACCGCGTCATCAGGCAAGTCAATCTTCGACCCGTCGCCACTGGGTTGGCGCATGCCGATATATGGAACCTGGAGTGCGGTTTCGAGCTCCAATATCTCCAACTACTACTATCGCCCTGGAACAACCGCCGTGGATTATATTCAATATCCCATCTCGGGATACTACGAAAGGGAGAGTGGGGTGTTTGGAGCCAATGCCTATACCTATGTTTGGAGCGCTACATCGCACTCTGCGTTTATCATGGGCGCAACATCTACAGTTACAGCGACTCTTTATCGGTCTTACGGCTACTCTGTGCGCCCTATACGAGATATATAATACTTTTTTTATACATATTAAAGAGGGTGATTAGCAAGTGAAAATACTTGCTAATCACCCTCTATTTTGGGAGAAATCGGATATTTTTGGAGAAGTCGGATAGCGAGGTTAGCTTTGGGGCTTCGTGAGCATTTTTAACCGCAGCGTACATCTGTACGTGAGGATTTAAAAGCGGAGGGAAGTGCCGAAAATGACCTTGCTAGTCGGCTTCTCATAGATGTATAAAAGAGGGCGACCCCAAAGATCGCCCTCTCCCAAAAAAATATGTAGTAATGTGAATTACAATTGTGGACCTGCTGCAACAAGAGCTTTACCAGTCTCGTTACCAGTGAACTTAGAGAAGTTCTTGATGAAACGGCCAGCAAGATCGTGAGCCTTAACATCCCACTCAGAAGCTGAAGCGTAAGTGTCGCGTGGATCAAGGATCTCAGTAGCAACGCCTGGAAGCTCAGTTGGGATAGTGAAGTCGAACAATGGAAGCTGCTTAGTTGGAGCTGAATCGATTGAACCGTCAAGGATTGCGTCGATGATACCGCGAGTGTCCTTGATAGAGATACGCTTGCCAGAACCATTCCAACCTGTGTTAACTAGGTATGCAGTTGCACCTGAAGCTTGCATCTTCTTAACTAGCTCCTCACCGTACTTAGTTGGGTGAAGCGAAAGGAACGCAGCACCGAAACATGCAGAGAAAGTAGGAGTTGGCTCAGTGATACCACGCTCTGTACCAGCCAACTTAGCAGTAAATCCTGAAAGGAAGTAGTACTGAGTTTGCTCTGGAGTAAGAACAGAAACTGGAGGCAATACACCAAATGCGTCAGCAGAAAGGAAGATAACCTTCTTTGCAGCTGGAGCCTTAGAGATTGGCTTCACGATGTTGTCGATGTGGTAGATTGGGTAAGAAACACGAGTGTTCTCAGTTACAGAGTTGTCAGAGAAGTCGATAGTTCCGTCCTCAGCAACAGTAACGTTCTCCAAAAGAGCGTCGCGCTTGATAGCCTTCCAGATATCTGGCTCGTTCTCTGGGCAAAGGTTGATAGTCTTAGCGTAGCAACCACCCTCGAAGTTGAAGACACCCTCGTCGTCCCAACCGTGCTCGTCGTCACCGATAAGCTGACGCTTTGGATCAGTCGAAAGAGTTGTCTTACCTGTACCTGAAAGACCGAAGAAGATAGCAGTCTCACCAGCCTCGTTAGTGTTTGCAGAGCAGTGCATTGACGCGATACCCTGAAGTGGAAGTAGGTAGTTCATGTAAGAGAACATTCCCTTCTTCATCTCGCCACCATACCATGAGTTAAGGATGATCTGCATCTTCTCTGTAAGGTTGAATACAACAGCAGTCTCAGAGTTGATACCTAGCTCTTGGTAGTTCTCAACCTTAGCCTTAGAAGCGTTAACGATAGTGAAATCTGGCTCACCGAATGCCTCAAGCTCCTCAGCTGTTGGACGGATGAACATATTTGTTACGAAGTGAGCTTGCCATGCAACCTCCATGATGAAGCGAAGCTTAAGACGAGTGTGCTCGTTAGCACCACAGAAAGCATCAACAACGAAAAGACGCTTGCCTGAAAGCTCATCAACAGCCAACTTCTTCATTACGTCCCAAGACTCTGTAGAAACTGGTTTATTATCGTTCTTGTACTCCTCTGAAGTCCACCAAATTGTATCTTTGGTAGTCTCATCCATTACGAAGAACTTATCCTTAGGTGAACGACCTGTGTAAACACCTGTCATTACGTTTACTGCACCCATTTCTGTAACTTGACCCTTCTCGAAGCCCTCAAGCTCTGGTCTTGTCTCCTCAGCGAAAAGCTGATCATAAGATGGATTGTGGACGATCTCGGTTACCCCAACGATGCCGTACTTGCTCAAATCAATTGTAGCCATAGTTTTAATAAAATCTATTTGTTAATAAAATTGTTTACTTTTTTTGTCTAAGCAGAACCTCAAAATCTTGTAATGTTCTGATTAGACGCTGCAAAGATAAGAAAAATATTTTAATGTGAAAAAAATAACAGTAAATTTTTGCTATTTTTTTTACAATATTTATTCTACATCAATTGCGCCAAGATTGGTGACTCTAAATTTCTACTCGTCAGCATCTATCTGTGCCGAGAGCAATCCCTCGAGCAGCCACCCGATATACCTATATATAATAGCATTGGTAAGGTCGCTGCGACTATTTTGTTGCTATCGCGTCGATCTCAACAAGAACGCCAAGCGGCAACTTCGCCACCTCGTAGCAGACGCGAGCGGGCATCTGTTCAGTGAAATAGGTCGCATAGACACCATTCATAGCTGCGAAATCGCCGATCGAATCGAGTAAAACAGTGGTTTTAACCACGTCAGAGCGGCTGTAGCCCGCCTCCTCGAGGATTGCGCTAAGGTTGTCAAGAGACTGTCGAGTTTGCGCCTCAATGCCCTCTGGGACAACGCCATCTGCACCATTAACTGGGAGCTGGCCCGAGATGTATAGAGTGCCATTAGCCTCTACCGCCTGCGAATATGGCCCAACAGCCTTGGGCGCCAAAGGCGAAGATATAATCTTTTTCATAAAATATGTTTTTATTTACACATCTACAAAGATACGATAATTGTTCGAAAAGAGCAAAAAAACAGGAGGGAATCTCACGATTGCCTCCTGCCCTCTGAGGAGATAGACTCCTCATACTACTAACCCAAACTTAAATAAATGAAGAAACTTAGTTGAGAGTAATTAACCCTGCAACTGCTTAAGATAATTGCAAACTCTATGCCAAACAGCTATTCGTTATTCGGAATATCTCTTTCGTCTTCGCTGAGGACGTTTGCAACGGTTGCTTTCAGTGAGCTTACAACTGACTCCGTCGGGTGCAGATAGCACCTCCGCGGGTGCATACATACGCTGCGGCAATTTGCTGATCGCTTGCGCTCCCTACGATAAAAGTGTTATAATAATTTCCCCGAGAGTAAACTCTCAAAAAATTATTGTAACACTTTTATCTTGTGTCAACCTCTCGGTTGACATCAGCAAATCTCCGAATAACAAATCTAATGTTTAATTCATAATTCACAATTCACAATTGGTATTGAATCTCAGCTGTTTGCAATTCGAATTGGGCTTAAATGCCTTTAGGCATTTAAGAAATTTTAGAATAGAACGAGCTGAACAAATTTATTTGATTCAGCTTGTTATGTTCTAAAATCATAGAACTTTAGCAAAAAGTTCTATGCCCAATATCGCAGGAGAGTAAGCACCCGCGCAGGTGCTATCTGCGCCCGACGGAGTCAGACCCAGGCCAACCCAGGCCGACCCAAGAGGCCGACCATAAGGTTACAATCTAAACGACAGTGTAAGCGCGATGTAGCTGCTATCTAGAGAGCTGTTAAACAGGTTGCTAGAGCTTATTACCTCAGATCCATTCTCGACGTAGAACAGTTTATACGACGAGTAGTCTTGGTGGTAGTACTGATACGCTAGGTCGAGTGTTGTTGATGCCGATAGCTGGAACCCGACGCCACATGTTATGTAGTTGCTGTCGGTTGCTATTGGGGCGCTGTAGGTGAGTGACTCATCTTTGAGCATCGACGAGCTCATGCCACCTCCTGCGCGTAGGGCAACTGTGGGTAGTGGTTTGATCTCGACACCTAGTCGGAGGGTGTTTGTAGGCTTGTAGCTATCCTCGAACGATAGTTGGTAGTCGTAGTTGGAGAGCTCTCCTGGTGAGTTGATTACGCGAGTCCAATTGTACCATTGGCGCTCGAAGTCAACCGAGATTATACCGACGTTACCCACCTGCAACGATGCTCCAAGGAGCAACTTCGATGGCGTTCTGAATTTCCAGCTATACTCGTAGTTGTCGATGAACTCGGGCGATGTCGAGGTGTTTGTGAACTGCGAGTCGTTGGAGTTGTCCCAGAAACGAGCCTCGGTCGATGTCTGATAGGTGCGCGTAAGCGAGTAGTACGTTGGCGAGTGGTAGGCCACACCTAATCTTAGGGCACGCATGGGGCGCGCCACAAGACCCAACTTGAGATTTGCGCCACCGCCCGAGAGCGATACGCGCTGCCATAGGGAGCTGTATATCGCCTGACTAGCAAGTGGTTCCGTGTCGTCAATTGTTGCGTAGGCGTAGCCCTCATCATCGTAGTAGTTATACTCCTCTTGGTATGTATATTCGGTTGTTTGATTAATCTCCTGCAGCGCTAGAGTAGCACCAAAGTAGAGGTAATTTCCGATGTTGCCACCCAATGCGAAGTTGTACTCGTCGGAGCGACCCTTCTGGAGAACTTCGTAGGAGCTTAGTATCGAGGCGTTGTGACCTATTGTGTTGGTTGTCCAGCCGCTGTTGTTGCTGTTGGGGTCTATCAGAACGGTGTTGTAGGCGCTCTGCGCAGGCCAGAAGTAGGGGTTGTTGTCGTACTCCATCATGTCGCTTGTGTTAGATGGATAGAGACCCGCTCCATCCATCTGATACATAAATACATCGGCGATCGACGGCACCAAGCTGTTGGGCGAGTCGTAGCTGTAGAGGCTCTCGGAGGAGAACGACATGCGTGTGTTGTAGTCGGCAAGGCGGTTGTAGGTAAAGGCTGCATTAACAGCTATAACAGAGCCGCTTGCGCTCTCCGATACACGGAATACGCCACCAATATTTGCCATGCTGAAATTTGTCTTATTGTTGCCCGTCCACGACGGTACGCCAACGGTTGTAGCGTCTGCCACAGTGACCATCGGGGTGAAGGAGAATACATCCTGCGAGAACATTCCTAGACCTGCGGGGTTGATCGAGACCGATGACATGTCGGCACCCAACGAGGTGAATGCTCCACCCATAGCCATCGAGCGAGCGGTGCCAAATGTTCGAGTCTGCGAGAGCGATGTGAAGTCGGAAGGCATCATGATATCGTGATCCAATACCGCACCGCCGTAACTTTGAGCTTGAAGAGCTGCGGGAGCAGAGGCGAAGGCTAGAGCCACAAGGGCTAGTGTTAATAAATTTTGCTTCATAATCTATTTACATTATATAAGTCAAAACGTAGCCCACAAATTGGCGTCCAAAGTGTGAGCTACGTCTAAATGTTATGTTTTAGCGACTGCTGCGAGATGAGCTGCTTGAAGAGCCACTCGAGCGACTGCTGCTAGAGCTGCTGCTGCTACTTCTAGAGGAGCTAGACGATGAGCTCGAGCGGCTGCTGGAGCTGCTGGAACTTCCTGAAGAGTAGCTCGAACGGCTGCTGCTGCTCGAACTGCTGCTGCGAGATGACGATGAACTCACCTTTGAACTTGAACTGCTGCCGCTGCTGCTGCTGCGCGATGTAGTGGCGCTGGTTGTGCTACTTGCGCTACTTGTTGGTTTTGTCACCGTGCGGCTATAAGTTGTCGTGGTACTGCGCGAAGTCGATGGTGTCGAACTGCTTGTTGCAGATGAAGCTGATGCCGATGAACTTGTTGTCGTTGAGCGTGTTGCTGAACTACTTGTTGTTGTGCGACCGCTTGACGAAGATGGACTCGCATAACTAGATGAGGTTCCGCGAGTTGTCGATGTCGACGTGCTACGCGATACCGCAGATGATGTTCCACGCGAAGTCGAAGATGATGTTACGCGCGAAGTCGAAGATGACGTTCCACGTGATGTTGACGATGATGTTCCACGCGACGCGACAGTTGCACCAGGGATGTAACGGCTTGATGTTGAGCCACCAGTTCGGTTTGTGCGATAGTAGTTGCGGTTGCTATACTTATTCGAGTAGCCGTAGTGGTGGTGGTAGTATGGGCGGTAGCTTGGGCGATACCATGGATCGTAGAATGGACGGTAGCAGTAGTTCCAGTTCCAATATCCCCACGAGTAGTGGTGGTAGCCGTAGAATGAGTTGTAGTAGAATGGACGATAGTACCACGACGAGCGCCAACGAGGTGAGTAATAAGCGTAGTCGAAGTAGGACGTTGCGCCCCAGTAGCCAAACATCGAGGAGGTGTAGATTGGCGATACGTAGACATTGTCGGCGATGATCACGGTTGAACCTGACGGGTTGTAAGAGTCGACGTAAACCACATCACCAGAGTAGCTTAGGTCGTAATAAGAGTTAGGCAAAACATAAGTATCACCATCGAACTTGGTTAACAAGCTAGAGTATTTCGTGTCGTAGTCAGACGTTGAGTATTGGGTATTGCCGCTAGTTGCGTTGTATGCCTGCCACTCTGCGATACGTGCTTCGGCCTCCGCTTTGCGAGCCTGGGCCTCTGCTTGACGCGCCTCTGCCGCGGCGATCTGTTTTTGGTATATTGCAGTTTGATTGTGAACTCCATAGAGATCGTCTCCCCAGCCCGCTGAACTCTGGTAAAGCGCTGAGGTGCAGCTGCTAAGTAGTACTGCAACAGCTGATAACATTAGTGATAACCTAAAAGTTTTCATATCTTTTTCGTTTTAAGTTTAACATTTATATACCATGCTTGCCGGCCGTGGCTCGCATAATATATTGTACCATAATATAAACGGTTTACCTCGTCATTGTAGTATCTCCCCAACATATAGCAAATACTACACCGAATATACGATACATCACAAAGATATAAAAAATATAATACAACTCCAAATATATGTTTATTTTACAGGATAAATGTGTAAAAAAAGCAGATTTCTTACGCTGTTTGGAGGCTCTTCAAATCTAGCGTAAGCGCGCCGAAAGAAAATTTCATACATTAATCCTGAGAAAAAGTTAAACAGATTCTAGAAAATAAAAAAAAAGTACTATCTTTGTCGCTGCATTTAATGTGATGGTTCCGTAGCTCAGTTGGATAGAGCAACAGATTTCTAATCTGTGGGTCACAGGTTCGAACCCTGTCGGAATCACTG
>JAWXTG010000042.1:0-15123 GCA_044433705.1 Rikenellaceae bacterium | reverse complement strand
GGCCAACGATGTTGGGGGTGCAAACCTGCATCGACACCTGCATCTTCTCCCGCGGATATGCCGTCGGGTGAGATCTACACCGTTCAGCTGCTGTCGTCGGCTAAAGTGCTCAGTGATAGCGACTCGCAGTTTAAGGTCTACCGCAATAATGTGTGGTACTTCGAGGCTTCGGGCAGCTACAAATATAAATATTGCACGGGGCGTTACGCCACCCGCGAAGAGGCGGAGCGAGAGTTGAGTGGCGTAAAAAAATACTTTTCTGACGCCTTTGTCGTTAAATATACCGAAAAAACAGTAAATTAAGAAATAACCAAACTAAATGAAAAGAGAGGTAAAAATTGGAATTTTTGCGATTGTGATCGTATGCTGCTCGTGGGCAGGAATCCGCTTTTTGAGTGGAATCGACATCTTTAGACGCAACATCACATACTATGCAAACTACGACAAGGTAGATGGAATCAATACGGCGAGTCCCATCTTGTTGCAGGGAGTTAAAATTGGTAAGGTGACAGATATTCATCTCGACCCTGCCAATAGCGATAAGGTGACGCTGAAGTTGTCGGTGAAACGTCGCTATCAGCTGCCTGTGGACTCTGAGGCTGAGGTCTTTAGCCCAGGTATTATGTCGTCGATGGCAATTGGCGTTACCTATGGTAAGAGCCAAGAGATGTTGCGTGCAGGCGACACGATCTCTTCGCATTTCGAGGCGGGAATGATGGATGTTGCGGCTGAAAAATTGATGGGAATTGCCGATCAGATCTCGGAGGTTGGCGAGCAGCTTACCACAACATTGGGCGCGGTGAACGAGCTGTTGGCCAAGAATAGTGGCAATATCGACTCGACGCTCTCCAACCTCAATGCGCTATCTGCTAACCTTTCGCAATTGATTGTCTCACAGGGAGATAACATTGCAGAAATAGCCGATGGACTCTCTAAATTCTCCTCGTCGCTAGGTGGCAACAGTGAACATTTGGAGTCGATCCTCGCCAATCTCAACTCGCTCTCGACGCAACTCGCTGAGGCCGATATCGCAAATACGCTCTCTGCGACGGTGGCGGAGTTGAATACAACCCTTGGCAAGATTAACGCGGCAGAGGGATCGGCAGGAAAATTGATCAACGATGAGCAGCTCTACGAGAATCTTTCGGCGGTCAGCGGCAGTCTAAATGAGCTAATTATAGACCTGCAGGCCAACCCTAAACGCTATGTACACTTTTCGCTCTTTGGCTCAAAATCTGAAGAGTAGTAACACCCTTTTAACATGATATACCCCAAAAATTTCGAGTCGAAGATAGGCTTCGATAGGGTGCGCGAGCAGATCGTTGCGCTCTGCACAATGCCTTCTGCTGTGGCCAAACTTAGTGAGCACGGGTTTCTGACCTCGCGCAAAACTATCGTGCGACGCCTGACTTTGGCCTCCGAAATGCGTTCTATGCTCCTTATGGAGCGCGACTTTCCATCGGGAGATTATGCTGATCTTCAGCCTATTGTGGCGAAGGTCGCAATCGATGGAACCTTTCTCGATACCGACGAGGTGGCTCTGCTTCGTCGTTCGCTATCAACTGCGGGCGATGTGGTGAAATTCATCCGCTCGAAGAGCGAAGGAGGCCTCTATCCAACTCTTGTTCAGCGCACCTCAGGGGTGAGCGCTTTGCCTGAGGTGGTGCTCTCGATCGACTCGATAATAGATAAATTTAACAAGGTAAAAGATACCGCTTCGCCTGAGCTGCAGACCATTCGTCGGCAGATTCGCGAGCGCGAGGGGCAGGTCTCGAAGCGACTTCAGCAGATATTGTCGGCGGCCAAAAGTAGCGGTATTGTCGACCCCGATGCTCTGATCTCGATCCGCGAGGGGCGCGCTGTGATCCCCGTGGTTGCGGGTAATAAGCGTAAGCTGCAAGGATTTATCCACGACGAGTCGGCGACGGGAAAGACCGTATATATCGAACCCGTGGAGATCGTCGAGATCAACAACGAACTCAAGGAGTTGGAGTACTCAGAGCGTCGCGAAATAGTTAGGATTTTGACCACTTTCACCGAGTCTGTTCGACCTCGATTAGATGAGATTGCTGAGGCGGGTAACTATCTGAGTGATATTGATTTGTTGCGTGCCAAAGCTCGTTGGGCAGTGGCCAATGATGCCGTGATGCCGATCCTCTCGGCCGACGATCGTCTGGTGTTGCGTAACGCGCGACATCCGCTGTTGGCGCAGAGCCTTAAGGCGCAGCATAAGCAGATTGTGCAGCTCAACCTGGAGCTTGATCGAAGTAAGCACATCTTGGTGATTTCGGGTCCAAATGCTGGTGGTAAGTCGGTCTGTTTGAAGACTACGGGTATCATCCAATATATGTTTCAGTGTGGTTTCTTAGTCCCCTTGAGTGAGAATTCGGAGTTGCCAATTTTCACCTCTATCTCGATCGATATTGGTGATGAACAGTCGATCGATAACGACCTCTCGACATACTCGTCACACCTATTAAATATGCGCAACATGATCGCTTCGGCCTCGTCGAGCTCTTTGGTTTTGATCGATGAGTTTGGCTCGGGAACTGAACCCGTGATTGGAGGTGCGATCGCTGAGGCTATCCTCGACAGGTTGCTCTCGAAGGGGTGCTATGGTGTGATCACAACCCACTACTCCAACATTAAATACTACGCCTCGTCGACCGAGGGGATCGCCAATGGTGCTATGACCTTCGATGTGCAGAATATACGTCCACTTTTTAACCTGGAGATGGGCAAGCCAGGAAGTTCATTTGCAGTGGAGATTGCTCGCAAAATAGGTCTGCCTGAGGATATTATCCGCGCGGCGAGCGACAAGGTGGGCAGCGATCATATCAATATTGAAAAGCAGCTGCGCGAAATTGCGCGCGACAAACGCTACTGGGAGCAGAAGCGCGATCGAATTCGCCACACCGACCGCAAAGTTGAGGAGTTGGAGCAGAGCTACTCCGAGCAGCTATCCAAGATAAAGGCTGAGCGTGCAGAGATAATTCGTAAGGCTAAAGTTGAAGCGCAAGCGCTTATAAATGAGGCTAATAAGCAGATCGAAAATACTATCAAAACCATCCGCGAGGCACAAGCCGAAAAGGAGATGACGCGCTTGGTGCGCAAAGATTTTGAGGAGTTTAAGAGTCGAGTTGAGGAGGCGGATGTCGATAGCTCGAGCGACGATATCGCTCGCGAGATGGAGCGATTGCGCAGGCGTCGTGAACGTCGAGAGGAGCGCAAAGGGAAACGCGAGCAGGAGGCTTTGAAAGAGGCTATTGAGGTTGTAGCCAAGCCTTTGGAGGTTGTGGTTGGAGCCAAGGTGCGCATAGCAGGTCAAGATATGTTGGGCGAGGTGAAGAGCATAAAGGGTCGAAAGGCGCAGGTTGCATTTGGCCACATCATGACCACAGTCGAGCGCGAAAAATTGGAGGTTGTATCCAATAGCGAATTCAAAAAAGCGACCCGTCTGTCGGCTCCACGTTCGGTGGTTTCGGTCGATATTTCGAGCCGTAAACTCAACTTTAAAGATAATATAGATGTTCGTGGGCAGCGTGCAGCCGACGCTCTAGATAATGTCCAAAATTTTATCGATGACGCTCTGATGGTGGGTGTTAGCACTGTCTCGATCCTCCACGGAAAGGGAACTGGCGCGCTCAAAGAGGAGATCCGTCGATATCTGCGCACGGTGCCCGATGTTGTTCGGGCGGCTGATGCACACGCCGATAGGGGTGGCTCGGGAATAACAGTTGTGGAGTTTGAACAGTCGTAAATGGTATTAAAATGAGGTATCTGTTATCTGAAATAGCACAAATTTGTGGCGGTCAACTTGTTGGTAGTGACCGCATTGTGGAGTCGTTGCTTACTGATTCTCGCTGTTCGGGCGGGGGTGAGCAGACGCTCTTTGTGGCTATCAAGGGGCAGAATCATGATTCGCACCTTTTCGTTTCTGATATGTCGCGTCGCGGCGTAAATGCCTTTATGGTTGAGCGTCAAACCGCTGTTGATCAGTGCGCTAGCTTTGTTATTGTAGAGAGCAGCCTTGTGGCGCTTCAGCGTCTTGCGGCGCATCATCGTTCGTATTTTAAGGGTAAAGTGGTGGCTCTCGTTGGCTCCAACGGCAAGACCGTGGTCAAGGAGTGGGTGGCGCAGAGCTACTCGGGCGAGGGCGTAATGTTCCGATCACCGCGAAGCTATAATTCGCAGCTTGGTGTCGCTCTTTCGCTCTTGATGTGCAGTGGTGATGAGGATGTTGTGCTCATCGAGGCGGGCATTTCGAGGTGTGGTGAGATGCAACTTTTGGAGAGGATGATCCGCCCCGACGTGGTGCTGGTAACTTCGATCGGAGATGCCCACCAAGAGGGGTTTAACTCGTTGGAACAGAAGGTTGTGGAGAAGATGAGGATGGCTACAAATGCAAAAGTTGTCATCTATCACAGCGACTACGCACCGCTGAAGCAATACTTCGAAAATAAACCCTATACCTATATATTAATGGACGCCGCCGAGCTGTGCGGTGGCAAATTTGCCGATATAACATCTAAGCGAAATTCGCAAATAGTTGAGGCTCTGCTTGATGAGTGCGGATGTCAAAGCTATAACCTCGACGCATTTACGCCAGTGGCCATGCGCCTCGAGGTGAAGGAGGGGCTCAACGATTCGGTCGTGGTCAACGATAGCTATAACTCATGTGTAAATTCACTCTCGATCGCCCTTGATATGTTGAACTCGGTGGCTGCAGGTCGCCCTACAACCCTTATTCTCTCGCCAATTCTGCAGAGTGGGGTAGCGCCCGAGAGGCTCTATGCCGATGTGGCTAAAGTGATTGAAGCGGCCTCGGTGGATCGTGTAATTTGCGTGGGTGAAAATATTGATAAGTGGCTGGACTGCAGCTACTACGCATCGACGGAAGAGCTGCTGGCAAAGATCTCGAGAGAGGATTATGCGGGCCGTGCAATACTGCTTAAGGGCAACAGAGGCAGTCGTTTCGAGCGTGTGAGTCACGCTTTGGAGCGTCGTAGCCACACCACGCGATTGGAGGTAAATCTTGACGCGATGGTGGCCAACCTTAACCACTTCCGTCGCCAGATAGCCCAGGGTGCGAAATTGGTGGCTATGGTCAAGGCAAGTAGCTATGGTGCGGGCGATTATGAGGTTGCTCAGACGCTTCAAAATCAAGGTGTTGATTACTTAGCAGTTGCATTTGTTGATGAGGGTGCAGCGCTGCGCGAAAGGGGGATAACTATGCCAATTATTGTGTTGAACGCCGACGATGATAGTTTCGAACCGATGATTCAGATGCAGATGGAGCCCGAGATATATTCGCTTCGCTCGCTTCGCCTCTTTGTCGAGGCGTTGGAGCGTAATGGTGAGTGTAACTATCCGATTCACATTAAGTTAGATACGGGAATGCATCGTTTAGGCTTCGACAGTAGCGAAGTTGACGCTCTGTGCACGGAGCTGTCGGCGGCGAAAGATCGGGTGAGAGTTGCTTCGATATTCTCGCACCTAAGTTGTGCAGATGAGCCTCAAGCAGAGCAATTTACGCTTGACCAGGTGGCTCTTTTCGACAATATATCTTCGCGCATAAGTTCAGCTCTCGGATATGTTCCCATGCGACATATTGCCAATAGTGCTGCCATTGAGCGCTTCCCATTAGCGCATGCTGATGCTTGCCGCTTAGGCATTGGACTCTACGGCTTTGGATCTGGTGAGGGCGATGGCGAGCATGAGCTTACGCCAATTGCCACTTTGAAGAGCCGCATTGTGCAGATCAAGCGACATGCTGCGGGGACTAAGATTGGTTATGGTGCTGCGGGAGAGCTGCTACGTGACAGTGCAATTGCCACCGTACCAATTGGTTACGCTGATGGTCTGCGTCGTGAGTTGGGGTGCGGACGTTGGTCAATGTTGCTCGACGGCCGACCTGCGCCAATCGTTGGCCGCGTCTGCATGGACAGCGTGATGATCGACGTAACCGATATCGCCTCGGCCTGCGAGGGTGACGACGTGACGATATTCTCTCCCCAGGAGGGTAACCGAGCGTCCGATATGGCTGAAATTTTGGGGACTATCCCCTACGAAATACTCACTTCGGTCTCGAAACGAGTGAAGCGAGTCTACCTAAAAGAGTAAAAATGAACGGAATACTATATTTAATACCATGCCCCATAGCAGATGAGGGCGATGTGTGGGCCACGTTGCCTGCCGCAAATAAGGATGTGATCGACTCCCTCGACTACTTTATTGTCGAGAATACTCGTTCGGCGCGTCGCTTTTTGTCTAAAACAAAGGTGGCTAAACCTATTGACTCTCTGGAGTTTGTAGAGCTCAACGAGCACTCGCACTCGGGGCTCGAGATCGAGAAGATGGTCGATCCGATCGCAGCGGGTCGCTCTGCGGGAGTCATCTCGGAGGCGGGTGTGCCTGGCGTTGCCGACCCTGGAGCATTGGTGGTCGAGGCGTGTCACCGTCGCGGAATCAAGGTTGTGCCCTTGGTTGGCCCTTCGTCGATCATCATGGCGGTGATGGCGTCGGGGCTCAATGGCCAATCATTCGCGTTCAATGGCTACCTGCCCATTAAGCCGCCCGAGCGCGGAAAGGCGATTCGTAACTTCGAACGTCGAGCACAGCAAGAGGGTCAGTCTCAGCTATTTATAGAGGCGCCATATCGTAATGTGAAGCTCGTCGAGCAGCTTCTATCGACGCTTGCACCAAAAACCAAACTTACTATTGCAATGGATATTACAGCTCCCACCGAATATATTTTGACCCAGGAGGTTGAGCGCTGGCGCAAAACGAAGCTACCAGAGATGAATAAGCGCCCTGCCATATTTATTATCGGGTAGCACTTTTGGTCTACATTTTGCAAAAGTAATAGTATAACGAAAATAAAATAATTTATATATGACAGAGGAAAAAGTTTATAATCAGGCAGTTAACGGCGACGAAGGATTTATTGAAGGCGATGGATATCCATCATGTAACGGTTCACCATGTGCCAATATGGCAGACGATAGCGAATTTGAAGAGCCAGTAACTGACACATTGTCAGATGATGCGCCAGAGAGCGAGGAGGCAACAGCCGCAGCTCCTGGGGCTGCAAAAGAGGAGGAGTCGAGCGAGTGGCGCGACAAATTTTTACGCTTGCAGGCTGAATTCGATAACTACCGTAAGCGCACACTTCGCGAGAAGATGGATCTAGTGCAAAGTGGTGGTGCAGACACACTTAAGGCATTTTTACCAGTTGTCGATGATATCGACCGTGCAGTTGTTGCGATGGCAAAGAGTGAGGATGTTGTGGCATTGCGCCAGGGCGTCGATCTGATTGCGGCAAAGTTTGGCGAGATCTTAAAGCAGCGTGGGGTAGTAGAGATCGAGGCGATGGGTCTGGAGCTCGACACCGACCACCACGAGGCGATTGCTCGCTTTGCGGCTGGTGAGGATCAAAAAGGTAAAATTATCGACGTTGTTCAAAAAGGTTATATCTTGGGCGACAAGGTGTTACGTTTTGCAAAAGTTGTTGTAGGAGAGTAAAATCATGGCAGAAAAGAGAGACTACTACGAGGTTCTTGGCGTGAGTAAAAGCGCCAATGCCGACGAAATAAAGAAGGCCTACCGCAAGGCGGCGATCAAATTTCACCCCGACAAAAATCCTGACGATAAGGATGCTGAAGATAAATTTAAGGAGGCTGCTGAGGCCTACGACGTATTGTCCGACGAGCAGAAGCGTGCTCGTTATGACCAATTTGGCCATGCTGGAATGGGCGGTGCCGCAGGTGGCGGTGGCGGCTATGGCGGCGGTTTCGGCGGCGGATTCTCGATGGATGACATCTTCTCGCAGTTTGGTGATATCTTCGGCGGTCACTTCAACGGTGGCGGTGGTCGTTCGCACCAGCGTGTCAACCGCGGCAGCGACATTCGTGTAAGAGTTAAACTTAACCTCGAAGAGGTATCTGAGGGCGTATCCAAAAAGCTTAAGATCAGCAAGATGGTTGGTTGTGATCGTTGTAATGGTATGGGTGCCAAGAATGGTTCAGCCTTTACGACATGTCACACATGCCACGGCGCAGGAGTTGTTACGCGTATCGAAAACTCATTCTTCGGCCGCATTCAGACTCAAGGTGTCTGCCCAACTTGTAATGGTACGGGCAAGGAGATCACCGAGAAGTGTGAAAAATGTGGTGGCGAGGGCGCTATCAAGGGCGAGGAGGTTGTTGATATCCGTATCCCTGCGGGTGTTGCCGAGGGCATGGTTCTTAAGGTTAGCGGCAAGGGAAATGCGGCGCGACAAGGTGGTCAAAGTGGTGATCTGCAGGTTGTTATAACTGAAGAGGCGCAACCAGATTTGATCCGCGATGGCAACGACCTGATCCACAATCTAAATATCACAGTTACAACGGCCATCTTGGGTGGCACCGTGGAGGTTCCAACCATCGACGGTCGCGCAAAAATCAAAGTTGCAGCAGGTACCCATGCAGGTAAAGTTTTGCGTTTAGGCGGCAAGGGTCTACCTGATGTTAATGGCTATGGCCGTGGCGATCTGCTTGTGGTTGTGGATATTACGATTCCTGATTCTCTGAATAAAGAGGAGCGCACGCTTGTTGAAAAACTCTCTGAAATGCCAGCCTTTAAGAAGGCGGCGGGAGTCGACACGCAGAATATCTTCGAGCGAATGAAGAACTTTTTTAGATAAAATATTATGGCAGGCTTTTTAACACCGTTCAAACGTAGACCAAATCAATTTAACTACACGCCACGCTTCTACGATCCCAAAAAGGAGGAGCGCGATCGTCGTCGTGCCGAACTTCGTGGTGCACGACCCGAGGGTCACGAGGGCGAATATGTTGTAGGTGAGTACATTCAGCGCCAACGCGAAGCGCGCGCTGAGCGACGTGGGCGTCGGAGCGGTGGGCCTAAATCGATGTGGTTTATGATCGTGGGCGTTGTGATTGTCTTCCTCTTGGCCTATATGCTTATTCCGCGATTGGTGGGGGCATTTGTTCAGGGAGGCACTCAGACTGAGATGGTTAAGCCTGTCGACGAGTTCGACGAGTTCGATCCATATGCACCAATTAGAATTGTGCCGAACGACTACAAAGGCGACTAATTATTTAAGAGATCATGTCAGACAAAATTAGATTGCTGCCCGAAGTGGTAACTAACCAAATCGCTGCAGGTGAGGTTGTTAATAGGCCTTCATCTGTTGTAAAGGAGATGATGGAGAACTCGATCGATGCAGGTGCGAGTTGTATCATCGTGAACTTTCGCGAGGGTGGTGGCGATCTAATTCAAATTGTCGATGATGGTTGCGGAATGTCGCCAAACGATGCTCGCATGGCCTTCGACCGCCACGCGACAAGTAAAATATCGTCGGCCGACGATATTTATGCGCTCCACACATTCGGATTTCGCGGTGAGGCGTTGGCCTCGATCGCAGCAGTTTCGCAGATCGAGTTGCGCACGCGTCAGGCGGGCGATAACGTCGGAACGTCGACCACCGTCAATGGCGGTGAGTATCAGGGTCAGGAGCCGATAATGTGTGAGACAGGTTCGCAATTTTTTGTTCGCAACCTATTTTATAATGTCCCTGCGCGCCGCCGATTTATGGACCGCGTGACCACATCGACCAACCAGATAAAGGCAGATTTCAAGCGCATTGCACTCTGCAATCCCGATATACATTTTGAGCTCTATTCCAATGATTCTCCGATATTTAACCTCCCTCGCGCTACGCTTGTGAGTAGAATTGTCGATGTAGTTGGGCGCTCAATTAAACATAATTTACTGGAGGTCAAAGCCGACACCTCCATCGCAAAATTACACGGTTATATTGGCCGACCAGCGGCGGCAAAGAAGACCAACAATGATCAATATCTCTTTGTGAATGGCCGCTTTTTTCGCTCGCCATACTTCACAAAGGCGCTGCTTAAGGGGTACGATAAGTTGATTCCTGCGGGGTCGATTCCATCATATTTTCTCTACTTTGACGTTGATCCTGAGCGTATTGATGTTAATGTTCACCCTCAAAAAATAGAGGTTAAATTTGCTGATAACGATGATATTTGGCAGATAATTGTGGCCGCAGTGCGCGAAACTTTGGCCAAAACGGGAGCTGTTCCGATGATGGATTTCGACGATCAGTCGCCAATCGATATCCCCTTTGTGCAGGGCTCAAGTGAGGCTGTGCGCCCACCTGCAGCATTTTCGTCGGGGGTATACAACCCCTTTGAGGAGGGTTATATCGACCCAACAGCGCCAGACCCCAATGTAGATTTTACGGGCTTCGATGTGCCCTATACGGTTGAGCCAGAGGCCGCACCGAAGCGAAAAAGCGAGCTTAAAGATGGCGCCTATGAGACGATGATATCGAGTTTCGGTACCGATATACCATCGGCTACATCGTTCAGTGTCAACGACTTCGAGACTATAGAGTCGGTGGCAAATATCGAGCCTCAGATCCCGCCACAGGCACCTGCTCAAGTAGCTCCTCACGAGTCGTTCGACACCTCGTCGTTCGATATAATTGAATCGGCGATGGAGCCATCTCAAGCAAGGATTGTTGCCGCCGCCAAGCATACCGATGTCCATTCGGTAACGCTATTAGGTGGAGGTTATGCCTTTTTAATTGCTGATGGAGAGGCTGTTATCGTGGATGTTGCGCGCGCAAAGGAGCGTGTCCTCTACGATCGTTATTTGGCTGCGTCCACAGGTGAACCATCTGTGAGTCAGCAACTTCTATTTCCAGAGCGACTCATTCTTTCGCACGAAGAGTATGCCACAATCGAGGATAGATTGATGGACTTTGTGGTTGTGGGATTTGACATCGACTTTTTGGGTGATGGCTCAATTGATGTCAAGGGAATTCCGCCCGAGGTGAAGCGTGACGAGATCGATAAATTGATATATGAGTTGATTGGCGCCGCGGCGACCCCCGAGGAGTTTGCCGATATAAGGCGCGAGAAGATCGCGCGCATAATGGCCAAAAGCGGCGCTGCCGTAGCTCACCAAGGGCTTAGTGCAGAGCAAGTTATGCAGGTGGCACAGCAGCTCTTTGATAGTGGAAACACCGCCCACTCACCCAGCGGCAAGCCGTTGGTATGGAGAATTACACAAACCGAAATTTTAAATAGATTACGATAAAAGACATTCAATATGAGATCACTTCGTTCGTTCGCACCTCCAGTGGTGTTAAATTTAATCATTGTCAACTGCCTCGTGCTGATGGCAACCAACTTGTTAGGTTTCGATTTTCTCTATCGATACTTTGCGCTTTGGGGCGTAGAGTCGCCACTTTTCAAGCTCTATCAGGTTGTTACATACATGTTTATGCACGCCAACATGAGCCACCTATTTTTTAATATGTTCTCGTTGTGGATGTTTGGACGTACGCTCGAGCAGGTGATGGGGCAGAAGAGGTTCTTGACATATTATATGGTATGCGGAATCTTCGCGGGTCTAATTCAGCTCGCAGTAAGCTACGCAACCCACAGCATGGCCCCCACAGTTGGTGCTTCGGGATCCGTTTTTGGTCTGCTTTTGGCCTTTGGCGTCATGTTCCCAAACACGATAATCATGTTGATGATTCCACCTATCCCCATCAAGGCCAAGTGGTTTGTGATGATATATGGTGTGCTCGAGCTCTTCCTAGGTGTCGGTGGATACCAGGTTGGCGTGGCTCACTTTGCCCACCTCGGAGGTATGATTGGTGGCTATCTGTTGCTCATGTACTGGAAATATTCGAACCAAAGACCTCGTAGATAATGGATAGTTATTACTACGGGGAGTCTACGCGGCGAGGGCGAAAACGTTCGCCTTTGATGCTGATAGTGGATGGCATAATGCTAGTAGCTAGCATTATAGCCTTTGCTACTATGGTGCTCACGCTAGTGACATCCTACTACGATCCCTCGACCAGTTGGCTCTTTGTGCTGCTTGGTCTTGTCACCCCTGCGGTCTACATCGTCACGACTCTCTTCGCGCTCTATTGGGTCATTCGCTGGCGCTGGTTTATGGCGATAATGTTGCTTTTGCCGCTATTTGTTGGTGCCCCAAGCATCTCTCGATACATTCGCATTGAGAGTTCGAAGAGCTACTCCGAGCCCTCGCGCCGAGGTACGGTGCGCCTGATGAGCTACAATGTCAAGGGCTTTGTTGGTGACGACGGGCAGCTTTCGATCACTGCCATGTCTGAATTTATCGACGAGCAGCGACCCGACATCATCTGCTTCCAGGAGTTTGAGAGTAAAAGGATGAAGGAGTCGGTCGAGCCCTCGTCAATTCAGAAGTTCAACAGGGTGAAAGTGGGCGAGTTGGCCATCTATTCGCGCTACAAGATCCTCGATTCGAGCGAGAATCTTGTGCACTCATATTTTGATAGTGGTTCAGCTTTCTGGGCTGATATTCAGATTGGTAGCGACACCGTGCGTCTATATAATATTCACCTGCACTCCACAGCAATTACAGGTCGCGATAACGATTACATAAGTAATATGGAGTTTATGAGCGACTCTTTGAGCAACGATAAATTCCGCGGTATGCTCTCCCGATTTCGCCAAACATCGATCGGACGCGCCGCCCAAGCCGACTCCATCGCTCACAGCATTGCGCAGACCCCACACCGCGTGGTGGTGTGCGGAGATTTCAACGATACGCCCAACTCATACGCCTATCGCAAGATCTCCAGCGGGTTGCAAGATTCATTCCAGGAGGTTGGTGTGGGCTTTTCATATACCTATCGTGGCTTCCTGAATCTTTTACGTATAGATTATATTCTCGTCGAAGAGCCTACGCAAGTTGTTAAGTATGAGGTTGCTGACTCAGTTCTGCTCTCCGATCACTTGCCTGTAGTGGCTACTCTTAAATTCTAGTTGAAAATGTAGTGTACGTTTACAACTGACTCCGTCGGGCGCAGATAGCACCTGCGCGGGTGCATATTATTTTGCGGTTGGGGCATAGAGCTTTTTTAAGCTCTATGATTCTAATAATCAGAGAGGTGGATCAAATAAATTTGTCCACCTCTCCACTTATTAGAATTTATCGAACACCCGTTGGGCGTTCGAACCCCAATCGAATACACTCAACCAAATTTCAATTCATAATTCATAATTCACAATTTGTAATTGAATGGCACCTATGTTCTGTCTTCGGTTTGGGATTAAACACCTGCAGGGTGTTTAAAAAATATTAATAGTCACTATATTGATCAAATTTATTTGAATCAAGATAGTGACTATTAATATTTTAGAGCTGTAAGCTCGTCTCCCAAATCGCAGAAGTATAGCTCCGCGGGGAGCACCCCGCCCGACGGAGTCAGACCTCAGCGTTGAGAAGTGCTAGTATGGTCGAAGCTCCTCGTTTGAGCTTGAGATCAAGATGTCGTCGATCACGAGATTACCCTCGCGGATCACAGTTGCTGCGATTTTGAATGCGAAGTAGGTCTCATCGATATAAGAAGATGTACTTGAGCTATTACCAAGTAGAGTAGACTTTCTTGTGTAGAAATCTCCACTGCTATATACCGATAGAGCAACACTATAATATGTTCTAGCCTCGTCTGGAAGTAAGATCCAAGCATCATCCCAGCCTCTAAGAAGAATATAAGATTGAGGAGCAACATAAGAGCCTGATCCAGCAGCCCATAGGTCGCCAGCACCATCGATCTTCCACTTGTAGCGAGCGTAGTATGAAACACCAACTTCCAGTGGTATAATAGCCGATTTTGTACCAAGCCAAGAAGCAGAGGTGCCTGTAGCTTTGCTAAGATCTGTCGAAAGAACACCGTTGGCAACCTGTGTCACGGAGCCGTCGTAGCTTCCGTTGAAGTTCGCCGTGTTGAATACCCAGGTGTATGAGTTGTCGCCAGTTGTGTCGTTGAAGTCACAATCTAGGTACCTGATGAAGTCGGTCTCGACGCTCTGGCCAGCGATTGTTGCCAAGAATTTATCTTCGCTGCTGCTGACTCCGATACCCTCTCCAGTGTAGTTGAGTGTAAGTTCGTCGGTGTTGTAGATTGGTGCGTCAAGCGTCAAGGTGATGATCGATGCATCTGATGAATCAACGGCGATGCTGCTTACAGTGATCGTACCCTGCTTAGCTGCGCTCTCATCGACGATAGCATCGTCTTGGATGAAGTTGATGTAGTCAACGGTGAAGTATTGAGCTTGGTCAGCTACTCCTTCGCCAGAGAAGGTGTCACCATCGATCTTGATTTGGATCTCGGTGCTTGAGCCAGCAATTTTAGCGATTGAGCTGCAAGCGATGTAAGATGTTGATGTATCCTCGGTTGGATCTTCAGTTGGATCTTCAGTTGGGTCCTCGGTTGGGTCCTCGGTTGGATCTTCGGTTGGGTCCTCGGTTGGATCTTCAGTTGGGTCTTCAGTTGGGTCTTCGGTTGGATCCTCAGTTGGATCTTCGGTAGGATCCTCAGTTGGGGTAGTTGTTGTTGTTGACTCTGTTGGATCTTGTGCATCATCTTCGCCACAACCCACGGCGATTGCTACCATTGATAGCAAAATTAAAAATCTTTTCATTGGTTCATTAAGGTTAAAATTAATATTTTAGGTTTTTTAGTTTCTGATGCAAATGTAGAAAAACAATCAAATTTCCGAGGTGGTCATTTATGTCAATAATAGGGAGGTAAATCCAGCACGATATTGCAACCTGCAACTCGTTGCTAGTGTTATAGTTATAAAATTTGACAAGAGTTAAACTTAAGTCAAACTCTTGTCAAAAAATAGATATGTATTATGTAGCTCAGAGATTATAGATCTCTCACCAAACGAACGTAGTTATTAATTCTAATTGCGTCGCCTTGGGGGCCATTACCCGATGCGTATATCGATGCATCGCCCGATTTTGGATCGCTGCGCTGCGAACCAGCACCGTGAACATCGATCCAGTTAGGTCCAGAACTTGATGCACCTCCCGCTTGGTGATTACCTCCTGGCATGCCTTGTCTGCCCTGTTGGCCAGCGCCTTGTCTGCCCTCCATATTTGGACGTTCGCCGTTGCCCATCTCAGGGCGTTCGCCCTCGCCACGTTGTGGGCGTTCGCCGTTGCCCATCTCAGGACGCTCGCCCTCGCCACGTTGTGGGCGTTCGCCGTTGCCCATCTCAGGACGCTGCCCCTCGCCAC
>JAWXTG010000041.1:0-15226 GCA_044433705.1 Rikenellaceae bacterium | reverse complement strand
TCTGTCGTAAAACGACTGTAAAACTTTATCGAGTTCACGCCTGTAAATTTTTCTCTTGCTCCCATAATGCGAAGGTAGCACTTATTATTTACTTAGTGCACTCTATGCGCCTAATCCTATTTATTTGATTCAGCCTATTGTGTTCTAAAATCATAGAACTTTAGCAGAAAGTTCTATGCCCAATGCGCAGCGTAATATGCACCAGCGGGGGTGCTATCCCCGCCCGACGGAGTCAGACCCAGGCCGACCGATAGCGCCGAAAAGTTAAACCACACCAATAATGTCACGTAAAGAGGTGATGCCGAGGCGTTTCATCTCTGCGGGCAGTGCTTCGATTATCTCTTTGCAGGCGTATGGGTTCACGAGGTTTTCGGCGCCCACTTGCACTGCTGTGGCGCCCGCCATCATCATTTCGATGACGTCGGAGGCTGTCGAGACGCCGCCGCAACCCATTACGGGGATTGAGCAGGCGTGAGCCACCTGGTAAACCATGCGTAGGGCTACGGGGAAGATCGCAGGACCCGAGAATCCGCCCATGGTGTTGGCAATTACGGGACGACGGCGCGCGGTGTCGATCCGCATTCCTAAAAGTGTGTTTATCAAACATATGCCATCTGCACCAGCCTCTTCGCACGCCTTTGCTATCGCGACAATGTCGGTTACGTTGGGGCTGAGCTTGATGAATACAGGCTTGGTTGTGACCGCCTTAACGGCGCGTGTCACTTCTGCTGCAGCCTCGGGCGAGGTTCCGAAGCTCATTCCGCCGTGCTTTACGTTGGGACAACTTACGTTGACCTCGATGATGCCCACCTGATCGACTTTGTCGATCTTGGCGCAACACTCTACATACTCCTCGATCGAAAAACCGCTGATGTTGGCAACAACGGGCTTGTGAAAATATTCGCTCATGCGAGGAATTAGCTTATCGATAACCACGTCGATACCAGGGTTTTGAAGTCCTACGGCATTGATCATGCCGCGTTCGCACTCGGCGATTCGAGGCGTGGGATTGCCGAAACGGGGATCGCGCGTAGTCCCTTTGAATGAGAGCGAACCGAGGATATTGATGTCGTAGAAGTCGTGAAACTCCTCACCAAAGCCGAAGGTTCCGCTCGCGGGCACCACGGGATTGTCGAGCGTCAAGCCGCACAGCTCCACGCTAAGGTCAAATTTCTGCTCTACCATATAATCTCCTCTCTGTCCAATACGGGACCATCTTTACAAATTCTCTTATTTCCGTACTTAGTTTTACAGGTGCAACCAACGCATGCGCCGAAGCCGCAACCCATGCGCTCCTCGAAGCTATACTCGCCCGCCACACCTGGTGTAGCGTCGTAGAGTGCGCGCAACATGGGGAGTGGCCCACATGTATATACATAGTCATAGCTAAGTTTTTCGAGCGCCGAGGTGACAAACCCTTTGGTTCCGTAAGAGCCATCGACAGTTGTCACTACGACATCTACTCCAAGCGCTTTAAACTCCTCTGCCATAAATACTTCCGCCGCCGTGTTGAATCCCAACACGACAGTTGGATTCTTAGCCATGGCTAAGAGCTGTCGGCAGAGATTGTAGAGCGGAGGCACTCCGACGCCACCACCTACGAGTAGCGGTTCGGTGCACTGGGCATTGGGGTTAAATCCGTTGCCCAGACCCGTGAGGATATCGAGCTCAGCGCCCACACTTATGCGGCTCATCTGCTCGGTTCCGCGCCCCACAACTTTGTAGACGATGGTTATTGTCGAGTCGTCGAAATCGCACACCGAGATTGGGCGACGCAGGTAGTTACCCTCGAGCGCAAGGTTGATAAATTGGCCTGGCGCAGTGATATATTGAGTGTCACCCGAGAGTCTCATGCGGTAGACACTCTCGGTGAGAGCCTCGTTGAGCTCGACGATATATGTTCCTCTTTTATACATTTTTTTACTTTGAATTTATCGTCGACACGCCAAATGTGATCTCCTCTAGGACATCCAACAATACCCCCGCGGTCTCCAAAGCGGTGAAGACTGTAACGTTGTTCTCGACAGCCGTGCGACGAATGTCGTAACCGTCTAATCGGTTGCTATGCTGGTCGATATCGATGGTGTTGATGATGTAGTTTACGTGACCCTTGCGGAGTGTATCGATGATTTCGGTGCTACCCTCAGAGAGCTTACGACGCACGCGTGTGCGGATGCCGTGCTCGCGGAGGTACTCGCCTGTGCCGCTGGTCGCCTCGATATTGAATCCAAGGTCGTAGAAGCGCTTAACAAGTGGAAGAGCACGCTCTTTGTCCTTGTCGGCGATGGTCACGAGGATTGTTCCGTAGTTGTCCACGGTCATGCCTGCAGCCTGCATCGCTTTGTAGAATGCGCGAGTAAGTTTATCGTCGTAGCCGATCGCCTCACCCGTAGATTTCATTTCGGGAGAGAGGTATGACTCCATTCCGCGGATCTTGGCGAATGAGAAGGCTGGAGCCTTAACGAACCAGCGCTGAGCCTTGGGTCCGAGCACCTCGGTGATGCCCTGCTCGCGGAGCGATGTGCCAAGAATTACCTGCGTTGCGATGTCGGCCATGTGTATTTTGGTCGACTTCGAGAGGAATGGCACGGTGCGCGAAGAGCGAGGATTAACCTCGATCACGTAGACATCATTATTCTCATCCACAATGAATTGGATGTTGTATAGTCCGATGATTCCGATGCGAAGTCCTAGGCGACATGTGTAGTCGATGATCTTTGCTTTCACCTCCTCGCTAGCCGAGAATGTTGGGTATACGCTGATAGAGTCACCCGAGTGGATACCTGTGCGCTCGACATGCTCCATGATGCCAGGGATAAATACGTCGGTGCCGTCGCAAATTGCGTCGACCTCCATCTCGCGGCCCTGGATGTAGCGATCGACCAAGACTGGCGAATCCTCGTTGACCTCAACAGCCGATACCATATAGTGGCGCAAGCGCTCCTCGTTGCTCACGATCTGCATTGCGCGACCTCCCAACACGTAACTTGGGCGCACCAAGACTGGATAACCAATGCGCGCAGCCGCCTCGACGCCCGCTTCGATGGTGGTAACCGCCTCAGCCTGAGGCTGTGGGATCCCTAGCTCAGTCATGATACGCTCGAAGTATCCGCGATCCTCGGCGTTGCGGATCGCCTCGACGCCCGTACCGATGATAGGCACTCCCAACTTAGCCAATGGCTCAGCGAGGTTGATTGCCGTTTGACCGCCCAAGCCCACGATAACACCTTTAGGCTTCTCGTAGTCCAAGATATTCATAACATCCTCAACCATAAGTGGTTCGAAGTATAGTTTGTCGCTTGTTGTGTAGTCAGTGGATACCGTTTCGGGGTTATTATTGATGATGATAGCCTCGTAACCCGCCTTGCGGATCGACCAGATAGCGTGCACCGTTGAGTAGTCGAACTCGACACCCTGGCCGATACGAATTGGTCCTGAACCCAACACCACGATCTTCTCCTTGCTACTTACAACAGACTCGTTCTCAGACTCGTAAGTCGAGTAGAAGTATGGTACATATGAGCTAAACTCGCTGGCGCAGGTGTCGATCATCTTGTAGACTGGGTAGATTCCCTCGCGCTTGCGGATCTCATACATCTCGCTCTCGGTTTTGCCCCACTGCTGGCCTATATACTTGTCGCTAAAGCCCATACGCTTAGCCTCTTTGAGCACCTCGATGTCACCCACGTTCATCTTCACTGCGCGCTCGTAGTCGACGATATTTTTGAACTTCTCGAGGAAGAACATATCGATCTTCGAGGCGTCGTAGATCATCCCCAAGTCGCAGCCAAGGCGAATGAGTTGCGCCACGGCGAAGAGGCGATCGTCGGTTCCGTTGACGATATAGTGCAACATCTCGTCGATTGTCGAGTTGTCGAACTTCTTGTGGTATAGGTGATAAACGCCAGTCTCGAGCGAGCGGATAGCCTTCAAGAGAGACTCCTCCATGGTGCGACCCACCGACATCACCTCACCCGTAGCCTTCATCTGAGTTCCTAGCTGGTTCGAGACGTCGGTAAATTTATCAAAGGGGAAGCGTGCGATCTTGCTCACCACGTAGTCGAGCGTTGGCTCAAAAGCGGCGCATGTATTGGCGATCTGGATCTCGTCGAGGTGTAGACCTACGGCGATCTTCGCACTCACGCGCGCAATTGGGTATCCAGTAGCCTTACTTGCCAGCGCCGACGAGCGCGACACACGAGGGTTCACCTCGATGAGGTAATATTTGAACGAGAGGGGATCCAACGCAAATTGGACGTTGCAACCTCCCTCAATCTTGAGCTCACGGATGATCTTAAGCGCCGAGTCGCGCAACATCTGGTACTCGCGATTGGTGAGCGTCTGACTTGGCGCAACTACCACCGAGTCACCCGTATGGACACCCACAGGGTCGATATTCTCCATGTTACAGATGGCGATTGCTGTGTCGTTGGCGTCGCGCATCACCTCATACTCGATCTCCTTGTAACCCTTGATGCTCTTCTCGATAAGCACCTGACCAACAGGAGATAAGCTAAGCGCATTGCGCATCATCTCGCGCAACTCTGGCTCATCATCGGCAAAGCCACCGCCCGTTCCACCCAAGGTGAACGCAGGGCGAAGCACAACGGGGTAACCAATTTTATTGGCCGCAGAAACAGCCTCCTCGATAGATGTTGTAATCTCCGACTCGATCACGGGCTCGCCCAAGCTCTCGCAGAGATCCTTGAAGAGCTCGCGGTCCTCGGCACGCTCGATACTCTCGAACGAGGTTCCCAAGATCTCCACTTGGCACTCCTCCAAGACACCCTTCTTAGCCAATTGCACAGCCAAGTTAAGGCCCGTTTGGCCTCCGAGGCCTGGCACGATGGCGTCGGGACGCTCGAAGCGGATGATCTTTGCGACATACTCCAACGTCAGCGGCTCCATGTATACCTTGTCGGCAATATGGGTGTCGGTCATGATTGTTGCGGGGTTCGAGTTGACCAAGACAACCTCGTAACCCTCCTCCTTAAGTGCTAGGCAGGCTTGGGTTCCTGCGTAGTCGAATTCGGCTGCCTGACCAATCACGATTGGGCCAGAGCCGATAACCATTACTTTCTTAATATCTAAACGCTTAGGCATTGTTTCTCTCCTCCATTATTTTAATAAAGTTATCGAATAGGTATGCGCTATCTTGTGGACCTGGAGCGCTCTCAGGGTGGTATTGAACCGAGAAGATCATATCCTCCTTAGACTCAACGCCCTCGGCCGTGTTGTCGAGCAGGTTGACGTGGGTGAGGCTGAGCTTGGTAGCGGCGAGCGACTCGGTGTCGACCGCGTAGCTGTGGTTCTGCGAGGTGATCTCGACTTTACCTGTCGCCAGACACTTAACTGGGTGATTTCCACCGCGGTGGCCAAATTTAAGCTTGAAGGTTTTTGCACCGTAAGCCAAGCAGACCATCTGGTGACCCATGCAGATACCAAAGATCGGCAATTTGCCGCGCATCTGCTTCACAAGATTGATCACTGGCGTCACATTCTCGGGGTCGCCAGGGCCATTCGATAAGAAAATTCCGTCGGGCTTAAGCGCCAAGATATCTTCCGCAGGGGTGTCGAACGGCACAATTGTCACGTTACAACCCTTCTCGTTGAATTTGCGGATGATGTTATATTTGATTCCACAGTCGATAGCCACAACGTCGAATTTGTGGTTAGCCGTGCGCGAGAACCATCTCTTCTTGCAACTTACGCGCTCGACAACATCGGTGCGAACTGGCTCCGCCGCGATGCGTGCAAGTGCCTCAGCGAGAGGCGTATCAGCATCGGTGATAAGTACTCTCTGCGAACCCTCCTCGCGGATAATGCGGGTGAGCATGCGGGTGTCGACACCCTCGATCGCTGGAATGTTGTACTCCTCGAAGACCTCATTAAGGGTCTTTGTGTAGCGGAAGTTGCTCGGAGTATCGTTGTACTCACGGACGATCATACCACCGATTGTTGGGAACTTAGTCTCGTAATCCTCTTCGGCAGTTCCGTAGTTACCGATTAGCGGGTAGGTCATAACCACCATCTGGTCGGTGTAGGATGGATCGGAGAGGATCTCCTGGTAACCCACCATCGATGTGTTAAAGACAATCTCGTTGATTGCATCGCGATCAGCCCCAAATCCGTAGCCGTAGAACTCACAGCCGTTTTCCAGGACGATTTTTTTAGTAAATGGTTTCATAGTCGTATTTTGTTTTTCTTCTTCATTCCTTTAAGCTTCGTAGGCCTTTTTGCCTCCCGCGATGGTGAGCAGCGTCTTTCCGTATATCTCCCACCCCTCGAATGGTGTGGCGTGTCCCATCGAGATAAAATCCTCGGGGTCAACCGTATACTGCTCCTCGAGGTCGAAGAGCACCAGATCTGCCACAGCTCCCACTTCGATCTTACCCTCGTCGAGCCCAAAGAGTCTACGCGCATTGAGCGACATGATCTCGACGAGCTTCTCCAGAGTGATAACGCCTCGACGCACCAAATAAGTATACATCAGCGCAAACGAAGTCTCGATTCCGACCACTCCAAAGGCGCTCTTCTCCAGCCCGCGCGACTTCTCCTCGTCGGTGTGGGGCGCATGGTCTGTCGCGATGCACTCGATCGTGCCATCCAAGACTCCATTGAGCAGCTCCATCTGATCCTCGCGCGAGCGCAGAGGCGGGTTCATCTTGAAGCGGCCATGCTCCTGCAGGTCCTCGTCGGTAAGCAGCAGGTAGTGAGGTGCCGTCTCACCGCTCACACTCAACCCTTTAGCCTTAGCTGCGCGCAACAACTCGACGCTCTCTTTGGTTGAGATATGGCAGATGTGGTAGCTACATCCGATCTGCTCCACCAGCTTCAAATCGCGCTCCACCTGTCGCCACTCGCTCTCCGAGCAGATTCCGCGGTGGCCATGCTCAGCACAGTAGTCACCAAGGTGGATATATCCTTTATTTAATAGGTCATTGACCTCGCAATGTGCCACAATAGGGCGCCCCACGCTCTTGGCCTCGCGCATAGCCGCAGCCATCAACTCATCCGACTGAACGCCAACTCCATCATCCGAAAAGCCCCCCACAAGAGGTGCCAGCTCCTCGAAGTTGACCAAGTCGCCCTGGCCCCTCTGGCCTCTGGTGATCGATGCATAGGGGATCACCTCCACCACAGCATCACGCTCAATGATAGCGAGTTGCTCGCCAAGGTGCCCCAACGAATCGGGTACTGGCGAGAGGTTTGGCATCGAGAAGAGTTTCGTGAAGCCGCCACGAGCCGCCGCCGCCGATCCCGTAGCGATGGTCTCCTTACGCGAAAAACCTGGCTCGCGCAGGTGGACATGAGGATCGACCAAGCCTGGTAGCAGATATTTGCCCTCCGCCTCGATCACAGAGTCGCCCTCGGTAGCCTCAATAGACTCCCCGATAGCCTCAATCACACCGCCCGAAATGGCGATATCGCACTTGACAAACGCGCCACCAACGTTGCAGAACGCACCCTTAACAACCTCACTCATAGTATACCCAAAAAAAAGGTAGCTTAAAAAGCTACCATATTAATAAACAACAATCCTAAAACAACAAAAAATAGTGATCCAAAAGGAGCCCATGTAGAGGTCCATTGTACCATACCTATGTTGTCATTGAATTGCATTTCCCTAAAATTCATTTTGGCAAAGGTAGTAATTTTATTTCAAAAACTAAAATTTTACGGCAAATTAATTGAGTAAAATTTCATGACCTGGGTCTGACTCCGTCGGGCGGAGATAGCACCTCCGCGGGTGCATATTACGCCGCGTATTGGGCATAGAACTTTTTGCTAAAGTTCTATGATTTTAGAGCTCAACGAGTTGCCGTAAATAAATTTGCACAACTCATCGAATTCTAAAATTTCTTAAATGCCCGAAGGCATTTAAACCCAATTCGAATTGTAAACAGCTAAGATTCAACATGAATTGTGAATTGTGAATTGTGAATTGTAAACTATGTTGTTCCAACTCGCTGATTTGCTTATGGCAACCGCAGGTTGACAATGATATATAATAATAGCTGAGAGTGTTGAAAGTCTAGCTTTCATAAGCTCTCAGCTATTATTATATATCGGTAAGCGCTTAAAAAGCGCTGCAAATCAGTGCACGACAAAAAGATCAAAAAGATCAAAAACGACAGTTTTTGGGTCCAGGCTTGCCTGGCGGCCGCCCGCTGCTAGGGCAGTAAGAAACGTAAAAAGCGTAAGAAACGCAAGAAGACATTTACTTCATCTCGAGTTGCGACGAGGCGAGCAGGTAGCCATTTGTATAGAGTTCGATCTTGTATTTTCCCTCGATATAGCCTGTACCGTTATAGAAGATACTCACTGGGAGATCTTGGTTTTGGTAATCTACAGTACGCGATGCGGAGTATGTAAGTGTCTGTCCGTCAAATCTGAATGTTGGCAAGCTCTCGGTTGATAGAGGGAATCCATCGGGCGAAATTATACGTAGATAAATCTCTGCGTTTCCTGGCTCGGCAAATTCGTTGGCGGAGATCACGAAGTCTACGCGAAGCTTGTCTGCACGCTTGATTCTCGAGACGTCGTTTCCACGATCGTTGAGTGTCGCCATAGAGATATCGCGCGCACGTAGGACGGAGCCCTGCGCCACAATGTTATCTAGCTCTTTGGCGCGCTCTTCGGCCATCTCTGCACGCAGCTCCTGCGCCGAGATCTTCTTGCGGTAGTTTACATTCTCGACTATCAGTTTCTCATTGAGGTTGTTAAGCGAGTCGATGGTGTGCAAATACCCCTTCATGATTGTGCGGAGCGTGCCCACCTCTTTCTCGTACTGCTTCAACTTGTTGTAGTTGAATGTGCGCTCGCGCTTTAGCTGACTTATGATCGAGTCGGCACGATGACGCTCCTCGAGGATGGTGATTGACATGCTGTCGTTGGTCACCTTAAGGTCGTCGAAATCAACAATTAGACCATTCAGATCACTCTCTATTGAGTCACGAGCCACCGACAAAAGTGCATAATCTGCCTCCTGCTGACGATGTATGTTAAAGTATAAGAATGATATTGCGACCAAGATCACAGCTAAAATTCCAATTACTACGCGATAACCAAAAATTGACTTTTTGGCGGCGTCGTCACTGCTATTATCTTGAGTATCTTCAAATTCCGAAGGGTCGTACTCCCAGTTATTCTCTTCCATAAGTGTAAAATAATTTAGGTTTGGTTACAAAGATACTTTTTTTGGCTATATTGCCCAAGAAAATTAGAAAAAATTATTGTAAATTTGCCCTATGGGACTAGATGCAGATATAAAATTTGTGGCGGGAGTGGGCGAGGCTCGAGCAAAATTGCTCGACAAGGAGCTCGACATCCGCACGCTTGGCGATATGCTCTACCACTTTCCATTTCGCTATATCGATCGCACTCAGATCTATCCAATTTCGCAGGTGGCCATCTCCGACCAAAGTTTGGTGCAGATCCGCGGACGCGTTGTCGGCGTGAGCTACCTGGGCGAGGGCGCCAAGCAGCGATTTGTCGCGATGGTCTCCGACTCGAGCGGCACCGCAGAGTTGATCTGGTTTAAGGGCATTAAGTGGGTGGAAAAGCAGATCGAGGTGGGACGCGAATATCTTATCTTTGGTCGCCCATCGTTTTTCAACACCTCTCTTTCGATGGTGCATCCCGAGATTGAGACGATCGAAAAGGCGTATAGTCGCAAGGTGAGCAGCGGAATGCAGGGCATATACTCATCCACCGAAAGACTCTCTAAATCGATAGGTGCCAAAGGTTTATACACCATAATATGCAACCTCTGGCCACTGGTCGAGGGGGCGATTGTCGACAACTGCCCCGAATATATTCGAGCGCACTACTCACTGCTTTCGCTGCGCGATGCGCTCTTCAACATCCACTTTCCACAATCGGCCGAGCTTCTGGAGCGGGCTCAATATCGCCTAAAGTTCGACGAGCTATTGGGCGTGCAGCTCAATATTCAATCGAGGCGCACGGTGCGAATGAGCAAAAATAATGGATTCATTTTTAGCCGCGTCGGAGATTGTTTCAACGGTTTCTACACCACGAAGCTCCCATTTGCACTCACGGGGGCACAAAAACGGGTGGTCAAGGAGATACGGCACGACACCGTTACGGGCTTCCAGATGAATAGGCTGCTGCAGGGCGATGTGGGCAGCGGCAAGACCATTGTGGCGCTGATATCGATGTTGCTCTCGGTTGACAATGGATTTCAGGCGGCCATAATGGCACCAACAGAGATCCTTGCACGTCAGCACTTTGCGAGCATCTGCAAAATGTGCGAGGGGCTTAATATAAATATAGGTATACTCACGGGAGCCTCGAAGGCCAAGGAGCGCAAGGCGTCGTTGGCGGGGGCGATAGATGGTTCAATAAATATTCTGGTTGGCACACATGCGCTCATCGAAGAGCGTGTTCAGTTTGCCAATCTCGGCTTTGTTGTGATCGATGAGCAGCATCGATTTGGGGTGGAGCAGCGAGCTAAATTGTGGAGCAAAAACGAGCAGCCGCCTCACATCCTGGTGATGACAGCCACCCCCATTCCGCGAACATTAGCCATGACTCTCTACGGTGATTTAGATGTATCGGCGATCGACGAGCTGCCGCCTAATCGCCAGCCAATCAAGACACTACACTACACCGACTCGTCACGCCTACGCGTTCAGGGCTTCATGCGCGAGCAGATAGATAAGGGGCGTCAGGTCTACGTCGTCTATCCGCTGATTCACGAGTCGGAGAGCATGGACTACAAAGATTTGGAGGATGGTTACGAGTCGATATCACGTGATTTTCCACTCCCCCACTACAACACTGCCATATGTCATGGCAAGATGAAACCCGCTGATAAAGAGGAGTCTATGCGCCAATTCAAGAGTGGCGAGGCGCAAATCATGGTTGCCACATCGGTGATCGAAGTGGGCGTCGATGTTCCCAACGCCTCGGTGATGGTCATCGAATCGGCCGAGCGCTTTGGGCTCTCGCAACTGCACCAGCTACGAGGTCGCGTAGGTCGTGGAGCGGCGAAATCATACTGCATATTGATGTCGGGCGACAAACTTTCGCGTGAGTCACGCAAGCGACTCGAGGCGATGTGCGAAACCAACGACGGCTTCAGGCTCTCGGAGCTCGACCTAGAGCTACGCGGCGCGGGCGACATCAACGGAACACTCCAGAGCGGCGATGCAATCAGCTTGCGGATAGCCAACCCAACGCGCGATGTCGAGCTGCTCAATCTCACGCGCGACCTGGCCGCAGCAACATTAGAGGCCGACCCCAAATTAGAGGCCCCATCAAACGCTGGACTCAAAGAGATGAAGCGCCTATTCTCGGGCAAAGAGTCGATCGATTTCTCTATGATATCTTAACGAGGTAAAATTTCGACCTGGGTATGTCTCCGACGGGCGCAGATAGCACCTGCGCGGGTGCATATTACTCCTGCGATATTGGGCATAGAACTTTTTGCTAAAGTTCTATGATTTTAGAGGTTAGCGTGCCGCTTCAAATAAATTTGAGCAGCACACCAACCTCTAAAATTTATTAAATGCTTACAGCATTTAAACCCAATTCGAATTGTAAACAGCTAAGTTTCAATACCAATTGTGAATTGTGAATTGAATTAGTCATTCGGAAATTTGCTGATGGCAACCGTAGGTTGACATAGATAAATGTGTTATAATAATTTTTTGAGAGTTTACTCTCAAGGGAAATTATTATAACACATTTATCGTAAAAGCGAAGCGATCAGCAAATCGCCGCAGCGCAAGTAAGCACCCGCGGAGGTGCTATCTCCGCCCGACGGAGTCAGACCCAGACCCAGGCCATGTGGCCGCCCGCTGCGAACTGCCCACCGAACTACTTCTCAAAAAACTGCGAGAAGAATAAGAAGTGATAGTGAATTGCTTTTTTCCAGTAGGCCCCTGTGTGAGCGCCCTCATCGGTGATGTAGCGGTGAGGAATATTGAGATATTGCAACTTCTCATGGAGGGCCTCGTTTACGCCAAAGAAGAAGTCCTGCTCTCCGCAATCTATAATTAGCGCAAGTGAATCCTTGGTTAGCAGGTGTAACTGCTCAATCACGGTATGGTTATCCCAATTCTCGGGATAATCTTTTTTTTCGCCTAGCACCTCTGACATAGCCCAGTTGTTTGGGAACGGGCGAATATCTACACCTCCGCTCATGCTTCCAGCTGCACCGAAGACATCCTGATTGCGAATTGCGTTGTATAGCGCTCCGTGGCCACCCATACTTAGACCTGTTATTGCCCTGCCGCTGCGGCTCTTTATTGTTGAGTAGTTGCTATCTATGTGTGCTATCAACTCTTTCGAGATGAAAGTTTCATAACGTACAGAACTATCGATTGGGCTATCGATATACCAGCTGTCGCGATCGCCATCGGGTATCACAGCGATCACTCGGTACTGATCGACAAGATCCTTTGTATCAAAGCCATTTATCCACGTGCGGTAGCTGCCGCCATGACCGTGAAGCATATAAATTACGGGTAGTTTTTCATCGGCGGAGATGTTGTCGGGCTCCACCACAACGCACACTACATCGCGCTTCATTGCGGGACTGTGAACTTTAATTGTATCAACAGCCGCGGCAAAGGCGCCCTGGATAGAAAATAGCGACACTAAAAATAGGATTATACTCCTCATGGTTTTCTTTTATTTAATTTATTAATATACTTTATTTTACACATTTAACTCTATGCCTTACAGCTCACAAGGTGTACGTGGGGTGTGATCTCTCACATCGTGTGAAACGACTCCAAATTTCACATAAAAACCTAGATCAAATATATCACTCCTCCCTATTGTGGTAGCTAGATAACTCTTCAAGATAACGAGCAGTAATGATACCCGAAGGCAAAGCAACGATTGCTATACCTATTAATGATGAGATCATTGAAATAAATTTTCCAGCATTGCTACTAGGGCAAACATCGCCATACTCCATTGTGGTTAGTGCTGTAGTTGCCCAGTAAAGCGCATCAAAAAAGGTCTCAAAGACCGACTCGAAGTTGAAGATTATAAGAGCGCTAACCAATATATATATTAAACACAAAATTAACACATTCCACAAAGTTGCCGCTTCAGTTTTAATAACTCTTACTATAATATCAATATGTTTAGATCTCTCAAAAATTCGTAAAACACGTATTATTTTTAACAATCTCAAAACTCGGATAGTTATAAGACCTCTGTTTAAAATGTTAAATGAAGGTAATATTGTAATTAAGTCAAAAATAGCCCACGGGGTAAATGGATATAACAAAAAAGCCTTAAATCCAGCTCTACCCGTGCGATAATCTGCGGTTATCCATTTTGCAATATAATCAAAGATAAAGACAGAACACCCAAATATCTCTAGATAGGTAAATATCCAATACCTCTCTCTAAACATTAGAGGCGCAATACTTGCCACTATTGCAACAACCATCAATGCTGCATAACTTATACTAGATATTGATGGTGATTTATTATCGATTATATCAAATAGATGCCTACGCATAAACTAAACAGCTTGTTATTTCACTAATCTACAAATACTTAAGAGACAATTGAAGTAAAACATCTGCATAATTATATATGTCATCAACAGAAGATATTTTGAAGCTTACCTCCTTCTTATTCTCGTCTAGATAGAGTAGTTTTTTATTTGTTGGTGAATTTAGGTATAGTCGACAAATAAGTTTGCGATTATTATCATCAATCAAAATTGAGAAGTATGATTGCGCATCTCTATAGGTAATTCGTTCATTAGGAATTTTACTCCTAAGTATAGCTTTAACAATGTAGTATCCCTCTAGTTCCTCTTCGGTTGTCACAATCTTACTAACCTCTTGTACAGGCTCTTGATCCTTAGGATCAATATCAGTTGATGTCGTTTCATATCCTGAATCTTCATCGCCTATGGCTGCTTTCAAACGATCAGAAATCATATCACTAATATGTGATGCTATAGAACGTTTTACGAGATGTGCAAATTGATCTGCTACACGAGCATTAAACATCCCATCGTAGATCTGCTTACCGAAATACTTAACAAATTCTGCAGAGGGATTTGCGAATTCACTAGCAATTAACGATCTCAACTCTCCTACATATTTAAGCTCGCTCGCTGAACTTAAAATTGATTCGACATTGTAGTATGATTTATGGAATTTCTTTAACTCTTCGATACTATGATCCCTCAAATCGAGCATATTAATCTCCAAGAATGGCTTTTCGTCCATCTTATTGGGCTCAAGAAGATCTGTATAGAAACGGTAGATTACTCCATTTGTTAAAATTCCAAATTTGGCTTTAGAGACATTGAAATAACGCAATAGTTGATTATCATGAAGTGATAAATTCTGCTTCCAGTGTTTGCACTCAATAAGAATAGTTGGTTCATCATTCATTATAATTGCATAATCAATCTTCTCCCCTTTTTTTGTTCCTATATCGCAATGCATCTCAGGCAAAACCTCTAATGGATTAAAAACATCATAGCCCAATGCCGATAAAAATGGCAAAATTAGCGCATTCTTTGTCGCTTCTTCTGTATACAAATTATCTTTTAGGCGCTCTACCCTCTCTGCAATTTGCTTAATTGAATCTTTAAAATCCATAGTTTAATATATTAGCTGTGTGAGAAATCCTATACTTCAACCTTATACAAGAAATACTACAAAGTCGATTAAACAAATGTAAATCTTTTTTTAATATAATCCAAACTTTTAGTGGGTAAAATTATGAAATTACTACTAATGCGGGCAAAGAAATTGCTACTGAAGCAATCAGAATAATCACCAAATTTAAAACTAAACTGATAAAAATTAAAACTATAATTGGTGTTAAACCATAGCTGTTTACAATTCGGATTGGGGTTAAATGCCTTTAGGTATTTAATAAATTTTAGAATGCGGTAAGCTGCGCAAAGAAATTTGTGGCAGCTTATTGTGTTCTAAAATCATAGAACTTTAGCAAAAAGTTCTATGCCCAATATCGCAGCGTGATATGCACCCGCGCAGGTGCTATCTGCGCCCGACGGAGTCAGACCCAGGCCGTCACAGCATCATATCGCACCCCCCAATTCTAAGACGGGGCCCACTCACAGAGATATACGCAATCGGGTAGGAGCAGTGGGATTATTTCCCACTGCGACCTCCCACACCACCACGCATGCGGTTCCGCACGTGGCGGTTCCCCGCTTTGACATCACTCATGACGTGTTTGTTGTTGTTTT
>JAWXTG010000040.1:0-16056 GCA_044433705.1 Rikenellaceae bacterium | reverse complement strand
ACTACCTTGTCGTTCCATAAGTCATATTGTTTTTGTGTTAATATTGTCCGTTTTACAAAATTAACTAAAAACTTTATGGCTTATTTCTTTATTGGCGTTTCAAGTAGCAAACATAGTAACTCAGTGATAGTTGCTAAATATCGCATGACACCTGTGCTGATTGACTTCAATCCAAATTTTGATGGATCCAATTTGCTGGGCGCAATAAACTGTAACTCAGCTACATCGTCAGCTGCAACCATCCCCTCGAAGCTCTCCACTTGGCATTCAAAGAATGTGTCAACAGTATGGACGTTGAAATTGCTGTAGCTATATATGTTAGGTATCGAGAAGAGGTATTTTAGACTTTTAACCTCTAGGTTGCACTCCTCCATCACCTCGCGGCAGATGCTCTGCTCGGCACTTTCGAAACAATCCACGAAGCCTCCAGGTAGGTCGAAACTCCCCTTCGCTGGCTCTTTGGCGCGCGTGGCAACAAGGATCTCGCCCGCCTCGTTTTTAATTATCGCCACTACCGCCGCCGAGGGGTTGAAGTAGTAGGTGAATCCGCACGCGGTGCACTGCTTTGATTTTATGTTGTTGTCGACAAAATTACCGCCGCACTTGGGGCAGAAGGTGAATGACTCTAGCTGTTTGCAACTCTCCATTTTTTTGATTTTTATAGTCTATAAATAGGTTCTATCCCAATTGAATTTAAATTTATTACGGCATTTGAGTACAACTCGTCACCCTTGAGGATCTTGCGCTCGTGGGCATCCATTCCGATGATCACCTTAGGGCCAACCTCGGCTACGACCTGCCACAACTCTTGATGAAATATCGGAATCGAGGTGTTGAGTTCAAGCGCCACATCGCACTCTCGAGCCGCTAGCGCAATATCGCGAAATATTGCGATGCAGTAGTCGTCGACCTGCGGATAGCTTCGCATAAAGAGTTCGGGGTGGGCGAAGCAGTCAAACATGCCGCATTCGATCCCTTTGATCGAACTCTCGAGGTAGAGTTTTAGCTCTTGGTGGGTTGTGATCTTGGCAAAATATTTCGCGTCACGCTCAGCGTAGGGGTAGTGATTTCCAAAGATTAAAAAATCTAAATTCAGCCGTTCACGCTGCTCGGCGAGCCAGCCCATGTAGTCGGGGTAATACTCGCACTCGAGCCCCACCTTGATTTCGATCTGGTCGCGGTATCTATCGGCAAGCGCGCGCGCCGAAAGCACATACCCATCCAACTCATCCATCCTCATCCGTATTGGCGAGGTGTAACCATCCGAGAAGGGCCAGGGGGTGTGGTCGGAGAGACCTAGGAGCTGGTATCCGCCCGAAATTGCGCTCTGCACATACCCCTCGTCACTGCCCGTGGCGTGGTTGCATCGCTCGGTGTGAGTGTGGTAGTTGGTCTTTGTCATTGCGCTTGAGAGTTAGAATCTGTTTAGTTCGCGACAAATTTACACAAATTTTAGGCAGATTCTATTGTTGTTAGATATTTTTTTGTAAATTTGAATAAATTTTGAGTTCGATAATTATGATTACATTTTTAATCTGCTTAACCCTTCTGATTGGAGCATACTTCACCTACGGTAGATATCTCGAGCGCATATGTGGTGTCGATTCTACAGCCTCAGTGCCATCGAATAAATCGTTCGATGGAGTTGACTTTATGCCGCTCCCCCGTTGGAAAACTTTTCTTATTCAGCTACTAAACATTGCAGGTTTAGGGCCTATTTTCGGAGCCATCCTCGGTGCTGCTTATGGCCCCGTAGCCTTTCTCTGGATAACATTCGGAGGTATATTCATGGGTGCAATGCACGATTTCGTTGCCGCTATGATGTCGCTCAGGCGCAATGGCGAGAGTCTACCCGAGGTCGTTGGACACTACATGGGTAATGGGGCTCGTCAATTTATGAGACTCTTCTCGGTGCTACTTATGGTGTTGGTTGGTGCGGTCTTTATGTCGCAACCCGCCGAGCTCATCGCCTCACATGTCGAGATCCCGCTGGAGGGTGTCGCTTTTGGCAAAACCTCGTGGGAATTGGTTGTGGTATTGGGCGCGATACTCCTATATTATATGTTGGCCACAGTGTTGCCGATCGACAAAATTATTGGTCGAATATATCCCGTTTTTGGCTCGGCGCTTCTCATTATGGCGCTTGGCATATTGGCTGTATTGTTGATTCAGAGCGATATATATCACATCCCTGAGCTTACGTCGCTAAAGAATGGCATAGTCAATCCAGAGAAATTCCCAATTGTGCCGATGCTCTTTACAACCATTGCGTGTGGCGCCATCTCGGGCTTCCACGCCACGCAGTCGCCCATGATGGCACGCTGCATTGAGTCGGAGGGTGAAACCCGATTTGTATTCTACGGCGCCATGATAAGCGAGAGTATAATTGCACTCATCTGGGCAGCTATCGCCATGGCCTTCTGGGGCAATGTCGAGGGGCTCAACGAGGCTATCGCTGCCAACGGTGGCGCTGCCGCAAAATTGGTCGATCTCATCGCAACCGAAACCTTGGGAGCCGCCATCGCCGCTGTTGTTCTAGTGGGTGTTATCGCGTGCGCCATTACCTCGGGCGACACCGCTTTCCGCTCGGCTCGACTCATTGTCTCCGACATGTTGGGATTGAGCCAGGAGAGACTTCTGCCCCGCATTTTAGTCTCGATACCGCTCTTCGCAGGAGCTCTATTTATCATCTTTGGACTCCCCTTTGGATCGATATGGAGCTACTTCGCTTGGACAAATCAGACCCTGGCAACCATAACTCTTTGGTCGATTGTATTCTACCTATCACAACGCGGCAAACCCCTCTCAATTGGTTTGCTACCAGCTCTATTTATGACCTACGTTTGTGTGAGTTACATCTTTATCTCCCCACTTATGGTGAACCTTGCTAGCCGCCCCTTGGCATATAGTGCCGCTGGCGCCATAACTCTAGCAATCTTAGCATATATGATATTTAAAATAAAACGTAATGGCTCAGGCATATCTTAATCCTACCAAAGATCAAACTTTCGAAATTATAGCAGGCGGGGACTCCGCCTACAACTTCATAACAATACTAAAAAAGGCAACCCAGCTGCAGGAGCAGGGTGATGTTGCCGAGGCATGCAACCTCCGTTTTCGTGCAATTCAAGACCTTCAAGAGCTGTTGCCCGAAGATGACGAGATCTCATTGGAGTGGGAACATCCCAACTCGCAAGCCGCAATCGAGCTGGTCAACCTCTCGGCAATAGATCACTTCTTGATAGGTGACTACGAGATCTCTTCAGCCCTACTGGAACTTTCGCTGGAGCTCGATGGCGAAGATCACTTAGAGTCATCCAACCTATTGGCATATTGCTATTTAGCTATGGAGGAGTATGAGCTTTTTGATGAGGTGATCAACGACATCTCCGACAAAAGCGCCAGCCGAGTAGTGCTCCTTCTCTGGTCATCATTCCTGCGAGACGGAGCGATCCCCGAGGGTGAACTACGTAACTTCAAGAACCGCTTCGCACCCTATTACGCTGAATTTATCGCTACTGAACATGCTGCCGACCAGATCTATCTATCTGACATTGAAAGCGCTAAGCCATCAACAACGGCTCTAGCACGCGAACTCTGGTTCAAAACTGAGAGCCTATGGGAAAATTGCCCGCAATTTATCGTGGCTCTATGTGGTTGATTGACTTACGGCCTGGGACGGCTTGGGACTGACTCCGTCGGGCGGAGACAAGCACCTCCGCGGGTGCTTATTGTGCTGCGATATTGGGCATAGAACTTTCTGCTAAAGTTCTATGATTTTAGAACACAATAGGCTGCCACAAATAAATTTGCGCAGCCTATTATATTCTAAAATTTATCAAACACCTTGCAGGCGTTTGAAACCAAATCGAATATACTCAAACCAAATTAACAAATTTCAATCAATCTTAAGAGATTAGAATGGTGTAACCTCGACCACGTCCTCGTTTTGGGATTAAACACCTGCAGGGAGTTTAAAAAATATTACTAGTCACTATATTGATCAAATTTATTTGAATCAAGATATTGACTAGTAATATTTTAGAGCGCAAGCTCGTCTCCCAAATCGCAAGAGAAGTAAGCACCCGCGCAGGTGCTATCTGCGCCCGACGGAGTCAGTCCTAGGCCGTTACTTAGTGATATACTCAGCAATCCAGTCGCCAACGGCGCTAGTTGAGTAGCTATCGGCACCTTCGGAGGCGATATCTTGGGTTACGATGCCAGCTTCGAGTGCTGCGTCGACAGCTTCGCGGATGGCACGACCCTCGTCCATTAGGCCGAAGGCGTACTCAAACATTAGAGCTGCAGAGAGTATTGTTGCTACGGGATTTGCGATGTTGAGACCCGCCGCTTGTGGGTATGAACCGTGAATTGGCTCAAACACAGATGTGTGGAGACCAATTGAAGCGGATGGCAACATTCCGAGTGATCCTGTGATTACTGAAGCCTCGTCAGTGAGGATGTCGCCAAACATATTCTCGGTTACCATTACGTCGAAACGAGATGGCCATTGAATTAGCTGCATTGCAGCGTTGTCGACAAACATATATTCGGTGTCAACTTCTGGGTACTGCTTCTCGATCTCTTGCGCTACTTCGCGCCATAGGCGAGATGTGCAGAGCACATTTGCTTTGTCGACGATAGTCACCTTTTTGTTGCGCTTCATGGCGTACTCATATGCCAAAACTACTATGCGCTCGATCTCGTGACGGCTGTAAACACATGTGTCATAGGCGGTGTTGCTATCCTCGCTACGACCCTGAGGGCGACCGAAGTAGATACCTCCCGTTAGCTCGCGAATACACATTAAGTCGGTACCCTCAACAACGTCGGAGCGGAGCGGAGACTTGTAAAGCAGTGACTTAAAAGTGGTTACAGGACGAATATTAGCGTAGAGACCCAACTTTTGGCGCATCGCCAAAAGACCCTGCTCTGGACGAACTTTGGCGCTAGGATTGTTGTCGAAACGTGGATCGCCGATAGCTCCAAAGAGCACAGCATCCGAAGCCATACAGATCTCGTGAGTCTCATCTGGATATGGGTTGCCAACTTGGTCGATTGCGCATGCACCTACCAATGCCTGTTGTGTTGTGAAGCTATGACCAAACTTTTTACAAACGCTCTCAACGCTCTTCAAGGCCTGATCTACGATCTCTGGACCAATGCCATCACCTGGCAAAACTGCAATATTCAAATTCATGTTGCTAAATATTTTATTGTTAATTATTTTCATCTATCTGGTTGAGCATCTTGATAGTAGCCTTGATTGCCGCCACTGTTTGGTCGGGGTCAAGTCCACGAGTTTTGAAGCTCTCACCTTCGTGCTCCCACGTGATTATGGTCTGCACAAAGGCATCGGTGCGACCCCCAGGGGGGATGTCGACCGTATAGTTGGTCAGCATTGGAAATTTCACTCCGAGCTCCTCCTTGTAGATCTTGCGCACCGCCTTCACAAAGGCGTTGTACTGACCATCACCCATCGACGAAGTCTCGTACTGCTGGCCGTGAATATCAAGTTTCACCACCGCCACGGGGTGCAAACCTTTACTTAGAGTCACCGCATAGTGTAGAAGTTGGATATTCTGCTTAGCTTGGTCGCTGCTCAAAACATCGGCTACGATGTATGGTAGATCGCTCTGCGTAACTCGCTCTTTTTTGTCGCCCAACTCAATTATTCGCTCAGTAACCTTGCGCATAGACTCTTCGTCGAGCTCTATATTTAGAGCTGCTAAGTTCTTGCTAATGTTGGCCTTACCCGAAGTTTTACCTAGCGCATACTCACGCGTGCGACCAAAACGTTCGGGCAACAGATCGTTGTAGTAGAGGTTGTTCTTGTTGTCGCCATCGGCGTGAATTCCCGCACACTGCGTAAAGACGAGCTCACCAATAATTGGTCGATTTCCAGGAACTCGCACTCCTGAGAACGACTCAACGACGTGGCTAACGTAGTTGATTTTGCTCTCGTCGATGTTGGTTTCGGCCTTAAGTTGATCGTGTAGAACAGCCACAATGCTCGAAAGAGGGGTGTTACCAGCTCTCTCGCCCAGGCCATTTACCGTGCAGTGAATTCCTTGAACGCCAGTTTTTGCCGCAGCAAAGGCGTTGGCAACGGCTAGGTCGTAGTCGTTGTGGGCGTGGAAGTCGAAGTGCAGCTGCGGATATCGGCGAACCATCTTGTAGCAGAACTCAAATGTCTGGTAAGGATTCAAGATACCCAGCGTGTCGGGCAGCATAAATCGCTCGATCGGCTCACCGCATAGTGCGTCGATCATGCTGTAGACATAATCTGGTGAATTGAGCATGCCACTCGACCAATCTTCGAGGTAAAGATTTACCTTCAGCCCCTTTTCGCATGCCATCGCTATATTCCGCTTCACATCAGCCCAATGCTCCTCGGGGCTCTTGCGCAGTTGACCCTCGCAGTGTTTGAGTGAGCCCTTTGCTAGGAGATTCATCGTGCGACCGCCAGCCTCTAATATCCAGTCAATTGAGAGTCCATTATCGACAAATGAGAGTACCTCAATCTTCTCGAGATGGTTATTTTTTGCCGCCCACTCACACACAGTTTTAGCCGCCTCGAGTTCGCCCGTCGACACGCGTGCCGAGGCGATCTCGATACGATCTACGTGTAGCTCGTCGAGTAGAAGCTTGGCGATACCGAGCTTCTCTTGGGCAACAAACGATACGCCCGAGGTCTGTTCACCATCGCGCAGGGTGGTGTCCATTATCTCTAAATGCATACTATAACCTTTCGTTGCTTATTTGGCGCTCTCCCACGCTTCGATCTTATCTTTGTTGCTAAGTAGGTAGTCGATATCATCGTAACCGCTTAGCAAACAGTTCTTTTTGTATGGGTTAATCTCGAAACTCTCGCTCTTGCCGCTAGTGTTATTTGTAATCGTTTGATCTTCAAGGTCTACTGTAACTGTTGCAGCTTCATTAGCCTCGATCTGAGCAAATAGCTCAGCGAGGAATGGCTCCGAAACGACTACAGGAAGCACGCCATTATTGAGTGCATTACCTTTGAAGATATCGGCAAAAAAGCTCGAAACAACAACGCGGAAGCCATAGCCACCCACAGCCCAAGCGGCATGTTCGCGGCTCGAACCACTACCAAAGTTCTTACCTGCAACCAGTACTGAGCCTGAGTAGCGGGGATTATTAAGTACAAATTCAGCGATTTTTTCGCCCTGCTTGCCGTAGCGCCAATCGTAGAATAGATTATCGCCAAAGCCCTCGCGCGTGGTAGCTTTCAGGAAGCGAGCTGGGATAATTTGGTCAGTATCAACATTCTCGATTGGTAGTGGTACACAAGTCGAGGTGAGTGTTTTAAATTTCTCTATCATCGTTCTCTTTTTTTCGGTGTTAATTATAAAAATTCGCGTGGGTCGGTGATTTTACCCGTGATGGCAGCAGCAGCAGCTACCATAGGACCTGCCAATAGTGTGCGGGCGCCTGGTCCTTGGCGACCCTCGAAGTTGCGGTTCGAGGTCGAAACTGCATATTTACCCGCTGGAACCTTGTCGTCGTTCATCGCCAAACATGCCGAACATCCTGGTTGGCGGAGTTCGAATCCAGCCTCCTCGAGAATCTTGTCGATACCCTCGGCGCGGATCTGCTCCTCCACTGCCCATGAGCCTGGAACGAGCCATGCGACAACTCCGTCAGCCTTTTTGTGCCCTTTGACCATCGATGCAAAGACCCTAAAGTCTTCGATGCGGCCGTTGGTACAACTACCTAGGAATACATAATCAATAGCCTTGCCAAGCATCTTGTCGCCTGGTGCAAATCCCATATACTCAAGTGATTTACCATATGAAATTTGGCTAGTTTCGTCGATCATATCCATTGTTGGGATGGTGCCACTAATGCCCATACCCATACCTGGATTTGTGCCGTAGGTGATCATTGGTTCGATATCTTCGGCGTTAAAGGTAACCTCCTTGTCGAAGATAGCACCCTCGTCGCTGTATAGCTCTTTCCACTCGGCAAGTGCCTTATCCCACTCCTGGCCTTGTGGCGCGAACTCGCGACCCTTGACATAGTCGAAGGTGGTCTGGTCGGGAGCGATCATACCGCCGCGAGCACCCATCTCGATACTTAGGTTGCAGACTGTCATACGCTCCTCCATGCTCAGTGAGCGAATGGCCTCGCCAGCATACTCTACGAAGTAGCCAGTAGCACCACCTGTGGTCATCTGTGCAATTATGTATAGCGCTAAATCCTTAGCTGACACACCATTACCTAGCTTACCCTCGATGTTAATACGCATTTTGAGTGGTTTAGGTTGAAGGATACATTGCGAAGCGAGCACCATCTCCACTTCGCTGGTTCCGATTCCGAATGCTACGGCGCCAAATGCTCCGTGAGTCGAGGTGTGTGAGTCGCCACATACGATAGTCATACCAGGGCGAGTCAAGCCATTTTCGGGACCCACAACGTGGATGATACCATTCTTCTTGTGACCTAGTCCCCAGAGTGTTAGCCCAAACTCTGCGGCATTCTCATTGAGGGTATCCACCTGCTTGCGCGACACGGGATCGGCGATTGGTAGGTGTTGGTTAATCGTTGGGATGTTGTGGTCGGGTGAACAGGTTGTCTTTTCTGGACGGAACACCTTTAGTCCGCGCTCGCGCAATCCTGCAAATGCCTGAGGGCTTGTTACCTCGTGGCAGAAGTGGCGATCGATGTAGATTTGCGAGGGACCTCCCTCAACTTGGGTAACTACGTGAGCATCCCATATTTTATCAAAAAGGGTCTTCATATTATATATGTATGTGAAAAATTTATGCGATTATAAATTTATTGATTGCGTCAAGATATGCTTCAGCCGAGGCTGCAACGATATCGGTGTTTGCTGCGAAGCCGTGGTAGATGTTGTTGTCGTACTGTACGGTCATGTGGACCTTACCCACGTCGTCGCTGCCGTTGGTGATCGCCTGAATCAAGAACTCCTGGAGTGACATCTGGCGGCGCACGATCATCTTGATCGCTTTGATCGCTGCGTCAACAGGGCCATTACCCGACGATGAGGCCTCAAACTTCTCGCCTGCGATATCGAGGCAAATGCTTGCTACAGAGCGCACACCGACACCTGCTGTCACCTGCAGATAGTCGAGTTTGATGCGTGCATTAGCCGAACGCTCCTTGCCTACGAGCATCAAGATATCGTCATCGTTGATATCTTTTTTGCGGTCTGCCAGCTTCAAGAACTCCTCATATGCGTTGTTGAGTTGATCCTTATCAAGATCGATTCCGAGCACTGTCAAGCGGTGTTTTAGGGCTGCGCGACCACTTCGAGCGGTTAGCACGATTGAGCTCTCGTCGATACCGACATCTTTAGGGTCGATGATCTCGTAACTCTCGCGATTCTTAAGGACTCCATCTTGGTGGATTCCCGACGAGTGAGCAAATGCGTTGCGACCAACAATCGCCTTGTTGGGCTGCACGGGCATATTCATCAAGTTTGAGATCATCTTGCTGGTGCTGCTGATACGTTGAGTGTTGATATTTGTCTTGATAGCCAACTCTTTGTGACTCTTGAAGATCATCGCGACCTCCTCGAGGGCGGTGTTACCTGCGCGCTCGCCGATACCGTTGATGGTAACCTCTGCCTGACGAGCACCATTCAAGATTCCCGAGATGGTGTTGGCTGTAGCCATACCCAAGTCGTTGTGGCAGTGGGTTGCGATTGTGACATTGTCGATTCCCTTGACGTTCTCCTTGAGGTATAGAATCTTACGGCCAAACTCATCGGGCAGACAGTAGCCCGTTGTGTCGGGTATGTTGATCACCGTTGCACCCGCTTTGATCACAGCCTCCACCACGCGAGCCAAATACTCGTTGTCGGTGCGACCTGCATCCTCGGCATAGAACTGCACATCCTCAACAAATGATTTTGCATATTTCACCGCTGCAACCGCACGCTCGATGATCTCCTCGCGATTGGAGTTGAATTTGTACTTAATGTGTGAATCAGAGGTTCCGATACCAGTGTGTATACGGCCGCGCTTAGCATATTGAAGCGCCTCGGCAGCCACCTTAATATCATTCTCGACAGCGCGCGTAAGGGCACAAATTGTTGGCCATGTTACAGCCTTCGAGATCTCGACAACCGAGTGAAAATCACCAGGGCTCGACACGGGGAAACCCGCCTCGATTACATCGACGCCAAGCTCCTCGAGTGCTTTAGCAACTTGAATCTTTTCGATAGTGTTTAATTGGCACCCAGGTACCTGCTCGCCATCGCGAAGCGTTGTGTCAAAAATGAATAATCTGTCAGACATATGTAGTTATTTTTAATTTTTAATATTCGTATTTATAAAAAAATAACCTTTCATCACCGTTGTGAGAAAGGTCGCTTCAACTTCATTTAAAGTTAGTCTCTATTGCACGCACCCCTCTGCCTCTCTTTAGTAATCCTAGAGAGCATAATCAGCGAGTGCAGTGATATATTATTGTAACTATCCATAATCATCATTTTGTGGCGATAAAAAGTAACTTTAATTTCACAAATATAGGTATTGTTTTTTAATCACAAAACAAAAAATGAGATTTATTATTGAATATTTTTTCATTTGTAAGTGTCGGAAATATAGATACCTAGGTGCATAACTTTTAGTTTGTTACATTCCTCGCTATATTTATCTTGGATTGAAAGTAAAAGAGTTATATTTAGTGCGTAAATATAATAATTGACAAGGTGCGATTTTTTTACAAAAAATGCGGAATAATACAAAAGAAAGCAGTGAAAAATCCTCTGAATTTGGCATAAGATGCTCCTCTGAGAATTTTAGCAGCTTTGATAAAATCAAAGTAATACCTCTCTACGCAGCGGGTACGATTACTAAATAATACAACATAATGGTTATCAGCATAATACCAAACAATGCTATCGAATGAATTTTTCCAAATTGACTTTTCCAGTAATTTTCCATTACAGAATGTAACTTACTGATAATCAGGCACAGATTACTTTCTGCATTGTTAAAGTTCAGACCTTCCCATAATTGTCGAGTACTTATGGTACTATGTCCTCGGCTGACTTCTCACAACAAGCTTTATTCCGTGCTACTGTTTTCTTCCGCTTCACACGTCTGTGAGACCTCCCCAGTTAAGAACGAACTCTTTCCGCCTTATACCTGCCAGATTTACTAATGGTGATTCCGAATAGTTATAGGGACTTCGTTTCGTTTCGTTTTGCAAACTTACCCTCACCACCAGCCTTAATATCTGATTTCTATTCGTCAGGTCTGACTTTTGCCGCCGACTTCCTTCAGATTCCACATCACGATGGACACCTTTATCTTTGGCTATGCGCTTCCCACTATCAGGGCACGTTCGAGACTTACACCCGTTAGAGTTCGCCCATGCTGGGCGAACAAACAAGGCACTTAGGTATTCCATCTGTGATTGCTTTGTTTTCTTATCACTGCAATATTTATCTTAACTGCAGATTAATCTTTATCATTACAAATCCCTAACCAGGCGAACATAGTTGTTAATTCTGATGACATCGCCTTGGGGTCCGTGACCGTTGGCGTAAACTGATGGATCGCCATCTTTTGGATCGCTGCGCTGTGAGCCTGCTCCGTGAACATCTATCCAATTTGATTCTGAGTTTTTGCTGTTTTGTTGGCGAGCTTGTTGTCCCTCTGGTCTGCCTCCCTCTGGGCGACCTTGACCTTGTTGACTGTGAGGAGCTCCTTGTGGTGGGCGACCACCTCCCATCTGTGAGCGATTACCCTCGCCACCTTGTGGCATTGGCATCATCTGCATATTAGACATATTACCCAAGCTGCGACCAAACGCTACATAGATACCTGCGCCACCAGTCGAGCCTCCAGAGTTCTCGTGCGTTGTCGATGTCCAATAGAATGGGAAGTCATCTACTCCTGACTCATCTTTGATAGAACTAACCTCAAATATAGGGTCTATCGCTGCCGATGAGGTTGAAAGAGGCGAGCGAGAGTAGTCGACAATACTCTGCAACTCCTTGGCGTTGGGCACTCTCCAATCTGAGTGACCTAAGTAGTTTTGTGAGTTCATCTCCTCGGCATAAGCCAATGCCTCTCTCCAATTCATAGCCTTTTTGCTATCCTCCTTGCTCCACACGAGCTCTGTAGCTTTGTCAGTGATAGTGCCATCGCCATTGTCTGCAAAGTCGTTTACGCCATACTCTGCGCCACGAACAAAACGTACCATAAATGGTTTGTCGCCACCTCCAAATTTGAGTCCGTAGCCCTTGATACGTCCATCGGCAAAGTTTACCCCAAACAATAGATTCTCCCTCTCCGTAGAACCTACATATAGAGTCGATGTAGCCATCTGCGAGTCAATATCTCGATTGCCATTTGCACCATACTTAAAATCGAAATAATCCATATCGATAAATGGAGTGCCTGGCATATCTTTGCTATTGCTTAGCTGTGGACTGACATCGCTTCCGCTAAAGAGGATTAGTGAATATGCCTCCTTGATTGAGGGTATGCGCCAATCTGAGTGACCTGCCAATTTGAATTTATCGACTGCTTTCTGCGCCTCTGGAAGCGACATCACCTCGAATCCTTTTTGCCACATTAGCCCTGTAACGTTGTCAGTGATGGTGCCATCGCCATTGTCGGTGTATGATGCTGCATTGCCCTTGTACTGGGCATCTTGCCCGTAGAATTGTTCGCCCTTCGAGGGGGATGCGATCTCATGCTTGTTGTCGAAGAATTTGGTCTGCTCGGTATCTACAATTTTGTAATTCTGAGCATTTGCGCTAAGACTTATTGCTGCAACAAGCCCCGCTGTTAAGATTTTTGTTCTGTTCATAATTATAAGGTATTACGTTTTATCTTTTGGTCGATTTTATGTATGAAATAGAGGCACATCACAACCTGTACCGTTGTGGCTATTGGTGTGGCGAGACCTATTCTAAAGAGTGATACTGGCTCAATGAGGCTGAAAACAAAGGTGAGCGCAAGGCGGAGAGCAATAGCTCCGACGATGCCTTGAATCATCACATATATCGTTGCTCCGTAGCCATTCAAGTAGCCTGTCAAACAAAAAAGTATTGGCACCACAAACATCTCAAAAACATAGGCATCTATATATGAACAAGCCGCCTCGATTACCTGTGCATCTTGTGTAAAGATACTGAGCAACATATCTCCGTGAAAGTAGCACATATAAGCCATAAAAACACCTGCTGCACCCGAAATCATCATTCCTACTTTTAATCCTCGTTTGGTGCGATAGAGGTCATTTGCTCCGAAGTTCTGAGCTACAAAGACCGAGATGGATTGCATAAATGCCATAGGAATCAGCAGTATTGAGCTAACCAACTTTTCACTAACGCCCACCGCTGCGGAGAATATAAGACCAGATTTATTGACTACAACCATCACAAAAAGGAACGAAAGTGCAGTGAGTCCACTCTGCAAAGCCACTGGTACACCTAGCCAAATCACTCGTTTGATATAATCCCAGTTAACACGGAAGTGGCGCAAGCCCATCGAGTAATTCAGCAATGAACGTTTACGGATAATGTAGACCGAGATAATCACACTAATAGTCTGCGCTCCAACCGTTGCGATAGCTGCTCCCGAAGCTCCCATACCACAGTGAGCAACCAATACCAAATCGCCTACAATGTTCGCCACACAAGCGATAGCTACTGCCAAGAGTGGAGTTTTGGAGTCGCCTAAACCTCTGAAAATACTACCTAATACATTGTATGCAAAGATCATCGGAACACCTATTGCGCTGTAAAATATATAGCCCCTGGTCTGAGTGACAGCCTCTTCGGGGGTGTTCATTCCTGCAACTATACCATCTCTAAAGAGGAGCATAAGGATCATCACAACAAGCGATATACCAAAGAATAGAGCAATGGAGTTAGCAATAACCGCACCTATATCCTCCTCCCTCTTCTCGCCCTTCTTTTGACCAATAAGGATTGTTGTACCCATTGCAAACCCCGCACAGACCGAAGTTAAAAAGTTAATTAGTTGGCTACCCGTCGATACTCCCGACACATCGTTTATCTGGGCGAAGTTACCCACTATAAACATATCTATTGCGCCATACATCACCTGCAACAGCAGGGCAAAGAAGATGGGAACTGTGAATGATACTAATGATTTGGCTACTGAGCCTGAGATTAATTTGTTTGTGTTATCCACACTCATTTTAAATTGTGTTATTGATTAAAGCTGTGTAGAGCTCTTCTGCATAATTTCCTCCGATGGGGATTATTGTATTTTTGTTATCTCGCATTGTGACCCCCTGTTTGGTGAACGACGCAACGTGTGACTTAGAGATTGCAAAGGAGCGATGTATGCGCAAAAACTCCGACTCGGGGAGTAGCTCCACAAAGCTCTTAATGCTCATCTTAGTCGAAATTTTGCGATTGTTCTCGCAATGAATCTTCACGTAGTTCGCCAATGCTTCGACATAGATTATCTCGAAGTAGGCGATGGTAACATTTTGATAATCGACCTTTATTGTCATAGATCCCAAACTCTCCTCTTCTGCCTTGAATGCACGGGCGTGGATAGCTGTAATCTGCTCCACTCGCTCCAACATCGAGGCGAACCGCTCGTATGTAAATGGCTTATGAAGGAAATCCACCGCTCGCAGGTCATACCCCTCCAAAGCATACGAGGCGTGAGCCGTTGTAAAGACCAACAGAGAACCAAGAGGTATCTCACGAGCCAACTCTAATCCCGAATACTCCTTCATCTCGATGTCGAGAAGCACCAATTCGGGACGTTGCTCCTTGACCGCTTTAATGCCTCGCAGAGGGTTGGTGAATGTTGTTAGCTCTACGTCAGGGTGATTCTGAAAATATTCGGCGATGATTGATAGTGCTAAAGGCTCATCATCTATTGCTATACATCTCATAATTCTACTCTTAATGTTGTTTTGTAAATGTTATCTTCTGTCTCACCACGCTCCAACGTGTAACGGTTCGGATAAAGCAACGAGAGTCGTTTTCGGCAATTCTCGATACCTATTCCCGATGACTCCTCACCACGAGAGAAGATAGTGTTTGAAGAGGTGAATGTCAAAACCCTATCTTTGAGTTGTAGGTTAATATTTATCTCACTCTCTACAGTCGATGACACTCCATATTTGAAAACATTCTCTACAAAGGTTATAAGTATCATCGAGGGGATATATTCACTTGTGTCATCTACTTCGTGGGTGAACGTCACCTTTGTCTCTTCGCTTAGTCTTAGTGAGTGCAGGTCGATAAACTCTTGCAGGTACTTCACCTCCTCGGAGATCATTATCTTCTCTTTGTCGGAGTTTTGGTACATATATTTCACTATGTTCGAGAACTTTATTATCACTTCATTAGCACGTTTAGAGCCTGTGAGATTAAGGGCATAGATCGTATTGAGGGTGTTAAACATAAAGTGAGGGTTGATCTGCGATTTATACACTGCAAGTTCAGCTTTGCCCTTTTGAGCCTCTATATTCTGCCGTTCGATTTTTTGCCTAAAAATCTCCAATACCAACCCTAACATCACTGTAAAACAGATGTCTAGAAAACATAGTGTAGACAAGACTCTATTTCGTATATTAGCAACATTTTCAACTGGCATTACCTCGTTTGCATCCCTTATGTCGTCAACTCTAATATAGGTGGCAAAGTATGTAATTGCCAAAACCACCCCAACAGAGAGTGCCGCTTTCTGGTACTCCCTCTTGAATATGAAACCCACAAAATTAAATCGTCGGTTAATAGTGTGTATCACAACCATATAAACCAACATCAACATCGAGAAATATGGATCTTTTTCTATTATTCTATTGGTTGGGATAAGTAGCAGAATGATTGGGACAAATATCAAGTAGATGCCCCAATCCATATATCGTAATATCTTTTTTTCGTCGCTGATCATAGTGCAAAGGTACAAATAAAGTGGAGGTGCACAAAACATCTTTTGTAACTACTCACGCCCCTACAGTCCAGCGACAGCAAGCAAAGCCACGAGCGGATCTTGATCGCATTTTTTGGCTGTCTGCACGATGGATTGGATAGTCGCATATTGTTGCGCACCC
>JAWXTG010000039.1:0-16598 GCA_044433705.1 Rikenellaceae bacterium | reverse complement strand
CGTAGATCTACGCCTGAGGTGCAGAGGTAGTAACGGTCGCAGGAGCTTAGTGAGAACATCGTGAGTCGGAGGTGGTTGTGCTACTGTCTGTGTGGAGTAGCGATTGCATTAGCTCGCCTATTTGGCGTGTTGCGATATTGATGATCTCGGCTCTAACACCAGAGGGCAGATGGAGCGTGAGATGAGGGATGCTTGTCGCGGCTTGGGAAAACTCCTCTGATGGCACAATAGCTATGGGAGAGATGATGGGGGCAGTGGATGATATTTTAGATGTGTGTTGATAATTGTTGGATGATGTGGATTTTGCTTTCTCTTTAGACTTATATGTGGGTCTATCTTTGTCGGTGGGTTTATCTTGAACTTTGGGCTTGTCTTTACCTCTGGACTTACTCGTGTTTTTAGATTCGCCGACACCCTCAGAGCGCCGCAACTTCCGATACTCACCAAGCGTCATCCCCAATCGCTCCTCCCGAAGCCAATTCCCAAAGGTCTTATCATTTATCCCCTGCGTGCGACAAAAACCAACTATACTCTCTCCACTAGTCCTAAACAACTCCAAATACCGACGACGCTCGGCTACACTCCGCTTTACCATAATCTTTTTGATGCAAAGATAAAGATTCAAATAACACAGCGCAAGATGTAGGTGGCGGAGGGGTTACGATGTTCAGTATTACAACCAATGATGCTATTAAAGCATTTCTTGATAACACACAGGAAGATATAACAAGTGACGAGTCGTCATCGAATAATATTTATGCTGATGACAATGTAGAAATAGAGATTAATAATATCCACTCTGTAAAAGGAGAGACTCATATTGCAACACTGTATATGGAAACTACATATCATACAAAATGTGAGAGTGAATGAATCCACGAACAGTTAAAAGGTGTTGCCTACACGGGAGATAAAACTTATAATCTAGAAACATTAAAGATGGCATACGTTGCCATGAGTCGCCCTCGCTATATGTTATGTATGGCAATACATAGTAATCATTTCAACTTTCGATGTGCTGAATTAGAAAGTCGGTGGGAAATAATAGAAATATAGTTTCATGTAGTCTTATATGGCATCCTCACAGTTAGACTCTGTATTGTAAACACAAAATATCAAATTAGGAAGGAAAAAGACTTGGAAAATACAAACAGACTGTATACCTTTGCCATCGAAATAAAACGAATATAAACCAGTTTCGTGTAGGCTTACACAGTGGGTTTAGTGTTTTACTCCAAAATAGCTATTGATATACAGCCTGTTATCAGTAAAGATGAGAGACCCCGAAAGGTTGCTCCTATAATTTTTATCCAATTACGATCTCTCGCTACTCATGATACTCATATTTCACAAAGTCAAATAGGCCATAGTTATCCTGCGAGGCTATGTGATCGCCCAAAAACTTAAGATTTTCGACGCTGCAAAATATATAAAATTTGTACTCGTCACCATAAGTTTGCTGAATGCTAGAGACCTGCTCGCCATCGATGATCCAGGTGACAAGATAGGCGCCATCGACCAGTGTTAAGTCGATTTCAAATATGTGCCAACCCGATTTTATCGTTGTGATTTGGGTATTGTACGGGTTTGCCTGCGTAGTTGAGTAGACGATCAAATCATCATCCTCAGCGCCCAACTTCTCGCGAACATGCTGCTGACCATACCCTACCTCAAAATCGATCTCGTGCTTATCGTCGCAATATATCCACGAACCGACACTCGCCTGATCGCCCTTACCCATCTGAGGAATATATGTTCTCCAGGTATATCTACCCGTAGTATATATCTTATCGGCGGTGCGCATCTTCTTGCGGTCACGCGAGTTAGCCGTAGTAAATATCTTCAACACACCATCCTCAATTTCGCACTGCATATTGGGATTGTCATCTTGATGGGCGTAGACCCAACCATCGAGAGTGTCGAAATTCCACACTTGACTCTTTGCATTTTCCTGCACCTGTGCTTGAACCTCTACAATTGAAGAGATCAGCAGTGCAACAAAAAATAATTTTACTATCCTCATTTTAGAATCTGTTAAATTTACAGTTAAAACTCCCTTATCGACTCGCGATGTTTCTCGGTCAACGCTTGAAGCTCTTTAACGATCTCAGGATGGTCAGCTGCAATATTATATCGCTCCTCGGCATCGACCGCAACGTTATACAACTGGGGCGTATCAAAGACAATCTTCACTCGTTCGCCCTTAGCGTAGGTAGGTTTAGTGGCATAAATTATCTTATAATCGCCCTTACGAAGTGCGTAGAGTTCGTCGGTACGATAGTAGACCAACTCATCACGCGGGCTATCGCTACGACCGCCCAAAACCTCTACAAGACTCTGGCCATCAAGGGTTCTGTCTCCAGGCAACTCCACGCCCGCTAATTCACACATTGTGGGTAATAGATCGAGCGTCGCACCCATATCTGTGACGTAACCAGGCTCAACCATTGCGCCCCAAAATATTCCAGGGACTCTGAAACCGCCCTCATAGGCGCTCTTCTTACCATCGCGCAACGTACCTGCAGAGCCGCTCTCATACTCGGTAATAAGCCAAGGCCCATTATCCGACGAAAAGACCACTAAAGTATTGTCAGCCAACCCATTATCCATTAATGCTGCCAATATCTCGCCAACACTCCAATCGAGCTCTTCGATGACATCGCCATACTTACCTTTAGCCGATCGCCCCTGAAAACCATCGGAACGATAGACTGGGATATGAGGCTGAGGATGAGCCAAATAGAGGAAAAATGGCTCTCGTCTATGCTCTTCGATGAAATCCACCGCATACTCGGTTAACCGTCGAGTAAAGAGCGACTGATCGGGATCATATTCGATCACTTCGTTCTGGTTAAAGAATGGAAGCTCATACTGATAGCCAAAATTCCCCAAAATATCCTGCTCCTTGCGGCTCATATCATTAGAGTAAGGAATGCCATAGAAGTAGTCAAAGCCATGATTCAGAGGCAGAAACTCCTCTTGATGCCCTAGGTGCCACTTACCAACGCACGCCGTGACATAGTCACGAGATTTCAAAAGCGAGGCAATTGTAACTTCACTTTGAGGAAGTCCACCGTGAGAGTCAGGAAAATAGACATTAGTCTGACCATTACGCATTGGATAGCGACCCGTCAATAGAGCCGCTCGAGAGGGGGTTGAGACCGAAGCCGCACTATAAAAAGAGCTCCACTTCTGCCCCTCGATAGCCATTCTATCGAGGTTGGGAGTCTTGATCGACGGGCTACCGTAGCACGACAGATCACCATAACCCATGTCGTCGCAATAGATCACAACGAAGTTTACAGGCTTAGATTTTGGCTTAGCCTCTGCTACATATGGCAAGGCGCCGCATGCTGCAATCGTAGAAAACACAACTAATTTATTCATCTATTCCGCTGTGTAAACGTTAATTCCATCACTCTGCCACTTCTCGACGAGCGTAGCTACACGACCAGAGAAGCTCTCATAATCTTTACGTGATTTTTCGCTCCACCCGACCTCGGCGTAGGCTGCAATACGGGGGAATACGTTGCGTTGCACATCGGCCGCTGTGGGCAACCACTCACGCCAAAGTTGACACCCAAGACCGATAATATTGTCGTGGTACTCCTGCTCCACCAAGTCGTCGATGGGCTCAAATGAGTAGGCCTTTTCGAGGCTGATCTTCTCGTGTGAATAGTCCAAATATGTATACACATGGTATGAGTTCACAAGTGTGTAGCCCTCTTTTGCCGCCGATGCTAACATCTGCGGGTCGCCCTTCCAGAAGTGTACAATTGTCTGTTTAGAGAGGTCGGTCTCGGCATCTTCGAAGACCAAATCGCTATGCAGGCTCTTACCCAAAATTTCGTTCCAGCCCATCATCTCGCAGCCTAGACCATTGATATACTCTGCCATTTTGTTGGTAAACTCAATTTGGATATCCATATATGAGCCGTAGCCCTTCGCCTCCTTATACTCTTGGTAGCGCTCGCTCGCCTCCCAATGGTCGAAACGCACCTCATCGCCGCCAATGTGGATTATATCCGTCTCAAAAAGATCGACAACTTCAGCCACCACATTATGCAGAAACTCAATCACTTCTGGATTTAGAACATCATAAATATGATATAATTTTCCAAACTTAGCAGGCACCTCGATCACTTGGCCCGATGTTCCCAACCAAGAGTACGACGCAACAGCTGCCGATGAGTGACCTGGCATCTCTATTTCGGGTATAATCTTGATATGTCGCTCTTTAGCGTAGGCCAAAACCTCCTTAATCTGCTTCTGAGTATAGAAACCTTCGTGTGGCTCGCCCGAGGTTTTGCCACTACCCCACGTCTCGATCTCGCTGTCGGCGCGCTTTCCTCCAATTTCGGTCAAAAGTGGATACTGCTTGATCTCGACTCTCCATCCTGCATCGTCCGTTAGGTGCCAATGTAGGCGATTCATCTTGAGCTCAGCCATAGCATCCAAAATCTTATATAGCTCCTCTTGACCTAAGAAATATCGACACTCATCGAGCATAAAGGAGCGCCAACCAAAGCGTGGAGCATCCTCAATTGCTTGGCACGAAAGCACTGTGCCATTGGCAGTTGCACCAGCGCGCATAAGTTGCAAAAGTGACTGAACAGCATAAAATGCACCAGCCTGCTCGGCTGCCTCAATTACAATTTGGCTGCTAGATATCTCCATGCGATACCCCTCATCGGCAAACTCTTTGGCATCATCTACATCGATTAAAATCTGCGCTTTAGCTCTGCGCTTAGCTGCAATCCCAAACTCGGTGGATAGCTGCTCTTTCAGATAAGAGGCGGTTGTAGATGCGCCATTTTCGACGATTGACACAGCGTCTCCTATTGAGAGTGTTCCGCTGCCCATCGTCACGCTAAGAGGTATCGGCACTACTACATCCTCGGCATTTTGGCCAATTGAAACTGCACAAAATGCAACGAGCATAATAGAGGTCATTAATAGTTTTTTCATAGTAAGATAGGTATTTATATTTTAAAGGTTTCGCTGCTTCACAACAACGCCATCATTTTCAGGTACTTGATACTGCTCGCGCAAGCGACCAAGCTCTTGTTTCAACTCAGAGGTGATCTCCGCGGTGCCCTCGGCGCCATAAATATTGTTCATCTCGGTTGGATCTTGCTCTAGATCGTAAAGCTCCCAAGCGTCGATATCGTTATAAAAATGTATCAATTTATATCGATCGGTTCTAACGCCATAATGGCGTTTGACCATATGCTCCGAAGGGTACTCGTAGAAGTGATAGTAGAGCGAGTTGCGCCACTGGGTACTCTGGTCGCGAAGCAGTGGCAACATCGAACACCCTTGTATATCCTCTGGGATCTCGACACCAGCTAATTCCAGGAAGGTTGGCGCATAGTCGATATTTTGCACTAGCTGCTCAATATCGCCACGCTTACCATCTGGCAATGAGACCAATAGAGGTGTTCTAAACGACTCCTCGTACATGAATCTCTTATCGAACCAGCCATGCTCTCCAATGTAGAAACCTTGGTCGGAGGTGTAGACAACCATCGTATTCTTGTCGAGACCTTGCGCTTCGAGATAGTCCAAAACTCGACCGATATTGCGATCCAAAGAGGTTACAGTACGCAGATAATCACGCATATATTGGCGATACTTCCACTCTGTGATCTCCTCCTCCGACATGTTGGCTGCCTTAAATTCAGCTACAACTTTATCGTAGTGAGCATCCCAAGTTCGGCGCTGCTCTGTGGTCATTCTATCGACAAGCGTCGAACCCACCTTCATCAAAGGTGTTGGCGCAATTTGGCCATCTTTATCAATGAGTTTAGTGTCGTAGATAAGGTCCATATCTTTGGCAATGCTCATCTCCTGCTCGGCTGCAGCTTGGCGTCCGCTGTAGTCGTCGTAGAAATTATCTGGCAACTCAAACTCCTGATCACTATATAGTTCCAAATCCTGAAGATCGGGCATCCATGTGCGATGTGGCGCCTTGTGGTGCAACAATAGGCAGAATGGTTTCTCCTTGTCGCGACCTGCCTCCAACCAATCTATCGCTAGATCGGTTGTGAGGTTAGTTGCATAGCCTTCGCGTTGGATATCCTCTCCATTGCGAATAAAATCTGGATTGTAGTAGTGACCCTGACCAACAAGAATATCCCAATAATCGAACCCTGTAGGCATAGATGTAAGATGCCACTTTCCGATAACAGCAGTCTGATAACCAGTCCCTTGCAGCAATTTAGGGAATGTTTGCTGTCCGCCATCAAATTCAGCACTAACGTTATCCGTGTAGCCATTCATATGGCTATGCTTACCTGTAAGCATGCATGCGCGCGAGGGACCCGAGATCGAATTTGCCACAAAACTATTGACAAAACGCACCCCATTCTCTGCAATTCTGTCGATATTAGGAGTATTGATCAGATGTTTATCGTATGCGCTAATGGTCTTGTAGCTATGATCATCACACATGATAAACAGAATATTCATTGGTCCATTATCGGCCTCACTCTTCGATTCTGCACACGATGAAGCGACTGCAGCTACACCCAAGAGTAGTAATAGATTATTGGAATTCATACTCTACAATTTATTTAGTTTACTATTGTACTCTTTAATATTTTTGGTCGCCTCGTCGATCAATAGGTGAGTCGCCTTCAACTCATCCTTGGTCTCTGGGTCGATATCCATGTGATACTCCCACCAGAATACTCCGCGATAACCGCGCTCATAGACCCAATCTAACTTATGGTCGATTGCGCGTGGGGTATCCATCGAGAAGAAGTCGCTGCCATCGGGCGAGAAGAAGTAGGAGCTGCGAGCCACCTCATCCCACTGCTCTACCCAACCATCGGCTAGGAAGCTGGCAACCTCAAAATATTGCACGGTGAAGTAATTTTGCTCAAGATCAAACCCTTCGGGTAGCTGTGCACCTGGCTCAATATCGTTGTAGCCATAGCCATAGTTGGCAAGTCCGATGCAGAGCTTTTCGGGAGCAAATACGCTCCATCGACCCTCGATAATCTCCTCCATAGAGTCTAGCGGCGTGTTATAACTCACACTTTGCTTAGTCCAGAAGCCGCCGCCCATGTCGTAGGTCATAATGTTGATCCAGTCGACAACAGCGCTCAACTCTTCGGCCATATCTTGGCTGTAACTGTGGCTACTATTAAGAGCCGTTGTGAGGTAGAGGTACTTCGAGGAGCCCAAAGCGTCGAGCGCCTCGCGAATATCAGACATAAAGGCCAAATGCAACGATTCGGTGATGGTTCCCTCCCAATCTAGCTCGATTCCGTCGTAGTTGAACTTCTCAACCAAGGCGGCCATCATGCGCGCGAACTTCACTCTTCGCTGCTCATCGGCAGCTATCACGTCGTACTCCTGACCTGGGAACGAGCAGAGGATCTTGCACTCTGTTTTGTGTATATTTTCGATAAGTTCGGGAACCTGCGACATGCCTTTACGGTTGTCGGTCAGGTAGTCGAAATCCTCGACGCACTTGCGGTTGATCTCCTCCTGCGAGAGGTCGAAATCTTCGACCTCCCACTTAGGCATGGCCATAAGGTAGAGAAACTCGAAATCCTCGTAATTCTGTGAACTGGTGATGTTTTCAGAATTAAAGCGACCTGGGACGCTATATGTTGAGTGAGTAACATAGCCCTCAACCGCGGTTTTATCCACCTGCTGAGCACACGCTACTAGAGCAACAACGGCAGCACTATAGATTATAATATTTGTTATACTCTTCATTTAGTTTGTTTAGATTTAGGTTATAGAGGTTGACTAATGGAGCCCACTGGCCAACCCCTATAAGATAGATTTAATTACTCTTCAAACATCTCTTCGCCAATAACATCAAGTAGTCTGAAATCTTCATTCAAACAATCTTGAGCCAACTGCCAAATCATGATACCACCATAGCCCTGATCCTTGACGTAGACGCACTTCTCGCGGATGGTGTTGCGACCGTTGTAGTAGAGCGATCCATAGTTGTCGGCGTCGGCAACTTCGGCCGTTGGGTACTTATTGATCACATACTCATACTTGATACTGAACACCGATGGCGAATTCTCCCACGACCAACCGTAGAATGGCACACCTCCAACAATCTTAGATTTGTCGAGAGCCCACACAAGCGTATTTGCAATATCGCTCTGGAACTTGGTCATCGTTGCGTGGTATCCTGGCGAGTCGCCATCGCTCATCTCACCGTAGCTCATGACATTGATGTAGTCGAAATATTCAGCATAGCCCGTGTACTGCAACCAAGGGCCAATGGCACATGTGAGCTGCCACTCCTCGGGCATAGTCTCGCGCAACTCCTTAGCAAAGGCGATGAGTGAAGTAAGGTCGAAGCTGTTGTAATCCTCGTAGTCGAGATCGATTCCATCGAAGCCCTTCTCTTCGCAATAGTCGATCAAGTTTTCGATCAACTTGGTGCGCGTGTCGGAAGCCTTGATACATGCTGTGAACTCGCCATCAGAGGCTTTGTTGACAGCCAAAAGCGCTCTACCACCTGCATCGTGAGCAGCCTTCACAACCATATCTACATATGTATCGATCGAAGTTGTGGTGATCGAACCGTCGGAGTTAACACTTGCAAAACTGATCAATGTGTGGGTTACCTTCGTAAGGTCGATAGTCTCAAACACGCTCTCGAAGTCGGTGCCGCTGAGCATGATATAGCCCATAACGACATATTTAGACTCCACGGTCTCCAACATATCCGAAAGAATCACCGTATATGTCTGGCTCGACTCTCCACTCTTACCGATTTCGAAAGCCTGCTCCTTGTACCACTTACTCACCTCGCTAGGCTCAGGCGAAATTGTGTAGCCCTCGGGCAGAGTGTATGAGACACTTTTGATGTCGTTGGAGCTACTAATTCCGCCTACTGTTATCGTTTTATTGCTATTGTCAACAACTCCATAGTAGTTCGAAAGAGCTGTCTTGAAGACAAATTCTATTGCGTCGCTACTGCTTTCGCTTCCTCCATCGTCGCTCTTTTGGCACGAAGCAACAGAGAGCGAGGTGAAGCATAGCGAGAAGAGCATTATTAAGTTTAATATCTTTTTCATTTTAACTTATTTTTAGATTAAAAACCCCATTCAATTGGAGCTGTGTACTCCATCCAGTAGAACTCTACGGCATCTAACTGAGCACTACCCCAAGTTGCATTACCAAAAATTAGTTGTGGTATTGCGGTGCCCCAGGTGTAGGCAAAACCTCCATCAGATGTAGCTATATACTTGTGGATCGACTCTCCATTGAGGAACCACTCAACATCGGTTAAGCCTGTGTCAAAATTTTGTGAGAACTCAACTCCCACCTCATTCTCGACAGTCATATCGCACGCAGCTTGAGTGATGTCGGAGAGACCAACACATGTAAAGTTAGTTGTCGTTGCACTCACTGTAGCATTAAGCTCGAGACCTGTTCCGTAGAACAATACGCTAGGCACAGCAGTCGAACCAAGAGCCTTCAGACAGAAGGTATAACGACCCAAAGGTTGGCTGTAAGCTGTCACGCGGTTAGCCGTTCCACCTCCACCTAAGAATGTTGCTACCGTACCTGAAGCTGACATATTGTCCATGCTACCATTCTGCAGACTATATGTCGAGTTGAAGTATTCGGGGGTAAACTCATTTCGAGTAGTTGTAGGCTGATAAGCTTGATAGATGGTCACCTCCTTGACAACTGGATCTGCACCCTCGACAATGATGGTCGAAAGGTAGATCGTCGCACTACGAGTCGAAGTGCTACTATTCTCGCCAAGAGTGATTTTCACCTCTCCGTCGCCATCAAAATCTGTCTGCTCGAAGTCGAACCATGTCAATAGCTCCTGCTCCTTCTCGACAAACCACTCGCCGTTGGAACTAACTGGAAGCGACACGGTTTGCGCCTCATATAGGGCCATCACACGGCTCTGCTCTACGGTCAACACGGTACCATCTTGGGTCACATTGACAACCTGCTTAGCTACTCCCAGGCGATCGTAGATGGTCACCTGACCTACACGAAGCTCACCTTTATTCTCCTCGCTCTCCACGGTCACTACGCCGTCCAAAGAGCCTGTAGCTCCCGATGTAATTGCCAGCCAGTTATCGCCATCGGTCACCGCAGCGCTCCAATCTTGATTTGTGAGCACCTCGAACGATGTGCCACCACCTGTTTTGGTGATCATCTCCGATAGTGTCAAGTCGACATTGAGATAGGCAGTACCACTCTGAACAATGCGCACCTCTTTACCAATCCAATAGTCGCTCTTGATGTAGATTACATCTTCGCGATCGTCGAGCACCGCATTTTCGGAGTATTGGATCACCACGTCGTAATTCTCGTCGGGATCATACTCTGGTTGCGCCTCGCCGCTACTTGGGGTGATGGTACACCAATCTGGATTGTCGGAGTAGACCTCCCACGCATCCGAAGAGCGCACTCTAATTGTAATTGGGTCGGGCGATAGAGCCGTAATATTATACTCATCCTCAGCTTCATAGCGCAGATCGACGCTCTTTATCGTCTCCTCCTCAGCTTGACAACCGACGAGCAACGACGAAGCCACCACACATGCTGCAGCGAGCACTTTTGCATATTTAAAGTTATTTTTCATAATAGATTATCTTTAAATTAATTACTATATGAGGTGAATGTACACGAAGTTATGGTCACAGAACCCACCGCGATGGTACCAATCAAACCAACCTCCTGCTGGAATCCAAGTGCTCCCACTTGTGCCCAAAGGTCGGGACGAAGCTCGTCACTAACTAACACTACACCATTGAGTTCAGCCTCGATAAGTAGATAGTTCGATTTGTTTGGACTGGGTGTAACAGAGTATTTTAGCGTATGCATCGCATTCAGTTCGTCGTTAGAGAGATCGAACGAGGTATTGTCTGCCCACATTGTAACTCCCGAAACGGTTCCTCCTGATCGAATTCGATTACCGAAAGTTCCAATAAATGACTCTCCAAATCCAATTTGGAAGTTTGCGTTCTCATCGGTATTAGTCGTTCTAGATGTAATATCGAAGAAGGCATCAGAGAGCGACACTGCTGAGAATGTCCAGGTTAAAGTTCCATACTTGAGGGCACTTTTTGTGATATAGTAGGCATTAACTGCAGCTGAAGATTTATCGAGAGTCAACGATCCATCGCTACCAATCTCGTAAACGCCATATGGAGAGATTCCCGACCCTTGTGTCACTACTAGTGGTACCTCAGAGACAAATCCAGCACTTGGGCCATCTGTAGCGACTAGAGTCACACTGGCACTACGCTCAACAAAGACGTTGATTGGTGCAGATACCTCGATCTGAGTAGCGCTCAACTTAGTCACCTCAAAGAGTGGATTATCGCACTCAACCGACCACTCCATCGAAGCGTTAACGTCAAATGTAGCTGAATCCTCCTCGTAAGAGAGTGTGAGGGTTGGGCTCTGGCCATCGGTGGTGACAAACTCTAGGGTTGCACCGTTCTGGATAGCAACTAAAGTCACCTCCTCATCGCCATTGTCGATCACAACACTTGTTTGGCGGCTCAACCCTGCATTAGCCTCTGCGGTTGCTGTAACAACTGTGCCATCTACATCGCCATCGCCACCAGCGACGTCGAACGTGAGCCAGCTATCTGCCTTGATACTCCAACCTTGGTTCGAGCTAACAGTGATGGTTCTCGACTGACCATCGGCAGAGAAATCGCCTTCGAACTCGGTCACCGACAAGATCGATTTTGCCGATTGTGTAACGGTGATAACGATAGGTGTGCTACTCGAATCGGTGTTCGATAGGGTCAGCTTCGCGCTTCGTGCCTCCATCTCATCGCTATCCTCACACTCGATGGTGATAGATGAGATTAGAGCACTTTCGCTACTTGACTCGGGAGATGCGCTACACCACGACTGATCGCTCACGATTGTCCATGCAGCGTAAGAACTAACGTTAAATGTGATGCTTTTGGGTGATTTAGCCGTAACGGTATACTCTAAATCGCCATCCACCTCAAAGGTACTTGTGTAGCTACTCTTCTCATATTGAGAGTCGATCTCCTCGCTTTGGCACGAAGCCGTGAACAGCGCTGCAGCGATACACAACAATGATAATATGTTTTGAATATGTTTCATAACTATTTCAATATTAAATTATAATACTTACCAGCCTGTATTCTGAGGAGCTAAATTTGAGTTCAAGAATAGCTCTGATTGAGGTATTGGGTATAGGTTCATCTTCGAGTTCCATGTTCTATTCTCGTATAGATCACGACGGAATGTCAAGAGATTGTCCACCTTTTCGATATATACTCCATAGATCTCCTTTTGAGTCTCCTCGCCAATCATCCAGCGGCGAATATCCCAGAAGCGGTGATCCTCGAATGCGAACTCAACACGCCACTCGCGGCGAAGTGCCTCGATAAACTCATCCTTGTCGGTTGTTGTGATGTTGGGCATACCTGCGTTGTCGCGGATGGTGTTTATAGCCTCAAGTGCCGAGATGGTGTAGGTGTTGTCGCTGTAGGTTGGGTCACCAAAGGCCTCGATCATACTCTCGGCATAGGTCAACCAGGTCTCAGCGAAACGATATACGATCCAGTGGTGCTTCTTCTGCGCTGTGCTACCTGTTGTGAAGCTTGTCTCCTCTTGGATGTAGCGACGAAGGAAGTAACCCGTAGGCGAGCCACCCTCGCTAACCGACACATCGTCTAGGCCACCAGCAAATAGCTCGATAGTTTCGCCCTTGAACTCCATTCCGTTGCAGAGAATAGCGCGCGCAAAGCGAGGATCGCGGTTGTCGTAAGGTGCCTGAGAGTTGAAGTAAGGATCGTCACAAAGCCATAGCGAACCATCGAGAGTGACATCGTAACCATTGATGGTTTGGAATGCATCGACCAAGTTCTGCGTTGGGAATGTGGTGTAACCCAACGAAGTGCGATACCCTTCGGTAAAGCGAATTGGGAAGTTATATTGCTCGAAAGACCAGCTATCGGTATTCATTCTAAAGAGCACTGCCTCCGACGAACTTACATTATTAGCAACATCGCTACTATCGAGTTTGTAGTATGACGAACCGCCCTCAGTCGCGCTCAAAGTTAGAAGATCTAGAGCCGCTTGAGCCGATCTCTCCCACTTATCTTGATCCATCGTTGAGTTGTGTAGTTCACTTGCTGCGTACAACAACGCCTTAGATTTAACAGCCATAGCAAAACCCTTTGTGATACGGCCTGTTTGGCTACCTGTCACCGAGCTGTAGGTAAGTGGTAGCTCTAGGCTACACTCGTCGCACTCCGAAACGATAAAATCAATCACATCTTCGAATGGAGTCTTCTCGATGCTATTTGCCTCTTCGGCCGAGAGCATTGTGAGTGGCATTGGGATGTCGCCGTAGCGTCTAGCCAACTCAAATAGGTAGTGAGCGCGGAGGACTCTAGCCTCGTAGGGGTGGTACGCCATCTGCGCAAGCCAGTTTGCATAGCTCGACTCATTCTCATAACGCGAGTAGTCGACATCTTCGAACGACTCGAGGAATTCGTTAGCTGCACGGATACCATTGTATAGTGTCCAGCTCACGTCGATGGTGTTGATCTGAGACCAAGTGCCGTTGTTATATCGTTGAACCGTAGCTCCTGTATTTCCAAATTCGGCATCGTCGGATCCGCAGTCACGCATTGCGCCATCGATTGTTCCAAAATCTTGAGGCATATAGCTATATACGTTGGTCAACATCTGCTGCATCGTAGAGAAGTATTCGTACATGTCTTCACGAGTGTAGAGGCCCGAAGTCTCATCGAAATCGAGATAGTTACACGACGACACGTTCAATGCTACGAACAATATTAATGTGTTAATTAATCTATTTTTCATAGTTCTTCATTTTAAAAATTAAGTTTCACGCCAAGGTAGTAGGTTCTCGCTAGTGGATACGCAGCGCCCAAATACTCGGGATCGACAATCTCCAATTTATCTATAGAGAATAGGTTGCTACCCTGGATATACACTTTTGGTGAAGCAAATTTCAACACACTCTTAGGTATTGTATATGCAAAGTATAGATCGCGTAGTTTGAGGAATGAACCATCCCTAAACCATTGTGAACTATTGCGGTAGTTGTTGTCGTTGGAGAGGGTTGTCAAACGTGGCATTGTAGCTATATCTTTAGTGGCCTCGGTCCATGGAATTTCGGTATCAAGGAACGACTGCGAGATGTTACCATTGCTCACGAGTGGCTGATAGAGAGGTGAATTCAACAAATTCACGGTCAAACCTGTGCAGCCTTGGAATGTTGCAGAGAGCTCGAAACCTTTGTAGCCGAGGTTGAATCCAAATCCGTAGTAGAGCTCGGGGGTTGTAGATTCATACATCTTGACAACATCCTCAGAGTCGATCTTATTATCACCGTTCTGGTCGCGATATTTGATATCACCTGGCGAAACTGTCGAGAATGATTGAACTGGACTATTGTTGATGTCTGTCTGATCTTCGAAATATCCGATCGCCTCGAGGCCATAACATTGACCCACCTTGTTGCCTGTGGTGTAGAGATAGTCGTATTGTTGGTAAGCTTGGTTGTTGGCTACAATCTCAGAGGTTAGGAAGTTAGCAGTACCGTAGAACTCATAGCTAAAGTCACCCACCTTGTCGCGCCATGATAGCGCCACGTCGACACCTTTATAGTCATATTGACCAATATTTAGGTAACCAACACCGATACCAATTGCGCTAGAGACCATCGAACTTGCATCCATCAAGATATCTGAACGCTCCTCGTAGAATGCCTCAGCAAAGAGGCTCAATCGATTGTCGAAGAGACCTAGCTCAGCGCCAACTGTTGTTTTGGTCATCATCTCAGCCTTAAGATTCTCAACCGCTAGGTCACCCTCAGCTTTACCATAATAGGCTGTTGCACTGTCGGTGAAGTAGTAGGTTCCAGCATTTGTTGAGTCGTAAGACTGTCTCCACAACTCATGCGAAAGGTTAGCGTCGTAGCCCGAAAGACCATACGATGCAAAGATCTTCAAATTGCTGATACAATCGACACTCTTCATAAACTCCTCTTGCGAGATAACCCAACCTGCGTTGATTGCAGGATATACATCAAATTGGTTTCCTGGCTCGAGGTACGATGAGCCTGAGTAGCTAGTCGACAGACCAACCATGTAACGGCTATCGTAAGCGTAGTTGGCAAATAGGATTGCCGATTGACGGCTAATGCTCTGGTTGCGACCACCCTTAATTGCAGCATATTGATCGTAGATCAACGAAGCGCGAACATCGTGAAGATCATCGGTATACTCATAGTTGATTTTAGCCTGCACCGTGGTATTCAAGTTGATATTGTTGAATCCATTGCTGTGGCTAAGAATCGCTGAATCAGCCGAGTAGTAGACTGGCGAGGTAACGAGGGTTCCATCATCTAGGATCGAGGCATTTGAATCTACATATTGATATGTCTTTGTAGATTGGTCATACATCGAACCGATGTAGTCGAACGAGATACCAGCGTCAGCCGATAGACCTTTAACAAACATACCCAAATCTTGGTGTAGGTTAGCGTTAGCGGCCATCGAGTAGTAGGTGTAGGCCAAGTTACCGCGGCTATTGAGAAGCGCAACTGGGTTATTCGAAGTGTAGATGCTACTTCCACCATAGACTCCATCGCGATATGTTACTGGAAATGCTGCTGAAGGTGTGTTGTAGACTACGCTATATAGATCACTCTTATTGTAGTTGTTAATCTCTCTCATCTTAGCCATCACGCCGATGATAAGCGAAGTAGATGGGGTCACGACAACATCCATATTGCTACGCAAGCTCAAGCGAGAGTCGGTTGGTGCATTGTTGTAACGATCATCATCATTTTGAGTCTTGAAGAACTCCTCGTCGCGCATATAGTCGAGCGATGTGTAGTGCTTGAAGCTCTCGGTACCGCCCGAAAAGCTCATTTTAGCGCGGTGGTTAGTGGCGATATCGTTGTAGATCTCATCCCACCAATCGACGTTAGGATACTCGTAAGGGTGCGTATTATTCTTAAATGCGTCTAGCTCATATTGGCTATATTTTGCAGAGAGATTATCCATCTCGAGCGCACTATTGAGGCTTGTCGCATAGGTATACGAGTCGGCAAACTCAGGAGTCATATATTGAGTACTGAAGCCAAATTGATAATCTGCAGTGACTGTAAGAGGTTGTACCTTAGAGCGTTTTGTTGTGATATAGACCACACCATTGGCACCCTGCACGCCATAGAGAGACGAGGCAACAGCATCCTTAAGCACCTGGATAGACTCAATCTCGGTTGGAGTCACCTCGGTGATTGCACGCTGGAAACCATCGATGATAACTAGCGGCGAACGGCCATGAATTGTTAGGCCACCACTCTGTGATACTGAGAGACCAGCAATCTTACTATATAGACCCTTACCCACGTCGATGCTTAGAGTTCTATCGATCACGTCGCTACCCACCTCATCGGCCGATATTGCGCTTCGGCTACTATCGACAGCCATATTACAAGCTAGCAATATTGAGTCGGGACGAGCCTTATTCTCCTCTTCATTACTATTTGCTGCAAAGAGTGGCAATGCGCAAAAAATAAGAAGTATATTCGATATAATATTTTTCATATA
>JAWXTG010000038.1:0-16727 GCA_044433705.1 Rikenellaceae bacterium | reverse complement strand
TTCACTCCCTCTAACCCTGTCAGCAGCAATTTGCTGTTGTGTGTTATGAATTATTCCTCGTCAGCAGTAGCACCATCAAGGTCTGTAGTTTCTGCCTGAGTCCAGTCGCTATCTGTAACCTTAAGACCGATTAGAGTATCAGAGTCTGGAAGAAGTGGATCACCTGGCTCAAGGTTCTCGATAGGAATATTTGTCATTGTACCATCACCGAAGAAGTAGTAGTCGCAAACCAATAGACCACCAGTTGTACCAAAACCTAGGTTGAAGTCATAATCGTAGTTAGGTTTAAGTTCAAGGTCAGAGCTGAATGGGAATGCTGCCAAGACGTAAAGTGGAGCATCGTCGTAGTCTGCTGTTGGAGTAGAGGCACCTGTCTCATCGTTATAAGTAAAGCAAGAGGTTGGTAATACTTGTTGAGCTACAGACTCGTCAGAATCAGTCATCTTTGTAAACTCAGCACTGTAATAAACATTTACGTGACCAACAACATCTACAAGGCTACTACCTGTTCCAGAAGTCATACGGTATAGTGCATATACTACAGACCCACCTATCTCATCTGGATCCATGTAATATGGAGTTCCAGCTACAAAAGCCTCAAAATTAGTTTTATCGCTAAGATCCTGGAATCCGCTAGGAACGTTACCACTTTCTATACCATCTTTCATGTAAGTATAAAAATCTGTATCTGATTGTGCAATTGTCTGAGGGATAACAATTGCATCAGAAGAGTCTAAAGAGGTGTATTTCTGAGTTGTTGCATTAGGGTCATATGCTATAAGGTCACCGTCAGAGAGTAACAAACCAACAACCTCGCTACTGCCTACTTCTACAAAATTAAGGAATGAGTATTCTGCGAGATCTGCATCTGTAGTGTCCCATGCGATAGAGCCTATTTCATCTTCATAAGTGATTGTAGCAACACCACTACTTTCAATATTAAGCAAGTCAATACTCTTAACATAAGCACTATAGCCTGTACCATTTAGATCTGCATACATCTCAATGCGTGATAGAGCGTGTTCGAAAGTAGCTGTGATCTTACCTCCTACTGGAACACTTTGGATTGCATCTGCATACCATACAACATCGTATTGATCCCCAAGAGTTGCAGCGGGAGTGTATGTACCTGATGTTGCTTTAGTAGCATCCTCAACAGTAAGTACTAATGCTGGAGTATCGCTAGCGCTATCCTCACCTTTGTTAAGAGAGAAGAATGTAGCGTCACCCACTAGGTCACTACCAAATAGATCAGACCACTTAACCTCAGAGCTACTTTGCGACCACACACCCTCAGTAGAGTCATATGTGTAGTCAATAGAGCCTGCTGCTGCTTCAATTATATCATCAACATCCCCTGTGTTGTAATAATAGAGAGTCACCGCTCCTGCAGCACGAATTTCTGTTGCATTGGTATCCTTTGCACGAGATACGCTAGTTACTAGGTTGAAACCTATTCCGTTAGAGTTGTCACTTGCAGGCAAGACCTCAGTAACTTCATTCTTTGAGCAACTGCTCATAGCTCCAGCAATTAGCAGAGCCGAAAATAAAATTTTCTTCATTGTTTTTAAAGGTTAAAAATTGTTATTAAAGTTGTTAAAAATTATATTACATCATAAATATACTTGTACATCATTATCCCAATCGCCCACGTTGAATCCCGCTTCGGAGTACTCTGGTAGGGTGATCAGCTCGTCGTCGCCCGTGAGATCGATCTCGATAATCTTACCATCTTGCGACACCACTTGGTCGGTGACGTCCCGCTCAAACTCACAGAGCTTTCCCGACTGCAGCAAGATCTCGAAGGTGATCGAGTAGCTCTCGTCGGTGGGCTCGCGGCCAAAGGTGTTGTGCGAGAATGTGACCGTACCATCGATTCCGTTGTCGGGGTCGTCGTAGCTGCGGTTGGCCACAATCGTGTGGTAGAGGTGGGTTTGGCCCTCAACCGCGATATTGGTGTTGGCGGCCAATAAAGAGCCGTTCGCCGTGCCCCGAAGGAGAGTCTCGAAAGTTTGGGTGTTGTTGAGGTTCTCGACTCGCACCGTGACGTTGACAATCGAGGTGACGGGTTGTGGCACAACATTCGAGATCTCCTCGATGGCCTTCGAGGTCGATTTCGTCTCGTCGTCGCTCTTGCTATCGCTTTCATCGCTCTTACTACTCTCGCCGCCCTGGGCCTCATCATCGCCCTCGTCGCCCTTGCTGTCGCTCTGGTTACTCTTACTACTCTTACTGCGAACCGTTGCGATATACTCGTCGAAGTCGGTCGAGCGGGTATACTCCACCATCGAATCGTCGACGATGAACTCATCGAGGTACCACGACGCCATGCGGCTGTGGGCGCCTGCCAACACCTCGCCCGTTGCTAGGTCGTAGAAGGTGGGGGTCGAGGGGTCGGTCTGCATCAGATTGACGCTGAACTGATCGCACGTTGAGGCGTTGTTGAAGCTCACGCCGCTCACGTTGTTGATCAGGTCGTTGAAGATCAGCACCGAGTACTCGCCGATGGGCAGCTCGACAAGGTTGTAGTAGAGATCATCCGAGAGCTTCTCGATACGGGCACTACCATCCTTGGGGTAGAAGTAGATCGAAACGTTACCAACTTGGTCCATGTCCAAAAGCGATTCACTCCAGTCGATTCCGATGGGGATGTGTGCCAGGTATTGGTATGGATCCTCCAGCTCTTGGCGCACACACGCGAAAGTGGTGGTGATGGCAAATAGGGCCACTATATATCTAATTATCGGCCTCATTGCGCCCCTCCTTTCTCGACTTTTCGGTTGAGGAGCCACACTAGCGAGACTCTCGCTCGGGTTGGTCCGATCCAAGTGTAGGTGCCATTCTGCTGGCGAATTGGGTGCCACTTGGAGTCGATGTCGTAGAGTGACTCGTAGTAGCGATAGTCGGTCTTGAGGTAGCCTAGGCCGAGCGAATACTCCATTCTCAGGGTGCCGCTCTTGTTGATAGTGTGGGCGAAACCTGCGTCGATGCCTGCCGCAATGAAGAACTCACCTTGGTAACCTTTTGCTTCGTACTCGAAGTCGTAGAGGCCTCCACCCGCGTAGAGACCCGCGTACCAGCCTGTCATCACGGCCTTGTCGGTGCGGTCGCCAAACCAATATTTACCCTCGATATTGGCGTTGAGAAGCTGCAGACGATGGCGGCTACTTGCCGACGTGCCGTCGTCCCAGGTCCACCATGGGAAGATCCACTCGCCCGCAACGCTCCAGCAACTTTTAATCGATACCTCAAATTCTATATTTAGAAGCGTCGCCGCGTCGAAGAGAAGATTGCTCTTTAGGGCGAACAGCGGTTTTATCTCTATTTCAGGCTCTTGTGCTTGTTGGGGCTCGGGTTCGGGCTCTTGCTCGGGCTCTTGTTCGGGCTCTTGCTCGGGCTCTTGCTCGGGGGTTATGCTCTTTATATACTCTAGATCGTAGTAGAAGATCGCAGAGGCTCCAGTGCGGAGGTATCGCAACATATTGTGGGTGATGTAGCTCCACGATTTGCCGTCGTCGAGCCGCTTCAAGCGAGCCTCCTTGGCGTCGAGGTTGAGATCGCTGTCGATGATCTCCAGCACCTCATACTTATTTGGGATCTCCGTGCTCGCGGCCACCATCTCGCGCAGACCTTGCCAATCCTCCCCCGAGTAGCCAACCTTTATCTTGGATTGGCTATGTGGATATCGCTCGACCAGGTATCGGCGCAGCGACTCCACGCGGCGCTTGGCCAATCTCTCATTGTAGCTCTGCGGGCCATCGGGCGATGCCGTTGCACGGATGAAAAGGGAGTCGAGATGTGCGAATATCGTATTGTCTGTCAACTGATTATCCATATACTCAATGGACTCGGAGTTGGTGAGATAGGTGGGGTCGATATCCGCCTTGTCGAACTTATAATATATTGTCACGTTGCCGCAATAATCGGTACGCAGAACGGTATCAGAGACTTGCAGAGGAGCAGCGTCGGACAGACCTACCCTATCTTTGGGCTCCGTCGGACTCGCGGTGATAGTCGCCCGCCCGTAAGAGATGCTCAAACATAAAAGTAATATAAATATGTATCTTACTGCTCTCATCTATCTATCAAATTTCATTTTTTAAATACCGTTTAACCCTCGATATAACTGGAAATGGTATTTAGTAAGCAAAAAAATAGACCCTCTTGTGAAGGGTATTTGTAACATGCGGCAAATGCATAGGTCTCCCCATGAATCCACTGTGATCTTGTGCAGATCGAAAAAAAATTGAACCTGATGTTGAATATAATAATAGGAAAGTGCTCTCATTAAGAGACAGTTCCCACACTGCAAATATACAAATTATATTACAAATGAAATGAATACATCAATTTTTTTTTGTAAGTATTTACTTTGATGGTATTTTGTTTAGTAAAAAATATGTGTAAAACGGCCCGCAAGTGCGTTTGAATGGTGTTTTTACATTTCTCCATCTCCCCTTGAAGAGAATGTAAAAAAATTGACTTATCGGAAGACAAGAAAGTGCAACCAACGGAGCCCGTTGGTGTTACAAGCTCGCTTCGAGTGTTCGTTGAAGCTCCATCATGGTTTCGGTTCTTGCCAGGTTGTGAGCATCCCACTGACCATCTTTTAGGAAGTTTTTGTTTAGTTTTCTAAATCTCTTCTCAATGCGACTGCTCTCCTTAATAACCTCGCTCAACTGTGATAGGAGTGCTGCGGCATCCGTGCGACGATACTCTGCCGAGTTGTGCTTCGCATGAATCTGCTTGTATAGCAGGTAGTTAATCCTGATATCCAACATCAGCACAAGATTTTCGTACTCCGCCTTATTCCTCTTTGGGCCGAATGTGGCAAACTCCGTGCGGAGAGATTGAGCAGCGGCGATCACCTCTTCGATAGGTGTTCCTTTATCATCTTTTCCCTCGCGGCGTATCACCTCCTGGGGCATGGACATGTAGTTGTAAAGTTTAACGGCGCTGGACTCCTCTACCCCAAAATGGCCAACTGCATATTGCAGTATAAACTCCTGGGGATTAAATACATCGGCATTTTGAGTCGCCTGAGCGTACGCCTCGAGGATGATGTTGAAAGCGTGAGCTGGATAGACCAATCTCACAGGCTGCATACCCAAAATCTCCCATGGATGGCCATATTGATGGCCGTAGACTCCCGACGTAGACCACGAAGTTTGGATCATACCCTGGTAGTTGTACTTGCGAGCATGAGGCATAAAGGTGGTTAGATTGTCAAAATGTTTCATCCACTGAGTGATGTACATATTGTCGGGGTGCGAACGCAACGAACTTGCTCCCCACATGGTGATTCCAGCATCGAAGAGGGGCTGCAGATCGCCAAATTTATCGACATCCCAACCATAATTCCAATCCACAAAGATAATATCTTTCGAAAGCTGATCCACCGACTCTGGGTACTTCAAGATTATATCAGCCCAAATTAGTGGAGTCTTTCCCATAGATAATATTATCTCGCTCATCGTGTTGACATAATCTACAAATAGTTTTGATTTGCCATGCTTGTCGGCAATCGCCTTGCAGTGACGGCAGCTACCCAATAGATATGTTTCGTCGGCACCAATGTGGATATATTGCGAGGTGTGGAGGTCGGCAACATCTTTGAAGATCTCCTCGAAGATTGGTTTTGCTAAATCACCTTTCAGCGGGCAGAGCTGCGAGATCTCCTTAATATCCTCACGCAGTGCGTAATATCGATCGTGTCGCAAGATGTACTCGGCATGACCAAAGCAATTTTGGAGAGGTATAATATCGACACCCAAATTGTTGGAGTATGCAACAAAATCCTCGATCTGCTCACGCGTAAAGGCAAATTCGTTGATCAATGTTCCGTGCTGCTCGAAGGGGAATGTGGCCTCCCACTCCATCACTAAAGCGTTGAGTCCCAGCCTCGAGATATCGGCAACCATCGTTTTGAGAGCCTCCATAGTTGGAACTTGAGCGCGACAATCGACATAATATGCATTTACGCCAAATCCGCCATTGGGCGCCTCTGCTTGTGCATAATTCGACGATATGGTCGCAAAGAGTAGTGTCAAGGTTAACAGTAATCGTTTCATGGTTTTATATTTTAGGTATTACAAATATACAAAAAAAAGCTCCAAGCCATTCATAAGAACAGCTTGGAGCCAAATATTTATCGGAGTTCTAGAGAGAACTTCTAGCGATCATTATAGTACTAGACCACCCTCGAAGAGGTTAGCAAGGTTGATGTCGCTCTTAGCTTTCTCAGCCAACTCTGGTTTAGCCTCAACAGCTTTCTTGATGAAAGAGATACCAGCCTCAACCTCACCCTCAGCAGAAGCGATAACTGCGCGTAGGTAGTTGATTTTTGGACACTCGCAGTTGCCTAGAGCCTTCTTAGCAGCGCCATAGTTCTTGTTCATGATGTTAGCGATAGCACCGTTGCAACCGTCGAGGTTACGAGCTGCTGGAGTGTAGTCACCCTCAACTGCAGCCAAAACGTATGCACACTCTTTGTCACCTGTATATTTCTTAGCCTCAGCGTAGTTGTTGTTGTCGAGGTTAGAAAGAAGAAGGTTCTTGTTGATTGTAGCGTCAGAAGCGCCGTTGCGTGTAGCCATCTCGAATGCATCTAGTGAAGCCTCAGCGTCACCCTTCTTAGCCAAGATGATACCTAGGTTGTTGTAAGCGCGAGCGTCGTTGTACTTCTTAGCAGTGTACTTCAATACGTCGATCTTAGTTTTGCAATCCTCGATTACAGAGTCAGCAAGGTAAAGAAGCTCCTCGTTAGTAAGCTCAGCGTATTTCTTGTCAGCTATTAGAGCCATCATCTCCTCGTCGCTCATACCCTTGATGCTGATGTTGTTAACAAGCTGAGTGCGGCGAAGCTCTGGAAGGATATCGCTCTTAAGCTCAGTGTAAACTGAAGATAGGTTCTTGATCTCAGCCTCGCGTTGTACTGAAGAGTCGTATAGGCTCAATACTTGAAGGATAAGGTTCTTGTCTTTGATTGAAGATGCAGCAACAAGCTCTTTGAAGCCGTCCCAGTCCTCACCGTAAGCAGCTGCGTCAGCCTCTAGACCCATCTCAGTGAAGAATTTGTCCATTGCTTTCTTTGCAGACTCAGAACGAGCTGAAGATAGTTTGTCGTTAAATTTCTCTGGACCGTCTGGAGAAGCGTAACCGTTAGCAGAGATAGATTGTGTTGCAGACTCGTTGTCTTTAGTAGCCTCAACAACCTCTTTGAATGCTGCGATTTGAGCATCTGTTAGAGACGAAGATTTAACTGAAGAGCTGTTGATAGCATATTTTACGTTAGCCTTAGAAACCTCCTCGTAAGTAACTGCTTTGTAGTCGTTTGCCATAACGTCCATCAACTCAGCAAAGCAAAGATCTTGTTGAAGTGTGTTGATACCCTTAGCGATAACTAGACCACAAGCGCTCTTGATAGCAGTAGCCTCTGTAGTATCCTCAGCAACGATTGCATCCTCGCTAGATGTAAGAAGCTCACCTGTGTTTAGGTTAACTGTGTAGTAGCCATATTTCTCTTTCTTAGCGTTCTTAAGCTCAAGACGGATCTGAAGATCAGAAAGTTTCATCTCCTCAGAGTATGGGAACATGAAGTTAGATGTGTATGAACCACCTGCGTCGGTAACAACTGTGTAGTTGTCGTCAACGTTCACACCTTGGAAATAGATAGAAGAACCAGCTAGTTCGCCGCTCTCGTATACTAAAACTGGAGTAGCCTTAGCGATTACGTTTTTGTGGAAGTAGTCAGCTGGGAACTCAACAGTTACCGCTGCAGCAACCAAACCATTGTTAAGAACTAAAACCTCAGGAACACAAGTGATGTCAACTTGGTTAGCAGCATCTGTGCCGAAGCCTTCCTCCATGTCGCCAAAAGATTTAGCGCCACTACAACTTGCCATTGCTACGATAGCAAAAAGGGCAACACTCAAATTTACGAGTTTTTTCATAATTTTTTTGTTTTAGTATTTAAATTGTTTTCAGTGTTTTACAATTTGACCTATACTCCATCTCTACATTGATATATAGGATTAGAGTATACGACATGCAAATATATAAATTAAATGTTAAAGAACAATAGATAAAATAAAAAAAATAGCCTATTTCAGTGGAAATAGGCTATTTTTTACCAATATCTTAAAGCATTACGCCTTCGCAGGGCGACGCTCGCGACGCTCACGATCCTCACGTGGCTTGCGCTCGCGCTCTACCCAACCCTCTGGTTTAGGCAAAAGAGCCTTGCGAGATAGCTTCAATTTGTTCGTTTTTGGATCTACGCCGATAAGTTTTACCTCTATCTGCTCACCCTCTTTCAGGCCAGTCTCATCCATAGTCTCGAAGCGCTTGTAGTCGATCTCCGAGATGTGAAGAAGAGCATCTTTACCTGGCATGATCTCGACAAAAGCACCAAATGCTACGATCGAGCGGATGGTTCCGTTGTAGGTCTCGCCCACCTCAGGGATCGCTACGATGCCCTTGATGCGGTTGAGTGCTGCATCCAAACAGTCCTTGTCGATACCGAAGATATCAACCAAGCCTTTGTTGTCGGTCTCGGTGATAGTGATTGTTGTGCCTGTTGTCTTCTGGATATCTTGAATGATCTTACCACCAGGTCCGATGATCGCACCGATCATATCTTGTGGGATTGCGATCTGAACCAGACGTGGAACGAATGGACGGTAATCCTCACGTGGAGCCTCGATGCAATTTGTGATCTTGCCCAAGATGTGTAGACGACCTACGCGAGCCTGCTCCAATGCAGCAGCCAAAACCTCGTATGATAGTCCGTCAACCTTGATATCCATTTGAGTTGCAGTGATACCATCTTTAGTACCAGTAACTTTGAAGTCCATATCACCCAAGTGATCCTCGTCACCCAAGATGTCAGAAAGAACTGCCCATTTGCCGCTTGCAGAGTCAGAAATAAGACCCATTGCGATACCTGAAACTGGCTTTTTAAGCTTAACACCAGCATCCATAAGTGCAAGAGTACCAGCACAAACGGTAGCCATAGATGAAGAACCGTTAGACTCCAAGATATCCGACACTACGCGTACTGCGTATGGGTTCTCAGCCCCTAGTGGAACCATTGGCTTCAAACCGCGCCAAGCGAGGTTACCGTGGCCGATCTCGCGACGGCTAAGTGCGCGCTGTGGACGAGCCTCACCAGTCGAGAATGGAGGGAAGTTGTAGTGAAGAACGAACTGCTCTGAGCCAGTTACAAGAACCTCATCTTTCTGCTTCTCGTCCATCTTAGTACCCAAAGTAACGGTTGTAAGTGACTGAGTCTCACCACGTGTAAAGATTGCCGAACCGTGTGCTGCAGGAAGGTAACCAACCTCGCAACAGATTGGGCGGATCTCGTCGGTCTTACGACCATCTAGGCGCTGACCCAAGTCGAGGATCATGTTACGCATAGCCTTCTTTAGTACGTCGTCGTGGAAATATTTCTTGATGAGCGTAAGCTTTGCTGCAAGCTCCTCCTCGCTGAATGTAGCGATGAAATCGGCCTCCAAAGCCTCGAATGCCTCACTGCGCTCGTGCTTCTTTGTTCCGCTTGTAGCGATTGCGTATGCCTTGTCGTAAAGCTCTGCTACGATTCTGTCGCGAAGCTCAAGGTCTGAATCTTCGTGGCAGTATGTGCGCTTAACGGTCTTGCCAACAGCCTCCATAAGCTCCATCTGAGCTGTACAGTGCTTTTTGATCTCCTCGTGAGCAACCTTGATCGACTCGAGCATAACCTCCTCGGATACCTCAAGCATCTCACCCTCAACCATCATGATGTTGTCGATAGTACCTGCAACCATGATGTCGAGGTCTACGTCGGCCATCTCCGAGAAGCCTGGGTTGATCACAAACTCTCCGTTTTTGCGAGCTACGCGAACCTCAGAGATTGGTCCTTGGAATGGGATGTCAGATACTGCAAGCGCTGCCGAAGCTGCAAGTCCTGCAAGTGCATCTGGCTGAATATCTTTGTCTGCCGAGATTAGGTTCACGGTAACGAATACGTCGGCGTGATAATCTGCTGGGAATAGTGGGCGAAGTGCGCGGTCGATGAGACGAGCAACGAGGATCTCGCTGTCGTTTGCACGAGCCTCACGCTTCATGAAGCCACCAGGGAAACGTCCGCACGAAGCGTATTTCTCCTTGTACTCCACCTGCAACGGCATAAAATCTGTGTCTGGTTTAGCATCCTTTGCGGCTACAACTGTTGCTAGGAGCATTGTGTCGCCCATCTTAACAACTACGGCACCATCTGCCTGTTTAGCCAATTTTCCTGTTTCGATCATAATTTCGCGGCCATCGGCTAGCGTGATCGTCTTTTGTACAATGTTGTACAACTCTTGTCCTTCCATAATTTCTATTGATTTGTCTTTTGCATCCAAAATAAAAAAGGAGCAGTTCTCTCGAAAAAAGAACTGCACCCTTTTATCCTCTTACTTACGAAGGTTCAACTCTTTAAGAATCGCACGGTAGCGCTCGATCTCGTTGTTCTTCAAGTAGTTAAGCATCTTACGACGTTTACCAACCAATGCCAACAAAGAACGTTGAGTTCCGAAGTCGTGGCGGTTTTTCTTAAGGTGCTCGGTAAGGTGGCTGATACGGTATGAGAACAATGCGATCTGGCTCTCTGGAGAACCTGTATCGGTGTTAGACGTTCCGTACTTACCAAAAAGCTCTTGCTTTTTCTCTGGTGTTAAATATGCCATTTTTTTAATAAATTAAATTCCACTCTACAACGCATTACCCTTACTCGTAATCACGCCAGAGCGTTCGGCAAAGGTACAACATATATTATTAATACGCAATGACTATGCACTTTTTTTTCAAAATCTACGTTAACTTTATACAAATAGGTAAAAAATTGCATATTTTTACTGCAAAATTTGACTAAAATGCAAAAAACGCTTGCTACACTTATAGTTGCAACCCTCATTTTTGTGGGCTGCAAACCCTCCACGCAGCCATACTCAAAGATCGAGGGGGCGATGCTGGGCACAAATCTACGTGTCGTGGCCGATGTGGAGTGCCCTCCCTCCGAGTTCTACGCCGCAGCCATGAGGCTCGACTCCATCTTCAAGTCCGAGATGTCGCTCTTCGACCCCGACTCGCAGCTCAACCGCATCAATCGCGGCGAAAGCGACTCGCTCTCCCCAGGCATCGCCTACAACCTCCACCTGAGCGACTCGGTGAGCCGCATCAGCAGTGGCGCCTACGACATAACCGTAGCCCCGCTAGTAAAAGCGTTAGGCTTCGGAGCCGAGTCGGATCAGCAGCAGCACCCCAACATCGACTCCATCTTGGAGTTTGTCGGCTATCAAAAGATCAACGTTGTCGGCAACAGGCTTATTCGCCAAGACATTCGTACACAGATAGATCTCAACTCCATAGCCAAGGGTTACGTCGTGGACAGGCTCGGCGAGTTAACCACAGAGCTAGGAGCCAAAAACTTCATGGTTGACATAGGCGGCGAGATTGTCTGCCGCGGTGTAAATCCCTACGGCGACCCCTGGCGCATAGGCATCGAGAGCCCCTTCGACGGCAACATGAGCAACGGCGACTATCTTCAAAAGCGCCTGGCCATTGCCCCCGACTCCCCCTTTCGCGCCATGGCAACATCGGGAAATTATCGTCGCTACTACCTCGACGATGAGGGCAACAAGGTGGCTCACACCATCGATGCCTCAACGGGTCGCAGCAAACTCTCGTCGCTACTCTCCGTCACCGTCATCGCCCCAACATGCGCCCTGGCCGACGCCTACGGCACAATGTTCATGGCCCTAGGGTCCGATGCAGCTATCGAAATGGCCGAGCAACTAGTCGACGCCGAAGTGTATTTCATATTCGACGATGGCCAGGGCGGATATCGCGAATATCTATCCGAGGAAATGCGCTCGCTTGTGATTGAGTGATTTCTTACGTTTCTCATGTTTCTTTCGTTTCGGACTGCCCTAGCAGCGGGCGGCCGCCAGGCAAGCCTGGACCCAAAAACTATCGTTTTTGATCTTTTTTGTCGAAGTTCAAACTCTGCCGACAGCTCCAGTGATGACATTCCTTTCTTCTTGGTTGCTATCTTGAAGGCAATATGAAATGCTATTAACATAGAGAATTTACTAAACTCTTTTTGATAGGACTCTCAGGGAGTGTCGCCACAATGAATGTCTGCTGCTCGGGATTCTTGATTTGCAGATGCGACTTCAAGACATACTTAGGTCGAATCGTCCTCTCAATATAGACGTGAGCCTTGACGTAGATTAGCTTGTCGCTTGTCTCCTCTCCAAAGCGAACATACTCCTCGGAATTTATCTCTACCTCTGGTTCAACGATAATCTCCTTAACCTCCAACTTAGATGTGTCGATGGTGTCAACCTTCTTGCGCTTTGTGGACTTTTCGCGAACAGCCTTTGCAATCTGTTTGGTGAGTTTCTCGGCCTCGGCTGCAATCTCCGCCTGTTCTTTCTCGGTTAGCTGGTCACCAAAGAGTGATGGCATCAAGGCATCGGGATTGATGGGTAGATGCTTCTCGCTCTTCTTGCCGAAGAACTGTTTGCGCAGCCACTCTAACTGCTGGGTTAAATTTTGGTTTGTCCCCTTGAGCTTTGCGTTTTCGTATTCTGACTCGCTAATCTGCATCTGTTTTTATCGTTTTTCTATGATGTAAAGATACAAATTTTAGCTCACTTATGCAAGAAAAATCGATGTTTTATTGCGTTTCTGAAAGGTTTTTCAGTCGTCGAAGTCGTCTCTTTTTGGAGTCGATAATTCCCTCGACCATCATCACAAGATCGCTCCACTCGATGATGCCCTCGGAGTTTGGTTCAGGACGATGAAAGCGGCCAATATCGAGCATCTTGGCATAGATAACAAGTCCGCCTGTCTCCATACGCAAGATCTTCATTCGGGTCTGCGACTTGTTGATAAAGATAAAAACATCGCCTGAGAGTGGGTCTCGTTTCATCATATTGGTAACAAGTCCCGAGAGCGTATAGAAGCTTTTGCGCATATCGCAGGGCTCACTATAAAGCCAGTAGCGCATTGAATCGGAAGGAAACCGCCTGAGTTCTCTGCAGAGTCTTCTGCGAGTATATGCTCTTGATGTATTGCAAGCGCATCGGCAGGTGTTTTTCTCTTGTCGTCACCAAAAAGGCGACGTCGTGAATTATAATATTCGTTCGATGAACGCCCCAACTCCCGAAGGTAAGCTGATCGCGAAATCCCATTATCACGACAGTGTGCATCAATATTTAAAATTTCATCTCTGGTCAGCATATTCTTTTTCCGACAAAGATAGCGGATAGGTGAGGCTGTTCAAATATGTACTATTTCGGATGCTTACAGAGAAACCCCGCCAACGAAATATTTCCTAATACGCTATATTACTACAAGTTACATAATATTATACTGTAAACTCTAAAAAGTACCTAACCTGAATTTTAGGTTATTAAATATTTACTCTATTGCAATAGGTTCACTTCCAATCCAGCGCTCCAGTTTTTCAGGATTGCCAAATTCATCGCCTCGCACTCCGTCGAGGTCGGCACATAAGTAGTAGGCCATACCTGCATCGGAGTAATCGGAAGCTCCTGCCACAGCAATATTTGACGTTAGAGATGCTGTAATTAAAAGTAGTAAAATCTTTAAGTTATTCATTTATTGTAGGTTTTAATTATTTTCCAAAGTTATTATTGCAGATCACCTCCATTGGTGTTCCATCGTAGAGCGACTGTAGGTAACGCACTCGCCACTCGATGCTAAAATCATCGGCTGGGGCATCCTCTACCGTAATTGGGAATGGCTCAACTAAACCACTCTCGACCATCACCGCAATGTCATTTAAGATAAGCAGCGTCTCGGCATCCTTGCGCACGTCGGCGAAGAGCGACTTGAATTGCTCGGGAGTGAACTCCTCGCCGCACATCTCCAAAAATAGCATCGCCTTAGAGCGAACGTAGCTCCGTGGATGGCTCAAGAGCTCCTTGGCGGCAGGTGCAAGTTCCACAGCCTGCACTCCAAAGGCGGCACAGGTGGTCAAGCCCCACCACTGTTCGACTTCATCTTTAGATTTCAGGGCTCGTGAGATCTCCTTTCTAGCGCGTTTAAATGGCTGTCGCTGCAGGTCGGCAACCTCCATATAGCGCTCTATTTGCTCGCGGTTTGCCTTACCGAAGTTGTCGGGATTCGCCATTGCTCGCTCGTGGATTATGGTCTCGGGGAAGAAGCCCAAATCGCACTTATCCAATAGATAGCTGTTTAGATCTTGGCGCAACTCTTTGAGTTTTTTTGCGTAGCGAGGGTCGCTGGCCAGGTTATTTAACTCGTTGGGATCGGTGGATAAATCATACAACTCCTCGGTGCCTTGCGGCTCGAAGAATCGCGACTGCGTCTCGTTGAGCTCTCCGAGTTGGAACATCTCGCGCCACTGCCTAAACGCCATCTGCTTATAGCGATAGAGGGCAAAGAGCGATTGTGTCTGATAGGGCTGATAGTTGCGCTCGTAGCGGAAATCGCCCTTGCGGATCGAGCGGTTGAACGAGTAGAGCTCGTCGAAACGATCGCCATAACTCACCACACTCTCATTGCCCGCCACAGCTCCCTGGCCCAAGAAGGCAACTCCATCCATCCGTTCGGGAATCTGCGCCCCTGCGAGGTTGAGCGTCGTGGGGGCAAAGTCGATAAACGACACAAGATCCTCGCACGTGCTGCCCGCCTCGATGCCTAACTTCTCGCGCCACGCAGCTGGGACATAGGCCACTAGTGGCACCTGAACGCCGACATTGTCGGTATAGCCTTGGTGCCTGGCGTAACTCCACCATTGTCGCCGAAAAATAGAATTATGGTTCTCTCCAGCTCGCCATCCTCCTCAAGCATCACGAGCAGATCGCCCAACTCGCTGTCACTCTCCTCGATACGATCATAGATCGTGGCGTAGGTGTAGCGCATAAGATGGGTGTCAGGGACATGCGGCAGAAGCACAACCTCATCGAGGTTATGGCGAGTTTCGACCGTGCGGTATGTATGCTCGTCGAAGAGCAGTTGCGATTCGTGAGTTGTCATCACACTGCGCTGCATAAAGAATGGTTGGCTCTTATCGGGGCGAGTTCGCCATGTGTTGAGCTCTCCATTGATGTTGTCCCACGCTGCAGGGTCTAACTCGACATTGTAGTCGGTCTTTTTGGCGTTGATCGTGTAGTAGCCCGCCTGGCGAAGGTATGTTGGAAACATATGCAGCCCCTCGGGCATCGCATTGAGTTCGATATGGCGATGGAAGCTACCCTCGAAGCTCGGAGCGTAGCAACCCGTGATGAGTGTTGTACGGGCTGCCGAGCTCACGGGAGCATTCGAATAGGCGCTGGGATATATAAGACCCTCACTGGCCAATCTTGCAACATTGGGGGTTTGACAACCCAGGCCATCGTTGAATAGCGCCAAGAAGTGCGGAGAGAGATCCTCGGTTAGGAACCAAATGATATTTGGCTGCTCGGCATCTCCCGCGGGCGACTGAGCAGAGGCGGGCAGGGTAATCGCAGCTGCACCGCATAGCATTAATAAAGATCTATCTCTCATAATAGTAGTTTTTAAGAATTAACACAAAGATACAACACAATAGTGTAAAAACCCTTATATCTACAAAGTTAGTTATTAATTTTGTAGGTTACAACAAGAGGCTGTCCAAAATCAAAATAATGATTAAAAACAGCCTCTTGTTGCTATAAAATCCTCTAACTCAATATAGAGAAGATGAGGAGAAATAGCTGTATACCAACATAATAAGCGCCATAACAGTGAAAATACCCATCGAATGACGAAGTTGTTTGATCGCCATTTCGAGATGTTTTTCGACCGTGCGTTGAGATATACCCATTCGCTCGGCTATCTCTTTGTTTGAGAGGCTTTCGAAGCGTTTCAGCGTAAAGATCTGGCGACGGCGCTGCGGCATCGTCTCGATGATGTGGGCGATTTTGGCCCTCAACACAACAACTGAGTCATCCTCCTCTTCGCGACTGCTATAATCCTCGATGTTGACCATGTCGAGAGATTGGTGTCGCTCGAAGCAATTTTGACGTTTATAGTTGTAGACTTCGTTGCGGATAGCGACCAACATAAAGTTATGGACAGAGCGTTTGACGTCGATGTTCTCGCGTCTTATCCACAACTTGATGAATACATTCTGGACAATATCATCGGCAGCATCGGCATCGCGCACCAACCTCTCAGCGAAGTTGCGATAACGCATATGATGAGTCATAAAGAGTAAGTTAAAGCTCTTTTGGTCGCCCCTCTTGACTCTCTGCAAACATCTCTTATCGAACACTGAATCCATAGCTAAAACTCTTTTGGTTTCTGTTAATAACTATCCTTCTACAAATATAACTATTTTTCGTAAAAAATTCCACTCTTAGGTTACGATATAGAGGGTGACTAACAAGATTATTTCTTGAAAGTCACCTTCTCTTGTTTTGCAAGAAGTTGGATAATGAGGTTAGTTTTGGGGCTTCGTGAGCATTTTTAACCGCAGCGTACTTAAGGTAAACTCCCACTCCTTTGTAACTCTCTAATTATCAATGTGCTTTTTGACTGTAAAGACCGAAATCTACATAGGAGACTACTATAATACTTCCCCTACCTTAGACAGCATTCTCTTAATTAATAAGATATATCCCTCTCCTTGTGTCGGTTAATATTATTTTTATTTCACTGGTTTGTTACTCAATTGTTAAGCATTT
>JAWXTG010000037.1:0-17663 GCA_044433705.1 Rikenellaceae bacterium | reverse complement strand
TTTACGCAATCTATATGCTCCAAATTAGTAGCAATATAACACCTGCGATTCTCAATGCGTCCGTGTCCAAAATCCAACTCTTCGCTGAATGAAATATCATTTCTTCGCTGAAATCTAAAATACTCATATTTTTATTTAACTTGTTATAAATCAAGTAAATATACAAAATTTTTAGCGAAATATACAAATTATAATTAGCTTATTTTTAGCGAATTACACATTTTAATTTATGGGTATTTTCGCAAGTCAGCATGATTTTTTTTTCATGCGTTTGCCCTGAATTTATCAGCAAAACATTTGGTCGTTTGTAAAATTGTCTCTACTTTTGCTGCTGCAAATGGTTTCTTATATCACACGTTTGGTGTGGTGTGTAATTAAAAGGGAATCGGGTGTAAATCCCGAACAGTTCCCGCTGCTGTGAATTCCATCTCTTGACTTAAAAGAGAGATCTTTACAACAAACTTTTGCCACTGGTTTCGGCTGGGAAGGCGTTGTAAACGGAACAAGTCAGAAGACCTGCCTTAAGCAAAAAATGATTTTACACTCTGCGGGTAATAGAGAATAGATCAACTGAGCAGAGGTGCGTTTATAAATGGATCTATCCGATACTACTGCCTGCAGGCTGATTCACTCTTTTTTTATCAATATTGCTGTAAAATTAATTTAAATTTTACAATGATGTTAGGTAAGAAATTAGTGATTTTTTTGTTCGCGATGCTCTATTCGGCGGCTGTCGCTCAAGAGGTAGACTCTTTGAGACATCTTCACATTGAAGAGGTGGTAGTTGTAGGCGACAAAATCAATAAAGAGGTAGCCCCAGTTCAAGTGCTTGGTGGTGAGGAGCTTAAACGATTGAGCGCTCACTCCGTCGCTGATGCTATGCGCTACTTTTCGGGCGTGCAGATCAAAGATTATGGTGGCATTGGCGGTCTCAAAACCATCAATGTCCGCAGCATGGGGTCGAGCCACGTCGGAGTCTTTTTCGATGGTGTGCAGATTGGTAATGCTCAGAATGGCGTTGTCGATTTAGGACGCTTCTCGCTCGATAATATGGAGGCGGTCTCAATCTATAATGGCCAAAAGAGTGCCATATTTCAGTCGGCGAAAGATTACGCCTCAGCAAGTGCCATATATATGACCACTCGCCGTCCTCAATTCAAAGATGACAAGCGATACAATCTTAATCTTGGTCTAAAGGGCGGCTCATTCAAGACGATAAATCCATCAATTTTATGGGAGCAACGGCTCTCGAAGAGTCTACGTAGCTCCGTAAGTGCCGAATATATGTACACCTCGGGAGAGTACCCATTTAGCTACACCAAGGAAAATGGATACGACACCACCGAGGTGAGGAAGAATGGCGATGTGCGTTATTTGCGCACCGAGGCTGCTCTATTTGGCGACATAGAAAAAGGTGAGTGGCAGGCGAAAGCCTACTTCTACGATTCGGAGAGGGGATATCCAGGCGCTTCGGTTCGAGAGGAGCCAGGGGTATTTGAAAATGCTGACAGACAGTGGGATACAAACTTCTTTTTGCAGGGATCTGTTCGCAAGATGTTTGCTTCGTGGTATAGTTTCAAGGCCAACATAAAGTACGCCAATGACTTTTTGCACTATCTCTCAGACCCCAATCTCGATGTCTCTACAATGTATATCGACAACTCTTACAAGCAGCAGGAGCTCTACGGGTCGCTCATAAACCTGTTTGATGTCACCTCGTGGGCAAATGTTGCAGTAGCAACAGACTTTCAATTTAATACTCTGGATGCCGACCTGGTGAACTTTGTCTACCCCGAGCGGTATATGTCGCTCACCTCTGCGGCGGCATCAATTGATTATCATCGTTTTAAAGCCCAAGTGAGTCTGTTATACACCTATGTGCATGATATAACGACAGTTGCAGGGAGCGAAAGCGCGGATGATCTAAGTAAATTCACCCCTACGGTTGTACTTTCGTATCAACCTTTTGAAGAGACGGATCTCAATATTAGGGCATTCTACAAACGAGTATTCCGTATGCCAACGCTCAATGATCTATACTACACTTTCATCGGTAATATCGATCTTAACCCAGAGTACACAAACCAATATAATGTTGGTGCAACATACCGTATTAGACCAAATAAAGGGGCGCTGAAGCAGTTGGAGTTTCAGGCAGACCTCTATTATAACCAGGTTGAAGATAAGATCATTGCGATGCCAACCTCCAACCAATTTCGCTGGACTATGATCAACTTAGGCTATGTTGAGATACGAGGCGCAGATATCGCCACCGAGGCTAACTTAAGGTTTGGCGACGTTGGAGTCTCTCCACGCCTAACCTACACCTATCAAAAGGCGCAAGATTTCACCGACCCCACCAGCGATTACTATGGCGGACAGATCCCATATACGCCGTGGCACAGCGGCTCGGCGATCGTCGGGCTAGACTACAAAGATTGGACATTTAATTACAGCTTTATCTATACGGGCGAGAGGTATGAGTCTGTAGCTAACATTGCGGAAAATTATGCATTACCTTGGTACACAAGCGATTTGTCACTCACCAAGAATCTACGATTCAAGAAGACGGAGATAAGAGTAACAGGCGAACTCAATAATATTTTCAACCAACAATATGAGGTTGTACAGTGTTACCCTATGCCAGGGATAAACTACAAAATAAAAATAAATGTAATACTTTAAAGCTAAGTTGGAGGCTATCCCAGACCACAAAGTGATCGAGAATAGCCTCTTTAATCATTCACACAACGTAACTTCAAATTATAAATTATTTCAATCCACACGTTTAAGGCACGTGACACCTATATCTTTTCGATTAGCTTAACTTAACGCCTTTGGATAGCGCCTCTCGATTTATGGCCACTTCGCAATCTTGGAAGTTGCGCGCAACTACTCGGCCAAACTATCTGATACATAACGACGCCTCATATCGCCATGCGGCGCGAGAGTCATTAGCTGCAATCATTATTACTAAACACCGTTGAGCGTTTTTGTCGTGGAATATGTATCACCAAATTTATCTTCCACGGTAAATGTTACATCTGCCTTTGCCTGATCATTAGGTGTGTTAGAACCATAATTTGTATTTCTCACCACACCGATAATTGCATCAGCCCCTTGATAATGATATATTGGGGGTTGATATCGCTGTTTACAACACCATCGTAAGCCATCTATCGTTTGGATTCACTCGTCGCCAAGTCTCCTCGGGGACACTCTTCAACAAGCTTTTGTTGATAGCAAGCTTTTTGATATTGTATATCTATTATTTGATATTTGGGTGATTTATATCGAGTAAAATTAAACTGTATGTAAATAGATTACATACAGGTGTTTAACTTTTATATTGTCGTTTGATTATTTTTTGCGCATGCTGCAATTGATGTGGAGCAGCTTATCCAGTTTTACATCCGCGAATGGTACGACCTCTGAGGTGCGCAGCGAATAGGTCCATTCACCGCAGATAGCAACAAAAAAAGGAGTGACTTTCAAGGCTTCGTAAAGCCCTAAAAGTCACCATAAATAATTGTAAAAAATAATTACAACTTACTCTTGCTCAAGTATTTTGTCTATCTCTATTTCGAAGTCAGCAAGCACATTCATGTAGTTGATAAATGCGTCGTACGATGAGTCGAAGGGGTTGAAATATGAGTGGACATCGCCGTCGGAGAGCCACTTTGTAGCCATGTAGTAGAAGTTGTCCGAGGTCTGCATGAAGCGGAAAACGTGGTCAAAATTGGCATTCTTAAGCGACTTAACCTTGTCGCGAAGTGCGTAGATCTTTGCGAAAGCCTCATTCTGCAGATCGTTACCCAACCATGCGGTGATATCGCGCTCCTCATCGGCCCACGACATAACGTGTGGCGAGTAGAGAACAGATACTGGCTGGTACTTCTTAGCTGTTGCTGAGACAGTTGCAAACTCCAACGCACCACCCTCAAGAGCGACTGCAGGCAGCGCCTTAACAAATTCGAAAATTCCTGTCGACGCCTTCTGGTGCTCACCAAAGGTCTCGTAATCCATGAAGAGGTTGATCACATCGCCCACTTGGTCGTCGGCATTGAGCCAATTCACGTACTTCTCGGCAGTTAGCGGATATTCATCCCAACCCTGGTCTGAGAAGCGGAAAGCGATATCGTCAGAGAGCTTGTAGTTGCGAAGTAGTACGCGAAGCTTTTGGTTGAGCGAGTTGGCGTAGACGTAGTTAGGTGATTTCCAACCCAATACGTGGCGCGCACCCTCGGCCAACATAGTTTTGAATCCCATCTTTGCAACCCACTCACCGATCTGGTCGGAGTAGATTAGCTCGGTATTGCGGAACGCTGTTGGCTTCATGCCGAACTCACTCTTAATGAGCGCTGTGTGGCGAGCAACCTCCTCGGCAAAATCCTCCTCGCTCTGCAGCGATGCCAAAGAGTGAGAGTAGGTCTCGGCCAAAAACTCGACGCTGCCCGTTGCGGCCAACGCCTTGAATGACTCTAGCACCTCGGGTGCATAGGCTTTGAACTGCTCGATGGCGATACCTGTAATCGAGAATGTGCACTTGAAGCGTCCTTCGCTACCCTCGATGAGCGAGAGCAGAAGAGCATTCATCGGAAGATAGCACTCGCGCGCAACCTTCTGCATGATAGAGCGGTTAAGCATATCGTCAAGATAGCTGTGATCTTTTCCCATGTTGAAGAATCGATAGGTCTTCAAACGCCATGGCTGGTGAACCTGAAAATACAAACAAACTGTTTTCATATAATCTCTATTTTTTATTTATTCTCTTCGATTACCTGCTCGTAGATCGCCTTGATCTTCGATGCTGCATTATTCCATTTTAGACCTGTCACCTCCTCTAAACCCTTCTGTGCAAACATCTTGCTGAGTGCAGGATAGGTGATCAAACCGTAGATTGCGTCGGCCATTGCGTCGACATCCCAGTAGTCAACTTTGAGCGCGTAGTCCAAAACTTCGGCAACACCACTCTGCTTCGAGATGATAACGGGAACGTTTGATCGCATAGCCTCGAGAGGCGAAATTCCGAATGGCTCCGAGACCGAGGGCATGATGTAGACGTCTGAGAGTTGGAACATCTTGTGCACATCCTCGCCACGCAAGAAACCTGTGAAGTGGAAGCGATCGGCGATGCCTAGAGCCGCAACGCGACGGATGATATGGTTCATCATATCGCCACTTCCAGCCATCACAAAACGGACATTGGGAACACGCTTAAGCACCTTAGCAGCAGCCTCAACGAAGTAGTCGGGACCCTTTTGGAAGGTGATACGACCAAGGAAAGTTACGATCTTATCTTTGACTCCGCGCTCAGGAAGTGCATCCTCCTTTTCGGCAAAACGAACGGCGTTGTGAACCGCAACTACGCGGTCGGCAGGGATACCATACTTCTCAACAACGATCTTGCGAGTGAGGTTACTCACGGCGATCACCATGTCGGCAGCGGCCATACCTGCGCGCTCAATATCGTAGACCTGAGTGTTGACATTCTCGCCGCTTCGGTCATACTCGGTGGCGTGCATGTGGACAACTAAAGGCTTGCCTGAGATCTGTTTAGCTGCGATTCCTGCATAGTAGGTGAGCCAGTCGTGGGCGTGGATAACGTCGAATTGACCCTCCAACTCACGCGCAACCTGCGCTGCAACCATCGCATAGCGAGCAACCTCCTCCATGAGGTTGGCGCCATATTTACCCGAGAAGGTGTAACGCTGGCTCCACACATCGCTGGTAGACCAACTCTTACGACCCGACAAAACGAACTCGTCGTGATAGCTCTTATACTCCTCTGGCGAGATGTAAGGGACCATATTGGAGTCGATGTGGATAAATGAGATCTTCGACATAATATCCTCACTACCCCCGCCGACGCCTCCAAACTGCGCCTCTACATCACTGGCATTTACTACTTTTATAAAGCGTTGATCTTCGTCGCCATAGGCGCGAGGCACAACAAAGGTGACCTCGACGTCGTTGCGAGCCAGACCGCGCGTCATACCGTAACATGCTGTTCCTAAGCCTCCTGCGATATGGGGAGGAAACTCCCAGCCAAACATTAGCACTCTCATACTTCTACTTATTTTTATTATTCTTATTCACTCTTCTTCGCAGTGCGCCTTGTAGTACTCTTAGGTGCTGCCTTTGTTGCAGTTTTGGCTTTGGTTGCCGTTTTAGGCTTTGCCGTCGCCTTTGTTGTCTTTGTCGCCTTTGTTGTCTTTGCAGCCGCCGCAGTTTCGGTGGCTTTTTTTGTGGTTCTTGGGGCGCGCTTTGGCTTTGGAGCCGCTGGCACTTTTTCCTCCCACTCTTTGATCATATCGACAATCTCGAGAACTGCCGCCACGCTCCACGCCTGCGAGATAGCTCCGCGCGACGCGTATGGTGGATCCGACTCGAAATATTCGCCAATTGAGCCGATTCCGTAGACTTGAATTTCACTCTTGAAGTTATCCAAAATGCGTTTGGCGTCGGCCAAGAACGAGACTCCGCTAATATCGAAGCAGGCCTTAACATAGAGAGCCAGAGGCCACACCCACACCGAAACACTATTTGTGTCCTTGGCGAATCCACGACCATAAAGTGGCGAAAGTGGCGAAAGCGAACGTAGACCCTTAGGGGTGAGTAGATGCTGATTCACCGTGCGGATAACGTCGATCTGCTCGATCTCCGACAACATCTTATACTCTAGGGCGCAAGCTACGATCATATTCGAGCTAACCAAGATATTCTTCATCTCGTAGTTAACCGAGTCGGCCAACCAACCCTCGTTGCACCAGAATTTATTTAAGAACGAACTCTTCGTTTTGAGAGGCATGTGGCTCCACTCCTCGATAAAGGCGCGATTATTGAACTCCTCTGCCATCGAAAGTGTATAACATACGGCGTTGTACCACAGGGCGTTAACCTCAACCTGATAGCCGTTACGAGACTTATCGACATCGCGCGAAGTTGTGATTGTTGTATCCTTCCAAACAATCGCCTCTTCGTTGGACCACGACCAGATCAGGCCATTATCATGCAGAGCAACACGATCGCCCACGCCCACGCGATACATCTCTAATATAGAGATCATCGTCTCGCCGTAGCGCTTCCAAACCTCCTCGCGGCCGATCTGCTTATCGAGCGCCTGCAGCGCGCGGAACATCCAGAGCAGCGCGTCAACCGAGTGGTAGGGGTGGAACGAAGGCTCCAAAGTGTCGCTAGTATATTGACGGACAACCTTATCTAGTACATCCATACAATCCTTCGAGTAGCCCTGCTCGAGGGTTAGTCCAGGTAGCGAGAAGAGCGATTGACGCCCGACAACTCCATACCAGGGGTAGCCAGCCTCAACCTCGGTGCGACCATCTGCTCGACGCACGATAAATTGGCGAGCCGAATGGTGCAGACACGAGATAAAGTCAATCTTATGCGTGCGGCGTGCGATCGAGAGGTCGTAAGCCTCGTTGATCACATCGGCCGAGAACATCTCGTCGGTCGAAGCCGAAAAGACAACGCTCTCACCTGGCGTAAGCTCCATCTCGAAATATCCTGGCGTGAGTAGATCCTCGTGACCCTCATAGCCGCGAGAGAGCTCCTGTATATACTCGAAATCGTAGTACCAATCGGGTGCTGGAACATACTCAAACTCCTTCTTGCTAACCTGCATATAGAGCCATGGGAACCCATCGTAGAGTTTACATTTGACACCGCAAGTAACTGGATATGAGCGACCATCAGCATCCATATTCGCCTTCGAAAGGGCGTGACGATCTCTGAAGGCCAAGAATGGGCGCAACTGCAGAGTCACCGACTCCGATTGGCTCTCGACCAAGGTGTAGCGAACCATAAGTTGCGTACGCTTATGGATCCACAGCAGCTCTTTGCGAAGCACAACATCGCCAATACGATAGGTGATCGATGGTGTGGGTGTATACGCAAAGTCAGTGATATATTTATGACCTCGAGGCTCGTAGACCCCACCCTTGAAGCGGTGAAGCGCAAGATTAAATCTTTGATTGTCGTGAATAATTGTCTCGTCGAGCGAAGATAGAAGTACAAAATCTTTATCACTTTCGTCGATTGGTGACACAATTAGTCCATGATACTTACGAGTGTTACAACCGACAATTGTTGTACTCATATAGCCGCCTCGACGGTCAGTTGCAAGCATTTCGCGTTGCAGAGAATATTCGAGGTTTCCTAGCTCATTTTTGTCAAATGTCAATGCTCCCATTACTGAATATTTTTTTAAGTTACCCAAAGTTAATTAAAAAAAGTTGAGAAAACAAAAATTTCCCCAACTTTTTAAATATTAAATTAAATCCATTTGACTAGCGCAAAGTCCATTCTATAGGACAAATCTGCGTTTTTAGGGAATACCCTTATCGCAACGTCAAACGAACCAGTTTGTTGTGGAGTGTAGTCCAAAGCGTAAGTCTGGAGGTTACCATCAGAGGCAACGGGGATCAATTCAACTGATTCTAAGATAGTTGCGCTCTTGCCATACTCGATCTGGTTGGCGATAACAATCTCCACACCGATATCCTCAGAGGATAGATTCGCCAAACTCAAAGTGACCTCGAAATGAGACGAAGCACCCACATAGACCTGCTCGCTCTCCAAGTTCACACGCTTAACGTCGACCACGCGGATTTTATCCCACGCTGCCGAAACTTTGCGTTTCCACGCTGCGATCTGACGAGCCTTATCGAAGTTACCATCGATGATCCACGCCTTGCGTTGAGCCAATTTATTGTAGAAACGATCCTCATAATCGATGATCATGCGGTTCATCGTAAAGTTCGATGCGATGTCGGCAATACAGCGCTTAACGGCGCCAACCCACTGACGTGGAATGTCAGATTTAGCCTCGCGGTTGTAGTAAAGAGGCGCGATCTCCTCCTCGATTGTCGAGTATACCATCTCGGCATCCAACTCATCTTGGTGACCTTGGTCGGTGAAGGTACGCTCCATTGGCAACATCCAACCAGCACCCTCGCGGTAACCCTCGACATACCATCCGTCGAGCACCGAGAATTGAAGAACACCATTCATCACACACTTCTCGCCCGAAGTTCCCGAAGCCTCCAGTGGACGCGTAGGGGTGTTGAGCCATACGTCGACACCTTGAACCATGCGACGAGCAAGCTCCATATCGTAGTTCTGCAAGAAGATGATCTTGCCCAAGAATTGTGGCATCAACGACACCTCGACGATACGTTTGATCAAATCTTGACCTGGAATATCATTTGGGTGAGCCTTACCCGCGAAGACGAACTGCACAGGGCGCTCTGGGTTATTCACAATTGCCGATAGGCGCTCGAGGTTAGTGAAGAGCAGGTGTGCACGTTTATAAGTGGCAAAACGACGTGCAAAACCGATCGTAAGGATCTTTGGATCCAAACTCTCTTGGACACGAACCATCTGGCTAGGAGAGTCGAAACGCACCTTCGATGGATCGCTATAGCGATTGCGAATGTGGTTGATCAGGCGCTCTTTAAGTGCCATACGAGCCGACCAAAGCTCCTCATCTGGAATATTGTGGACACCCTGCCAAGCTGGGATATCGTAGGTGTGACCCTCGAAACCATTAGCAAAGTGTTTAGCGTAGAGTCTACGCAAGTTTGAGGCGATCCACGTTGGGAAGTGAACACCATTGGTCACATATCCGATGTGTAGCTCACTTTTGAAGTAGCCAGGCCACATCTCGGCCAAGATCTCTTTCGAAACCTCGCCATGGAGCCATGACACACCGTTAACCTCTTGCGAGAGGTTACATGCCAACACCGACATCGAGAACTTCTCATTAGGGTCGTTGTGGCGCGCCTTACCCAAGTTTACATATTGATCCCAGCTGATTCCCAACTCATCGGGGTAGTGCGACATATATTGACGGATCATATACTCGGGGAATGCATCGTGTCCCGCAGGAACTGGTGTGTGAGTGGTGAAGAGCGACGACGAGCGCACAACCTCCAACGCCTCGGTGAAGTTAAGGCCCTTCTGGCGAACCAACGAGCGTAGGCGCTCAACGCCGATAAATGCTGCGTGACCCTCGTTGCAGTGGTACACCTCTTGGCGAATGCCCACCTGACGAAGCAGACGGCTACCACCGATACCAAGCAGAATCTCCTGCTTTAGGCGGTTCTCCCAGTCGCCACCATATAAGTGGTGGGTAATTTGCTTATCCTCAGGAAGGTTACCCTCGTGATCGGTATCGAGCAATAAGAGATCTACACGACCCACCTGGCAGCGCCATACGTGTGCCTCGACCTTGCGGCCTGGCATTCCGACAACAACTTTAACCCAGTTTCCATCGGCATCACGCATTGGGGTGATAGGTAATTTCGAGAAGTTTTGAGCCTCGTAGGTAGCCTGCTGAGCACCTTGCGACGAGAGCTTCTGTGTGAAATAACCGTAACGATATAGTAGACCAACGGCAACCATTGGCACATTGCGATCCGACGCCTCTTTGAGGTAGTCACCAGCCAAAATACCCAAACCGCCAGAGTAGATCTTAAGCGATGAGTGGAGACCATACTCCATCGAGAAGTAGGCAATTTTTGGCATCGACGGCTCTGGCTTTTCAGCCATATACTCCTTGAATGCAGCATATACAGCATCCATCATACCCAGGAATTTGGTATCCTTCTCCAACTCCAACATTCTCTGTAGCGACAACTTGTCGAGCAGTGCAATCGGGTTGTGCTCAACCTCGGCCCACAACTCAACGTCGATATACTCGAAGAGGTCGCGAGCACCCGATGTCCAACTCCACCAAAGGTTGCGAGTAAGCTCCTCGAGGCAGTGTAAGCGCTCTGGCATAACGCGCTCGACCATCATGCGAGTCCAAGATGGAGCCTCGACAACAGTTGTATGAGGAACGGCATTCGACATGTCGACATATGCGTTAACATCCTCGCGGATAGCACGTTTTGTGCGCGCAATAGAGTTCTCAAGTGCGATTGAGTATGCCTCTTCGTACGATGCAAATAGATTCTCCCAAAGAGCCGTGTTTGCAACCGCCTTAGCATTCTCGCGAAGCTCGGCGATGCGCTCCTCACTAAGAGCTGCAAAACGGCGAATTGAATCTGCTACATCGCTAATCACAGTGCCATCATTGTAGTCGTCGCGTTTGATAACCTCGACACCATCGTGACGAGCGATGCCATTGACCCAAACACCGAAACCAGCCAACGTTGTGGTGATTGTCGGGATCGAGAATGCCACCGACTCCAATGGAGTGTAGCCCCATGGCTCGTAGTATGATGGGTAGACTGTCATATCGATACCCGCCAACATTTCGTAGTAGCTAAGGCCAAATAGGCCATCGAGATTGTTGAGGTATGTTGGGACAAAGATCACCTTAACTCTTGAATCTGGATTGGCCAAGATCGAATCGCTAACCGATTTGATCACTGGATCCCACTGCTGATTCTCGAGGTAGTGAGTCGAGAATTTGCACTGTGAGGGGTCGATTGGCGATGCAGGGTCCTGCATGTGAGCCTTCAAGTCGTTGCGCGCGCCATAGTTACCAGCTGGAACTGTGATGTAGGCCAAAACCTCACGCTTGAGTGATGGATCGACCGCCAAAGCCTTGAGCGACTCGAGAAATAGATCGATACCCTTATTGCGATACTCGTAGCGACCGCTAGTACCTATAATTAATGGGTCACCCTCAAATTTAGTTTGAAGCGACGCCTCGGCAACTGCGATCATCTTTGAGCGAGCCTCTGCACGCTTTGCAACATACTCGTCACCCTCCCAAACGAAATCATTCTCGAAACCGTTAGGGGTTACGCAGTCAACATCGCGGCCCAAAAGCGCTTTACACTCCTTCGCGGTGATCTCGCTGACTGTGAGGAATGCATCGTGATATGCTGCTGCAACCTTCTCGATCGAGTGCTTTGCTGCAACGTTGAATTGGCGAGCCAACTCATCGGCGTTGAACTTCTCAAGATCATTATATAATGGTAGGCGATTACCCGCAATGCAACGGCCCATCACTGTAGCGTGCGTTGTGAATAGCGTAGCCACATATGGTGAGTATTTGCGAAGATATAGACCTCCCGACACGGTCATCCACTCGTGGAAATGAGCCGCAACTTTATCGGTCGACGAGCAGAAGTGGTCGACATACGAAGCGATGACCATACCCGAAACGTAGCCAAAGAGGATCGACTCGACGTAGTCCCACTGACCCGAAAGCGAGTCAACATTGTAGTTCTCCCACAACGCCTTAAGGATCTCATCCTTGCGCGAGAAGATCGATGTGAAGTCGATCAAGACAACGATTGGCTTGCCCGCCACCTTCCAACGACCCACGCGAACGCGCAAACCATCGGCATATAGGCTCTGGCGCCAAGCTTTCAGAAGTTCGGTATCCTCTTCAAACTCCTGATTTCCACCCTCATGCGAGAGATCTGGACCAAGAAGAATATACTTATCGCCCAACTTAGCATTTGCTGTCAATGCCTTAGTTGCGATAACGGTGTGGATACCACCCACTTTGTTACACACCTCCCAACTCACCTCAAAAAGATGGTCTGGAGTTAACTTTACACTACTCATAATATGATAATATTTAATAACTATAACACGCTAAAGGTCTGTAAGAAGCTCGACCTCGGGCGCAAAGTTAGGAATTATTTTCCAAACATTTTAAAATTTTTTGAAAAATTATGAAAAAAATTACATATATTTAACAAGTTGATTAACAGTTAGATATTAACGTAAAATTCATTATAAATACCAATCTGTTGAAAATCAACTACTTAAATCAATAATGGAAGAGCGACTCGATAACAGCATCCGAGATCATAAAGTGCTCGGTGGGGATAAAGACTCTTCTATTTTTTATAATAATGTACCCATCGCGCTGCCATTGCTTCAAATTCTCAATCAAAAAATCGCGGAAATGCTGTGGGAAAGTTTGATCAAAAGCATCGAGGTCGATCCCCTCACAGCAACGCAACGAAGTCATCACCAATTCGTTATACCGATCTTCGAGCGAGAGCAACTCCGACTCATAACGCTCCTCACCCTCCGCAAGGTAGTAATCGATGGCGCCTACCGCAAAACGACGCTCCACACCATTATACGAGTGCGCCGCGGGGCCAATACCTAAATATTGAACACCTTGCCAGTAGGAGGAGTTGTGGCGTGAACGAAAACCAGGAAGTGCATAATTCGACACCTCATAGTGCTCGTAACCAGCCTTTTGCAGCTCGCGCTCCAAAATCTCATACTCACGCTGACTCTGCTCATCGCTCACCACACTCATCGCACCGCGCTCAACTTTACGTGCAAAGGGGGTGCCACTCTCGATTGTGAGATGGTAGGCAGAGATATGTTGAACGCCGAGCGAGAGCGCCGTAGCGATCGATTGGCGCAAAACCTCCTCACCAAAGCCCTCGACACCGAAGATTAGATCAATTGTAATGTTGTCGAAACCAGCATTTTGAGCCGCACGCACCGACTCCACGGCTTGCGCTGCGCTGTGCCGTCGATTCATAAAACGAAGCTCCTGATCGTCGAAAGATTGAATTCCGATACTCAAACGATTGACACCCGCCGCACGCAGTGCATCGAGATATTGCGGGGTGATATCGTCGGGATTCACCTCGATGGTCACCTCACGAAGCCTCTCTAATGAGTAGTGTTGCGCGATGATCTCCAGCAGGCGCGCAATGCGTTCGGGGGCAACCAACGATGGTGTTCCACCCCCAAAGTAGATGGTCTCGACTGTGTGATCCGACAGAAAATCGCGCTGCGCAACCACCTCTCGCTCCATCGCGTCGAGCACCGCATCGAGATGCTGCAACTTCACACTTTTAAAGAAGTCGCAATAACCACAAAGGCGTTTGCAGAATGGAATATGGAGATAGATGGCCGACATGCAGGGGTATACCTATATTATATATACTACTCCTGCTCTCCGTCGAAGGGCAACTGGCGGCTAAAGCTCTCGAGACACGAGATGGTCGTCTCGGAGCGGATAACGCCCAGCGGCTTGAGTTGCGTCTGGATTATGCGCAGCAGGTGGCTATTGCTTCGCGCGTAGATCTTGACCAAAAGGTCGAAGAGCCCCAGGGTGTGGTAACACTCAACCACCTCGGGGATAGCCTTGATCTTCTCCTCGACCTCGGCTAGGCGGCTGGCCTGATCGAAGCTGAGGCTCACGTAGGCGCATGTATCGAAGCCCACTTTGGTCATATCGATAGTAAATTGAGACCCCGTAATGATCTTATTAGTAGTCATTCGCTGTACGCGCTGATGCACGGCGGCACCTGACACATTACATAAGCGCGCCACCTCCAAGAACGATATACGCGAATTGTTTGCTATATATTGCAAAATCCTAATATCTAATTCGTCAACTTTATACTCTTCCATTACTATCGCTAAATTTGTTTTGTATGACAAAAATAGTGAAAATATCATATTTACAAAATAAAACACAAAAAAATATTAAATTTATAGCAGATAGCAAGAAAATAGATAGATTCTAAATATTGAAAAATTTTTAATAAATCTATGATCGATAATTTAGCTCAAACAAAATCAGACTCCATATCTTTGCAATGTGGTACAAAACTTAGTACTTTAGTTTGATTTGAGAGTCGACGCTCAAAAACGTTCTTTTAAATTCTTATTAATTAATTATTTTCATCCATTGAGTTGATTAATCGGTATTTTTTCCGTTTCTTTGCAAGATAAGTAGAACGCAAAAGAAAAAGGAATGATACTTATCAACTCTCAGTTTTTGAAGATTGCACGCGACACGGTGCAGGAGAAGATCAACCAACAGATCTCGATATTTAAGGCGGTAAACCCCCAGGTAAAGATCATCGAGCTCAACAGCGGTGATGTCATTCTCCCACTAGCACAGTGCGTTATCGATGCCATGGAGCAGTCGCTCGGCGAGTTTTCCGCCTCCGACACATTCCAAGGCCGAGGTCCAATCGAGGGTTATCAGTTCCTTCTTGACGCGATCATCAAGCACGACTTCAAGGCTCGTAAGATCAAGATCGACAGCAGCGAGATATTTATTAATGGTGGAACAAAGGCGGAGCTTGCGGCGATAAGCGACATCCTCTGCACCGACAACCGAATAGCGGTTGCCGACCCAATCTACCAGACATATATCGAGGCCAACGTGACACTCAACAGAGCTGGCGACAAGGGGGATGATGGAAGATGGAGCCATATGCTATATATGGATTGTCCTAAGGAGGAGAACTTTATGCCTCAGATGCTCACCGGGACACCCGAGGTGATCTACCTCTGCTATCCTAACGATCCAACGGGCTGCACGATGAGTCGCCAAACGCTCGAGATGTGGGTACAGTATGCGCTCGAAAACAATAGCTTAATACTCTTCGACGCAACATACGAAGCCTTCATCACCGACCCGACGATTCCACACAGCATCTACGAGATCAAGGGAGCTAAGCGCTGCGCAATTGAGCTTCGCAGCTACTCGAAGAGCGCTGGTTTCACAGGTCTACACTGTGGTTACACGGTGATTCCCAAGGAGATCAACGGCTTCTCGTACGTCGCAAACAAAGGGGCCAACCTCAACGAAATGTGGCGCCGACGTCAGGAGATCAAGAGCTACACTCCGCCCTACATCGTTCAACGAGGCGCCGAGGCGCTATATACGGCCGAGGGGCAAAAGAGTATTCGCAACAATATCGAATACTACATGCACAACGCCGCGCTTCTACGCTCTGCACTTCGAAACACAAGACTTAACTTTTGGGGAGGCGAGAATTCACCATTCATCTGGGTGGAGTCGCCCTACGAGAGTTCATGGCAGCTATTCGACAAGCTGCTCAACAAATGTAACATCCTATCGTCACCAGGCGAACGCTTCGGTCCTGCAGGCAAAGGCTTTGTCAGACTAAGCGCATTTGCCGACCAAACACAGGTGACAATAGCTTCGAGTAGACTATCCGATTTGGATATCTAAACTCACACACCACAACAACAAAATTTTTGATTTGGGAGAGCCTCAAAAGGGCATCTCCTCACTAATCGTATGCATATATTAACCATTTAAATTTATAAAATTATGAAAAGTTTAAAAGTTACTTTCGGCCTTTTGGCAATGGCGCTCTGCGCATCAATCTCATCGGCATCGGCTCAGGTTACACTCAGCGGTGGATCAGATTTCGTTAGCACATACGTATGGCGCGGTGCTTACTGCGGCGGCGCAAGCGTTCAACCATATGCTGAACTTGGCCTAGGCAACTTCGCCGTTGGTTCTTGGGGAAGCACTTCGCTCGAGGCTACAGAGGCTTGCAAAGAGGTTGACTTCTACGCTTCTTACGGTGTTGGCGGATTCTCGGCAATGGTTACCGACTACTGGTGTGGCACAGAGGGTGGCCTTTATGGTGAGGGACACGTTTTCGAGGCAACTCTAGCTTATGAGTTTGGCGAGAACTTCCCACTATCGATTGGCGTTAGCACAAACTTCTCTGGCGACGACGACTACTCAACTTACATCGCTCTAGCTTACCCAGTTTCAGTTGGTGACGTAGGCCTCGACTTTGGAGTAGGCATCACCCCATCTGCTGGCGCTTATGCCGAGGACTTCGCAGTATGCTCTGTTTCGGCTCGTGTCTCTAAAGCGATCACCGTTACCGACACCTTCGAGCTTCCACTCTTCGTTGACGCAATCGTAAATCCTGATAGCAAGCAGGCGTTCCTAGTTGGTGGTTTCTCATTGAGTTTCTAAACAGAATAATTAATTAACGAAACAATTATAGAAGATGAAAAAAATTGAAGCAATTATCCGCAAGACCAAATTTGAGGAGGTTCGCGAAGCTATGGTTGCAGAGGGAATCGAATGGTTCTCATACACCGATGTTCGCGGCGTAGGTAAATCTCGCCAAGAGAGAATCTATCGTGGCGTTGTCTACGACACAAGCTACATCGAGCGCATCCAGATCTCGATCGTACTTAGCGACGAGAGCGTTAAGCCAGTTGTAAATGCAATTGCAAATGCAGCGCACACAGGCGAAATTGGCGACGGCCGCATCTTTGTCTACCCAGTTGAGGAGGCACACCGCATTCGTTTGGGCGCAAGCTACGAGGCGACACAATATGTTGAAGTTAGAGAGAAAAAAAGTAAATAGTTATGGAAGAGACAACAATGACAATTGCAGAAGTTGCAGCATCGTTAGACACAGTATGGATGCTACTTGCGGCAATGCTCGTATTTATCATGCAAGCGGGCTTTGCACTAGTTGAGGCGGGATTCACTCGCACCAAGAACACCGCTAACATTTTGATGAAGAACGTATTGGACTTCTCAGTGGGTTCAATCATGTATTGGATCATCGGTTATAGCTTGATGTACGGCGCAGGAATCTTCGCCGAGGTGCCAGACTTCTTCTGCGCAGGATACCTAGGTGGCGCATTCGATGGTGCATCGATCCCACCCGCAGCAGACCTAATCTTCCAAACAATGTTCTGTGCTACAGCAGCAACAATCGTTTCGGGAGCAATCGCAGAGCGTACTAAGTTTAGCTCTTACCTCGTTTACTCTGTTATCATCTGCGCGATCATCTACCCTATCTCGGGTCACTGGTCATGGGGTGGCGGCTGGTTGGCAGAGCTCGGATTCAACGACTTTGCAGGTTCGGCTATCGTTCACTCACTTGGTGGCTGGTTGGCAC
>JAWXTG010000036.1:0-20635 GCA_044433705.1 Rikenellaceae bacterium | reverse complement strand
GTCCAATCAACGACTTGTAAGTAGGACGCAGTATATACGAAAAAACCCTACAAATCAATGATTTGTAGGGTTTTGACCGCTTAACGTCCTCTGTGTGAGAACTTTCCAGCGGAGAGAGAGGGATTCGAACCCCCGGAGCCTTGCAGCTCAACGGTTTTCAAGACCGCCGCATTCGACCACTCTGCCATCTCTCCAGGCACAAAAGTACAACAAAATTCAAATCTACCAAAACTTTTACAGTTTTTTTTTAAATATTTTTTTCATTGGCGACTTAATGCTCGCCAAATCAGATATTTAAAAAATAAAATAATTTGCGCTTTTTGTGTGCGTTGTTACCTTTTTGGTTGCAACAATAGATTAATATCAAAAAAATAGAGGCTATCTTCACTACAACGTGCAAAAAAATTACGATTAGATAAAAATATATTTTAAAATATGTTGATTCTTGCATTTATTTCACTACCTTGGACCTTGAAATAGGTGCGGTTTTTGTAGATGATGTATCTATGAAGCAATTAATTAGTGCAATTTTTCTACTCATTTTTGTAGAGCTTGAGGCGCAAATAACAGAAAAAAATATATCGATGAATGAATTAACGCAAGAGGAGATGTATGTGATCGAACAGAAGGGTACGGAGATGCCGTTTTCTGGTGAATATCATGATTTTAATGAGTGTGGAACTTATGTTTGTAGGCGCTGTAACGCCTCTCTTTATCGCTCTGCAGACAAGTTTGATGCAGGGTGTGGATGGCCATCTTTCGATGATGAGATCCAGGGCGCTGTGGCTAGATCTTTAGATGCAGACGGTCGTCGAACAGAGATCACATGCCGCGCTTGTGGCGGCCACTTGGGTCATGTTTTTGAGGGTGAGGGGTTTACGGCAAAGGATACTCGCCACTGTGTGAACTCCATTTCGATGAGATTTGTCTCGGCGGTGCCACCTGTAACTCAAAGAGCGATATTTGCTGGCGGCTGTTTTTGGGGTGTCGAGCACCTTATGCAGCAGCAAGATGGAGTGTTGAATGTCGTGTCGGGTTACATTGGTGGAGATGTTGAAAATCCATCATATGAGGAGGTTAAGGCTCATACGACGGGCCACGCTGAGGCTGTAGAAGTGACGTACGATCCCGCGAAGGTTGATTATGAGACCCTCGCTAAACTCTTCTTCGAGATTCACGATCCTACGCAAACCGATGGGCAGGGACCCGACATTGGTGATCAGTATCGATCGGAGATTTTTTACACCTCGGAGGAGCAGAAGAGGGTGGCTGAAAAATTAATAGAGATCTTAAGGTCAAAGGGTTATGATGTTGTGACCAAGCTCACGGAAGCCACAATATTCTATACTGCAGAGGACTATCACCAAGATTACTACCAGTTGAAGGGCACAGAGCCCTACTGCCATTTTCGTGTTAAGCGCTTTTAAGAAGTTGGTGCTGCGACGTTGATAAACTTAAACAGATTTCTAAAATCAATATACCTATATATAAAAAGAGTTCGAAAAAAATCGAACTCTTTTTATATTATAGCAATTTCAAAATCTCCGAGGCTTTATCAACAACATGTTTTGCGCCAGCCTCACCGAGCTCTTCGCGCGTACGGAAGCCCCATGTAACGCCGACCGAGTCGACTCCCGCAGCTGTTGCGGTGAGCATATCAACGCCTGAATCTCCTACGAAAAGGATCTTATCGGGGGTGTAGGATGTGCGTTGGATAATCTCGCGGATGATGTATGGATCGGGTTTAAGTGCGATGTTGGGGCGTTGGCCGAGCACCGCTGCGAAACGAATCTTTGGAAAGTAGTGTTTGGCGAGCTTTTCGCATCCCGCTTGGAACTTATTCGAGGCGATTGCGATGGCCACACCTCTCTCTTGTAGCGAGAGTAGAAGTTCGCTAATGCCTGGATATGGGGTGGTGTGGACGGCGATATTTTCGGTGTATAGCGCTACGAAATCTTTGCGCACAGCTGCCACAAACTCCTCAGTGCGAAGTGGTTCGGGTATTGCACGTTCGACTAGACGAAGGATGCCATTGCCAACAAACGAGCTGTAATCTTCGTCGGAGTGGGTCGGAAGTTTGTGCTTTTCCAGCGTTTGGTTGCAGCATGCGGCCAAGTCGCCAATCGTATTGAGAAGTGTACCGTCGAGGTCGAAGATGATTAACTGTTTCATATTTTTGTCTCTTTAGTTCTCTGTTCTAAATGTTAATAACTGTTGGTAAGTAGTATATCGCAATGCCTGCTACGGCCGATAAAAGTATCAAATTGATGGGGTTGACGCGGCGCAACGAGGCTGCAAAAGCGGCGGCAAATAGTCCCCAGCTCCATATGTCGATCATGCTTGCACCCTGCTGATCCTCAGGGAATATCAGCTGCATTGATGCTGCAGCAATCATACCAATTACGGCGGGACGCATGGCGGTCATGATGCGATCCATGTAGTTGCTATCCTTTAATTTAAGGAAGAAGCGAGTGATGAGCACCATGATCGAGAGCGACGGCAGACAGACGGCGCCCGTAGCGATGACCGAACCCCAGAATCCAGCTACCGTGTAGCCGATGTATGTTGCTGAATTTATGGCAATTGGCCCAGGTGTCATCTGCGATATCGCGATGATGTCGCTGAGCGCGGCGCTTGTGATCCAACCATGATTTATGACAACTTCGTGTTGGATGAGTGACAGCATTGTGTAGCCACCTCCGAAGCCGAAAAAGCCAATTTTCAAATAGCAGTAAAATAGCTCTAAGTATATCATTATGAGATCTTTTTAGATGTGAGGTATGCCCACACGACTCCAATTATAGCCGAGGCAAAAAGGAGATAGACGGGTGAAAATGCGAAGTACCACAGAGCGGCAGCCGCGACGATTGCGATGGCTATGTGCAGTGGCTTCATGGGTTTGACCAGCGAGATAATCGGTGCCATGATAAGTGCAATTACCGCGGGGCGCATGCCCTTAAATGCGGCGTCAACTATCTTATTATCACGTATATGTGTAAAGTAGAGGGCGACGATTAGTAGTATCGTAAACGACGGAGCAACCACTCCGATAAGTGAAGCAAATGCACCTTTGTAGCCGCGACTTTTGTAGCCAATAAAGACAGCGGTGTTGAGCGCGATGGGTCCTGGCGCCGATTGTGCGATTGTGAGCAGGTCGAGAAACTCCTTTTTTGGCAGCCATCCTCTCTTCTCGATGATCTCGCGCTCGATGAGTGGGATCATGGCGTAACCACCTCCAAATGTGAAGATTCCGATCTTCAGAAAGGTCGAAAATAGCTCTCGCAGACGAATATATTCCATTACTTCATTTGGCTTTTAGTTGCAATTATCGAGACGGCAACAACAGCTGCAGTCTCGGTGCGAAGTCGCTGATTACCAAGCGATATTTCGCGATATCCTTTGGCGAGCGCCGCCTTCACCTCCTCGGAAGAGAAGTCTCCTTCGGGGCCAATCATCACCTCGATGAGGCCTGTAGATGGAGCGATGTCGCCTAAAAATTGTTTGCCCTCGGCGCTTAGTGGCGCGTTGCAGTGTGCTATGAATCGCTCACCTTCGAATGGTCGTTCTATAGCATTTTTGAAGGCTGTAACATCATGTAGCTTAGGGTGGTATGCCTTTAGTGACTGCTTCATTGCCGATGTGATCACCTTCTGCTCACGCTCCCATTTTATCGTTTTGCGCTCGCTGTGCTTTGTGACAAGAGTCACAACTTCGCTCACTCCGATCTCGGTGGCCTTCTCTAAGAACCACTCGAAACGTTCGATATTTTTGGTCGGCGCAACGCACATCGTTAGAGAGTATGGTAGCGGCTCGAACTCCTCGATTGTCGACACAACCTCCACCGAGCAGCGTTTGGGGTTGGCCTCCACAACACGACACGAAAATAAACGGCCCGCTCCATCCGTTATATTCAGCGCGTCGCCCTGCGATAGGCGCAAAACGCGAACCGCATGTTTCGACTCTTCCTCGCTGAGGGTGTAGTGGGGTGGGTTAATATTTGGCGCGTAAAATAGTTGCATTAGTTTTATATTATTTATACCTTTGCAAAGATAAATAAAATTGTTTAATAATTTTAAAAAATCACAATATATGAGACGTTTTCCCATTTTAATTTCAGCATTTGCACTTATGACAGCACTTGTATCATGTAGTGCTCCCGCCCAGAGCGGAAGCAATCCACTACTCAGTGAGTGGGACACACCATTTGGCGCGCCACCATTCGAAGAGATTAAACCTGAGCACTATATGCCAGCTTTTGAGGTCGCAATGGCCGAGCATAATGCCGAAATTGAGGCTATTTTGGAGAGTGATGATGAGCCAACTTTCGAGAGTGTAATCTTGGCCTACGACAATGCGGGCACCACGCTTTCGAAGATATATAATATCTTCAGTATGATCTCATCAGCCGAGACCAACGATGAGTTGCAGGCCATAAACGAGGAGTTCTCGCCAATTGCGACGGCTCACTTTGGAAAGATCGCTCTCAATGATGACCTGTTTATAAAAGTAAAGGCGGTCTACGATGGTCGCCATGAGGCAAGTCTCGACGCCGAGCAGCTTCGCTTGACCGAGAAGATTTACAACTCATTTGTGCGTAGTGGAGCACTTCTTCAAGGCGAGGAAAAGACTCGTATGCAGGCAATTAACGAGGAGTTATCGCTCTTGGGTGTTCGCTTTGGTCAAAATCTTTTGGCCGAGAATAACAAGTTCCGCCTAGAGGTCAAATCCGACGAGTTGGATGGTCTGCCAACTGCTGTTCGTGCGGCGGCAAAGGATAAAGCCGAGGAGTTGGGCATCAAAAATAGATGGGTCTTTACGCTTCAGGCGCCAAGTTGGATTCCATTCTTGACCTACTCGAAGCAGCGCGATCTGCGAGAGAAGCTCTACACGGGTTATATCTCGCGCGGTAACAACAACGATGAACTAGATAATAAGCAGATTATCAACGATATGGTTCGCTTACGTGCTGAAAAGGCGAAGCTGCTCGGTTACACCGACTATGCCGACTATGTGATCTCTGACGAGATGGCTAAAGAGACTTCAAAGGTCTACGCTTTGCTCAACGAAATTTGGGATCCAGCCTTGGAGAGCTCGCGAAAAGAGCTTGAGGATATGACCAAACTCTTCAAGAAAGATCATCCAGATGGAGAGTTCAAATCGTGGGATTGGTGGTACTATGCTGAGGCTGTTCGCAAAGAGAAGTACGACCTCGATGAGGAGATGATACGCCCATACCTGTCGTTGCCAAACGTGCAGAACGGAATCTTCACACTCGCTAATCGCCTCTATGGCATCACTTTCCGTCCAGTAGCTGTTCCTCACTACCACGAGGAGTGCTCGGCATTTGAGGTGCTCGATGTCGACAACTCACACATCGGTATCCTATACTTCGACTACCACCCACGTGCGGGTAAGAGCCAAGGTGCATGGTGCGGCGGCTACCGCGATCAAGGCTACGACGAGAATGGCGAGCGCATAGCTCCAATCATCTCGATTGTCTGCAACTTCACTCGCCCATCGGGCAACAACCCTGCGCTCCTCTCTGTCGACGAGACCGAGACTCTATTCCATGAGTTTGGCCACGCGCTTCACTTCCTCTTCCCAAAGGTTAAATATCGCGGTTTGGGCAGCGTAGAGGGCGATTTTGTTGAGCTCCCATCGCAAATTATGGAGAACTGGGCATTCGAGCCTGAGTTGTTGGCGCAGTACGCTTTCCACCATAAAACCAACAAAGTTATCCCTGATAATCTTGTCGAGAAGTTGCGCCGTAGCTCACTCTTCAACCAAGGTTTTGCAACAACAGAGTTGACCGCAGCAGCGCTTTCGGATCTAGATATTCACTCAATTTCAGATTACGAACCATTTGACGTTGAGGCCTTTGAGGTTGATGCGCTTACGACCCGTCGCAGTTTGCTCTCGCAGATCGAGCCACGCTACCACTACACATACTTTAGCCACATCTTCGATGGTGGTTACTCGGCTGGCTACTACTTCTATCTTTGGGCTGAGGTGCTCGACAAGGATGCATTCAGCGCATTCAAGGAGAGCGGAGACCTATTTGATAAGAAGTTGGCTGCAAGCTTCCGCCAAAATGTTTTGGAGCGCGGAGGATCAGAGGATGGAATGACGATGTACACCAAATTCCGTGGCGCCGAGCCTAGTAAAGATGCGATGCTCATCGGTCGCGGATTGAAGGAGCCAGCTCCAGTAGAGCCAGCTAAAAACAGCGCAAAGACAACCGAGGAGGCTGCAGAGTAGTTGTGCATTAAGCAAGAATTTACAATCAAAAAATATGAAAAAAACACTTTTAATTATGGCTATATCTGCCCTTGCAGTGGGCTGTGGAGATAACTCTATGCCAGTGGTGCAATACCCTGAGATAGACCTCACTAACCCGCTGTTGGCTCCATGGGAGACCCCACATCAAACCCCTCCGTTCTCGTCGATCGAGCTCGAGCACTATGAGCCCGCATTCGAGGCTGGTATCGCCTATGCGCGTGCCGAGTTGGAGGCCATCATCTCCAACCCAGCAAAACCAACTTTTGAAAATACTATCGTTGCGCTCGAGCGTCAAGGTGAACTTCTTGGCCGTGTGAGCGGGGTTTTCTATCCGTTGATGAGCGCATGCACCTCCGATGAGATGCAGGAGGTTGCGATGAATATTCAACCTAAGCTCACTGAGTTGGGTAATGATATTTCGCTTAGCCCCGAGCTATTTGCGCGTGTTAAGGCCGTTTACGAGAAGCCAGGCCGCGGACTCTCGCCCGAGGATAAGATGTTGCTCGAAAATACATACAAAGGTTTTGCGCGAGGTGGCGCCGCTCTTTCGGACTCCGACAAGCAGCTATACCGTCAATATTCAACAGAGCTGTCGGCCGAGACGCTGAAGTTTGGGCAGAACTCTCTCGCAGCAACAAATGCATTTACGATCAATATGACCAACCCCAAGGATGTTGAGGGTCTGTCGAATGTGATCAAAGAGTCGATGGCTCTAGAGGCTAAAGCGCGCGGCGAGAAGGGGTGGACCGTAACGTTACAACACCCTAGCTATCTACCATTTATCACCTACTCGCCAAATCGCGAGATCAAAGAGAAGTTGTGGCGCGCAAGTAGCTCTAAGGCGCTTGGTGGCGAGTTCGACAACTCGGAGAGCATCCGTAAAATTGTCGAGCTTCGTCTGAAAATTGCCAATCTTTTGGGCTTCGAGACATACGCCGACTACTCGCTTGACGATAGCATGGCGGGGAGTTCTGCAAAGGTAAACGACTTCCTTACGGAGCTTTTGGATCCAACTATCGAAAAGGCTAAGGAGGATTACCAGGCGGTTGTCGACTATGCAAAATCGATCGGCTTCAAGGGTGAGTTTATGCCTTGGGATTTTGCCTACTACTCTGAGAAGTATAAGAGCGATAAGTTCTCGGTTAACGATGAGTTGATCAAACCATACCTTAAGCTAGAGAGCGTGATAGGTGGCGTATTCTCTTTGGCGACAAAGCTTTACGGCGTTACATTTACTCAGGTTGACAATATCGATACCTTCGATCCTGAGATGACTACATACGAAGTGCACGACGCAAATGGTGACTTCCTTTCGGTTCTATATCTCGACTTCTTCCCCCGTGCCTCTAAGCGCTCTGGTGCCTGGATGACCGAGTTCCGTGGTGCTTCGATTGCCGACGGCCAGGAGACTCGTCCGTTGGTGACCCTGACGATGAACTTCACAAAACCAACAGAGTCGACCCCATCGCTCTTGACTTTCGACGAGTTCGAGACATTCTTGCATGAGTTTGGTCACGGCCTCCACGGCATGTTGACAAAGGGTAAGTATGAGTCACTTAACGGCACAAATGTCTATCGCGACTTTGTGGAGTTGCCATCGCAGCTACTCGAAAATTGGTCTACCGAGCGTGAATTCCTCGACCAATGGGCGGTTCACTACCAGACGGGAGAGGCTATTCCTCAAGATCTGATCGACAAAATTAACGCAGCGCAGAACTACAATGCCGCTTATGGCCATGTTCGTCAGTTGCAGTTTGGACTTTTGGATATGGCATGGCACTCACTTGCAGCTCCTTATGAGGGTGATGTTGCAGATTTTGAGATCGAGGCAACTAAGCGCACTCAGATCCTGCCATTTATCGAGGGTACAGCGATGAGCCCAGCCTTTGGTCATATCTTTAGTGGAGGCTATGCAGCTGGTTACTACAGCTATAAGTGGGCCGAAGTTTTGGAGGCAGACGCCTTTGCAATCTTTAAAGAGAAGGGCATCTTCAATCAGGAGGTGGCCACAGCGTTCCGCGAGAAGCTACTCTCGAAGGGTGGACAACAAGATCCAATGGAGCTCTATGTTGACTTTGCGGGCCGTGAGCCCCAGCCTCAAGCACTGGTTGATAGAGTGTTGAAGTAGCTCTTTTACGACTTTAGATAGATGAAGCCGACTAGCAAGGTCATTTTCGGCACTTCCCCCCGCTTTTTAATCCTCACGTACGTAAGTACGCTGCGGTTAAAAATGCTCACGAAGCCCCAAAACTAACCTCGCTATCCGACTTCTACAGGAAAAAGAGTGTGACTAACAAGTATTTTTTTTACTTGTTAGTCACACTCTTTTTTTGTTAGTAGTTGTGTATAACTATTACTCTTTCGTATTAATATCTTTATTCTCCAAACTTTTAATAGATTCTAAATTTAGAGTATTAGTTACCAAATACTCAAATGATACGTCCAGAGCATCGCAAATCTGACATATTGTTTTGATAGTTAAGTTAGTTTTTCCAGCCTCTATGCGGCTTAGATTGGATCTTTCGATGTTGCAGCGATAAGCAACCTCCTGTACAGTTAAATTGCGCGAAAGCCTTAATACTCTGATATTAAGGCCTATACGTTTTATGTACTCCGTGAAATGTAGATTTTTCATAAAAAAGTATGTGAAATATTTTGAAATACAAAGTTTAAAATATATCTTTGTCCCGTTGGTATCATATATGATACATAATGCGCGAGAATATAATATGTTTGCTTTATATGGGTGATAATAGTAAACAAATTGCGTGCATAGTGTGTTATTTATGGCCTATTGTTGAGTACATATAATATATATATTTAAGGTATTGCAGAACTGGAACACAATTTTTTAATATTAATATTTAATTTTATGAGTTTATTTCAATTTAACAAACTGAAGAGTCCGCTCGTGATTGGGGCGGTGCTTTTGAGCGTAGTTGCGTGTAGCGACTACGATGATCAGATTGCGGATCTAAGCAATCGTATAGAAGATATCGAGGGAGAATATGTCTCGATTAGTTCTATGGAGGATCAAATCGCTGCAGTAGCTGCAGATATTCCCGATTTGACATCCATTTACTCGCGTTTGGATGCGCTCGAAGGAGAGCTAGAGGGTGTAGATTTATCTGAGCTCAGTGAATCTATTGCAGCCTTAGAGGGTATTGTTGAGAGTTTAGACACAACAATTAACACCCAGATCGAGAGCACTGTAACCTCTGATTTCCTCACTAAGATGCTCGATGATGTATACCTCACCGAGGTAACTCTCTCTCAAATTCAGGCTCTTGTCGGTGATGAGAATGAGGGTCTAATTAAAGATATTGTTGATGCTATGGCCTCTGCATCTGAGTGGGTTGGTAACGATGAGTTGTCTAAATATCTTAAGATCTCTGACTATAATGAGTACACTGATGCTCAGGCAACTGCAGCAGCGACTGCATACTTCGAGAGTATCAAAGAGACTCTTATTGAGGAGGTTGGAAGTGACTTGTCGGAGGATATCCAACTCAATAGTGATGCCGTAGCTAAGTTGAATTCAGCACTTGAGGCTTTAACATCGCGCATCGCTGAGCTAGAGGGTCGTATCCAATCACTCGTCTTTGTTCCTACGCATGCTGGCGATTTTGCAGTAACTTTTGCAGCCAATGACTACGTCGAGATCAATTCGTCGAAAGTATATCTCACACCAGTCTCATCATCTAGAGAGTTGACTTTCCGTGTCTCTCCAGCATCGTGGGCTGAGAAGTTCAACACCGACAACGTGACACTATACTCTGAGAAGTACACACGCGCTACAGCTCCATTCTCAATCGAGAAGATTGAGGCGAGCGAAGAGGAGGCAGGTAGGTTTACTGTAACTCTTAAGTACAATCTTGATGACGCTGCAACAGAGGGTTATGGTATCGCACTACACGTTAAAATTGACGCAATAAGCGAAGATGCTACAGCTGGCACAGATTATGTTACCGATTATGTTAGTGTCGATGTTGAGGCAGGAGAGGATATGACTAATTCAATTTGTTATGGTGGCTACTATGGTGACTCCTTCCGTTATTTTGCATATGCAGGTTATTCATCAGATGTTGTGTACGAAAACCTTGAATTAGAGTATAACTCTACAGAGAGTGTTGAATTCTTCGCAGGTTGCGATTGGTATATTTATAATGGCACTGATTATGAGTTGTTTGCATCGATCTATAGCAGCGAGTCGTTGTTGGTAGTTACTCCTCCTACAGCAGCTGCTACAGCCTCTGCTAATTCTGATAAATATACATTAACAGCAACTTCGGCAGCTATTAAGAGTGGTTCAACCGATCTTATTGGCAACATTATCACATCAGATTACTATAAGTTTGCAATCACTTCGGGTAGTGAGTCGCTTGATTTTGGTCGTGCACGCTCTAGAGTAGAGATCACTGCACTTACTCACGACTTTGTTACAACCGCGTGGGATGACCTTAAGTGGGAGTATAGCAACACTTACAATAAGTACGTTTCAGCAGGTGCTACAACCGTTGATAGCTGTATTGCAGTGTTAGGCGATATGTCGGCTGAGATGTTCAATGAGATGTATGCAAACAATGGTAGTGGTAGTGGTCGTGCAGTTGTTTATGAGGCTGACGGCCAGACTAGAGTGGCTGGAGCTTCGGCTATGGTTGAATTCTTTAGTGAGGTTAATGGCTCTAATGACATCAAGCCTATTAAAGTTACCCTTGTAGGTATGCCTACAGTGAGCGCTGACTATGTTGTTATCTATACCGACACCAACGTATTTGGTGATGTTGTTAATATTGAGATTCCAGTTTCGATAGAGGGTGTACCTTCAATCACTTCGTTGGACACTATCAATACTTCATTCGACTTTGAGGGTCAAGGCTCAGATATGCTTGTAGATGGTCTTGCAGCAGCACTTTGGGCTAAGAATTCAGCTGCCCTTGCAGGTCATATTACTGAGTCTGAGTTTGAGACTATTATCGCTAGCGCTAGGGTGACACCAACTACTGGTCAACCAATGAGTTTGGGTATTTCTTCTGACGTGTTATCTGTGGTATACGATTTTGGTTCACTTCAGTTTGGGGAGGTGTACACAATGGCTATATCGTTATCAGATAGCTCGTTGGGAGATGACTTTGCAGAGATCACCGCTAACGTTAAACTTGAAAATATTCTTGTTGGTACTATCCAAAAGGCTAACGCTTTTGTTGATGCAGCAGGTAATGTTGAAATCGAGACTACACTAACTGATACTAGCTTCTCGGTTGTTGATAAAGATTTGAAATCTACACATAACTTGCAGTCAGATCTAGCGGGTGTCGTAATGACATACTATATCACTGAAGATCTAGCAGCGTGGGCTGCAGCTTCTGATCCATCGCTCGTGGCTCCAGCGGTAAATAATGGTGTTCTTGAGTGGAATGATTGGAACTCTACAGAGATCAATATGGTTGTTGAGGCCTCTATCAATGGTGTGGTTGTGGATAGCGCCGAGTTTGTTGCTTATATCACCAATCCATTGGCTGACAAGATCGAAACTACAGTGTTGAATCTCTATATTGATGATCTTGCGGGATCTGTAGATCTTAACAGTGCTATCTCACTTGAGGTTAATAAGGGCGTAATCAGCGCTAATGTATTCCCAACCTACCAGCTGGTATTTGGATCTACAGCACCACTATTCGAGGTCGCTACAGTTGCAACAAATGACCCAACTACAGAGACTCTTACTCAGTTAAATGGTGATATCGTATCGTTTAGCGCAGCAGCAGAGTCATCGGCTGTGATGAAAAACCCTGTTGAGTACTACTATACAGTGACTTATAAGACAACATATTTCGGTGAGTATAAGGCCGATATTACAGTTGTTGTAAATGAGGCGGGTGTAGCTAGAAACTAAGTATTGCTAATTGATATAAGCAAAAATTGTGAGCAGCACAAGGAGAGAAATCTTCTGTGCTGCTCTTTTTTTTGTTGGTGACATTAGGCGTGTCGCTGCCTATATATTGGCCCTAGAGCCCTGAAAATATAGATTGGCTCGCCTTGTCGATTAGATCTGTAAGGATACCAGAGAGATCTGTGCCGACACTCTCTTTGTTGTCATAAAAGATAATTTGATCAAATGATTTAACCTCCGAATCCATGCTTGCCTTTATTTCGCAATTTAACTCTTCGATCGCCTCGTGTGAGTTCGATTTAAGTCTCTTTACCTCCATGGGTGACATAGAGTGGTGAGAAATATTCGAGAGGTCGCAGCAAATTGCATGGCCAATTACTTTTGCATTTGGCTGTGCAGATTTGACTAGTTTTGCCATATCTATGCAGATGCCAGAGCCTGTAAAACCTAATGTTGAAAAGATAAGATGTACATATATAGTGTTGTCAACTATGGATTTACCCTCACATGTGCCGTTGATAGACTCTACGGTCTCGATAATCTTTCTTGATACGCGCTCTTTGTCATACATCAGCATAAAGCGAGCATCTGTGCGATGCAGACAGTGGTTATGCTTAATCTGTGGATAGCTGTTGAATAGCCTTGAATTCTCTTGGCTCTTCCACGATGGTAACTCACCACTCCTTAGAAGTTTTTGATAATATCTAAAGATGTCACCGCTATCGGCAAGTTGAATTCTCTCTTTGAAGTTAAAATTTTGAGATGCAGGAGAGTTGCAGTCGGTATCAATCGCTAAAAATTTCACCACCTGAGGGGTGTCACCGCATGCATCTAAAAATAGATGTTTTATTTTGGTGATGCTACTTACGCCGACTCCTCCGAGTCCGATAAATATGCTCTTTTTTAATTGATTGGTAACCATATGCTTAAGCTGTCTTAGATCTGAAAAGGTGGTGGATTATACCATCGGCAAGTCCCACTTTTGGCACTAAGATCTCGTCGACTTTGCACACCTTAGCCACCGTGAGGAATAGCTTCATGGCGGGTGTGATCACATCGGCGCGATAGGTATTAAGGCGCATATTGCGTACGCGCTCCTCGTAGCTCATCTCGTTGATCTGGTTGTAGAGTAGTTTGAGCTCGATGTAGCGGATCGCTTCCCGATCTTTTTTGAGCAGAAGTTTGTGCACTTTGTTTATATTTCCGCCAGATCCGATAATCGCAATTGGGTGGTAGGGTAGCGCGACATCTTCGAGCCAACGCTTAAAGCGCTTTGGCTCGCTCTTGTCGACCGCATCGCTGATGGTGCGTACCGTGCCGATCCTAAACGACTCAGAGGTAGCACGTTTGCCATTGCTATAGACGGTCACCTCGGTGCTTCCACCTCCCACGTCGACGTAGATGTAGCTCTCGCTGCGATTCATGAGTCCCGCGACGTCGCCCGCCTCGAAGATCGTTTTGGCCTCCTCTTGACCCGAGATTATCTCAATCTGGATTCCGCTCTGCGCGTGGATATACTCCACAACTTCGGCTCCGTTGGCCGCCTCGCGCATGGCGCTTGTTGCACATGCGCGGAACTTGGTCACCTTGTAGGTCTTCATGACATGGCTAAATGCAACCATGGCATCGCACAATTTTTGTCGTTTGTCGGCGCTAATTTCGCCCTCCGTAAAGACATCTTCGCCTAGGCGAATGGGGACTCGCAGAAAGGCGGCTCGCTTAAATGTCACCTTGTTGCGGCTATCCACATAGCTGATTGCCAAACGAATGGCATTCGAACCGATGTCAATTGCTGCTAAAGTCTCTTTCATTGGTTTTTCTTCTCAAAAAATGTATAAAGTTCATCTTGACTTCTGAGTGGCTCCTTCTCGTTTACGATGTAGCCGTTGTGGTATGGTGGTGCCACAAGGCGCGCCTTGACGTTGTCGTGCCACTCTATTTTGAAGTATTCGGTTAGTGTCGTGTGGATCTCTTTCGAGAGTATTGGTGTGCCAACCTCTACGCGACGGTTGAGGTTGCGCGTCATTAGGTCGGCGCTCAGGATGTAACTTTGGGGCTTGCCTGCGTTGTGGCAGATGATGAGTCGAGCATGTTCCAGGTACTTATCGACAATGCTACGCACCTCGATGTTCTCGCTCAGCCCCTTGACGCCCGCATTCAAGCAGCAGGCTCCGCGCACCATCAGCTTGATCTTGACCCCCTTGCGCGAGGCTTTGTAAAGTAGTTTGATCATGTCTATGTCGGTCAGGGCGTTGAACTTACCGTAGAAATATGCCTTTTTGCCGCGCTCCGCCTGCTCGATCTCGCGCTCGATGATCGACTCGATCTTGCCGCGCATATAGTAAGGCGAGACGATGAGCTGCTTGCATGAGGGGTGCTTGTGGGTATTCTCCAGAAAATCAAATACTTTGAGAGCGTCGGCGGCTATCGTTTGATTAGATGTGAGTAGGCCGAAATCGCTATAGATTCCGCTCGTATTCTCGTTGAAGTTACCCGTTCCAATGTAGGCGTATCCACGTGTGGCGTTACCCTCGCGACGCTCGATTAGCACCAATTTACTATGCACTTTGAGCATCTCCTGGCTGGTAATAACCTTCACCCCACCACGCTGCAGAGTCTCGGTATTGTCGATATTCTGCTCCTCGTCGAAACGCGCTTTGAGCTCCACCAGCGCTGTCACCTGCTTGCCATTTGCCGCGGCATTTAGCAGTGCACTGATCACCTTTGAGTGGTTGGCCGTGCGGTAGAGGGTGATGTAGACCGATGTAACCATGGGGTCGATGGCCGCCTCGCGAAGCAGATCGATGAAGTGGTTGAAGGTGTGGTATGGATATGCTAGGAGGATATCTTTGCGCTTGATCACCTTCAATAGACTCTCGCAGGGGTCGATGTCGGGGTGCGTCAAGGGTCGAGGATTGCGGCTCTCGAGAGCTGGGCGCACCTTTGGAAACTTCATCAAATCGCGCATAAGGTGGTAGCGACCTCCCGCCTCGACTTGGGCGGTGGAGTTGAGTCCAAACTTGCGAACGATGGTGTCGCGCAGGTCGAGCGGCATATCCTGATCATAGATCAGGCGCACGGTGCGACCTCGTTCACGGCGGGTGATACCCTTAAACATCTTCTCGGCGATACTCTTCGACACATCGTCGTCGAGAGCGAGCTGCGCATCACGGATGATCTTGAAGGTGTGCGCCGAGAGTGAGTCGTAGCTAAACATGAAGAATATATCGTCCAAAAAGAGGCGAATGATGTCGTCGACAAAGATAATATCGGTGCGCTCGGGAGCCGACGGAAGCACAACAAATCGAGGAGAAGCCTCACTCACTGGGATTTGCAGCACGGCGTAGCGAGTAGCTCGCTTGCTTGTCATCTTCACCGCCAGGTAGATCTTCCCGTCGGGGAAGAATGGCAGTTTCATGCTCTTGCGAATGATCACGGGGCCCAATCGCAGCGAAAGCACTGATAGGAAGTACTCGCGGCAGAATTCTACCTGCTCCTCGGTGAGCTCATCTTGCTGCACCATGTGAATGCCCTCGCCCTCAGCCTCATGCATGATCTTTTTGTAGGTCTCGCGGAAGCGTTTTTGCGAGACTCCCATCCGCTCATTGACCAGCGAGAGGAGTTCGTCGGGGCGATATCCACCCGTCATCGTTGGTTGTTCGCGTTGACGCATGGCGCAGTAGCGCATCAAATTACCTAGCCGAACCTTGATAAACTCATCCTGATTATTGGAAAAAATACCTAAGAAGCGAAGCCTTTGCAGAAGTGGAACACTCTCATCTTGAGCCTCTTGTAGTACTCGTTCGTTGAATTCTAACCAGCTGATCTCTCTGTTGTAGATTGTTCCCATAACCCTCTATTTTACTTTTGTTAATTCTGATAAAAATATTGACTCCGCGGAGTGTACCCACTCCTTAAACTCCTCATTATTAGTGGTATGGTTAGGTATATACTCTGCCAATGCCGCGATGTCGAAGGTGTCGGAGACCACTCCCACTCCCGCACTCGCAGCGTCGCGAGCGTTGATCTGTTGCTCGATGTGGGCGGGTATCATCATCACCGCCTTATCCATGTAGTAGGCCTCGCAGACCGACTCGAAACCCGCCGTAGTGATATAACCCGCCGAGCTGGCCATCTTCTCGATAAAGAGCTGGTCGTTAATGCGATGGAGCCACAATCCCTCTACAACCTCCTGAAGTTCAGGCTCTCCTGCCTTATCCCAAAAGAGATGTATCTTGACATCGGGACGCGTGCGTTTCCACTCCAGGATCTCGTCGAGGAACGCAGGGTTGAGCATATATCCCAATATGTAGTCGCCCTTGGTGGCGTTCAATTTAAATATTTCGGGTCGCAGTAGTGGCGGTACCACAATTATCGGTTGGCGATGCAAGCGTGTATGTGCCTGAGGCAGAGGATATAGCGAAAGCGCCAAAATCTTCTTCGATCCAAACGAGCAGAATGTATTCATCGCCGACATCATCAACTGCGCCTGCGAGCTCGACGCCTTGTGACCATATCGCGGATGCTCCAACATAAATTGGTGCGCAATGCTCACAACGGGTGGTTTTATACGGTGGAACATTGATGTGACGCCCATCAAAAGCTCATAAAAGTTGACAACTACATCGGGTTTAGCGATCCTAATGCGTCGCGCGATGGTATTCATGCTTCCGAGCCACTTTATGCTGCGCGTGGGCTTGCTGTTGCTCATTATGCTGCGCCACATCTTGCCATGTTTCCCGCCATGACCATAGTCGAGCGCGGGTGATTTGTATCGTACGATAGGTGCGTCGATCTTGTCGACGAAGAATTGAGGCAGTTGGCGGTTCGAACACTCGCCCACCAACACCTCGACAACCTGGTGGCCATTGCTGCGCAAAAGTCCAGCTAGGGTTATCGCTTGGGTCATATGTCCTCGACCCTCACCTTGTATTACGAAGAGGTATCTCATAACTATTTTTCCTCTTTTTGTTCTTGTTTTTTCTCTTGAAATATTAGTGACCAATTGCCCTCAAAGTCCTCTACTAGAGCCGATAGTGAGTCGATCCAATCTCCAGAATTTAGATAGGTCACCCCTCCGATATCCTTGATCTCGGGGCGGTGGATGTGACCACAGATCACACCTTGGCATCTCTTTGAACGAGCCAAATCGGCTAAATTTTGCTCGAAGTTACTCATCTGTGACACCGAAGTTTTGACCCGCTGTTTGATATTCGAGGCGAACGACGAGTAGGGTAGCCCCCGCTTATCGCGAATGAAATTGTATATGCGGTTGAGCATCAACAGTGTAGAGTAGCCTATGTCGCCCAACTTCGAGAGCCACTTGGCCGATGTCGTTACGTTGTCGAAAAGATCTCCATGGAGCACAAAATAGCGCTTGCCATCTGCCGACTCAAGGGTGTAATCTGTTAAAATAGAGATGTTTGAGAACTGCATAGGCACAAGTCGATCCAGAAAATCATCGTGGTTTCCCTTTATGTAGATCACCTCCGTGTCGGTCGAAGCGTCGAGAACAGCCGAGGCAAAGGCGGTATGTTTGCGTTTCCACTTCTCGCGCGAACCGCGCATAATAGCCCATCCATCGATGATGTCGCCACATAAGATTAGCCGCTCGCAGCTATTCTCCTGAATAAAGCGAGTTGCCTCCTTGGCCGACGACCATTTCGAACCGAGGTGAACATCCGATACGACTATTGTTCTATATCTTTTAGAATCACCCTCCTGCGATATTTTTCTATCTTTACTTTTGCCCATTTGCAACTAATAATTCCCAAAGATAATCATTAATTATTAAAGTTTTGTTAATGTGTAGCAGAAATTGTGCAGAATTGATTGCGCTTCGGACGTTTACTACTGACTCCGTCGGGCGCAAAAAAGCACCTGCGCGGGTGCATATTGTGCTGCGATATTGGGCATAGAACTTTAGCTAAAGTTCTATGATTTTAGAGATCAACGAGTTGCCGCAAATATATTTGCACAACTCATCGTTCTCTTAAATTTATTAAATGCCAGAGGCATTTAAACCCAATTCGAATTCCAAACCAACATGGGTTTTAATTCAACCATGTTTTGCATTAAAGTTGTGTGGTTCCAACTCACAGATTTGCATTGGCAACCGCAGGTTGACAATGATATATAATAATAGTTGCGAGAGTTGAAAATTTATTTTCATAAGCTCGCAACTATTATTATATATCGTTAAGCGCTGAAGGCGCTGCAAATCGGTGCAAGAAAAGGGTCAAAAACGATAGTTTTTGGGTCCAGGCTTGCCTGGCGGCCGCCCGCTGCAAGGGCAGTAAGAAACGTAAGCAAGTACAAAAAAAAGGTGATCCCCAAAAAGAGGATCACCTTTTAAACGTGATATTGAAATTCTAGTGGTTCATCACAACTGCGCGACGAGCAACAACAGAAAGAGCAGCCTCACCCTCGAGGTTAACGTCTTTACCCATTGCACGAAGTTTCACGATGCGAGACTTGTCGATACCCTCAGAAACTAGGTAGTCGCTAAGTGCCTCAGCGCGTTTCATTGAGATGCTCTCGTTGATACCCTCAGAACCTGTGTGGTCTGCATATCCCCAGATTTCGAAATCTACATCAGGATACTTCTTCAATGTTGTAACGATCTCGAATAGCTCCTCAGCGTAGAGGTGCTCGTCGATCTCAGCACTGCCGCGAAGGAAGTTAACTGTTGGTAGATCAGGAATTTCGTCTGGAGTTACACCAACCTCGACGATCTTCTCAACTGGAACCTCGACAGTCTTAACCTTAACCTTAGTCTTAACTACCTCTTTGATTGTAGGCTCGAATTGCTTTCTTACGTATCTAGATGTTGGAGCGTATGAAAGGTTATCCTTCTTGCTCTTCACACCGAACTTGTAACGAACGCCAAACTGCATGTAACCAATTCCGTTGAGATAACGCTCTGTTGCAGAGCTGATACCGTCGAATTTGTTGTTTAGTACCCAGATTGCACCAACACGACCCTCGAGGTCGATTCTTGGGCTTAGTTTGTAGCGAGCACCTGCCTCACCACCAAGGCCAAATGACCAGTCGTAGTGAACGGCAGAATCACCAAAAGCAGCATCGTCGTCCTTAGTATATAGGTCTGGACGGAAGTATTGCAATGCAACAGTTGGGCTTACTAAGTATGACCAACGTCTCTCTTTAGTGCCGTCGTTGCCCCAGAATAGGTTGCGAACGTCGACATCTACACTTAGAGCTACGTTCATCGCGTTGATCTTAGTGTATAGGTCGCTCATAAGCTCAGCCGTTTCGGGGATGTTAGAGCCGAACTCTATATATCCGTCGGGACCTACCATATAATCTTGGAGCTTAGATTGAGATCCAGCCTTATTATAGGTGTATCCTGCAGATAGTCTTAGTCCCACAGTCGGGCTTACCTGGTACTGTCCGCTTAGACCTGTTGTGATTCCGATATATGTTTTATCGAAAGCGAAAGACTTCATGTCTCCCCAAACCACAGCAGGGCCAACGTATGCACCTAGACTCCAACGAGAGTAATCAGAATAGAATTCTCGTTGATAGTCTCTTTGTTCGAGGTATTGGGCCTCGTAAGTTTGGCCCACAACCTCGTTCAAAGATAGCGTAAGTAAACCAACCATGAATACTTTAAATATGTTATTCATAATCTTGTGTTTTACTTTTTAATTATTTTTTGTCTAGATATAAAGCTATGCCTCGTCGTTCTCGTAGTCTGATAGACCTAAACCAGCCGATGTTTTTGACTCAACGCTGAAGCATACTGCACGCTCAACAATTTGATAAACATAACCAGCATCATCTGAATATGTAGCAGTAAGTTTACCCATAACACGAACAATACCGTTGTCATTACATCCAGTTGCAGTAGACTTGAACCAGAAATCAGTTGGCTTATCAATTGTTGAGATGACTCCAAGTGCAACAGACTGAGAACCTACATTCTGCCCCTTGATAACCAAGCTATTTGTATAGTATACACATCTGCCGTCAGTTGCACTGAAGTATCCTGTGTTGTTGTAGCATTGGCCCAAGAACTCAAGAGTTACCACAGGTGTAACACCTGCTTCATCCATAGACTCATTTGTTGCTGCGGTTAGGTCAGCATCGAATGAAGCAACATTAAAGTTTGAAGATGTAATATAGCCACTTTCGTATGATGTGTATTGAGGCTCGTTCCATGCACCAATGATATTTGTGAGATAGGATCGGTTGTAGTTGTCAACAACGCTCCAGTCTGAAGAATCCTCAGTATACTCATAAGTAATCAAGTCAAATACGTCTGCTGCATCCATCAACTCAACGGCAACGTCTGGCTCTAGCTGTGGATCAACTGTATAAACACCATACATAGAAACTGTAGTGTAAGTAGACATTACGTAAGTAGCCAAGTAGTTAGACTTAAGCTTAAGTGCGATAGAGAAGTCGTCGCAAACCTCCTTGTCGTTGAGGATAGGACATGCA
>JAWXTG010000035.1:0-22176 GCA_044433705.1 Rikenellaceae bacterium | reverse complement strand
GACCTACAGCGTTGAGATACTCCGAGATGATGGTTGTCGAAAGCAGCTCGCCATAGGCTACGATTGTGTCATACCATAGCTCTGCATCTTCGCTTTTGTATGCTGTTTTTGTCGCCACCTCTTCGAGTTCGGCGAGGAGTGTCTCGACACTTGCGATAGTTGTCGGAGTGTGAAATAGATCATCGATGATCTCGGCGTGATAGCTGCGTAGTGTTGCGATCTGCTCCATTGAGGCTGCTGAATCACCCTTTTGCAGCCCTGCGAATACCGCCTCGAGGGCGTTAGTGGTCTTTCCCATCGCCGAGACGATGATGAAAAGATCGTTCTCGTCGCTGATGATTTTGTGGAGATTGCGCACACCGTCGGCATTGCGAACCGATGCTCCACCAAATTTATAAACTCTCATTATTTGTTACTTATTTTACTGCTTGATATTGTGTATTAGTATTTTGGAATAGGAATGCGTAGGTGTCTGTAAGCTCATCGATCTTCTTCGATGTTGGCTTTCCTGCGCCGTGTCCAGCGTTGCTCTCGATGCGGATTAGGATTGGATTTTTACCGCCGTCGCTGTGTTGCATTTGTGCTGTAAACTTAAATGAGTGTGCAGGTACTACGCGGTCGTCGTGGTCGCCAGTTGTCACAAGGGTAGCTGGATAGTTGACTCCATCTTTGATGTTGTGGAGTGGTGAGTACTTATATATATAGCCAAATTGTTCCTCGTTGTCGCTCGAGCCATACTCTACGGCCCAACCCCAACCGATTGTAAATTTGTGGTAGCGCAACATGTCGAGTACGCCCACTGCAGGTAGCGCAACGGCAAATAGATCAGGGCGTTGCACTTGACATGCACCAACCAATAGTCCGCCGTTTGAGCCTCCAGCGATAGCTAGCTTTTTGCTCGATGTGTATTTATTTTCGATGAGGAACTCACCAGCACCGATAAAGTCGTCGAATACATTCTGCTTCTTGTCGAGCATACCAGCTTGGTGCCATGGCTCGCCATACTCAGAGCCACCGCGAAGAGTCACAACAACGTGAACGCCACCTTGTTCCATGAACATGATTGCGGCGGGGTTGAAACCTGGAGTGAGGTTGATCTGGAAGCCACCGTAGCCGTAGAGGTAGCATGGGTTGTTGCCGTCGAGCACAAGATCCTTGCGGTGTGAGACAAACATTGGAACCTGTGTGCCATCTTTGCTGGTGAAGAATATCTGTTTTGTGACGAATTGCTCGCTATCGAAATCGACCTCTGGAGATTTGTATAGTTCTGATTCACCAGAAGTTAGATCGTATGAGTAGATCGCAGCAGGTGTCGTGTAGTTCGAAAGTGTGTAGTAGGTGGTTGCATTCTCCTTGCCACCCTTGAAGCCGTAGGCGCTACCAATTGCTGGAAGCTTTACCTCGCGGATGAATCGACCTTCAATCGAGTGTTGATTGATCTTACTCTGAGCATCTTGCAGGTATGAAATCATAAAGTTGCCACCCGCCGTGGTTACATCGTCCATTACTGATATATGGTGCTCTGTAACAACGCTTTGCAACCCTTTTTCTGGGTTTTTGAGGTTGATCTTAGCTAGGCGATAGTTTGGTGCGCCGTCGTTTGTTCTGACGTATAGGTGGTCGTCGATGCACTCCACCATAAAGTAGTCGGAGTCGAAGCCTGGAAGTAGAGGCTTGAAGTCGCCACGTCCCGATGTGCTTTTGTAGAGAATTTCGGTACCCGATGTTCCCTCAGAGCCCTCGATGAAGAGCCATTTGCCGTCGTCGCTTGGCCATGCGCTGAGGTAGCGAAGTGGGTGCTCCTTATCCATATATACCAATTTATCAGCACTTTGAGCCTGGCCCAACTTGTGGTAATATACCTTTTGGAACTGGTTTTGAGTCGAGTATACACCCTCTGTTGGCGCGTCGTATGCCGAGTAGTAGAAGCTCTTAGAGTCTGGAGCCCAAACAGCTCCTGAGAACTTAACCCACTCGATTTTATCCTCGAGTTTCTCCATAGTTTTGCAATCTACAACGTAGATGTCAACCCAGTCGGAGCCCGAGCCCGCAACCGCGTAGGCGCAGTAGCGACCATCTTCGGAGAATGAGATCTCGCCCAACGCTTTGGTTCCATCCTCGGAGAGAGTGTTGGGGTCGAGGAAGATCTCGGCCTCAGCGTCGAGTGAAGATTTGCGGTAGATTACAGATTGATTCTGCAGTCCATCGTTGTAGCTATAGTAGTAGTAATCACCGTGTTTGGCTGGTGCGCTCTCTTTGGCGTAGTTCCAAAGCTCTGTCAAGCGATTTTTGATATCGGTGCGATATGGGATCTGACTTAGGTAGTCAAATGTCACCTCATTTTGAGCCTTTACCCACTCGGCAGTTGCCTCGGAGCTGTCATCCTCCAACCAGCGGTATGGGTCGGCCACAGCGGTGCCGAAGTAATCCTCGACTAGGTCGCCACGCTCGGTCGCGGGGTACTCCTTAAGTTCGATTTTGGGGCTATTCATACATGAAATAGTTACGGTAGCTATCGCCGCAGCGGCTACAATTTTGTTAGTACTATTACTCTTCATCTCTATAAATTAATGGTTTTTGCAAAAATAGTAAAAAGTTCGTGATTTTTACCCTTTGTCGATCTGTTTTTAAGAAATATTATTAATATTTATTCTCTCGTTTGTGTAGATTCTAAGTTAGAATCTGTAACCTACGCCCAATTTGTATTGGGTGAATGGCCAGTCGCGGAAGCCATATTGGTGTTGGAAGTAGGGCTCGTAGTGGCCAAATTTTGTTCTGATTTCGCTCTTTATGCTCATCGGGCAGTCGCCGTCGCGCTCCCATCCAGAATAACCGCCAAAACTCTCGGTGAGAGTGAACCACTTGGTGCGAATTTTGGCCTGAGCGCCATACATCACAGCGTCGTTTTGACGTCCGTTATCGGTCTGCCAACATAGAAATCCAAGGGTTCCAACTAGGCGCAAATCTTCGAAAAAGTTGTCGCCAAGGCTGAACGACTTGGCCACCGATGTATCGAAGAAGTAGCCAGGATTATCGAAGTAGCGAGCCTTGAAAAAGCCATATCCAAGTGCAGTTTTGAGTCCAATTCGCAGTGTGATGTCGGGGCGTTTGGCCGTCTGCTTCATCATGTGGATGTCGGTGGTGAGGTAGGCGTCGCCGCACTCATAGCCCGTGTAGGCGATATCCTCCGAGAGGCGGCTGTGGGCGTGGCTCTCGTCGCTCATCTGGTAGTATTCGACGATCGACTGCACCCACATCGTGACGTTGACGCGCTCCGAGAAGAGCGGTACGACAAGCTTCATATGCAGGTCGTAGGTCTTGTCGTCGCGGTGGCCATCGAAGTAGTCGGTGCCAATCTCGAGAAGCACATCCGATGAGGTGGTTCCGTCGAGCATATCGGGAATTGGTAGCGCGTTCGGGCCAAAATAGTCGGGGGCAATCTTGGTCGAGGTGCTTAGATCTGGTTTTTCGATCGAGACCTGAGCCACTGCTGAAAGGCTCAATGACAGAGCTACAAGTAGGGTTGTTATATATTTGATTTTCATTGTTATAGCTTATATTTAAATGAGAAGATCAGCCCGCGCGGAATATTGAGTGACATGGCGTAGCGCGTGGCGTCGAGATCTTGATCGAAGGTGTACTCGGTGAGCTCGGTGCCAAAATCGTAGAGGTTGTAGAAGCCTAGCTGCATCTCGCAGAGACCGCCATTGTTGACTTTGAAACGGTAGGTTGCGCGGATGTCGACATTGAAAAAGGCATCTTCGCGAGTTCCAAAATCGCCATCGAAGGTGTTGATACCACGAGTGGTCGAGGGGTAGATTGCCACCTGTCGGTTGCCGCTGCTGTCGCTGCTACTCATGGTGTCGAAGTAGGAGAATGGCTGGCCATCTTTAAACTTGAAGTTTAGCGCGAAGCCCAACTTCTCGCTGACGTTGTATGAGGCGAACATGCGCATAACATAAGCGCGCTCCTGGTCGAGGCGTCCCACGGCCATAAATTCGCTGTCGGGATTGTCGGTGTTGATCATGGTATTGGGGTTGGCACTGCTCTCCGATAAAACCCCTAAGTTGTTGTGTAGAGGGCCGTTACCCAATGTCGAGAAGCCCGATTGCATATATGATTGCCATGCGAAACTGAAGTAGAATTTTGGCGCGGTATAGCTATATTGGATGTTGGAGCTAAAGTAGAATGGAGAGTCGGTGAGCAGTGAGTCTCCCATTACGCCATCAGCGTAGTTGTCAATGACATAGGAGGGTGTAGCGCCCGAATTAAGAAAGAAAATATCGAGTCCACTCGCCTCGTCGGTAGCGTAGTAGCCATACTCCGAAGCATCCTTATCGTAGCTGGTGATCCAGTTGTTGACATATTTGCGTGCCGACTGCAGGAACGATATGCGGTGACGTCCAAAGGTGAAGTTCACGGGTATATCGAGTGCCCAATAGGCGGGTTGCTGGATCCCCGAGGCAAGAGAGTGGAGTGCTCCGCCAGTCGAGGTGAAGTAGTCGCCACTGTCGGCGTAGTAGATCTCGCCATTTAGGTAGTCGTCAGAGAGATACTGCACATCTTCGATGGTGTAGGCCACGCGTCGACGCCCAATTGTCAACTCGGCATCGAACCATCGATTTGGGTTGTAGCTAACTCCTGTTTGCATCTCGATGTTGGGGCTGATCTTCGATTTGCCACCGCCCAACAGGATTGCGTCGAGGGTAAGTGCGGCATCGGCTCTAAAGAGTAGGCTCTCCGAGAGTTGACGCTCTGTTGACAGCTTCAATGTATTCTCGAGCAATCCACTTGCGTAGCTGTTGGCGCTCCACCTATATATATATAGGTCGGTGGGTGTGGTCTGAGTTATCGCCTGAGTGTAGGTCGTGTTGTAGAAGCTGGTGGTGGTTGGGGCGGCATAGAGCAGTGAGTTGTAGCCATCGAAAGAGAGTGTGAGCCACTCGTTGAGTCTCTTTTTCAGGAGAATGGCGTGCGAAAGTTCGAAGTTGTTGCCATCGGGTTCGTAGGGCTCAAATGCCTCGCCATCTTGGTCAATCACGTTGCGCGAGTAGTTTATGTCGTCGTGACGAGTGTTGTGTTGCGCGAATGTAAGACCCGAGGTGTAGTGCATATTGTCGCGTGTTGCCGTGCCGTAAAGTGATACGCTATAGCCGTTATAGTGGGCTGTCTCCTCTTCGCTGTAGTAAAATTCGGAGTTTAGGTTCGATCGCCCAGCGTAGTTTACAAGGTAGTGCGATGTGTCGAACAGCGAGCCAAAAGTGAGCGGAAGATCGCCGCTGAATTGGGCGCTAAGATAGCTCTCGGGGTAGTAACCATCGATTCCGTTGTTGCTGAATGTTACGATATTACGCTCTCCGAAATCGACATATTGGCTGTGATAGTAGCTCTTCCCGTCGCGTTCGACAACAAAGGTTGATGCAAGGGTTCCCGCCCCCACCATCTTATTGCGCAGAGTGATAGGCTTGTATGATCTGTCGGTTGCAGTGGGGTGAAAAAGTTGGATTGCCGAGGCGGTTCCAGGAGAGATGCCGCCAATGCCCCCCGCATTGTAGCTCGCTGAGAATGAGGCTCCTCCGCTACGTTGCTGCTCGAAGTAGAGGTTCGAACCAATGTAGTCGAGCGAGAGCGAGCTTTGGTAAAGGTTTGGTGTATAGAAGGTTGAGCCCGATGAGTAGCGACTGTCGATCCTGAATCCATCGAGGTAGTAGCTATTCCAACGGTAGGAGTTTCCCTCGATCGAGAATATCAGTTGATCGGGCTGGTTGAATTGACCTGTGGTCTCAGACTGGTATGTGACGTATAGGTCTAGATTGTCGAGGTAGTGCACCAAGTCGTTATATTGGTAGCGTTCACTGAAAAATTCAGTGCTGCGGCTCTCGATACCATATTGAGGTAGAGCCTCTTGGGCGCAGAGTGATGATGTTAAAGTCAACAGTGTGACAAGAAGGCAGAGGTGTAAAGATCGTGGCATAAAATGTCATATGTAAGTTATGTCACAAACTTACATAAAAAAAACCAATTATCGTATATTTGATGTCTGTTTTTTTTTATTGCACTTACTTGCTGATTTTGCTGAGGACGTTTACAACTGACTCCGTCGGGCGCAGATGGCACCTGCGCGGGTGCTTACTACGCTGCGCATTGGGCATAGAACTTTTTGCTAAAGTTCTATGATTTTAGAACATAACAAGCTGAATCAAATAAATTTGTTCAGCCTATTATATTCTAAAATTTATTAAATGCTTGCAGCATTTAAACCCAATTCGAATTGCAAACAACTGAGATTCAATACCAATTATGCATTATGAATTCTTCATTATGCATTAGATTTGTCATTCGGAGATTTGCTGATGTCAACCGAATGGTTGACAAAAGATAAATAGTAATGGATATATTTTGAGAGTTTACTTTCAAAATATATCCATTACTATTTATCGTAGGAGCTGTAAGCGACCAGCAAATTGCCGCGGCTTAAGTAAGCACCCGCGGAGGTGCTATCTCCGCCCGACGGAGTCAGTTGTATACATAGCCAGGCAGAGAGTCAGTTACTCCTCCTCCTCGCTTTCAGCCATTGTTGTGTATACGTTCGAAACGTCCTCATCCTCTTCGAGGCGCTCGATAAGCTTCTCGACATCTTCACGCTCAGAGGCTGTAAGCTCCTTAGTGTCAGTTGGTATGCGAACGGCCTCACCAGATACGATCTCGTAACCCTTCTCGTCGAGCCAGTGCTGTAGAGCTCCGAATGACTCGTAAGGTGCGTAGACAACGACAGACTCCTCAGGGTAGAATTCGTCGACGCCTAGGTCGATCATCTCCAGCTCTAGCTCCTCGGTGTCAACCTCTGCAGGAACGTTAAATTTGAATGTGCACTTGTGCTCAAACATGAAACCTACACTGCCGCTGTTACCCAAGGTTCCACCGCACTTGTTGAAGTGCATGCGGACGTTAGCCACGGTGCGGTTTGTGTTGTCGGTAGCTGTCTCAACCAATACAGCGATGCCGTGAGGTGCATATCCCTCATATACAAACTCCTTGTAGTCGGCTGTGTCTTTGGATGTTGCGCGCTTGATCGCACGTTCAACATTCTCTTTTGGCATGTTCTCCGACTTGGCGTTCTGCATCAAAACGCGTAGGCGAGTGTTAGACGATGGGTCGGGACCGCCAGCCTTAACGGCGATTTCGATCTCTTTTCCGATTTTTGTAAATACGCGAGCCATATTGCCCCAGCGTTTCATCTTTCGCGCTTTGCGAAATTCAAATGCTCTTCCCATTATGTAATATTGTTATATTTTTATTTAGTGACGCAAATATACAATTTTATTCCAAACTATTCAAAAATTCCTGTATAAGAGTGTGGAGTAATTGCACGTAGGCGCTCCTTAACCTCTTCAGTTACATCGAGCTCGGTGATAAATGTAGCGATCGACTCAGAGGTGATGTGCGAATTTGTGCGGGTAAGAGCCTTGAGTGCCTCGTATGGCGAAGGGTATCCTACGCTACGAAGCACGGTCTGAATTCCCTCAGCAACTACGGCCCAGTTGGCCTCAAGGTCGGCGTCAATAGCATCTTGATTCAAGATCACTTTGCCGAGACCCTTGAGCAGCGAGCGAACTGCGATAAGTGAGTGAGCCACAGGGACTCCCGCGTTACGAAGAACAGTTGAGTCGGTCAAGTCGCGTTGCAGGCGTGAAACTGGAAGCTTCGCCGCTAAGTGCTCATAAACGGCGTTGGCCATACCTAAATTACCCTCAGCATTCTCGAAGTCGATAGGGTTAACTTTGTGCGGCATTGCGCTCGAACCAACCTCACCCTCTTTGATGCGTTGCTTGAAGTACTCCATCGAGATGTAGCTCCACATGTCGCGGCTTAGGTCGATAAGGATTGTGTTGATACGCTTCAAATTGTCGAATAGCGCTGCCAACATATCGTAGTGCTCAATTTGAGTTGTATATTGCGAGCGATCCATATCGAGTTTGTCACCAACAAAACTATTGGCAAACTCCACCCAATCAACTGCAGGATAGGCGATATGGTGTGCGTTAAAGTTACCTGTTGCGCCACCAAATTTTGCAGCTACGGGCAGGTTGTGCAACATGTCAAGCTGCTTGCATAGACGCTCGATATATACCATGAGCTCCTTGCCTAGGCGAGTTGGTGAGGCGGGCTGTCCGTGTGTGCGTGCCAACATCGACACTTCGCTCCACTCGTTGCTCATTGCGATAAGCTTCTCTACAACCTCGTCCATCGCTGGCACGTAAACCTCTTCGATCGCCTCCTTGATTGAGAGCGGAATCGAGGTGTTGTTGATATCTTGCGAGGTTAGACCAAAGTGAACAAACTCCTTGTAGGCCGATAGACCTAGCGCATCCATCTTCTCTTTGAGGATGTACTCGATGGCTTTAACATCGTGATTTGTAATCGATTCAATCTCCTTAACACGCTCAGCGTCAGCAGCTGAAAATTCGGTGTAGAGTTTGCGCAACTCGTCGAACATAGCTGGGTCGACTCCCGCAAGTTCGGGTAGCGGCACCTCGCAAAGCGCGATAAAATACTCTACTTCGACGCGAATACGGTAGCGAATTAGTGCTGATTCTGAAAAATAATCTGCCAAAGGTTCCGTTACATTACGGTAGCGACCATCAAGTGGTGATATTGCTGTTAACTTATCTAACATGTGATAAAATGTTTTATATTTAAATTATGTGTCAAAAGTAGGAAAATTCGGTGAATCTGACAATTTTTTCTATCTTTGTGGTAACTATTTTACAAATTTATTTAATTTACACACTGTTATGTTTGATTTTATTAAGGATAACCCGATTATCTTTTTGCTCATATTTTTGGCTATTGTTGCACCGACGTTCTTCTTGGGAGCTATGCAGGTTATATTCTATATTATAGCTGGTATCATTCTGTTAATCTTCATCTTAGGCCTTGTATTCAAATACAAAATTCGCCAATTTCAGAAGAATATGGAGAGCCAAATGGGTGGCGGAGAGCAGCAACAACAGGGCGGATTCTACAATTTTGGGCAACAAAATGGTGGCCGTCAACGCCGCGCAACAAATGACGATGGAGATGTAAAAATCTTTAAGCAAAAGGGTGTTGGTGAGAAAAAAGTTTCGAAAAACGTGGGCGACTACGTCGATTTCGAAGAGGTTAAGGAGAACGATTAAAGATTATGACAAAACTACTATACAGGATTGGGCAGTATGTGCTGCTGATGCAGAAGGTCTTTTCGAGGCCCGAAAAAAGATCTATCTATCGTCGTCGCATACTCTTCGAGCTTGAGGCTTTAGGGCTTGATTCAGTGGGGCTTACAGCCATTATATCGTTCTTCATCGGCGCTGTGATAACGCTTCAAATGGCCATCAATCTCGACGAAGGATTTATCCCCCAAACCCTTATTGGATATGCCACTCGCCAGACGCTAATTCTCGAATTTTCGTCAACCGTTGTGGCGCTAATTTTGGCGGGCAAAGTGGGTTCAAATATCGCCTCAGAGGTGGGTTCAATGAGGATTTCGGAGCAGATCGACGCACTAGAAATTATGGGTGTTAACTCGGCATCGTACCTGATCCTGCCCAAAATCGTCGCAACGGTGCTCTTCTTCCCGCTGCTAACGGCCTTCAGTATGATGATCGGCCTCATTGGTGGTTTTCTTATTTCCATCTTCACGGGAATCATGATCCCTAACGACTACATCGAGGGTATACTTCTAGAATTCGAATTATATTCGATTGTATACTCTCTCATTAAGAGTGTCGTGTTTGCATTTATAATCACCTCAGTATCTTCATATTACGGCTATTACGCTAAGGGTAACTCGCTCGAAGTGGGTAAATCTTCGACTCGCGCCGTGGTCGCAAGTTCCATCGTAATTATGATATTCAACCTTATTTTGACCCAAATTCTGCTAATATGATCCGCACCCTACACCTCGAAAAGTCGTTTGCTGATAAGAAAATCTTAAGCGATATAAACATCGAATTTGAAACGGGAAAGACAAACCTAATTATTGGTAAGAGCGGCTCGGGAAAGACCGTTTTGCTTAAGTCGCTAGTGGGTCTCCACGATGTTGATTCGGGTGATATCTTCTTCGATGAGACCAACTTCACGGCACTTGGATTCAAGGAGCGCAAGGAGATCCGTAAAGATATAGGTATGATATTTCAGGGCGGGGCACTTCTCGACGCCTCGACCGTTGTGGAGAATGTTAAGCTGCCGCTCGACCTCTTCACATCACTCTCCGAGGCTGAGAAGTTAGATCGAGTTAACTTCTGTTTGAACCGCGTCAACCTCGCCACAGCGCATAAATTATTCCCCTCGGAGCTAAGTGGCGGAATGATTAAACGTGTAGCCATAGCGCGTGCTATAGTTCTAAATCCCAAGTACTTATTTTGCGATGAACCCAATTCAGGACTCGATCCACAAACATCAATCGTGATCGATAATCTTATACGCGACATCACCATCGAATACAACATCACCACGATCGTCAATACCCACGACATGAACTCAGTAATGGAGATCGGCGACAAAATAGTCTATATCCACGAAGGCCAAAAGTGGTGGGAGGGAACGCGCGACAACATCCTCCAGGCCGAAAACCGCGAACTCAACGACTTCGTCTTTGCCTCGCAAATGGCTAAGCGCGCAAAACGTGCACTCTAGACCTCTGTGCGCTTACAACTGATTACGAGGACGGCCTAGGTCTGACTCCGTCGGGCGCAGATAGCACCTGCGCGGGTGCATATTATGCTGCGGTTGGGGCATAGAGTTTTATCCTAAAACTCTATGATTCTAATAACCAGATAGGCGATTCAAATAAATTTGATCACCTCTCCGATTATTAGAATTTATCGAACACCTTGCAGGCGTTCGAACCCCAATCGAATAGACTCCAGCCAAATTACCAAATTTCAATAAATCCTATGAAATTGGATGGTGTAACCTATGTTCTGTCTTCGCTTTGGGATTAAACACCTGCTGGGTGTTTAAAAAATATTACTAGTCACTATATTGATCAAATTTATTTGAATCAAGATAGTGACTAGTAATATTTTAGAGCTGTAAGCTCGTCTCCCAAATCGCAGTGGTATAGCTCCGCGGGGAGCACCCCGCCGCTGTCCGCGCAGGACAGTCCTCGGCATAACCCTACTTCCCGCGGGCAAAGATTCCGCGGCTAATGTTGTAGCGTAATCGCAATAGGTATAAGCACTTAGGAGCGTTGAATTGCAGTAGATAAAGCAGTGCAATGGGTATCGTGGCGCACCATTTTCCCACTTCGGAGAGGGCGATGCTGCGGCCGTTGATCTCTGCGCGGAGGCGTTGACTTACACCTATATTATATGTGAGCCTGTTGAAATAGTCAAGGGTGAGCTTTTCGGGAGGGATGATGTGCCACATTATTGCGTTGGGGCAGTACCAGCACTCCTCGCCGCCGCGAGTAAGGCGCTCAAAGAGGTCGCTCTCCTCGCCGCCGATTAGTTTTTTGCCTGTTCGGCCAAGCTCGACATCAAAAAGACCATATTTTTTGAGTGCTGAGCGACGTATCGCCATGTTGCCACCTCCTGGAATCCGACCCTTGGGAAATTGACGTGTGATGTCTCCCATGTCTAGTGGGTTGGCTATCGGGAGCTCGGTGTAGTGCGACATCCATCGCGGACGCTCGGTTGCATACTTTGGTATTATGCGCCCGCCCGCTGATGTGGTGCGGGGTTGAGAGGTGAATAGCTCGATGTATGCAGCGGCAAAATCTGCGTTGATAATCTCGTCGTCGTCGATGATCGCTACGATTTCACTCTCGCTGCCCTCGATTCCGCAGTTGCGCGCCCATGAGAGCCCTTGACGAGCCTCGAAGAGGTGCTTAATCGAGAGTTCTGGGTGCGACGCTGCAAACTCCTCGACTCGCTGCTGCGTCTGGTCGGTTGAGTTGTTGTTGACCACCACGCACTCCCACTGCTGAGGATCAAGGTTTTGCGCCGCCACGGAGCGAAGTGTCACCAGGAGGGAGTCGCACCGATTGTAGGTCGCTATGATTATTGAGATCTTTTTCATGCTATAAAAGTAGCTATTTTTAGACAATTATGGATGCAAGATGAGAAAAATATTATTGTTATAATCTGCGATTTGAAAATATGTGATCTATTATACTGTATGATAATAACTTACACTTTGTGGTGTGAGTGGTGTAGTCGACGGATGAAAAAATAATTACAAAAAACTTAGCAAATAATTTGGTGGGTAATATTTTTTGCCCTATATTTGCAGTCCCTAAAGAGAAGTACTTCACTCTAGGAGACGTTAAAAAGAAGCCACGCGAGGCAGAAGATATATCGCGGGATAGAGCAGTTGGCAGCTCGTCGGGCTCATAACCCGGAGGTCGGAGGTTCGAGTCCTTCTCCCGCTACCTTAGAGGATTAAGTTAATAGACTTGATCCTCTTTTTTTATGAGTATGGGGAGAAAGATATTAAAAAATGGTTTCCGCTCTGTTTAACTGCGCTCGAGTCTTGGTTAATTAAAAAAAATATACTACATTTGTCTTGTGTCAAATTATTTAAATTATGTGTTACTATGAAATTCGTTAAGATATTTTGGGCGGCCTTGTTGGCTTGTGTTGTGAGTGGAGTTATAGGCTTTGTTATTTGGCTTGTGGTTATCTTCGCAGCCATTGGTTCGTTGGGCGCTCAGAGCGCAGTTACGGTTCAGCCGAACTCAATTTTGGAGATCACGCTCGAGGGCTCTTTCTCCGAGGCTCCATCTACAGACCCCATGTCGCAGATCGACTTCAACACCTTTGAATATAAGCCTAATATCACGCTGCTCAATACATTAAGAGCTATTGAGACTGCTGCCGAAGATGACAATATCGAGGGAATTTACCTTCGTCCAAGCATCTACTCGACTGTAGGTCTGGCGGCGTTGGAGGAGATTCGAGCGGGTCTCTTGGAGTTTAAGGAGAGCGGTAAATTTATCATCGCGTATAACGATAATTATACGCAGGGGGGCTACTACCTCTCGACTGTTGCCGATAAAATCTACGTTCAACCTGAGGGTACAATTCTTTGGAATGGTATGGCCTCGTCACCTATGTTCTATAAGGGATTGTTCGATAAGCTCGATATCTCGGTTGAGGTGTTCCGCCCAACTGCATGTCGCTATAAATCAGCTGTTGAGCCATATATTCGCACTAATATGTCGCCCGAGAATCGTGCTCAGATGGAGCAGTTGTTGGGTTCCATGTGGTCGGTTATCGCTGGTGATGTTGCCCTTGCGCGAGGCTTGACCCTCGAAGATGTCAACCGCGTAGCCGATAACCTTGAGTGCATGGATGTTGATGGTGCCTTGGCTGCAAAGATGGTCGATGGTTTGATCTACGAGGATGAGTTTCCTGCGATCTTCCGTGAGGCTGGAGCCGACATCGCCGAAGTTGATGATAAGATAAATTACATTGATTTTGAGAGTTATATAATATCGTCAGAGCTTTCATATCAGAGTATTAGCGCAGATAAGGTGGCGATAATCTATGCTGATGGTAGCATCGTCGATGGCCAAGGGGCGGACTCAAAGGTCTATGGCGACTCGATGGCTGAGACTATTCGCAAAGCGCGATTAGATGATAAAATTAAGTCGGTTGTGCTTCGCGTCAACTCGCCAGGAGGTAGCGCTTTAGCCTCGGATGTGATGTGGCGAGAATTGGAGCTACTGCGCCAAACTAAGCCGTTGATTGTATCCATGGGCTCCTATGCGGCATCTGGTGGTTACTACATTTCCGCTCCAGCCGATGCAATTGTCGCTAATAGGTTGACACTCACTGGTTCTATAGGTGTATTTGGAATGTTTCCTAACGTCGAAAAGGGTCTAAAAAATAAGCTGGGAATCACCTTCGATAGCGTTAAGACAAACAAGTCATCCAATTTTGGATCTCTATACAGCGCTATGAGTCCCCTCGAAAAGGAGGTGATGCTGAAGGGCGTCGACAAGGTTTACGAGCGTTTCACAGGTCTAGTAAGCGAGGGGCGTAACCTACCTCTGGACGAGGTGTTGGAGATTGCGCAGGGTCGCGTATGGAGTGGAACAGAGGCGGTTGAGCTCGGTCTAGCCGACAGCAATGGCGGACTTCGTGAGGCCCTTGCGATAGCTATCGATAAGGCTGGAATTGCCGATGATTATAGAATTGTCGAGATGGTGGATGACCCAACAGGCTTAGTCGCAGTGCTTTCAGGTCTGCAGGCTAAAGTCCGAGCGATCGTTGGCGCAGATGCCAACCCGATCGTTGATAGCTATGAGCAGATCCGCCAAGCCCTCGAGCCTCTGGACACAGAGCATGGAATGTTGATGTATTCGCCATACACGGTCTCATTTTAAATAGGTGTGATTTTTTTCAGTGCGCTTACAACTGACTCCGAGGACGGCCTAGGTCTGACTCCGTCGGGCGGAGATTGCACCTCCGCGGGTGCATATTGTGCTGCGACTTGGGCATAGAGTTTTTTTTCTAAAACTCTATGATTTTAGAACACAATAAGCTGAATCAAATAAATTTGTTCAGCTCATTCTATTCTAAAATTTCTTAAATGCCTAAAGGCATTTAAACCCAATTCGAATTGTAAACTGTCAACATCAACTCAACTCAATTATGCATTATCAATTACGCATTATGTAACGCGTGTTCCAACTCAATGATTTGCATTGTCAACTGAAGGTTGACAATGATATATAACAAAAGAGATGAGTGTTGAAAGTCTAGCTTTCATAAGCTCATCTCTTTTGTTATATATCGTAAAGCGCTCGAGAGCGCTGCAAATCAGTGCAATACAAGATCAAAAACGACAGTTTTTGGGTCCAGGCTTAAGCCTGGCGGCCGCCCGCTGCTAGGGCAGTACGAAACGTACGAAACGTAAAAAACGTAAGCAAGCGAAAAGATCTACATATCATGAGACAGTGGTGCGGGCACCTGCTCGCTGAGGTCGAAGTCGCCCCAGTTTTGACCGATGTAGTCGATCACCTCAAATAGAGCTTCAGGCTCGTTGATGGTGACAAGCTTCAGACGTGTCTCCTTGAAGTTGGGCAAACCTTTGAAGTAGTTCGAGAGGTGGCGGCGCATTTCGAGAATTCCAACCTTGTCGCCCTTGACCTCGAGTGACTTGGCTAGGTGCTCTTTGGCTATTGCAACGCGCTGAATAACTGTTGGTTGAGGCAGAATCTCACCTGTTGCTAAGTAGTGTTTAATCTCTTGAAATATCCATGGGCGACCGTATGTGGCGCGTCCAATCATCACCCCGTCAACCCCGTAGCGATCGTAGGCCGCCTTTGCGCTCTGCGCTGAGTTGATGTCACCGTTGCCGATGATTGGAATGTTGATTAATGGATTGTTTTTCACCGCTCCAATTAGGCTCCAGTCGGCCTCACCTTTATACATCTGCGCGCGCGTGCGACCATGAATTGTGAGCGCTGCGATTCCTACATCTTGTAGGCGTAGGGCGATCTCCTCGATATTTTTGGACTCCTCATCCCACCCTAGGCGGGTTTTCACAGTCACGGGAGTCTTGGCTGCTTGCACTATTTGTCGAGTCATCTCGACCATTAGAGGCACGTCGCGCATCATGCCCGATCCTGCTCCGCGCCCCGCAATCTTCTTTACGGGGCATCCAAAATTGATGTCGATAATGTCGGGCGAAGCGCTCTCGGCGATGCGTGCAGCCTCGACCATAGGCTCGATAAGGTGCCCGTAGATCTGAATACCTACGGGGCGCTCACCCTCATCAAGATTCAATTTAGCTCTCGATTTCCAGGCGTCGCGGATCAATCCATCTGCCGAGATGAACTCGGTATAGACAACATCGGCCCCAAAATGTTTGCACATATAGCGAAACGAGGGGTCGGTGACATCCTCCATGGGTGCCAAGAAGAGTGGACTTTCGCCCAACTCAATATTGGAAATCTTCATTGTGACTACTCCTCTTCTGCTTGAGCATTAGGATCTTTGGGAAGCTCGAATGATGTGAATCCAGCTTTCACCAAGATGTTGAACCAAGCGAAGCACTTCTTCATATCTGAAACGTGTACACGGTCGCGATCGTAGTTTGGAAGTACCGCTGCAAAGGTCTCGACGATCTTGTCGTTCGACTCTTTGTGCGAGATTGTCTCTTTGCCGTCGGTATACTTGTATATGTTTGTAAAGACCTCAGCCAAAGCTACATCCTCCTCTTCGGTGAACATCGAGATCTCGGTAAGGGTGCTGACGCGAGCTGTTGCCGATGCATTTGAACGACGTCCGTCGAGAAGTGATTCCACAATGACGCCGCGTGCAGATTGTGCTACATACTTGTAAAGTCCTGGTTGTCCAGAGATTGCAAGGATATCCTTTAGTTCCATTTTATTAATAGTATTAAATTAGGCAACAAAAATAGTTAAAAAATTGCAAGATTCACCATGAATCGGCCAAAATTTCACTCTCTATATTTTTAGCATCCAGATATTATTTATATCTTTGTGATTATGGAGAGACAAATTGAGATTATACAGATTAACATCTCGGGAACCGACAAGCCAGGAATGACTTCGTCGCTCACCGCGATACTTGCGAAGTACGACGCTTTTATCCTCGATATCGGACAGGCTAACATCCACCAGTCGTTGGCGTTGGGCATTCTATTTCAGACCACTGCAGATCGATCGGGCTTCATTATGAAGGAGCTCCTTTTCAAAGCTTCGGAGCTGGGAATCACCATCCGTTTCACCCCAATTTCTGAGGAGGAGTACGAGGATTGGGTGAGTCGCCAGGGTAAAAATCGATACATCATCACCATGCTCGGGCGTAGAATTAACGCCTCGCATATTGCCAAAGTGACCAATGCGGTGTCGGAGCATGGACTCAACATCGATGATATCAATCGACTTACTGGCCGTGTGCCATTGAGCCCCGATAAGCGTGCCCCCAAGGCGTGCATCGAGATCTCGGTGCGTGGAAATCTACCCAATAAACATAGCCTGCAGGAGCGATTTATCGAGATTTTGGAGGATGGTATCGATGTCTCGTTCCAGGAGGATAATATCTTCCGCCGTTGTCGCAGATTGATCTGTTTTGATATGGATTCAACGCTCATCGAGACCGAAGTTATCGACGAGTTGGCCGACCGAGCAGGCGTTGGTGATCAGGTTCGCGAAATCACCGAGCAGGCAATGCGCGGCGAGATCGATTTCCGCGAGAGCTTCCGCCAGCGCGTGGCGCTACTCAAGGGACTCGACGAGTCGGTCATGAAGGAGATCGCCGAAAATCTACCAATCACCGAGGGGCTCGAGCGTATGATGACCATTCTCAAGCGCGTAGGTTTCAAAACTGCGATTCTATCGGGCGGTTTCAACTACTTCGGAAACCACCTGCGTCAGCGCTTTGGCTTCGACTATGTCTATGCCAATGAACTGGAAATTGCAGATGGCAAACTTACGGGACGATACCTCGGTCAGGTGGTTGACGGAGATCGTAAAGCCGAACTTTTGCGACTACTTTGCCAATTCGAAAATATCGATATCGAACAATCTATAGCTGTGGGAGATGGTGCTAATGACCTACCTATGCTTAATTTAGCAGGTCTTGGAATTGCGTTTCACGCTAAACCTAAGGTTAAAGCTACAGCTAAACAGTCGATCTCGACAATTGGTCTAGATGGAATTTTGTACTTCGTAGGACTTAAGGATTCGTGGATCGACAAATAGTAGTAGTACTGTTGCTCTCCTCTCTGGCAGTGAGTTGCTACGACTCTTTTGACCCGATTGAGTCGACAGCCAGCCAGGCGGTTGTAGCTAATACAGATATCTCTCATGTTCACACGCTTTATTCGTACGGCACGCGTCAAATCTACCAAGATTTGATCGTCGAAGGTGTGGTGACTGCAAATGATGAGTACGGAAATTTCTTTAAAAGTTTTATCATCGAGGAGGATGGCTATGCAATTGAGATCCTCGATGGACTCTATGACTCCTATGTTCGGCACCCTGTGGGTAGCCGTGTGGCGCTCAAACTCAATGGTTTAGGGCTTGATCGTTATTTAGGCGTTCTTCGCGCTGGCTTAGTTGCGCCAGCCACATCTAGTTATACGCTCGATTACATGACATCCGAGGCGGTTGTCGACCTCTACGTCGAGATCAACGAGTTTGGAGATCCTCTAACCCCGCAATTATGCTCCATCGATGAGTTGGAGCAATCGCGTGCTGGTCAATTGGTTACGCTCTCTTCACTACAGCTGCACACAGAGGATGGGGTAGAGCGTAGTTGGAGCGGTTACGCTCTATTTCGCAACTCAGATCTAGATTCAATATGGTGCTACACATCACCTTATGCAGATTTTGCTGCGTCCATAATACCTCAAGGCGATGTTACGTTGAGTGGAATCGTGGAGTTTGGAAGTACCGATAGTTACACTAATCAATTTATTCTAAAACTGCGTGGCTCAGCGGATTGTATATATTAGCGCTATCGCACTTCTTGCTGCGTGCGCCGATGCGTCGACCTTTACGCTCGACCATGTGTCGATCGCCTCACTTCGTAATATTGAGGCCAATAATCGCAGTGTATTAATCTCACAAAGTATTAGTATTGAGGGTGTTATCACAGCCAATAGTGAGTATGGTGAGTTCTACAAAACGCTGATTATCGAGGATGAGAGTGCCGCGGTTAAGATATTGTGTGACATTGATGATGATTACCAGCTCTACCCCTATGGCTATCGAGTGTCGGTGAGCTGTAGTGGGCTCTATCTCAATAATTTGTATGGTGCGTTGACTCTTGGCGCCGAGCCAACAGGAGATTATACTCTGGATTATATTGAGCAATCGAAGTTGGGGCGTTACCTAAAAGAGGGGAGCGAGCAGACGGGGCTTCCGCGCCCAACGACGCTGACAATAGATCAGTTGACCCCGCTACACACATATCAACTAGTTGAGATAGAGGAGGTGACTATTACGAACTCTGATGGTGTCGAGACCTTTTGCCAGCGCGATCCATTGACAAATAGAACTGTGGACACATATCACATAATCACCGACAAGGCGGGCAATAGTGCGGAGCTCTCGGTGGATAGGTTGTGCGCCTACGCAGATCTATTGCTACCCTCGGGGCCATGCACAATACATGCTGTTGTAAGCTACTACTTCGATGGTGAATATTCACTGACAATTACAAATTGTGGATGGGTGGAGCTGTAGTTGGCTGTCCATTTATGCGCTTCTTACGTTTCTTACGCTTCGGACTGCCCTTGCAGCGGGCGGCCGCCAGGCAAGCCTGGACCCAAAAACTGTCGTTTTTGATCTTTTTGTCGTGCACTGATTTGCAGCGCTTTTTAAGCGCTTACCGATATATAATAATAGCTGAGAGCTTATGAAAATACATTTTCAACACTCACACCTATTATTATATATCATTGTCAACCTGCGGTTGCCAATGCAAATCAGTGAGTTGGAACAACATAGATTACAATTCACAATTCACAATTCATGTTGAATCTTAGCTGTTTACAATTCGAATTGGGTTTAAATGCTGCAAGCATTTAATAAATTATAGAATATAATAAGTTGCGCAAATTTATTTGTGGCAACTTATTGTGTTCTAAAATCATAGAACTTTTGCTAAAGTTCTATGCCCAATGCGCAGCACAATATGCACCCGCGCAGGTGCTATCTGCGCCCGACGGAGTCAGACCTAGGCCGTCCTCGACGGGGTCAATGGCTGTTATTATAGAGGTTCGGTAACAGGTTTTTCTTCAAATACCAGCTGTAGGAATATTCCGATAAACATTGCGAAGAATGCAAATTGGAATAGCATATCTCTGTATATCAGGATTTTGAAGAATGATCTGCGCGCGACTTGCTCCTTGTTGTTGGTTGGAGTGAGGTGCTCGAGAGCTTCCTGGTATAGAGTCTGATTATTTAGGCTGCTTAAAAGATATTTTAGACTTGAGTCAGTGGTGTGCTTACCCTTAATCATATGTATGTGGTAGTGTTGCAACTCACTGCGTGTGAGTGATATGGCGTTTTGTGAAGCCTCTGATAGATGTTCGCTGAGTGCCTCCACTCGTTCGCTGATGAGTGCATCGTCGGCAATATTGCCATCGCCATCGCAGAAGATAGAGATCAATTTGAGCGTGACGCCATATTTAATTTCAATACCTTCGGCGGTGGTGTATGCGCAGTTAAGGTGCTCTTTAATATGCGGATTTAGCTCTTCGGGTAGCGTCAGCTCCAGAGCTTTGATCTGCTCGAGGAGCGTGTCGTCGTGCTCGTTTATTGTTTTGTAGAAGAGGTCGTGCGTATACTCTGGTTTTGCAATGTACTCTGGGTTGTTGGTGTATACCTTGTTGTCGTAGAACTCTTTAAGGTATCCACTGCGCTCGAGATATGTGTCGCCAAAGAAACTCATGATCAAGAGGCCAGATAGGAGTGAGTAGACAAAAGCCATGGACATGAGAGTCAGAGAGCGGAAGAAGCGCTTCTCGAGTGATGCGTAGAGATTCAACTTACCAATCTCGTTGAAAATAAAGGCAAATGTGATTCCTGTAAGGAGTATTGAGGTGACGTAGTTATGCGGATGATCGAAGAATCCTTTGAAGATATCTTCGCCTATAGCGAGAGTGAACCATGCCGTGATGATAGAGGCAAAGAGCCTGGGCATGAATATATTAACGTCGCCTACGCACCCCATTTTCTTCCATCCGCGAACGATGATATAGCCACGAATGGCAATCATTATTATAATGATTGTCAGCGGTAGTATGGTGTAATCCTTTGTTGGGCTGATGATAGCGCTGAACTTTTTGCTGGCAAGTGAAGCGATGAGCAGCAGCGATAATATAGTGAATATATATTGAAGAATGCGATACTTTTCGCCGTACCAGATCTTAAGCACACCATCAAAACAGTATCTGTGTAGATACCACTCGAGAGCGCTATTTGCCGTCTCGACGTTTGTGCTGTTGAACGACTCTATCTTGGTGTTGTTGTACTTTATCTCATCCGCCTTCTCGCTGCTTATGGCCTTTTCGCCGCATAGCTTCTCGGGATCGATGATCGTCGTAAGGAACTTAGCACATCTATATGTGAACTCGTTGCTTCGGACCTCTCGAGCGGGGTCGCCCAAACTGCTCTTGAGCTCTCCAGATTGGTAAACCATATCCATCTCCAGTTCGACGTCAGCAAACCAACCTTGCGCAGCGTTGAATGTTGCATCGGATCTTTTGTCGGCAATTGTCTCGACCCATCGGCGTTCTGCGGCGGTGTAGTAGTCGGCGATAAATATATTTTGGTTGTTGAGAGCTTCGCTATTGTCCTTGACCTTAACCTTTTGAGAGTCAGTGAATTTACTCGCTAATTTACGCTGGTAGTAATATTCAGCCTTGTTACGAATTGCGCGAAATAGAAAATTTTCGTTGAGTCCAGTGGTGACCTCGTCAAAGCCAGGTGCATTGTTAAACACGCCAGAGTGCTCCATCTCGTAGATGAAATCCAGAAGTAATTTTCGTAGGAGGTCGAAGATGGGGTACTGTTTTATCTCTCCCTCGGCAGGGTAGTCAATGCCGAACACCTCGAGTGAGGAGTATGTGATGCCCTTAAAACTTCTTTCGCTATTCTCAATTGTGAGCGTTGCGATATTAGCTATGATGTTCTCATCCTTGGGCTTCTCAGGAAATGTCGAGTGGAAAATGTCGATGAGACTCTGTGTGAGATTATCCTTTATGCTTAGATTTGAGGAGATTGGAAGGCTCAAAATTGTACTATTTGAGTGTTCGTGAATCTCGCCAAGCGGGTCGACATAGTGTAGGTGGAAGGTCACACCTTCGGATGAAATATGTAGATAGATCGGATATTTATCTCGCTTGTTATTACTGTTTGCGGAGTCGTTGCGCAAGCCACGATAGTAGAACACAGCTATTCCATTGACTAGCTGTGAGGCATTTATGTCCAGCGTAAAGTAGCGACCGTAGTTCATCCCGATTCTTAGTTATTAGCTCGTTTAACTCCGTAGATATATTGTGCAATATGGTCGCTTACAAGATCTTCCTATAATACTTCCCCTACCTTAGACAGCATTCTCTTAATTAATAAGATATATCCCTCTCCTTGTGTCGGTTAATATTATTTTTATTTCACTGGTTTGTTACTCAATTGTTAAGCATTTA
>JAWXTG010000034.1:0-22343 GCA_044433705.1 Rikenellaceae bacterium | reverse complement strand
TGCGAGTGCTGGAGACTTACTCTTGTACTCCAAGTTTACTCGACCGTTTCTAACTAACTGTTGAATAGTTGGCATCTTAACGTTTTTTGTCCTTAAAAATTAATAAATTTCGATTTCCCACTCGGGCTTACATGCCAAAATGGACTGCAAAGATACGCATAATTTTTGGATCTACAACTATATGAGCATCTTTTTTGCTCGATTTATCAATATTTTAGCCCCTCCGAGAGGTTTCACTCATTCTTTTTTCTTATAGAAATTAAAACATCATAAGCATTTATATATACCTAATATCGTATATCTTTGTTTACAAGTCATTTACCAGACATGCAAACATACGTTTTAGAAACTCTTTTTTACTCGAATTGGGTTTAAAGTCCAGCATGGACTTTAATAAATTTTAGAGGTTATAAGGCTACTCAAATTTATTTGAAGTAGCCTTATAACCTCTAAAATCATAGAACTTCGAGAAGTTCTATGCCCAATATCGCAGCACAATATGCACCCGCGCAGGTGCTATCTGCGCCCGACGGAGTCAGACCCAGGCCAACCCAAGGCGCGCGGAATGCAGGCGTCAAATAGGCTGTCGACGAGGCGGAGCGAGCACGCGAATAGCGCGTTGCAGCACGGAGAATTCGAATGGGCTCTCGCCGAGCAGTTCGCCATCCACCTCCAGGCTAGTCTCTGGCGTTGACTCTATTCTGATCTTGGCGCCGCGTTGCTGCAGGATGTGGCCAATTCGGTAGATCCCGCCATCGAAGAGGTAGTGCGAACGGAACATGATGTGCCAAAAGTGAATGGGGCGGAAGAGCGATAGATCGAGCTCACCATCATCAATTACAGCGTGGGGCAGGTGCTGCATGCCGCCAACGTTGTAACTTCCAATACCGATCGAGATGCTCATAAGCAGGTCGTTCCAGACAAGCTTGTCGTCAATCCAGATCTTAATTCCCGTGGGTTTATACTCGAAAAATGAGCGTACGAACGACGTCAATAGCCGCAGTCGACCCTTGCGCCCCTTGTTTTGCAGATGATTCATTCGCCTGAGGGCAAAGGTATTGAAGCCAGTACCAGCAGCATTGGCAAAATAACGAGTCTGGCGATAGTGCGCCTCCTCGTAGGAGACCACGCCAATATCCTGCAGGTGACTTTCACCCGCCTTGATCACCTTGACTGCCCGCTCGACGCGCAGAGGCACCCCCGCACTTTTGGCCCAATTATTTATGTCGCCAACGGCAATCACACCCAGGAGAACCTCTGATGGATCGACGCTTTTTTGGATAAATAGGCCGTTGACCACCTCATGAATGGTGCCGTCGCCTCCAACCACTAAGAGCTTACGGTAGCCTTGCTTTATAGCGGCCACCGTAAGCTCTACAGCGTGGAATTTATGTTCGGTAAAGAGCGGTTCGTACTTGATTCCCTCGTCGCGCAATAGCCTCGAGATGAGCGGATATTGCTCCAACCCTCGACCAGATCCCGCAACGGGATTGACGATCACAAGCCACTCCTGTATATCTGCCTCACCCATCAAATTACTTTTGAGGCGCGTTGATAATCGTGTGCTTCAAGAAGTCGTAGAATTTGGCCACCGAGGCGATCTCAACCTTCTCGTCTGGAGAGTGCGGGAAACGAATCGTTGGACCGAAGGAGATCATGTCGAGGTGTGGGTAGTTGGTGCTGATGATTCCGCACTCCAAACCTGCGTGTATCGCTGTCACTTTTGGCTCTATATTATATAGGTCTCGGTAAGATGCCACCATAGCCTTCAAAATTGGAGACTCCATATTTGGGTTCCAACCATCGTATGCGCCAGTGCTCTCGACATCGGCGTCAGCAAGCTCAAAGACCGAAGCGATCATGTCGGCCAAGGCCTCTTTCTCGGTGCGCAAAGAGCTGCGAAGCAGACACTGAATTGCAACAGTCGAACCATCTGAGACCACGCGCGCAAGGTTGGTAGAGGTCTGAACCAAACCTGGCATCGAGGTCGACATCTTGATAACGCCATCGGGGCACCCCGCAACCGCCCAAACTAAACATGCCGCTGCATCCTCGTCGATCATCTCCTCGGGAACCTCAACCTCAGTTGCGGTGATCGAGATAGACTCCTCGACACCCGAATACTCAACGACGATCTCAGACTCATAACTGGCGATAGCCTTTTGGAATGCATCCACGTCATCCTCATGAACGAGCACAACCGCCTGAGCCTCACGCGGAATAGCGTTGCGCAATCCACCGCCATCGACCGAGCAGAGCAACATATCGACATCGACAGCCGAAGAGCGCAAGAATCTAAATAATAATTTATTGGCATTTGCACGTTGGCAGACGATCTGAATTCCAGAGTGACCACCCTTAAGACCCTTTATCTCAATCTTAAACGCCTTATAATCAGAGCCTGGCGCAGGGCAACTGTCATACTCGAAAGTTGCCGACACATCGACTCCACCAGCACAACCAACAAAGAGTTCGCCCTCATCCTCCGAGTCGAGGTTAAGAAGAATATCACCCTTCAAGAGGCCACCTTTAAGCCCCGTTGCACCATCCATACCAGTCTCCTCTGTAGCTGTAAGAAGAGCTTCTAATTCACCGTGTGCCAACTCTTTATCCTCGAAAATAGCAAGAATCGCCGCAACACCGATACCATTGTCAGCACCCAAAGTTGTACCATTTGCAGTCACCCACTCGCCATCGATGTAGCCCTCTATCGGATCGCTGATAAAGTCAAACTCCTTATCGTTATTCTTCTGAGGCACCATATCGAGGTGCGCCTGCAGGATCAAACCCTTGCGCGACTCCATGCCCGAAGTGGCAGGTTTGCGCATATATACGTTGAAAGCATCATCTACGACACACTCAATATCGTTCGCCGCTGCAAAATCGACAACATACTGACGTATAGACTCTTCGCTGTGCGAAGGTCGTGGACATTTCATTATCTCTACAAAGTGCTTCCATACCGACTGCGGGTTCAAAGCTTCGAAATTTTTGTTCATATTTTTTTTGTTATTTAAGTTGTTCATTTGCTACCCATTCGCTCACGCTCACGCTCCTGCTCGCGCTGCTCACCGCGCTCAAAGGCATTGACGATATCCTTGACCAACGGGTGGCGAATGATGTCGCGCGTATCGAAGTCAATGAGAGCTATATGCTTAACGTCACGCAAGTTATCCATCGCCTTGATCAATCCGCTATCGCTCTTGCGAGGCAGGTCGATCTGCGTAACGTCGCCCGTCACGATAAACTTCGCACTGCGCCCCATGCGCGTGAGAAACATCTTGATTTGCGAAAGCGTTGTGTTCTGCGCCTCATCGAGGATCACGAAGGCGTTGTCGAGCGTTCGCCCACGCATATAGGCGAGCGGCGCGATCTGTACAGTCCCCTCCTCCATATATTTTTGGAGTTTTGCGGGCGGAATCATATCGTTGAGAGCATCGTAAAGAGGCTGAAGATAGGGGTCGAGCTTCTCCTTCATATCGCCAGGCAAGAAGCCCAACTTCTCGCCCGCTTCAACCGCTGGGCGAGTTAAGATTATTCGCTTCACTTCGCGCTCCTTCAACGCTCTAACGGCCAACGCAATGGCGGTATATGTCTTACCTGAACCCGCTGGCCCAGTGGCAAATAGCAGGTCGCACTTTTGGTAGCTATCCACCAAACGCTGCTGATTGTGCGTACGTGCACGAATGATATTTCCACTATTTCCAAAGAGGATAACATCTTTATCTACACGCGCCTCAACCTCGATTTTACCACCCGAAAAGGCCTGCGAAACCACCTCGGCAGAGATGTGGCCATACTTCTGATAGTAGGCCACAAGCCCCTCAAGTTGGCGCTCAAATTTAGCCTGCTCCTCCTGCGAGCCAATTATCTTGATTGATCCACCGCGCGCAACAATTTTAAGCTGCGGATGCAACTCCTTGATCTGCTCGAGGTAGATATTTTGCGCCCCGTAGAGCTCGCGAGGGTCTACCCCCTCCAGAATGATCTCTTTCGACGATTCGCTCATTGGCAAGCGTTAAAATCTATAACCTACAGATGCACTAAATGAGCTAGCGTTGATATCATAAGATGAAGTCTCATTCTCCAAACCTAGCACTGTATCTCTGTTGAATTGACCATTATAACGCACGTCAAATGTCAAGCTGAATAGGTTTAGGCCCAAACCCACAACATATCCAACGCTAGATTTCACAGCGCCAAGATCGACATAATTTGCCTTCGCTTTGTTGTAAATCATGAAAGATGGACCCGCCTTGACGCGAATAGGTCCCAAGATAGGCAACGACGCCAAAACTGGAAGCTCAACCGAATTGCTAGTTACGCTAGCCGAAGTATAGTCATTGAGAGTCATCTTGTTATGCACCCAAAGAGCCTCTGCTGTAAGTTCGATTATAGGGAGGTCGAGACCAACCATAGCTCCCGCTTGGTAGCCAAACTGGCTTGTCTTAGATAGGTCGACGTCAGCGGCATCTGCCAATTTGAAACTAGAAATATTGGTACCCACACTGACACCATACATCAAGAAAGGAATAGATTGCGCTTTTGCGGCAAAAGTAGCTGATGATAACATCACAACTAACACGGTGATGACTTTGAAAAATTTGTTCATAATCTGCTTTGTTAAGTTAAGTTAACTAAGGTCAAAGTTAATAATTTTTTATTGATTCTAACGTTTTTTATATGCATATATTTTGCAAAACTTTTATCTTCGACAAAAAAGCACTATCTTTGCGACCTTAATATATAGTAACAAAAGAATTTAACGAGGAATAAATATGGGATTAGTAGCAATTGTTGGCCGACCAAATGTTGGCAAAAGTACACTTTTTAACCGTCTGATTGGCGAGCGCAAAGCGATAGTCGACTCTACCGCAGGTACCACACGCGACCGCCACTACGGCAAAAGCGATTGGTGCGGAACCGAGTTTTCGGTGATCGACACTGGTGGTTACTCGGTCAACTCCGACGACATCTTCGAAGATGAGATCCGCCGCCAGGTGCTGCTCGCCATCGAAGAGGCCGACGTAATCCTATTCCTCGTGGAGGTGATGACGGGTATCACCGACCTCGATATGATGATGGCCGACATCCTACGTCGCTCATCGAAAAAGGTTATTTTGGTCTGCAACAAGATCGACAACAACGACCAGGTCTACCTCTCGCACGAGTTCTATTCACTGGGAATCAGCGACGAGCTTTTCTGCATATCGTCGATGAGCGGAAGTGGCACAGGAGACCTCTTAGATGCTGTGGTTAAGGCACTTCCAGAAGAGGTGGAGGGCGACTACGACGATACCCTACCCCACATCACAATCGTGGGTCGACCCAACGTCGGCAAGTCTTCGATGACCAACGCCCTACTCGACCAAGAGCGCAACATTGTCACCTCAATTGCGGGCACAACGCGCGACTCGATCCACACGCGCTACAACAAATTTGGCATGGATTTCTACCTTGTTGACACAGCTGGTATGCGCCGCAAGAACCGCGAGATGGAGGATCTCGAGTTCTACTCTGTGATGCGTTCAATCCGCGCAATCGAAGCATCAGACGTATGTGTTTTGATGCTCGACGCACAACAAGGACTTGAGCACCAGGATCTTAACATACACAACCTTATCGTTAAAAATCGTAAGGGTTGCGTGATCGTTGTCAACAAGTGGGACCTGATCGAGAAGGACAGCAACACCATGAAAGAGTGGCGCGAGCAGCTGGAGCGCAAATTGGCTCCATTCAACGATATTCCGATCATCTTCACCTCGGTGCTCAACAAACAGCGCATTTTGGAGGTTCTACAGACCGCAATCCGCGTATTCCAAAGCCGCAAACGTCGCGTGGCAACTCACGAACTCAACGAGTTCTTCTTGCCAATTATCGAGAACTATCCACCGCCAGCAACAAAGGGTAAGTACATAAAAATCAAGTTTGTAACACAGCTGCCTACCCCTACGCCACAGTTTGCATTCTTCGTAAACCTACCCCAATATATCAAGGATCCATACCGCCGATTCCTCGAAAATAAGTTGCGCAATGAGTGGGACTTCTCAGGAGTGCCAATTCAGATCTACTTCCGCCAAAAATAGCGACCGTCACCATGGGTGTAACTCTCTCGGTAGCCACATCGGCCGACGGCTACATCGACGACAATAGCGCCACAAGGTTAGTACTCTCGACCCCAGAAGATTGGGTCGAGGTGTACGACTTACGCGCCAAAGCCGACGCCATAGTCATTGGCGCCGAGACACTTCGGCGCGACAATCCACGCCTATCACTCAAAAGCGACTCACTGCGTCAAGAGCGTGTCGAGGCGAGAAAAACCGCTGAACCACACAAAGTTATAATAAGTCGCCGCGGTGCCATCGACCCCTCACTCAGGCTATTTGAGTCACCATATAAAAATATAATCATCTTCTCCGAGGTTGCTCGGCCCGAGCTGGATAATTTCGCGGAAGTCGTTGTAGAGGAGCAGATTACAGCGGCGTCAATACGCACACATCTCGAAAAACGAGGCTTAAACCAAATCTTCGTCGAGGGAGGAGCCCAAATCTTGAATCTATTCCTCTCGGAGGGGTGTGCCGACAGAGTGCGCATAGCTCGCAACCCGCAAATCATTGTGGGTGACGCCGCTGCGCCAAGATTTGACAAACCACTATCGCTCAACGACTTGGCCCCCGACCACAAAGATCTAGGAGGCATGGAGATTGAGCTATACGCCATACGCGAGCGCGATCATCAAAGCGACATAAAACATCTTGAGCGCGCAATCGAAATAAGTCGAAAATGTACTCCATCGCCCACATCCTACTGCGTTGGGGCGGTGATTGTAACCGCAAAAGGTGAGATCTTCGAGGGATACACACACGAGACATCATCCACTCATCACGCTGAGCAAGAGGCGGTTAAAAAGGCCGAGAAAGCTGGTGCAGATCTAAAAGGGGCCACAATGTACAGCTCAATGGAGCCCTGCTCAACACGCGCAAGCGAACCCGAAAGCTGCTCGGCGATAATGATACGCCACAAATTCGCTCGCGCAATATTTGCACTCTACGAACCCAGCTGCTTCGTCTGCTGCAAAGGAGCACTAAACATGCGCCTGGCAGGAATCGACGTTGAGTGCATCAACTCACTATCACACAAAGTCTTAGAAATCAACAGCCACCTCTTTTAAGTTCCGCCGAGTACGTATACAACTGACTCCGTCGGGCGCAGATAGCACCTGCGCGGGTGCTTATTATGCTGCGATATTGGGCATAGAGTTTTTTTCTAAAACTCTATGATTTTAGAGGTCAACGAGTTGCCGCAAATAAATTTGCACAACTCGTCGAACTCTAAAATTTATTAAATGCCAAAGGCATTTAAACCCAATTCGAATTGTAACCAACATGGGTTTTAATTCAACCATGTTTTGCCTTTAAGTTGCGTGGTTCCAACTCGCTGATTTGCATTGGCAACCGCAGGTTGACAATGATATATAATAATAGGTGTGAGTGTTGAAAATTCATTTTCATAAGCTCGCAGCTATTGTTATATATCGACATGCGCTTAAAAAGCGCTGCAAATCAGTGCAATACAAGATCAAAAACGAATAGTTTTTGGGTCCAGGCTTAAGCCTGGCGGCGGCCCGCTGCTAGGGCAGTAAGAAACATAAGAAAGTAATTAAAATAGAATTTTTTTGCTGGGGTCAAAAGGCTGCAGGTCGTCGAGTCGCATGCTCTTGATTGCTAAATCTATAAGCGCCTCCTCAGGTAGCTCTTTGCCTTTGGCGTAGTGTAGCCCTGCGGCAATCATCGCTCTGCGTGGCACTAACCCAATTATCTCTGTGCCAGTCACTTCGACGCCATGCTCGACGGCCACTTGGCACACTTGATCGAAGACCACGTGTAGGGGTGTTACGGTGATGTTGGTGAGATTTGTTGAGATCTGCGCTATGCCGTATTCATCTATGTACCAGCCTATTGCTTTGCATGCTTTTAGCCTTCCTGCTTTGCCTTTTGTGCCGCTTTCGCGGATCTCGCAGGCAATGGCGTTGGCTATTTCGACCGATTTGGTGTTGAGGTTGAAGTTTACGGCTATCAGGAATTCGCGAGCGCCGATGTTGATGGCGCCAGATCGCGCAACTATCGAGTCGTATGGACGAGCCCCGAAGTCGGGCGCGTCATCGCTTGTTATGCGCGCGGGGAGGGCCTCGTACTCACCTCGGCGGCATACAGCCAAATTTCGTCGCTCGGGGGTGAATGCCGCAGCCTCGTAGCAGTAGGAAGGGATCTGGAGCTCTTCGGCAATCCTTTTGGCTAGCGCTCGTGCAAGCTCGGCGCACTGGTCGAGCGTGATCCCCTCGATGGGGATCAGGGGCAGTACGTCGACGGCCCCTAGGCGTGGGTGGGCGCCCGTGTGAGAGCGCATGTCGATGAGTTCACTGGCCAATTTTACGGCATTGAACGCAGCCTGGACTACAGCTTCGGCCTGACCGATGAATGTATAGACCGTGCGGTTGGCCGCTTGGCCATGGTCGACGTTGAGTAAAAAAACTCCATCCGAGGCCTCGATGACTTGGGCTATCTTATTGATTATATTGCTGTTGCGACCCTCGCTGAAGTTGGGTACGCACTCAATAATTCGCCTTGTCATCGCTGTCTCGGATGGATTTATGTAGAGTTTTGTTAAGCGTTGTATCGCTGCCAAGCCAATGCTGAGGCACCAATTACAGCGGTGTTCTTATCCTGGATTCCGCTAGGTAGGAGCTTCACTTTGTTGCGGAAGATGAATAGCATATTCTCCTCCATGTAGCGCTTTGTTGGCTCGAAGATCAACTCGCCAGCCTTAGCCAAACCGCCAAAGAGGATGATCGCCTCGGGCGATGTGATTGTGCACATGTCCGCAAATGCGCGACCGAGAACCTCGCCTGTGTAGCGGAAGATTTCGAGTGCTAGAGGGTCGTTTTTCTTAGCTGCATTTGAGATCAAAAGAGAGTCAAAATCGCTGAATGGAATATTGCGTAACTCACTAGGAATATTGGTGTTAGCCATCATTTCGAAAGCTGTACGTTTGATACCAGTAGCCGAAACATAGGTCTCGAGACATCCTCGGCGACCGCAACCACAGACCCGACCATTGCGCTCGACGATAACGTGGCCAACCTCGCCCGCGAAGCCGTCGTGGCCGTAGACAAGTTCGCCATTTGCGACAAATCCAGAGCCCAAACCTGTTCCTAGGGTGATCATAACGAAATCTTTCATGCCTTTGGCGTTACCGAAGATCATCTCGCCGATTGTTGCGGCGTTGGCGTCGTTGGTTACGGCAATATGTTGAACCTCAGGGAATCTAGCGCCAAGATCTTTGACGATGTTGAAGATTCGCTCCTCTTCATTCAGCCCTACGTTGTTAGGCTGGTATTTCCAAAGATTTGCGGGTTGCTCGATGCAGCCAGAGTGGAAACTTGCGTTGGGAGCCCCAATTCCAATTCCAATCAATTCATATTCGAAATCGATCGATTTTAGTAGCTCTTGAAGAGCATTTGTGAGTGTTTCAAGGTACGGAACGTAATCGTCATAACGTGGGAACGACGCGGTTTTGATTGAGCCTTCGCCATAGATTTCGCCATCTTGATCAACCAATCCAAATGCTGTGTTGATGCCTCCGATATCGATTCCAAATGATAATTTTTTCATGGGTTCGTTTTTTTAGGGTTAAATTTCAGTATCAAAGTTAATATAAAATTCTTTTTCTACAAAGTTTTTTATTAATTTTGGTCGCTAAAACATTTGAATTGTATGAAATCGAACGAAATAATACTATCTGAGATAGAAAACTACTTGGCTCAAATCGAACTTCCGACCGAGCCCACACGACTTTACGCACCAATAAGTTACTCACTGGAGGCTGGTGGAAAGCGCATTCGCCCCATGTTGGTGATGCTCTGCAGCTCACTCTTTTCCGATAAAACCTCTGTGGCTCTGCCCGCTGCGGCGGCTGTCGAGGTGTTCCACAACTTCACTCTGCTCCACGACGACATTATGGATAATGCCGATGTGCGCCGTGGTAAGCCTGCGGTGCACGTTAAGTGGGGACGCAATGTGGCCATCCTGTCGGGCGACGTGATGATGATATTGGCCTATAAGCTTCTAAGTGAAGTTCCTGCAGCGTGCCTGCCGCAGATCCTAAGCGAGTTCAACACCATGGCTGCCGAGGTGTGCGAGGGTCAGCAGTACGACATGGATTATGAGACCCGCACCAAGGTTTCGATGGTCGAATATATGCGAATGATCGAGCTTAAGACCTCGGTTCTGCTGGGTAGCTCGGCGGCTATTGGTGCCATTTTGGGCGGTGCAACGGAGTCGCAATGCCGTACCCTTAAGCGCTTTGCGACAGAGATTGGTATCGCCTTTCAGCTCCAAGATGATCTGCTCGACTCCTACGGCGATGACGAGCTGGGCAAGGCGATCGGTGGCGATATTTTGGAGGGTAAGCAGACCTTCTTGATGAATAGCGCCATGAGTCGTGCCGATGAGCCAACACGCGAGATTTTGCGCTCGACGCACCTCGACTCAACGTTGAGCGCCGCGGAGAAAATCGCACGAATCAAGGGTGTTTATGACTCTCTAGATATTCCGCATTACACTCAGCAGCAGATCAAAAACCGCTTCGAAAAGGCCTTTTCGCTGCTCGCGACCTTGGATGTCGAGTCGCAGCGCATGGCCAACCTTCGACTCTTTGCCGAGGGGCTAATAAATAGAAAGAAGTAGGGGCGATGAAGAGATCCTATATCGAAATAATGGCGCCCGTAGGCTCCTATGAATCACTTCACGCGGCAATTGCGGCGGGTGCAAACTCGATCTACTTTGGTGTCGAGCAGCTTAATATGCGCGCCAAATCGGCTGCAAATTTCACGCTAGACGACCTTGCGGCGATCGTAAAAATATGTAAAGAGAACTCCATAAAGAGCTATCTGACGGTCAATATCGCCATCTATAGTGGTGAGACGCAGGTGATGGAGCAGATCATCGATCGCGCTAAGGTTGAGGGGATTGACGCAATAATTGCTGCCGATTTCGCAGCGATTCTCTATGCGCGCAAGGTGGGTGTCGAGGTGCATATCTCGACGCAGTGCAATATCGCCAACACCGAGGCTGTTAGGCTCTACTCGCAGTGGGCCGATGTTGTGGTCTTGGCGCGCGAACTCTCACTCACTCAGATCGCTGCCATCCATCGCGACATCGTCGAGCAGGATATTCGGGGACCTCGCGGCGAGCTCGTTGAGATCGAGATGTTTGCCCACGGAGCCTTGTGTATGTCGATCTCGGGCAAGTGCTATTTGAGCCTCCACGAGACCGATTGCTCGGCCAATCGAGGGGCCTGCCGCCAGATATGTCGCCGAAAATATACCGTTCAAGATACCCAAACGGGAGAGATGCTCGATATGGATGGACAGTATATTCTATCGCCTAAAGATCTGTGCACCATTGAGTTCCTAGATAAATTTATCGCAGCGGGCGTCAAGGTCCTAAAGATCGAGGGGCGAGCTCGTGGAGGTGAATATGTCAAACGAGTTATCGAATCGTACGATACGGCGCTGCGCGCAATCGAGGATGGAACCTACGGCGAAGAGGTGGTCGCGCCACTTGTTGAGCGCCTTTCAACTGTCTTTAACAGAGGCTTTTGGGGTGGTTACTACGCGGGTAAGACTGTCGCGGAGCAGACCACGCGTCACGGCTCTTCTGCCACCGAGCGTAAAGTCTATGTGGGCAAAGTGACCAACTTCTTCAAAAAATTGTCGGTCGCTGAAGTGCTTATCGAGGCTGCGCCGCTGAGTCGAGGCGATGCCGCGATATTTTTTGGCGAGACCACGGGAGTCGTGGAGCATGCGGTTGGTGATTTGATGTTCGAGGAGCAGATTGTCGAGAGTGTTGTGCAGGGTAGCCTCTGCTCGATCAAGACCGATACGCTGGTGCGTCGCGGCGACAAGCTGTATAAAATGGTGTCGGCTGATGAGGTTGATAATTAGATTGTTAAAAATTTAAAATATATAAAGTTATGATTTCGTTAAGTAGTTTTGTTGAGCGTCGTGCGACCCTCAAAGCGAAAGTTGCAAATGGATTAATTTTGGTTCCTGGCAACATGCTTTCGCCAAATTGTTACCCAAATAACGCCTACTATTTCCGTCAGGATTCCACCTTCAGATACCTGTTCGGTCTAGATATTCCTTCGCTCTTCGCGGTGATCGACGCCGATTCGGGAGCTGAAGTGCTCTTCGGCGACGACTACACCGTCGAGGATATCGTCTGGACGGGGCCTCAGCCTACGTTGAAGGAGTTGGGCGCGACGGTTGGCGTCTTTGAGACATACCCCATGAGCGCTCTTCAGGGTTACGTCGCGCGCGCAATCCGTGCGGGTCGCCGCGTGCACTACTTGCCGCCATATCGTGGTGAGACAAAGCTGCAAATAGCTGATTTGTTGAGCATTATGCCGTCAATGCTTCATAGCTACATCTCGCTAGATCTAATCTTTGCAATGGCCGAAATGCGCGAAGTGAAGTCGGCGGAGGAGATCACGACCATGCAAAATGCCTTCCAGATCGGCTATAAAATGCACACCACAGCCATGTCGATGTGTCGCGAGGGTGTTGCCGAACGCGAAATTTCGGGTGCGCTCGAGGGCATAGCTCGACGCCAAGGTCAGGGAGTGTCGTTCCAGTCGATATGTTCGCAACATGGTGAGACTCTGCACAATATAAATCAAGATGGCATTCTCGAGAATGGGCGACTCTTCCTCTGCGACGCAGGTGCCGAGAATCTCGATGGCTACTGCTCCGACCACACGCGCACATATCCCGTGAGTGGGAAATTTACTCCGCTGCAGCGCGACATATATAATATAGTATTGGCAGCCCACGATCACGTAACCGACGTGGCGCGCCCAATGAAGTATATGGATCTCCACAAGGAGGCGCTAACGATTTTGGCTGAGGGACTTAAGGAGGTTGGCTTGATCTCGGGCTCCATCGACGAGATTTTAGAGTCGAAGGCCGTAATGCTCTTTATGCCACACGGATTGAGCCATGGTTTGGGTATGGATGTGCATGATTGTGAGGGCTTTGGCGAGCGCAGCTTCGACTTCTCGGAGTTTGCAGAGCGTGCTGCAGTCTCGGGAACATGCATCTACCGCAGCGAGTGGAGGTTGCGTCCAGGTGCTGTAATCAGCAATGAACCAGGAATTTACTTCATCCCAGCGCTCATCGACCAGTCGCGTGCAAACGGCCTATATAAAGATATTGTAAATTACGAAAAGTTAGATAGTTTCCGTGACTTCGGAGGCATTCGCATCGAGGATGATTTGATAATCACAGAGAGCGGATGCGAGGTTATGGGCGACAAGAAGATTCCATCATCGGTCGACGAGATCGAGGCATTTATGGCTCGCTAACATCATGATAATCTTGATCCCCACGCAGTTGGAGGCTCAACGATTTTGTGCTTCTAACCCCCATGCCTCAGTTGTCATCTGCGGCGTGGGGGCTGCTCAATGCGCCGCAACAACAGCGCACGTGATCGCCGACATGCGCAGCCGAGGCAAAGAGGAGTTATTGGTTTTAGCGGGCATCGCAGGTAGCTACTCATTGGAGGAAGTTGCTCTGTGTGAGGTTATTGAGGTCACATCAGAGCAGATTGCAGCGCTCCCCGCGCGCTTCGCCGAGAGTTACCAGGTTGAGTCTCGCACATCACTGCGCGCCGTGAGTTCAAACTCTGTAAATTGTTCAAGCGAGTGCATTTGCAATGCACAGATTGAAAATATGGAGGGGGCAGCTTTTATGGCCGTCTGCCAACGCTTAAACGTTGACTATATGCAGATTAGGGCCATATCAAACAAGGTAGGCGACCCATTCGAAATGTGGCGTGTAGATGAGGCCTGTGCCGCACTTGCAACGACGCTCAATGGCCTGCCTGGGTTGGCCCGCTTGGGTTGGCCTGGGTCTGACTCCGTCGGGCGGAGATAGCACCTGCGCGGGTGCATATTATGCTGCGGCGATTTGCTTTTCGCTGCGCTCTTACGTTAAAAGTGTTACTATAATTTTCCCGAGAGTAAACTCTCAAAAAATTATAGTAACACTTTTATCTATGGCAACCAAAGGTTGCCAAAAGCAAATCTCCGAATGACTAAACCAATTCACCATTCACAATTCACCATTTATAATTGGTATTGAATCTTAGCTGTTTACAATTCGAATTGGGTTTAAATGCCTTCGGCATTTAAGAAATTTTAGAGTTCGATGAGTTGTGCAAATTTATTTGCGGCAACTCGTTGATCTCTAAAATCATAGAACTTTAGCAAAAAGTTCTATGCCCAATATCGCAGGAGCAATATGCACCCGCGGAGGTGCAATCTCCGCCCGACGGAGTCAGACCCAGGCCGTCCTCGGAGGGAGTCGGTTGTATACATACTCACATATAGCAACATTATGCTATTGACAGAGTGTAATAATATTACTATTTTTGCACCATATTAAACACATAAGAATGGAAAATATCCCCTCCGACCCGATGATGCTCTTCAGCTTCATCAACACAAAGTTACGCGATAGTTATCTTTCGCTGAGCGAGTTATGCGACGATTTAGGCCTAGAGCAGGCCGATATTATCGAGAGCCTACAGAGCGTGGGCTTCGAGTATAATGCAGAGTTAAATAAATTCTGGTAGCAGCGGCGACCTACTCCTCGCGACCTTGCGAGATACTATTTTTTATATCGGTCAAGTCGACCAGCTTATTGACTATGGCATAGATCGTTAAGCCCGAGGGGCTGTGTATCTGCAATTTACTCGCGATATTGCGACGATGCGCAATCACCGTATGTGTCGACAAACAGAGGCTGTCGGCCATCTGCTTGTTGGTCATGCCTTTAACTACACAGACGATGATCTCCTTTTCGCGCTGGCTCAGTTCTTTGCGCTCCTCGCGCTCCTGGTTATCCTTGGCGAGATTTGTGATCTTTTCAATTATCGACTCCTCTGAGTCGTATATCGAAAAGAGCTCGTCGTAGCTCTGCAGCAGGCTCTGGTCGATCAGCGTGCTCTGCATCGCCACAATCTTCAAGGCATCGTTTTGCAGATCGCTTCTAATCTGAGATGGGGACAACAACCCTAAATATGAGGGATTTACGATGACAACATCGGGAGGCGTTTTATAAGCGATGGAGGTTATAGATGCCACGTCGCTCACCTCAATAGCCTCGATGCTGAGTAGCGTCGCGCGCTGCAGAAGCGAGGCCACTCCGCAACGAATAATTGCCGATGGCTCCGCGATAACAATATGTATCCGCTTAGACATTTTTGCCCCCTTTCATACTCTCGAATGCCCGCATGGTGGGCACCAGCAGCTCATCTTCGATGCAGTTGTGCGATGCAAGATCGCGCTCGCATGAGAAGATGTCGTAGAGAACATTGTTCAGTGCATAGGTGGTCTTTGCGGGGTAATATTTAATCAGAATACTCTTAAACTCAGAGAGTTTAGCCTCCACTTTGTCGTGATGCTGGCTATAGATGTCGATGCTATAAGCCTCTCTGAAGGTGTCGTTCAACATCGAGTTGATGTATGGGAAGAGGGTCTCCTCTTCGTACATCATATGTTTGTTCACCTCCGCGACATACTCGTCGAAGTAGTTGAGAATCACCACTGCAACATCGCCACTGCCCTCGAGTGCCTCGACAAGTTCGCGGCGAATAGTGGGCAGTCGATACTCTAAAAAGTAGGCGTGCGACTCATGGAGATAGCAGATGAGCGACCGAAGCGATATCTGCGCATAGTCGATCTTTGGACCCTTGCCACCAGGCTGCGCAACAAGAGTGTTCACCACGGCCAGGAAGGTGTAGAGATCGACGTTGTGCTTGCGGCACACCTCCTCGATTGAGCCCTCGCCAAAGCCTAGATCAATGCCAAATCGGCTCATCACAAGGAGCATTGGGTAGTTCTCGCAGATCAAATCGCTCATCGAATCCTCGGGGTGGTATAGCCCTACTTTAAAGATAGTCATAGTTTTGAAATTTTATCCTACAAAGGTAGCGATTTTTTGGCAACTGCACAAATACAATTTGTAGGTAAAAATATAGCGGGCTCTACCTATATATAATGAGTGGGGGCTACCGCAAAAAAAAATCGCCTCACTTCGGAGAAGTAAGGCAATCTAATCTCTTCATTTAAGAAGAAGTGGCTTCGCTGGGGTTCGAACCCAGGACCCCAACATTAAAAGTGTTGTGCTCTACCAGCTGAGCTACGAAACCATCCTGTTCCAAACTCAAAGAGAGGTCTCTTTGTCTTTTGGTGGTGCAAATGTAGCGGTTTTTTTTGTAATACCAAAATTTTTAGGTAAATTTGTCAAAAATATTTACTAGATACAAAACCAAATTAACGTTATTTATATGTGTAAAGCCCTGATTATCGGCGCGGGAGGTGTCGGAACTGTAGTAGCGCAAAAAGTCGCTGCGAATCCAATTTTTACTGAGGTTATGTTGGCAAGTCGCACAAAATCGAAATGTGACGCCATCGCTGCATCGATTGGTGGTGGCCGTGTTGCTACCGCCGAGGTCGATGCAGATTGTGTGCCCCAACTATGCGAACTCTTCAACGCCTTTAAGCCCGATATTGTGATCAATGTCGCTCTACCCTATCAGGATCTAACAATCATGGATGCCTGCCTAGAGTGCGGTTGCAACTACCTCGACACGGCCAACTACGAGCCAAAAGATGAGGCTAAATTCGAGTACTCATGGCAATGGGCATACCAAGATCGATTCAAGGAGAAGGGGCTAACGGCGATCCTCGGTTGTGGCTTCGACCCAGGTGTGACCGCAATTTTCACCGCCTACGCTGCCAAGCACCACTTCGACGAGATTCACTATCTTGACATCGTCGACTGCAACGCTGGAAACCACGGCATGGCCTTTGCCACCAACTTCAACCCCGAGATCAACATCCGTGAGGTGACTCAAAAAGGGCGCTACTTCGAAGATGGTAAGTGGGTTACAACAGAGCCACACGAGATTCACAAGCCACTCAACTACCCCGAGATCGGCGAGCGTGAGTCATATCTAATCTACCACGAGGAGCTAGAGTCGCTCGTGAAGAACTTCCCAACGCTCAAGCGTGCACGCTTCTGGATGACATTTGGGCAGGAGTATCTAACGCACCTTCGCGTAATTCAGAACATCGGAATGGCCCGCATCGACCCAATTATGTACAATGGCGTCGAGATCGTTCCAATACAGTTCCTCAAAGCGGTTCTCCCCGATCCTAAATCTCTAGGCTCCAACTACCACGGCCAGACCTCGATCGGCTGCCGCATAAAAGGTGTCAAAGATGGCAAAGAGTTGACATATTATATATACAACAACTGCGACCACGAAGCCGCATTCACCGAGACTGGAACCCAAGCCGTGAGCTACACAACAGGTGTGCCCGCAGCCCTAGGCGCAACAATGTTCGCCAAAGGTGTATGGCGCGGCGCTGGCGTATACAACGTCGAAGAGTTCAACCCCGATCCATTCCTCGCAGAACTCGGCAAGCAAGGGCTGCCTTGGCATGAAGTGTTTGGCGGAGACCTGGAACTCTAGGGTTCACCTCTCTTGCGTTTCTTACGTTTCTTACGTTTCTCACTGCCCTAGCAGCGGGCGGCCGCCAGGCTTAAGCCTAGACCCAAAAACTGTCGTTTTTGATCTTTTGTATTGCACTGATTTGCAGCTTGTTTAAGCGCTTACCGATATATAATAATAGCTGAGAGCTTATGAAAGCTAGACTTTCAACGCTCTCAGCTATTATTATATATCATTGTCAACCTGCGGTTGCCATAAGCAAATCAGTGAGTTGGAACAACCCAGGCCAACCCAAAAAGCTACTCGATACTTTGCAGTTCGATGTTTGATGGTTCGAGAGGTCCGTTATCTTTAATATAGTTCTCAAGTGTTTTGGTGATTAGGATCTCTGTTATTTGGCCGTTTGTATACTCCAACCCTTTGTAGGTCTTGAAGATATAGTCGCCCATTGCTATTTGGTAGCTCTTTTTGGCATCTAGCTCGGGGAAGATGACATCCACGGCATCTCCGCTACCGTCTGTGACGATGGTGTAGGGGGTAGTCATTGCGAGGTCGAGGTATCGCGCTTCGCTGATATTCACTTTGTCGTTGAATTTTGTCATTACGAGGTTGCGAAGTTGCTCTACGGTCATCGTTGCGGTGGCTATGTATGAGCCAAATGGTTCAACGTTGAGCAGGTCTGCAACGCTTATGTCGCCTGCGCTGAGCGAGCTGAGGCGTACACCTCCAGAGTGATATAGACCAATCTGTGAGTTGGTTCGTGCGCGGATTGACTCGGCGAAGAGGTTCTTCAACCCTGTGTGGTTGAAGTCGGCCGCAGCCGTTCCAATTGAAGTGTTGAGCTCTGGGCTGTTGTAGTACCCCTCTACCTTCTTGGCTACTGATTTGGCTGGTTCATAGGTGGATAGCGGCACATTTTTGTGTGAGAGTTGCACTTGGCCATCGGCGGTGATTGTTACTCTCGTTGCGCCAATGTTCGCTAGTCGGCTTCCGCTTTGCGATATGAGTTTGCCGTTTACAACTTGATTTGCTACGTCGTGGCTGTGTGCGCTGATGATGTGGTGATACCCTTGCGAAAGAGGACTTTCGGCAAATTCAATATCGCGATCCAGGCCACTGTGGCTTACCAATACCAGCATGTCGCACTGCTCGGCGAGGTAGGCGTGCTCGGACGCCGAAGTGTGTGGATCTAAGAATGTTAGCCCCTCGTAGCTCTCGCCTTTTCCTGATGGGTGGTTGTCGCCGTCGTAGTTGCCTACAACGCCCACGAAGGCGATTTTCTTGCCGTCGACGTCGACGATGTAGTGCGGTGCGGGTTGCGGAAATGATGTGGTGTCGCTGACGATGTTAGCGCCGATTATGGGGAAGTTAGCCTGCCTATTGGCCACGGCAACGTAGGCTTGCCCCTTGTCAAATTCATGATTTCCGTAGATTGTGACGTCGTAGTCGAGGTCGTTCATAAGTTCATACATCGGCGTATAGTGCTCTACAAGATCTACGAAGGCGTTGCCTGTCCAGCGGTCTCCAGCATCGACCAAAATCACGTCGATGGTGTCGCGACACGCTTCAACGGCAGCTGCTAGATAGGGGAATTTATCGATCTGAGCATGCATATCGTTGGTAGATAGGATCATGAAGCTCTTTTCGCTGTGGCGACCTCGATAGAGTAGGGCGGTCGACAAGAGTGCAATAGAGCAGATAATTAGCAGTATGGGTAATTTTGTCTTCATAATTATAATTTTTTTATAAAAAAAGTCTCGTACAGCCAATTATAGGCAGCACGAGACTCTTTCTATGCATTGTTAGTGTCGCTTTTCTTATTATAAAGGAAACGCTTGATTTTGTGGGTTGGGGTCTTTATGAACTCCTCTTTTTGCTCCACCACCTCGGCTATGCGCGAGAATCGATTCACTTTGGCGTTGACGTAGTCTCGAATATCCTTCATGACAGCCTCTTTGCGACTCTCCCACTCGTGCATCTTGCTCTCCCACTCTTCGCGGAGCTCCTCGCGCCACTCTTTGAATAGGACCTCGATCTCGTCGGTGTTGAAGTGAACGAGTGCCACTAGGCGCCCCTCCTGCTCGGTGACCACCGAATCGGATATATATACATGAGAGTTCAGCACGCTCTCGATCTCCTCGGGGTAGATATTTTCGCCGCTTGGTCCAAGAATCATATTCTTCAAGCGACCTTTGATGTAGATGTATCCATCTTTATCGATCTGGCCAAGGTCGCCCGTGCGGAACCAGCCATCCTCGGTGAATACCTCCTTTGTGGCCTCTTCATTTTTGTAGTATCCAACCATCGCGCATGGTGTCGATACCACAACCTCGCCCTGGTTTGTCTCGGGGTTGATATTCTCTAGGCGTATCTTAAGCCCTTTGGCCATAGGGCCAGTCGAGCCTAGGCGGGTCTTTCCTGGAATAGCGCCTGCCAAAACGGGGGCTGTCTCGGTTAGTCCGTAGCCAATAGCGTAGGGGAATTTAGCGACAGAGAGGAACTCTTCGGTGTTGATGTCAAGCTTTGCGCCACCAATTCCCAGGAAGCGAATGCGGCCTCCAAAGACCTTCATAAGGCGGTTTCCAGCTACTTTATAGAGGATGTTGCGCAGGGGTTTGATTTTGCACAATGTGCGTAAAACGGGCGATGCGTTGAATTTGCCCTGCACCTGCGAGCGGAAGATCTTCTCGATGAGAAGTGGTACGATCAACATGATTGTAGGTCGTACCTTCTTGAGCGCTGGTAAAAGCACTGTAGCGGTAGGTGGTCGATCCAAGTAGGTCGATTGTCCGCCTAACGAGAATGGTAGTATCATGCCAAGGGAGCACTCATAGGTGTGTGACAGAGGCAGAACCGAGAGGCAAACATCATCCTCATTCATCTGGAACAGAGAGTTACACACCTCGACCTGGCGCACAAGATTGTAGTGCGAAAGCATCACGCCCTTAGGTTTCGACGTTGTGCCCGAGGTGTAGATGATCGCTGCGATATCCTCAGGTTTGGGCTCTGTGATGACGCCTCTCTCCTTAACCTTTTGTGAAAGTACGCTGAGGTTCTTGGTGCGGATCACAACATTGAGGGTTGCAATTGTCTCTTTCGATAGCTTTGTGAACAGCTTATCCGACACCAAAATTGCCTTTGCCTCGGAGTGCTGTATGATCATATCAAGTTCAGTACCAGAGAAATCTGGGAGGATGGGCACCACAGTCATACCTGCCGAAACCACAGCAAAATAACATACGCTCCAGTTTGGCATATTGCTACTCAAAAGCGCAACTTTGTCGCCTGAATTTAGCCCTGCATTTTGAAGAAGATCTTGAACAATCGCCATTCGTTCGCTGAACTCGTTGTAGGTAACTTGTTCGCCGTTAAGCATCGAGAAGGCAACCTTAGTGGTGTACTTCTCAACGCTGCGTTGCGCAATGTCTTTCAAAGTGTTAATAACCATATACTTTATTTTTATGTTTTTTCCATTCTATTTACTATAAAAAAGAACGGAATATTTCGCAAATATATACATTTTTATTAGAAATTAATTACTTTTGAGCAAAATTTTAATTATGCTCACCAATATATATATCAAAGAATCTGCCATCGAAGCGGGCTTCGACCTAGTCGGAGTCACTTTTCCGCAGCATTTCGAGCAAAATCGCCTCGCCCACGAAGAGTGGATTGAGCGCGGTGCGGCCGACTCTTTGGAGTATATGCAGCGCTACATGGATGTGCGATTCAACCCCGCCAACCTTATGGAGGGTGCCCGCAGCGTTGTGGTGTGTGCCCTAAATTACAAAAATGTATATAGTCTCAATCAGGGTAGTTCCGACCATCCCAAGATTGCGTCATACGCCCTCTCCGTTGATTATCACAAGGTTATACGCAAGCAGCTAAAGGCGCTATTGCGCAAATTGCAGCAGGCATCCCCCACACTCCAGGGGCGTTGCTGTGTCGACACCGCTCCGCTACTCGAAAAGCAGCTTGCCGTCGAAGCGGGACTTGGCTGGATCGGTCGCCAATCGTTACTCATAACCCCCCAGCATGGATCCTTCGTGCTCCTAGGAGTGTTGATTCTAAGCGATGAAGTTGACAACTACGACTCTCCACTCGAGGCGGCAGGGTGCGGCCAGTGTCGTCTCTGCATCGAGAGCTGTCCCTGCGGCGCAATTCTCGCAAACCGCACCCTCGACAGCAGGCTCTGCATCTCCGCCCTGACCGTGGAGTGCGACACTTGTCATGGGCGTCAGCTCAGCGGCTGGCTCTTCGGCTGCGACCAGTGTCAAAGCTGCTGCCCCCACAACCGCCACACACCCTTAGCTACAAACCCCGCCATCACCCCAATATTTCAACCCCCGTCAAAGGAAAAGTGGCTCTCAATGAGCCCCGAAGAGTTCTCCCAGAACCTCGGCACAACACCCCTTAAACGCGGTGGCTTGCTGCGCTTGCAACGCAATTGCCTGAAGTGACACGAGGTTTTTCTTGGGGCGGCCTGGGACGGCCTGGGACTGTCCTGCGCGGACGGCGGCGGGGTGCTCCCCGCGGAGCTATACCTCTGCGATTTGGGAGACGAACTCGTCGCTCTAAAACCGAAGACAGAATATAAGTACCATTCAATTACAAATTGTGAATTGTAAACTATAAATTGGTAATTAGGATTAGGCGCATAGAGCGCACTTGTTAAATATGCTTATATAGCCGAATAGGCTCATTTCTAACCATTCTATTTATAAGCAAATTAAAGATTGTGTCCATATTATTGCGTCTATTGTA
>JAWXTG010000033.1:0-22998 GCA_044433705.1 Rikenellaceae bacterium | reverse complement strand
GGAGGGTGCGCAACAATATGCGACTATCCAATCCATCGTGCAGACAGCCAAAAAATGCGATCAAGATCCGCTCGTGGCTTTGCTTGCTGTCGCTGGACTGTAGGGGCGTGAGTAGTTACAATTTAATGCATTTATTATTATAAAGCAAATTGATAATATTTATATAATTATAGATAATACTTATATTGCCTATTTGAATTCCTAAGTAAAAATAGACACCACCATCATAACAACGAAAGCCACGATAGATAGAACAACAGATATTCCAAATTTCAGAGCGTAGCATAGTATCGGCAAGACTCCTACCATGTTTAATATTGCAACAATCGCGGCTGCTCCAAGCATGACGACAACCGATAAGAGTATACCCGCTGCAAACCTAGTCGCTTTAGAGGGTAACCTTTTTGCTACGGCCAAAGGTATATCCTCTATTTTGTTGGATAGCCAGATAGCCACCCACATAGTTATAATTGCATTTATCCAGGTGAAGCCATATGCATAGTTACTTGGGTTGTTAATAAAGGAGACATATGGCAATACGTAGTTGTGCTCGATGTAGTACAACAGTATCTGCGGGGTGAAGAGCATAGAGAAGACATAGACACCTATCTTGAGACCAAATGACAACTCTATATACATTGCAAGTGAGATATGGTACTCAAAATCTTCATCTTTCTTGTCACTTTGCGGGAAATCTTGTCACTTTTTAATCGTTGCCAAGGCATAATCATAATCCTCATTATTGGCACTCTCCACAGCCTGAGCAACCAATTCTAGATAGCTACCCTTGATTGGAGAGTCATTCGCAATAACACTCCTATGGCTATTGTCTACGATGAATACTCTATAATATGTATTGCCATACGAGTAGTCAATAGCCAAAATCTCAACCGTCATTAATCTTACCTCCTCGAAGAGAATATGCCCATTCGATTTCACTGCTGCGGCAGCCTTATTGAGCATAGAGATGGCCGTATTATTCTGTAATGTAGTGCTAAAATCGACTCGTAGCACCCGCCCATCGGATGATTTTATTACCTTATCGTTTTTATAGTCACTCACAGGAATCTCTTTGAGCATTATCTTAAGCTCTCCATTTGTCATATAACCACATATGATATTATCATCACTATGGGTCGAGAGTTGTGTATGTAGCTTAGCATACTCAAGGACAGAGCCTTTGCCAATACACGTTTTACACTCAACCAAAGCGGTACCATTGCAGGTGGGGCAAGTTACACGCCCCGAACCGCCACACGTATAGCAACCATGGTAGACGACCGACTCTACTCTACCTGACCCTCCACACCGACTACAACTTGTGGTTCGTCGCACATTCTCATACCTCTGAATAGGGGTGTTATCCGATCTGTAACCATCAATTCTGCACTCTTGATGGTAGGTACTAATAGAGCCTGAACCACCACAAGAGCTGCAGCTAGAGGTCGTTTTTCTATTTCCCGTTCCGTTGCACGTTTTGCAGACGATCTTTCCATTTGTGCATTTTAGACATCTTACCACACCTTTGCCACTGCAAACTGAACAGATGATAGAGTGCTTGCTTGCATCGACGACGAAGTAGTTGTTCTGATTGGTATATGTCGCAGGAGGGGTAAATTGATAGTCCCAACATCTGATATCTCCCTCTTTAAGGTAGTTGTTGTTGTCGTAGCTCTGGCCTCGCAGAGGCTCCGTCGCCATTACTATATATCGCGACACATTCTGAGAGGAGACAAGCATGCGATGCGCCGAAATATTTCTAATGTTCTGTATCGCTATCTTGTTACCTAAATTCCTATGATTATGGTGTGGTACGCTATCACTCCATTTTGTTATAAGAGATCTTATCTCACTATCATTGAGTGTGAATTGTGACATAACTGCATTTTTTAGATTTGTGACAAAATAGTTACTTTAAAAACTTATCGAAATATGGCGAGCCCAATTTCTCCCACCTAAATTGACTTACAGCTACTATTATAGCAACTATGCAAAATAGGAGTATAAATGGGGTGAATAGCGACACACGAGCAGTGGCTGACAGGTGCCTATCTATCACCTCTTCGCCATTATAATTGTTGCCGATAATAATTTCACTCTTTATTTCACTTCTATCACCTTTGGAGATCTCCTCGTCCGAGGTTTTCGCCATCTCATCTAATATTTTGCTGGCATACTCTCCTCTTTCCTTATAAATACCGATAGCCTCAACGTATGAATTGAAGATAAATATAGGGTTAATAGAGTTGATTATAGGCTCTTTAGCGACCTCCTGAGTTGAAACGCGAGAGTTAAGAACAATCTTACCATCGCTATCCTTCACTACACCACCTCCGCATTTGACTATTATGTATAATGCGAATATGACAATTAATCCAATTTTTATAGTTGATTTACTCATAAGCGTAAAATTAAAATTTATTTTGCATCAAAATTTTCTACCAGTTGCAACATGTCGCTCGGCGGAGTCTCTCCCACCCAAAGAGGTGAGAAGATCATCTTTTCGCTACTCTGTTTTCCATCTATATCTATGGCATTGTTAATCAGCTGTTCTAAAAATGCTGCTTCAACACACTTCTCGTCAATCATCACATCGACCAACTTGCGACACACCGATACAACTTTACTGCCCGCCTTGACTATCTTGCCGTAGGAGATTGCCCGAAGCCCAAGTTCTGGAAGTGAGACCATCGTGCTAGCCTGCGATATCGACAAGTCGGTAAGCGCTGACTTAAGCTCTTGCAACTTCTCCAATTCAGCTAAACGATATTTAAGGTTATATGTGATTGATGGAATATTATCGCTATTGAGAGTTTTTAAATTCACCGCCTTGCACACCTGTCCCGCTGAGGTTTCGAGGTAATAGGTCTGTATTTCATAGTCGGGCTCTAAACTCTTTATTAACTCCAAAGTTCTACTATAACTATTTGAAACCCCTAATAGGTAGTTGTCAACTGTCGTCTGCCCGCTCTTCGATGGCCGCTCCCACTGAATCGAGAGCTCCTTCTCGCTCCACTTAGGGTTAGAGATAACAACCTGGGCTGGTATGACATCTTTAGGCAAAAAAAGTTCTGAGCTCTGCTTCGACAACTTAATATCGTATATAATATATTGACCAGACCATTTACCAGTATTTGCCAAAAAGAACAGCAACTGCCCGCAACCATCGATAGGAACGGTTATAGTTTGTGGATCCATCGTCTCATATATAGCTATATTTGCAACCTCCTTTTGATCGGCACCAATAAGCAGCGTCTCTTTATAGGTGCTTGGGATATTGGAGTTGCGATATCCGCAACACGCTACGGTGAATGTGACGCTATTGTACTGTTCGTAGGTGTTAAATGCAGCGCAAGAACTCTCTAGCGCTGTACCTCCAGCGGCAAGCATCAACAGAGCTGCAGCACCAATCAAAGTGCTACCAACAACAGCTCCGCCAACGGCAGCACCACCTGCAACAAAGGCCGATCCGACCGCCGCACCTCCAACAACTGCTGCCGCAGCCCCCTGTGAACCCTCATCTTCAGAGTCATCACCACTGTAAAATATTCCGAAATCGAGCGAAAAGTGAACACTCGTTTGGAGCATAAAACCTTTGTATATGCGCTCACCGTTTAGATCGAAGTACTCTCTTATGGTTGAGCCATCGTAGAATATCTTATCGCTGCTACTCTTCATCGGGCTGACATAGTGGATATACGGAGCACCAAGATCTATAAGATCAATCTCATCGGGACAATCGGGTATTGGGCGAGGAAAGAGATCATTCTCCACAACCTCACCACGATAGACAATCAAATCGCCCACTCCAAAGGCACCAACATCTAATTTACCTGATCCTTTATTTTCAAAACGCAACTTGCGACATTTGTTTATAGGGACTACAAATTTTTGGTTGGGATATGTAGCAATTAGCCGAGTTTCAAATACCAACTCATCGTCGGCGTAGAGGCGTATTCTGTCGTTGGTCATCGAACCACTCTTGCCTATGTAACCCGCCGTAAAGCTAATATAGTCGAACTCATTACCTAAATCAAATATAGCGTGTGCCGAGATGTTGCTATCCATTAAACTCGCCGTCTTGTAGAACACGATTCCCTCGCTGAACTTCTCACCACCCATCGAGAAGGTGATATAATCTGAGGTGCCATCGTATATCTGTTTCTCGACTCCAGAGACAATGGAGTAAGGGTGTATATTCGATATTAATTTACACACGTCAGGTAGCTCCTTTAAACGGCTGTCGATAGTCGACGCTGTCGCGGCATCCGCCTGCACACCTGCTGGATATGCCATAATCTTGCCTACTCCCCAAAATGAGGTGCCAGACTCCTGCACAGTATGAAACGATAGCATTTCGCAGCCCTCAACGTCGAGCGTCACCACCTGTGCAATAGCATCGTACTTAGTCTCGATTTCATAAATAGTCTTTCCGTCGGCTTTTACTGAAAACCATCCAGAGCCCGCCTTGTTTTTATTGTCGACAGGTCCAACCACGAAACTTAGCTTTGAGTATTGTCGGCGAAGGTTGAAGTAAGCCCAAGCATTACACTCGCCAGCAAGAGGCATTGTCATATTGGCAACAAAGCCATAGTTGTACTCTTGCCCATTGATCTTAAAGCTTTTATCTTTCGATGATGGCGAGATAGGTATAATGTAATTATTCTTGAAGTACGGATGAAGATCTTTCGCAAGTTCAATAGTTTTTGGCTGCGTTGTGATCAGATTACCCGTCTCAATAGGCGATTGCTCAGCACGCCAAAGTGTCGCTTCGCCAACAGCGATATTTCCACCAACAACATTTGAGAACTTAAGTTCGCTCACCCCATTAACATCAAGTTCAATGCGTATAGGAACACCATAAGGGTATACTTTTGTATCGAGGATCTTACGCCCATCGGCATGAACCGTAATTACCCTGACATCGGTGTCAATTCCCGAGCCGCCTGCACCCCTTCCGTGATTCTCGATGCCAAGCACAAAGAGTAGTTTGTCGTACTTGCCGCCAAGATCGAATGTTGCATAACCAGCACGAAATGGCCCCGAGGAGTTGCTGAGCGTAAAACCGCCACGCCATGTCAAGCCTCCACTCATCGCGATCTGTTTCGAAGCGGATGATTTATATGCGCTATAACCATATGAATCGACAGGGGTATGAGTGTCCACAAGGTAAGAGATTTGAGCGTAGGTATTGCTGATTCCTATGATCATAATAGATATAAAAATGGTAAGGATACGTTTCATATGATTGCCATTATTTTAATTGAACACACTCTATTTTGCGATTGTAAGCTCGCTTTGCAGAGGCTAACCATCACAATATCACGAATGTAATTTATTTATCTTAATAAACCAAATTTTATTAAAAGTTTAGCATAGACATATGAAAGTTTCTTTTTGTGCGCTTACAACTGTCTCCGTCGAGGATGTTTACAACTGACTCCGTCGGGCGCAAAAAAGCACCTCCGCGGGTGCATACTACGCAGCGGCGATTTGCTTTTCGCTTACGCTCTCTACGATAAACGATAATGGTTATATTTTGAAAGTAAACTCTCAAAATATAACCATTACCATTTATCTATGGCAACCCAAAGTTGCCATCAGCAAATCTCCGAATAACTAAACCGTACAATTATTTGATATAAGTGTGTTATAATTCGAATTGGGTTTAAATGCCTTTGGCATTTAAGAAATTTTAGAATAGAGTAAGATGTGCAAAGAAATTTGCGGCATCTTACTGTGTTCTAAAATCATAGAACTTGAAAAAGTTCTATGCCCAATACGCAGCATAATATGCACCCGCGGAGGTGCCATCTCCGCCCGACGGAGTCAGTTGTAAACGTCCTCGGAGATAGTTGTAAGCGCACTGAAAGGGCCCTAATACAATTTGCTTATCGATCCCGTATACTGCACGGCGTTATACCACGGGTTCTTCACCGTCAGCGTAGCGCCGCCAAATTTTGAGGATACTTCGAGGGTGAATGTATAGGTGGAGGCCGAGAAGAGTGTCGACTCGAAGGTCACAATCCAGCCGTCGTCGGTCTGTTCGGTGACATAGTTTTTCACTGATGGCAACGTGTAATTTATTATAACATTGTGATATGGTGGGACATAACCTTTGACGTATGGTAGGAAAACGTCAATTGTTCCATCCCAATAACCCACATTGAAATTGGGATTTGAGATCATTCGCATAGAGCCTGCAGGTTGCTGCTGCATGGTTTGCGGATTAAATTGAAATGTGCGTGAGAGGACGATCGAGTCGATCATCTTTTCATAGGCTGCCTGCCTGTCGGCACGGCGTTTCTCGCGCACCTCGCGTTTCTCCTGCTTTGCGGTGAGTTTATTGTCACCCTGACCAGTCACCGCTGCTGCTAAGGCGCAGAGCATGACGACACAAACTAATAGTAATCTCTTTTTCATAGGCATTTTTGCATAATGTTTTAGCTACACTTGCAAAACTGCTGCCAAAGAGAGGATTTATAGATGGAATTTTAACGGCTGTAGCTTCTTTGTGCCAGGGTTTTAACCCACACAACAAAGCCACCTGTAAGAACCAAGTTGAGCACCAATGTCAGAGCCGAGATGATCAGAGCAGTACCACCTAAACCATAACTGATCGCGATAAAAATCACGCCTGCGCCAACCTCGCCACGGGTAAACATACCCACCGACACGGCCAACCTTTCGCTTATTCGGCGATCGCGATAGAAGAATAGAGGCATTAATTTACCAATATTGGATAGCAGAGTCACCGCTAACACATGCAGCGCGATCATACCCCACGACATGGTTGGAACGGCCAACGAGATCATCGATTCGGTCTCGGGATGGCTATGAGCCGCAGGTCCGATAACTAGCGGCATGCTTAAACCAACGAGCAGCATGAAGAGATAGGAGATTGCATTTGAGACCCGCTCTTCAGTCTGATTTTCAACTGGATTGTGCTTTATGATCATACCCACAACAAAGGCGGGGAGCAACACCTCGATATGAATTCCATTGTGTGCACCTGCGATTAGACGCTCCGAGACTACATATAATATATGTGTAGCTGCATATACAAGGATCGAGTAGACCATAATAGCCTTCCAATCTTGGCGCACATCATAGCAATCAAGCTTGCGCCAACCCAGGATCAGAAGCACAACAACGATGAAGATCACAGCAAAAAGCTGCCACTGCATGCCTATCATCATAATCTGGAGCGGAATCATGAGGATAATGGTATCGAGATCATCAAAGATCGCCAAAACCTGGATTTTTTTATAGACCCAACTTGATTTAAGGTTGAGCGTAGCGAGCATCGCAAAGAGGATTCCAGCCGATGTTGGAGCGGCAAATCGACTCAGCAGAAGCGTCTCGCGCCATGCTGCGCCACTTCCCCAGAAGGTTTGAGGCATCAGCACGAAAATATAGTAGACCGCAACAAGCAACCAAGGCAGAGCGGCGGTGGCCATAGCTATAAAATAGTCCTCGGTATACGATTGCCAACGACTCTTGTCGATCTCAAATTCACGACCCACGTTAATCATAATAAATGCCAAACATATATAGAGCAGTGGGGTTAGGCCATAGCTCTTAATTTGGGCAAAGCCCTCACCTAGCGCTCCTGGCAGAAGCTGCGAGGCAATTAGTCCGCAGAGTAGAAAGAGTGAAAATGAGAGTACTTTTTTCATATTATTAGTTTAGGTTCTATAAATTAACGAGACAGCCGTTGTTGAGACACCCTCCTCGCGGCCCTCGAAGCCCAATTTTTCGGTGGTTGTAGCCTTTATCGATATTGAATCGACATCGATGCCAATAACCGCGGCGAGAGTCTGACGCATTGCGTCTATGTGCGGGCGTAGTTTGGGACGCTGCATGCTGATCGTACAGTCGATATTACCAATTGAGTACCCTTCAGTTCGAAGCAACTCGACGGTACGCGATAATAAAATCTTGGAGTCAATGCCCTTGAAATCAGACGAAGTATCGGGGAAATGTAGCCCGATATCACCCAATGCAGCAGCCCCCAACAGGGAGTCGCATATGGCGTGAATCACCACATCGCCATCGGAGTGAGCCACACACCCTTTGGTGTGCAGAAGCTCGATTCCGCCCATTATAAGTGGCAGCCCTTCGGCAAGGGCGTGCACATCAAATCCGTGTCCAATTCTAAAATTCATAATGACAAAGATACAAATATTAGCGTAAGAAGCTACACTTTGATGAAAAAAATGTATATTTGCGGGCAAAAACAGGGATAATATGTCAGAAATTTCTACTCTAGAACCACGAATTGTATGGGAGCAGTTCGACGCAATCACCAAAGTTCCACGCCCCTCTAAAAAGGAGGAGAAGATCATCGCGTGGCTTATCGAATTTGCCAAGAACCACAACCTAGAATACAAGCGCGACAAGATCGGCAATGTTGTAATCAAGGCTAGCGCAACACCCTCATTCGAGGATCGCCCCACGGTGATTCTACAGTCGCACGTCGACATGGTTTGCGAGAAGAACTCCGACGTAGTATTTAACTTCGAGACAGATGCCATTCGCGCGAAGGTTGTCGATGGCTGGGTTAAGGCCGATGGAACCACCTTGGGCGCCGATTGTGGAATCGGCATGGCTGCAGCATTGGCTGTCCTTATCGACCCCACAATTGAGCATGGACCAATCGAATCGCTATTCACTGTGGACGAGGAGACGGGGCTCACGGGAGCCTTTGAGCTCGAGGATGGAATGCTCGAGGGCAAGCATCTAATAAACCTCGATTCGGAGGATGATGGAGAGCTCTTCATTGGCTGCGCTGGAGGAATCGACACTGTCGCTACATTCGACTTTTTATCTGTCAACTCGCCATCGCACTACACATTTTTTCGCGTTGATGTGTCGGATCTGCAGGGTGGACACTCGGGCGACGATATAAACAAAGGTAGAGCCAACTCAAATAAGGTTGTCGCACGCCTACTTTGGGAGGGTGCAAATAGCTACGATCTGCGCCTATGCTACTTCGATGGAGGCAACCTGCGCAATGCCATTCCGCGCGAAGCGTATGCGATCTTTGGAATCCCAAAGGCTCTGCGCGACCAATTTTTGGAGCGTTACCAGCTCTTCGCATCCGACATCGAGAGTGAATTTAGATTGCGCGAGCCCAACTTCAAAATTGCGCTCAATGAGATGCCTCACATCGACCACATGATCGATCTCAACTGCCAAACAGCCCTTATCAACGCTTTGGTGGGTCTACCAAATGGTGTCATCGCAATGTCGTCGGCCGTCGAGGGGTTAGTCGAGACATCGACAAACTTAGCATCAGTAAAATTTATAGATAAGAATAAAATCATAGTCACAACCTCTCAACGTTCATCTGTCGAGAGCGCCAAAACATACGCCATGCAGATGGTCGAGTCGGTATTTACACTCGCTGGTGCCGACGTCACCCACTCCGATGGATATCCTGGTTGGGCCCCCGATCCCGATTCTGATCTTCTACACCTCACCACGGAATGCTACCGCTCGCTATTTGGCCAAGAGGCAATAGTTAAAGCTGTCCACGCAGGGTTGGAGTGCGGCCTGTTTCTCGAGAAGTACCCCGAGTTAGATATGATCTCATTCGGTCCCACGATTAGAGGCGTACACTCGCCCGACGAGAGACTGGAGATTGCAACCGTAGATAAATTCTGGAAATTGCTCTGCTTAACGCTTAAGCGCATTTAAAACGTCGACTCAATGAGATCAATTAGGTTCATCTTAATCACCTTGTTGAGCCTGATTGCAAACACATTAAGCGCTCAGGAGCAGAGCGACTATAGATTTGAAGATTGGTTAACCGATGATCCGAAAGAGAGTGTAATCGAGGTCGACACCACGCTATTTCGCATGCCAATCACCCACTCTACAGATGCCTACGCCCAAGCCACACGCTACTATCGTATTCAAGGAGCTTCACGACGTCGCGGGCTCTACTACACCACGGCCGAACAGATCATCGAACCTGCAAAGAGCTACCTGCAAACCCTGGAGGAGCCCTTTGAGGTGAGCCAGATAGCAATCTACACGGCGCAGAGCAACTACCGTGTAGGGCTGCGGGCAGCACACTCGCAGATGCTCAATTCGGGTTGGTCGTATGCCTCGTCGCTCTGGTCTCAGACTGGACGCGACAGCTTTGTCGAGGGGGTTTTCCGCAACACGTTATCGCCCAAAGTAACCATCAATAAACGGTTCGACGACAACCACTTCCTAACGATCGACGCCGAACTATACTACTCCATGCGCGGATTGCAGTATGGGGCGACGCCCGAAGCATTCGAGCTCACGGGGTCGAATTTCTACAATCCAGCATGGGGATTCTACGATGGCAAAGTTCGCAACTCGCGAGTTCGGCGCGACTTCAACCCTCACCTTACTCTTCACTACCAGAGAGCTTTAGGAGACCAAACGACACTTATCATAGAGGGTGATGCCAACTATTCACGCCGCGCGAATAGTTCGCTGGGGTGGTACAACGCCACCACGCCAATGCCCGACTACTACCGCAAGATGCCAAGTTTCATGCCTGAAGGCCAGATCAAGGAGTACATCACCAACCTCTGGCGCACAGCAGATACAAACTACACCCAAGTCAATTGGGACGAAATGATACGTCTAAACTCGCTATCGAGCGACGGAAATGCATTTTACACCCTCGAGGATCGCGTCGAGAGAGGTGTATCGACCTCAATTACTGCGCTCGCACATACCGTAACCTCGAATAGAGTTACTATTATATATGGTATAGAAGGCGAGATAAACGGCCACCGATACTTCAAAAAGATGCGCGACCTGCTCGGTGCAACGCACCTTACAGATTATGATGTATTTATAGGTGATAGCTACAACAAGACCACCCCGCTGCAAAACAACCTGCTCCAGCCCGACAACTACATCACCGAGGGGGATCGTTTCGGCTACGACTATTCACAATACCAGTCGTCGCTAAATGCACTCCTCAAGATCCAATATCGTGCTCGACGAGTGGATTTCGACATAGAGGCGACCATCGGAGAGGAGGCGTTTCATCGCGTAGGCCACTTCGAGAAGGAGCGCTTCCCGCTGTCGGCCTCACTGGGTGAATCATCAATCATAGAGCTATCGCCATATACCATTCGCGCCTCGGTGGGCTACGCGGTCGAGGCGAATAGGTATTTTGCCCTTAAACTCATCTCGAGCCGGCTATCACCACTCTCGCGCAACCTCTTTCTCAATGAGATGTCGGCCAACTATCTGGCACCATCGCTCGAGGGTGAGACGATCAACTCGGCAGCTTGCGCCTTTCGATTTAACTACCCAATAGTATCCATTTCGGGCGAAATATATGCACTTCGCTCGCGCAACGGATCATCCGTCTACTCGCTCTACGACGATCTCACAAGCACCATGTGTCGCGCCTCGATCTCAGAAATTGGCTACAGTTCGTATGGCATTGAACTAACTGCAGATTTCAGATTACACAGCGACCTGAAGTGCTCGACCACACTCGCGGCGGGCAAATACTACTACGACACAAACCCCTCGATAGAGCTCTTCGACGACTATAATCTTTTCAGTATCAGCGCGGCAACCACCTCGCGAATGAGTGGCGTGAATATAGGTAATGCACCTCAGATTGCAGCGACTGCATCCGCAACTTACTTCGGAATTAGTCGCTATATACTCTCTCTTTCAAGCTCATACGCCGCCCTGCGCTACGAGCAGCCATCGATTGCAAGACGCAGCGAACGGCTATTAGCCCAAGCATTTATCAACGAAGAGAGCGCAACGGCGGCACTCAAACAGCAGAGGCTCGACGATATATTCGACGTTGAGGTAAGTGCATCGCGCTTTATCTGGTTTGATAATGGAGGCCGACTTATGCTTAAGGGATCGATTCGCAATCTGCTAGGCTACAAAAATAGGATCATCTACGCCAAGGAGTCGGATCGCATCACACTGCAGAGCGTCGACGACTACTTTAGCGGCAGCACTCTGCGCGAAGGACTCTATCAATATGGTTCGCCACGCACCATTCAGTTGTCGGTATCGTATCAATTTTGATAAAATAGAACATAGCAAAATCAAAAAAAATACAAAATGGTTACACTTAATATATGTAACAAAAACGGCCATATAAACTTAGAATAATCTTGCAAACATACCCTGCAGGTTCCACTTTGAAATATACAGGGCGTAAAACAGCTCACCTTAGCTATTTTCTTTCTAAAAATTTATAAATATTTTCCTCGAAATAATTTGGAAACTACAACGAAAGAGCATACTTTTGTCAAATTGCAATATACAAGAAATGAAAAATAAATTAAGAAGTTCATATAGTACCGAAGGACGTAGAATGGCAGGAGCGCGTGCACTGTGGCGCGCAAACGGCATGAAGGAGGAGCAACTAGGCAAACCAATCATCGCCATCGTAAACTCATTCACGCAATTTGTACCTGGCCACACACACCTACACGAAATCGGCCAAAGCATAAAAGCCGAGATCGAGGAGGCTGGCTGTTTCGCTGCTGAATTCAATACAATCGCAATCGACGATGGTATTGCAATGGGGCACGACGGCATGCTCTACTCGCTACCTTCGCGCGATTTGATCGCCGATAGCGTAGAGTATATGGTCAACGCACACAAGGCCGATGCGATGATCTGCATTAGCAATTGCGACAAGATCACCCCAGGCATGTTGATGGCATCAATGCGCCTAAATATACCGACAGTATTTGTCTCGGGAGGCCCGATGGAGGCTGGAAATCTGCGCGGCAGAGCTCTCGACTTGATCGACGCTATGATCGACGCAGCCGATCAGACAATCGGAGACAACGAAATTGCAGAGATCGAACGCGCAGCATGCCCAACGTGTGGATCATGCTCGGGAATGTTTACCGCCAACTCGATGAATAGTCTCAACGAGGCGATCGGATTGGCTCTACCTGGCAATGGAACGTTAGTGGCTACACATAGCGAGCGCCGCGAACTCTTTTCACGCGCCGCGAAACTTATCGTAGAGAACGCCTATAAATATTACCGCGATGGCGACAGCAGCGTGCTACCACGCTCAATCGCAACTCGCGCTGCATTCCTCAATGCCATGACCCTCGACATCGCAATGGGTGGCTCATCGAACACCGTATTGCACCTTTTAGCTGTAGCACACGAGGCTGGCGTCGAATTCTCGATGAAAGATATCGACGCGCTATCTCGCCGCACACCAGTGCTTTGCAAGGTCGCACCATCATCTGCATACCATATGCAGGATGTCAATCGCGCAGGCGGAATCATCTCGATCATGGGAGAGTTGGCAAAGAGAGACCTCGTAGATACATCTGTTTGTCGCGTTGATGGCTATTCACTTGGTCAAGCAATTGATAATTATGCTATTGGCGGGGCTTCCTACTGCGAACTTGCCGACAAACTATGGCACAGCGCCCCAGCCAACAAATTCAATTTGAAGCTAGGCTCGCAAAATTCACAATATAAGGAGCTCGATTCCGACCGCACCGCTGGATGCATCCGCTCTGTCGAGAGTGCTTACGCTGCCGATGGTGGTATCGCTATATTATATGGTAACATCGCCCAGGATGGCTGCGTTGTTAAGACTGCAGGCGTCGACGAAAAGATCCTACTATTCAAAGGCGGAGCAAAGGTATACGAGTCACAAGATGATGCTTGCGCAGGAATCTTGGCTGGCGAAGTTGAGAGTGGCGATGTCGTAGTTATCCTCTACGAAGGGCCCAAGGGTGGACCTGGAATGCAAGAGATGCTCTACCCCACTTCATACATCAAATCAAAGCACTTGGGCAAGGAGTGCGCACTGATCACCGATGGCCGATTCTCTGGCGGAACCTCTGGATTGTCGATTGGTCACATCTCGCCCGAGGCTGCAGCAGGTGGTAATATTGGACTACTGCGCAGTGGCGACACAATTGAGATCGACATTCCAAATCGCAAGATCAATGTTGAGCTCGCCGAAGAGCAGCTCGCCGAGCGTCGCAAAGAGGAGGAGGCACGTGGTGCAGAGGCATTTAAGCCTCACAGTCGCACACGTGAAGTTTCAACAGCACTTAAAATATATGCCGCTATGGTCAGCTCAGCAGACAAAGGGGCAGTACGTATTATAGAATAAAAGTTATTTACTTATGGCATCACAGATAAGCGGATCCGAGATCTTAATCAAAACACTCTTAGAGGAGGGTGTTGACACAATTTATGGCTACCCAGGTGGAGCTATAATGCCTGTATTTGATGCTCTCTACAGCTATAGCGACAAGGTTAACCACATCTTGGTTCGTCATGAGCAGGGGGCAACACACGCGGCGCAGGGCTATGCTCGAGTCTCGGGCAAGACTGGTGTGGTGATCGTCACCTCGGGACCTGCAGCGACAAACCTAATCACGGGACTATCCGACGCCTTGATGGATAGCACCCCACTTGTGGTGATCGCTGGTCAGGTGGTATCACCTATGCTTGGAACCGATGCCTTCCAAGAGATTGACGTGATTGGAATCACTCAGGCAATCACCAAATGGAGCTACCAAATTCGACGCGCAGAGGATATTAGTTGGGCTGTTGCTCAAGCATTTTACATTGCAAATAGTGGTCGTCCAGGCCCCGTGATGCTCGACCTAACTAAAGATGCACAGGTGGCGCTATGCGACTATAACTACTCAAAATGTTCATATATTCGTAGCTACAACCCTGATCCATCGCTCGTTGAGTCACAGATCACAAAGGCTGCCGAGATGATCAACGAGGCTAAAAAGCCGCTTCTTCTACTCGGTCAAGGCGTTGTCCTTTCGGGCGCAGAGGCTCAGCTAACCGAGCTTATCGAGAAGGCTGATATTCCCGTAGGATTGACCCTTCTTGGCCTATCGGCACTACCGACTGAGCACCCACTAAATATGGGTATGGTTGGTATGCATGGCAATGTAGCCCCCAATATCAAGACGAATGAGTGCGACCTTCTGATCGCCGTTGGTATGCGATTTGACGACCGCGTCACATGTAATCTGAACACCTATGCACGCCAAGCGAAGATCATCCATTTCGACATTGACCCATCGGAGTTCAATAAGAATGTTGCTGTAGATCTCGCAGTTATAGGCGATGCAAAAAAGAGTATTGCGGCGGTATCGGCTCTTGTCAAAGAGGCCAAGCACACAGAGTGGGTAGATAGCTTTGAGATTTGCCAAAAGGTGGAGAGCCAGAAGGTTATCCAGCCCGAGGTCTACCCCACCGAAGGAGAACTCAACATGGGCGAAGTTGTACGCAAAGTATCTGAGGCGACTCAAAACAGAGCCATCTTAGTGACCGACGTTGGTCAAAATCAGATGCATGGAGCGCGATACTTCAAATTTAGCCAAACACGCAGCATCGTCACATCTGGAGGATTGGGCACGATGGGCTTTGGCCTACCAGCTGCAATTGGAGCGAAGATTGGAGCTCCCGATCGCGAGGTGTGTCTCTTTGCGGGCGACGGTGGTATTCAGATGACAATAGAGGAGTTGGGCGCAATTATGCAGTACAACATCAACATTAAGATCATCATCCTGAATAACAACTTCTTAGGCATGGTTCGCCAGTGGCAAGAGTTGTTTTTTGACGCTCGCTACTCTCAAACCGAGATGGTTAATCCAAACTTTGCAGCATTGGCTGCAGCGTATAATATCCCAGCCAGCGACGTTAGCTGCCGCGAGGAGCTCGACCAAGCCATTGAGAAGATGCTTTCGCACGACGGAGCATACCTGCTCAATGTCAACGTGTGCGAGAAAGGCATGGTCTTCCCGATGATCCCAGTGGGTAAGGGGGTTGATGATATTATGCTTAACACCACCGAAAAATATTAATACAATGGAGAATACACTATATACAATTACGGTATATTCCGAGAATCATGTCGGTCTACTTAGCCAAATCGCACTAATTTTCACCCGCCGCAAACTCAACATCGAGAACCTTTCAGTCTCGGCGTCAGCTGTTCAGGGTATTCACAAATTTACCATCACATTGGAGTGCAGCGAGCGAAGTGTAAAGAATGTTGTCAGCCAGATCGAAAAACGAGTGGATGTAATTCGAGCATTCTACTACGTTGATAGCGACATATTTACGCAAGAGATCGCCCTGTACAAGGTATCGACACCAAACCTATTGGCGAAGGGTGGCATTGGTGAGATCGTAAGCCGTTTCAGCGTACGTATTTTGGAGGTAAACGACTCATATACAATCATCGAAAAGAGCGGAAACCGTAGCAAAATACAGGAGTTGTACGACGAATTATCGAACTACAACATGTTGCAATTTGCCCGTTCGGGACGTGTCTCCATCACTCGATCAAATGTCGAGGAGGTGAGCCTATTCCTCGAAGAGCAAGAGAAGAGACGAACAAAAACAGAATAATTTTTAAACCACAATTATAATTAAATTTAGTATGGCAGTTATGAATTTTGGCGGCGTTGAAGAGAACGTTGTCACACGCGAAGAGTTTCCATTAGAGAAAGCAAGAGAGGTCCTTAAAGATGAGACAATAGCAATTATCGGTTATGGTGTCCAAGGCCCAGGCCAGAGCCTTAACCTCCGCGATAACGGATTCAACGTAATCGTTGGTCAACGCAAAGAGAGCAAAACTTGGGATAAAGCAATCGCTGACGGTTGGGTTCCAGGTGAGACACTCTTCGAGATCGAAGAGGCTTGCGAGCGCGGAACAATCATCCAATACCTTCTATCTGACGCAGCGCAAATCGCTGTATGGCCAACAGTTAAGAAGCACCTCACACCAGGTAAAGCGCTATACTTCTCACACGGTTTTGCTGTAACTTACAAAGAGCGCACAAATATCGTTCCTCCTGCTGACGTAGATGTTATTTTGGTTGCTCCAAAGGGATCTGGAACATCTCTACGCACAATGTTCCTTCAGGGTCGCGGACTTAACTCTAGCTACGCTATCTTCCAAGACACAACTGGTCGTGCATTTGAGCGCGTAGTTGCATTGGGAATTGGTGTAGGTTCAGGCTACCTATTCGAGACAACTTTCAAACGTGAGGTTTACTCTGACCTTACAGGTGAGCGCGGTACACTTATGGGTGCTATCCAAGGTATCTTGGCTGCTCAATATGAGGTGTTGCGTGAGAATGGACACACTCCATCTGAGGCATTCAACGAGACCGTTGAGGAGCTTACTCAATCACTTATGCCACTTTTCGCAGAGAAGGGTATGGATTGGATGTATGCAAACTGCTCAACAACAGCTCAACGTGGTGCACTTGACTGGTGTGGCAAATTCAAGGATGCTTCAAAACCAGTATTCGAGGAGTTGTACGCTGAGGTAGCTTGTGGAAATGAGGCTCAGCGCTCAATCGACACTAACAGCAAAGAGAACTACCGCGAGGGTCTCGAGGAGGAGCTTCGTGAGCTTCGCGAGAGCGAGATGTGGCAGACTGGTGCTGTTGTTCGCAAACTTCGTCCAGAGAACAACTAAACATAGGTTTAGTATCTATAAAATTATAGGAGCAACCTTTCGGGGTCTCCACATTTTTAAAGGTTTACAGTGTAAAAAGCTGTAAGCCTTTGTTTTTATGTGTGTTATCAACAGTTGATGTTTACGGATTGTAATCAAAATAAACCTTTTTTGGAGGGAAGCACTATTCTTATGTAGTCTGCTATGGTGGGTATTTGCCCATCGAAGGTAGGCCTATATGAATACTTAACTTAAAAAAGGTATGTTTACAATTAACATCAAGGGAAAGGCTAATCCCAAAGATAGCCAAATGGTCAAGTTGGAGATGATATTCTTCAAAACTGGTTACGCTCGTGTGACCAAAGTGCTAAATATTGCTGGTCCGCTCAAGGATTGGGATAATACATCGCAATCGTTCAAAGGTGGCGGTAGTGCTCTAATGGCAAAGAATAAGATCCTCTTTGAACTCAATAACCAATATCAGAAGGTTGCCGAAGAGTGGGATTTTGAGGATCGTTTATAGTCGCCTGTGGAGCTGTCTCACTGTTTCGATAAAGTTGAAGCTCGACAATCCGAGGTGAAATCATTATCCGTACTGCAAATGATAGATTTGCTTGAGGAGAAATTCTCATCTAAGGAGCGATATAAGAATGGTCAGATTATTAGCAGCGTCGGTACAGCTAAGACCTATCGACTAATCAAGACCTCGCTCAATAACTTTACACAGGAAGTGTATAAACGATCGCTATCCTCATACTACTTCAAAGAGATTACAGAGAAATTTCTACTCGACTACACTCTATACATTAAGAAGCAGGGCATAGAGAACGGAAACAAAGGTGGATTGGTTCAAAAGCTACGCAAGCTACGAGCAATTTGTCGTTATGCTGAGAAGCAGTGGGATTGCATCAAGGATGACAAGATTATTTACGAGCGTATAAAGTTTCCCAAACAAGCCAAACCACTATTAATCTCAAAAACAAAACAGCTTATTGAGAAGTATCGAGGCACGGGTTGTGGTGATTATGTCTTTCCAATATTTACGCATAAGCATGACACAGACAAAAAGAAGATATCGAGAGTTAATGGCTTTTCGGGCAAACTATCCCAAGCATTAACCAAGGCGTGTAAGATTGCTCGTATAAAAGAGAATATTACGTGGTACTCGGCTCGTGGTAGCTTTATCACAAGAATGGTGGATCAAGGTTATTCTCCTTACGTTGTAGCAGAGATGGCTGGCAATAGTCCTATGGTGATATATAAACACTACTACAAGAATACTCACGGCAAGGAGATGCTCGATGAGATGAACTCTATTTTTGGAAAATAATTTTAGCTTTTAACATTTAGAGGAGTCCCGAAAAGCGGATCACCGCAATAATTCCAGTGAAGCAACCTATATCTAAACAAAGTTTGCAATTGTTGCGTAATTGTTTTGCATTGTGTTTACTATAATTTTATAGGGTTCTAAAGAGTGATATTATACAACAATACCTAATGTGGCTAGCCACATTAGGTATTGTCAATAATTACAGGTTTACTCTACCACACGTCACTTGCACCGTAGCCAGCGTAAGCTGCGACTGGGATAAAGATGTATGATGCTGCGTCGTAGGTTCCGCCATCGAACGGATCTACACTTTCGTTAGCGAATACTGTATTTGGATCGGGTACTAGGTCTGCCGAACCGTGCGATGTTCTCCATGTGAATGAACCGCCTCCAGCGTAAAACTTATTATCACTAACATTTATAATATCATCAATCGAGATACTATCAGACCATGCGCTCCAACTAGTAGCTTGATCGCTATTTGCATTCTTAACGCGGCAGATGTTGCACGCTGTTGTCGATCCGCCCGACATAACCGAAACGATATTCTTTGTAAACTCCAATGATTTGAACGTTGCAACCTCGAAGAATGAGTTGTTACCGAAGCAGTTAACAATAGTGTTGCCTGTGATTGAGATCTCTGCATCGCTTGTAATGACGTCATTCACCTCGATAAGGAAGAGTTTGGTGTTATAGTCGCTATAGATAACGTTGTTCTCAACAACATACGATTGCAATGCTGAAAGATTCGCCACCTTGGTCGATGCACTAATTCTAGCTGTTGTCTCAAGCGATGACGTTGGGAAGTAGATGATGTTGTTGCGCATAGCGAAATTTCTAATTCCTGAGTCCGAACGAACGAAGTTAGCAATTGCCATAATTCCTGTATATGGAGTAATTGACGAATTCTCGATAATTAGGTTGTTGTATGTGCTGCTCTCGTAGTTAATTGCAAACATTGCACTTACAGTTGATGCTGGCTCAGATGGTTGCTTAAGGTCGATGTTAAACATGATGATACCCTCGTTTGTCACTACATCGCCACCAAAGTTGATAAATGTCTCGATATTAACTTTGCTCTTGAAGTCGCGATTGTCGCCAATAACTACCAAGCGTTGGTATGGGCCAGCCGAGATAGTGTACTCGGTGTCGGGGGCATTCGAAGTTAGGAAGTAGATACCGTTTGACGAGATTGTATTGTTACCGTCGGTACCATCCAACATTACAACACTTTCGGTGTTTTGATCATAATAGTAATCGGCTGTGTCACCGCTTACTCCTGTGCAACCTGTTACAGTGTAGCCTGTTACAGAGTATGGATCGGTAATTTCTAGAGTCGACGCTGTAGCGCTAGCTACCACCTCGCCTGCAACAGAACCGCTGTAAGGTGCTACATAGATAATATATGACGTGTTGTCGCTCAAATCAGTAGCGGTAGCGGTAGTAACGCCTGCATCAACCTTGGTTCCGCTTGTAGCAACGGTTGCAGCCGATGGAGCTTCATCACCCTCTTTAAGAGCCAAATAGTACCACTCAGTAGCTTCGCTAACACCGCTGATAGAGAATGGAATTGTTGTGCTTGTTGGAGATCCTACAGCGACTGTTTCAATAGTTGGAGTTGGAAGAGAGGCAACTACCTCAACCTCGATCTTCGCAATTGTCACAAGGCCCGAAGCCGATACTGCAGTAATCGCAACATCTGTTTGATTGCTTGCCGCAGCGCGAGTATCAGCCTCAGCGGGAGCTGTAACGTATAGCTTATCCTCTGTTAGTTCAACTACCCATCTGTCTGGCGCAGAGATCGATGCTGCAGCAACATCAACTTGCACGACATCGAAGATTTGAGTCTCCTCGTATGTGAAATATTGAGTACCTTCGGTCGCAAGAGTAATCTCAAATGTGAAGTTAGAGATTGGCACCTCGACAACAGTTCCATCAGAGAGAGTTAAGATCAACCAATCGCCATCGACAAGTGCATCGCTAAAGAATGCATCGCCATCTGCGCCAGGTAGGCCATCGACACCCAAAGCCGAAACTTTGTTGCCCGAAGCATCGAGAAGATACTCGGCAGCGCCGTCGCCATAAGCTACCATCCAGTAGTTGTCGGCATCGATGCTAAATGTTGGGGTCATACCATCGGAACCACCCGCATAAATTGCGTTGCCATCTTGATCCTCGATCTGCTCGTAGCTCTCGAAATTATCGTAGCTCACAATCCAGTAGCCATCTGAGTCGACACTCACCGATGGAACATTGTAAGTTTCGCTCACATACTTATAAACCGTATACTCACCACCGTTAGATAGCACGAAAGTAATCTTATCTTCAGAGATCTCGACAGATTTAATCGCTACATTATCCGCTAACAAAGCGTTAAGCGAGGTCATGTTCTCGTTGATTGTCGACACCTCACTCTCGAGGGTCTCTACACGTGCAGTAAGATCATCTAAATCTGTGCGAAGATCGTCGATGCTACTACAGCTTACTCCTATCATAGCGATAGATAGTGCCGCTGCAAGAGCTGTTTGAAATAATTTTTTCATAATTTATTAGGTTTTTTATGGTTTTTATCTTTTTATTTTACTCTCACTCAGAGCTTTATTCTCCGAGTGAGAGTTTTATTATCTACTTATTCGGGTCGTCCGAAAGCGTCTGAGCGGTAAACCTCAATGTTGTCGATGTATGCATCGGTTGTGACAGATGCACTTGGGTTGTAGAAAGTAACCGCAATACCAGTCGAGAATGTCTCGTAGGTGCCTGTGCCTCCTGAGTACGATGCTACAGGTACTGTGAGGGTCAACTCATGCCACTGACCTGTAGCAAGATCAGTCACTGGTAGGTCGACGAAAGTGAAGTTAGTGCTAACCCAAGGAGTTCTCATACGGATACGTGGGGTGAAGCCCGATGGGAATGCAGTCTCTATGTAGACAGACAGCTTGATGATATAGTCGCAATCGGTCGAAAGATCCAAGAGAGCCGCGGTGTCGTCGTTAGCTTGGTATCCAATGTACCATGCCAAAGATTTAGTAACTTCTGTATCATAAGCGTAGACTCTGAGTGACTGTGTGCCCGATGTGCATCTTGTTGTCGAACGTGTTAGAATATAATCACCATCGGCATTTGCTACATTGGTCTTTGTTGTACCAGTTCCATCTTCCTCGAAATCGTGCATCGAAAGTGCAAAATCTTCGATCAAGTTGCTCACCTCAGGCGAAACTCCATAAGAAGAGAACGACGAAAGTTCGCGACCGAAGTTGTCGACAACTGGCGAACCAGCAGAAGGCGCTGTGTAGTTTAGTGCAATGTTGCTATCGTCGTTATAGATCTTATCGCTAAGAGTAAGTGTCAAGCTCTTAATGTCACTCGATTTGATTGTAGCGCCAGTCACTGAGATATCGAGAGCAGCGCCATTGTGGTATGCCGAAATTGAGAAGTTCGATGGATCGCCTGCCTCAGCAAGGTCGGTACCAACGTAAAGTTCAATTTGGTTGCTACCCGAAAGCGATGTAATCTGCGATGTTGATACAAGGTCAGTTGTTGGCGCAATAACTGTGACTTTGAGTGGAATAGATTTCGAAAGATTCGCCACTGGGCGTTGCAAGTAGTAGTTCGAATAGTTGTCGTTGTTGCGAACAAGTTTAACTGTTCCTGCATTGACACCCTCGCCAATTTGAGTGTAGGCTGCCGTGTAGCTTTCGGTGCCACCTGTTCCACCATCACCCGATGCTAAATTGAGCGACCATGTGGTCGATGTAGGCTCACCTGCAACGTCGGTAAGAACATAGGTTAAAGTGTTGTCAACTGGCACATTAACAGTTGGCCATGAGTCGCGATCTTCGGTCGAAGGGAACTCGTCGGCAGCAACATCAGCCAATTTATTACCCGCCTGGTCATAAACCTCGAATCCGAACGATAGATCGTCAAGTACGTAGAAGGTAATATCTTCGACAAACTCCCAAATATACTTCTCTTCGTTCCATACAGCCTCGGTGGTATATTCCGTACCTTGATTGATACCTGTATATGAGACATATTTGTAAAACTCATTGTAGAGACGTACCCTTTTGGTTCCAGGCTCGTCGAACAAAACGCTCACTAACTCATCGTTACACAAAGTGCCGTAATCCCACAAAATATAAGGGGTGTAGTCATCCATCTCGCTATTGATATTATCGGTATCGAGGAAGTAACAACCCTCGTCGAGTAG
>JAWXTG010000032.1:0-23656 GCA_044433705.1 Rikenellaceae bacterium | reverse complement strand
TCATAAACAATATCTGCAAGTTTTACATCATAAAGATACAAAAACTTGCAGATATTTCCAAATTTAACTCGGCTTAATTTATTATAAATCAAAGTGTTGATTTGTTTTTAAGGGTCGACTACTTAGGCAAAGCTAATATAAATATTGCATTAATCCAAGTATTTCAGCATGTTTCATGGGGCTTAGGCTTGAAAATATTGTATACAACTGACTCCGTCGGGCGGAGAAAAGCACCTCCGCGGGTGCATATTGTCCTGCGATATTGGGCATAGAACTTATTTTAAGTTCTATGATTTTAGAGATCAACGAGTTGCCGCAAATAAATTTGCACAACTCATAGTTCTCTAAAATTTATTAAATGCCATAGGCATTTAAACCCAATTCGAATTACGACACACTTACATTAAATTATGATTGGGTTTATAAATTCGGTGATTTGCTTCTGGCAACCGCAGGTTGACAAAAGATAAATGTGTTATAATAATTTTTGAGAGTTTACTCTCAGAGAAATTATTATAACACATTTATCGTACAAGGAGCTGCAAGCGACGAAAAGCAAATCATCGCAGCGTAATATGCACCCGCGGAGGTGCTTTTCTCCGCCCGACGGAGTCAGTTGTATACATACTCGGCGGAGTCAGTTGTAAACGTACTCGGCGAGTAGAAATATATTACTGCATATCTTTGATTGGAGCCAAGCAGCGTTCGATATCCTCGTCGGTGAGCTCAAAGTTTTGTAGATCACCATTCAAGTAGGCCTCATATGATGGCATGTCGATTAGACCGTGGCCACTGAGGTTGAATAGGATTACTCGTTGCTCGCCTGTCTCGATACACTCTTTAGCCTCGGCTACAGCTGCTGCAATAGCGTGGCATGACTCTGGTGCAGGAACGATACCTTCGGTCTTTGCGAATAGGCATCCAGCCTCGAAAGAGTCTAGCTGCTTGATATCTACAGCCTCCATTAGGCCATCTTTCATAAGTTGAGATACGATGACGCCAGCACCATGGTAGCGCAAACCGCCAGCGTGAATGTTTGATGGGGTGAAGTTGTGTCCCAAAGTGTACATTGGTAGAAGTGGGGTGTAACCAGCCTCATCGCCATAGTCGAAGAAGAATTGGCCACGTGTTAGTTTTGGGCAGCTAGCAGGCTCTGCAGCTACGAAACGGCACTTCTTTTCGCCAGATAAGCTGTGACGCATAAATGGGAATGCGATACCACTGAAGTTTGAACCGCCACCGAAGCAACCGATAACAACATCTGGATACTCGCCAGCCATCTCCATCTGCTTCTCCGCCTCAAGTCCAATTACGGTTTGGTGAAGCGACACATGGTTAAGCACAGATCCTAAGGTGTATTTACACCCTGGAGTGGTCATAGCCAACTCGATAGCCTCAGAAATCGCAGTTCCTAAAGAGCCTGGGTGGCCAGGAGAAGCAGTGATAATATCCTTGCCTGCACGAGTCGAGAGTGAAGGTGATGGGCTAACCTCTGAGTCAAATACGCGCATAAAGCTCTTGCGATAAGGCTTCTGCTCGTAGGTAACTTTCACCTGGTAAACAGCCGAGCTGAGACCAAATTTGCTTGCAGCATAGCTTAGTGCAGCACCCCATTGGCCAGCGCCAGTTTCGGTGGTGACATTGGTCAATCCATCTTGCTTGCAGTAGTATACCTGAGCAAGTGCAGAGTTGATTTTATGGCTTCCAATTGGGCTAACGCTCTCATTCTTAAAGTATATGTGAGCGGGTGTTCCGAGAGCCTTTTCAAGCTCATAGGCACGCACCAAAGGAGTCGAACGGTAAAATTTATACATGTCGCGAACCTCTTCTGGGATCTCGATCCAGGTGTCTGTGTCGTTGAACTCTTGTCGACATAGCTCCTCGGCAAAAAGAGGATATAGATCTTCAGGCTCTAAAGGTTTGCGGCTTTTTGAGTCAACCATTCGCATTGGCTTGTTAGGCATGTCAGGTTGAATGTTGTACCAGTAGCGAGGAATCTCATCCTCTGAAAGAAGGAATCTTTTCTGTTTCGTTGTGCTCATAAATTTTACGCGAGTAAGAAAATAGCCCCATCTTCAAACTCATTGAAAATGTTAAACTTAGTGTGGTGGGGCTATTTTGACCACACGTTATAGCTATTTAAAATTTCTCCCAAACCCCCTCTTGAAAAAGAGGGGGTTAGTCATAATTTTACGAATTGTTCCGAAAGAGGAAATTGTTAAATCTCCTCTTTTACCTGACGAAATAGCTCAACATCGTCAGCTGTAGAGTCCATAATATATTGGTATGCCTCCTCAATTTTCGATGCAGCTAGCTTAGAGTATATTTTAGCGGTTTGAGCATACTCTTCGCACGATGCTGCTTGGCGAGCTAAAAGCAGGGTGATGATAATGTGTCCTGCACTCTCTACAAGGCGACGAGCGTGGAAATCTTTGTAGCCCGCAGCCTCTTTCTCGACCTCTGCAACCTTTGCAATCATCGCCTCCAACTTAGCCTTAAGAGCCTTCACCTTATCTACAACTGGTGCAACAGATGCTGCGAAATCGTCGGCAAGGTATGCGTCAATCTGCTCAATATAAGTACCTTTGGTTACTGCATTGATCGCCGCAACCACTTGAAGTTGCGAAGTACCCTCATAAATATTCATGATACGTGCATCGCGGTAGTGACGTTCGCAAGCGTAATCCTTCATGTAACCCGAGCCACCGTGAATCTGGATAGAGTCGTAAGCAAGTTGGTTAGCATACTCCGAAGCAAAGAGCTTAACCAGTGGGGTGAAGCCATCTGCAAGGCGGTTGTAGAACTTCATCTCTTGACGCTCCTCCGACTCCAACTTGCGCTCATGTGAAATGTGACCATACTGCTTGTATACCTCTACAAAACGAGTTGTCTCGTAAAGAAGTGCGCGTACGCCCTGCAATTTAGCCTTCATATTTGATAGCATCTCGCTCACCGCAGCAAACTCAATGATTGGTTTTCCAAACTGTGCACGTTCGTGAGCATACTTCAACGCTTCGCGATAGGCAGCCTCGCATAGTCCAACAGACTGAGCACCAATGCCTAAGCGTGCAGCATTCATAAGCGACATCACATACTTAATGAGTCCCATCTTACGATCTCCAACTAGGCGAGCAGGTGCATTGGTGAATACCAATTCGCAAGTAGGCGAACCCTTAATTCCCAATTTATTCTCGATGCGACGTACCTTGATTCCGCCGTCACGCTTGTCGTGAACAAGCATCGATAGACCACGAGCATCGGTTGTGCCCTCTTCTGTGCGAGCTAGAACCAGCGAAACGTGTCCATCACCGTTGGTGATAAATCGCTTCACGCCATTGAGCAACCAGCGATCTGAAGCCTCATCGTATGTGGCTTTAAGCATCACTGCACCTAGGTCTGAACCAGCGTCGGGCTCTGTTAGATCCATCGCGCAGGTGGCTCCTGCCGATACCCAAGGTAGGAAGTGCTCCTTGATCTCATCCGAAGCAAATTCGTTGAGTGTCTCGGCGCAATCTTGCAATCCCCAGATATTCTCAAAGCCAGCATCGGCACGCGAAACCATCTCGTTGGCCATCACAAAGGCAACAAGAGGTGCATTGAGGCCATCATATTTGCGAGGAAGGGTCAATCCACTCAAACCAGCTTTTACCACAGCCTCCAAATTCTTGACAGTGCCACTAGCGTAAACTACGTGATCGTCAACAACTTTTGGTCCCTCGTGGTCGATTCCCTCGGCATTTGGAGCGATGGTCTCGGCGCAAACCTCACCAGTGATGGCAAGTGTACGGCGCAATGAATCCATTGCATCCTCAAAATTTTGTGGCGCGAAGTCGTAAAGATCCTTCTCTGCAAAGCCGCGCTCTTTAAGTTCCACTATTTTGCGCATCAAAGGGTGCTCAAAATGGAACTGTAAATCTTTATTATCTAAAAAGAAATTTGCCATTACTTCGAGTTTTGTTTATAATACTTAATCATCTTGGGGATAATCTCGTTGACATCACCCGTAATCGCATAGTCTGCGAGTTTGTTGATCGGAGCCTCGGGGTCGTTGTTGATCGAGATCACCATTGCCGCCTGATCCATACCCGCTGTATGCTGAATTTGGCCTGAAATTCCACACGCTACATATAGCTTTGGACGCACGGTAACACCCGTTTGGCCAATTTGACGAGCATGCTCGGTGAAGCCTGCGTCGACAGCTGCGCGACTTGCGCCAACCTCGCCACCCAACACTTCAGCTAACTCGTGAACCAACTTAAAGTTCTCTTTCGAACCCATACCATAGCCACCTGCGATAATTACGCCAGCACCTTTAATGTCGATTTTGCTCTCTTCAATCTTGCGATCTAGGATCACTACGGCAGCATCTGCTGGAGTTACGTAACTCTGCCACTCAATCATCTTCACCTCGGCAGCACCAGCTACTGCGGCGTGCTCTTTGCGCATTACACCCTCGCGAACTGTTGCCATTTGTGGGCGATTGTCGGGGTTGATGATTGTTGCGATGATATTTCCGCCGAATGCTGGACGGATTTGGTAGAGTAGGTTCTTGTACTCGGTTTTTGTTTTGGCGTCGGTGTGGTCACCAATCACCAATTCGGTACAGTCGGCAGTCAAACCGCTGTAGAGCGCCGAAGAGACACGCGGACCAAGATCACGACCGATAGATGTTGCTCCGAAGAGCGCAATTTGTGGTTGCTCAGCCTTGAATAGACCAACCAAAACCGATGTGTGTGGAAGTGTGCGATAAGGTGCAAAAATTGCATCGTCGGCCATCCAGACCGTGTCAACGCCGAAGGGGGCTAGTTGCGATTCGATGCCTGCAATGGCCTCAGAGAGGACCACAGCCTCCAACTTGACACTCAATTCTGAGGCGAGTTCACGGCCTTTGGTGAGCAACTCTAAACTCACATCGGCAATTTTACCCTGCTCAACCTCAATATATACAAATACATTATTCATAATTCGTAGGATTAGATTATCCGAGTGTGTGGCTCGAAATTAGTTCAACCATAAGTTCATTAATATCTGCATCGCAACCAGTTAGCTGCTTAGACTCTTTAGCTTGGAAAACCACATTTTCGATCTTCTTAACCTTGGTTGGTGAGCCAGATAGTCCCAACTGCACAGTATCTGGATCGACGTCCGCTGCACCCCACTCAAAGATCTTGAGGTAGTCGCGCTCTGCAACCATCTCCGCGGCTAGCGACTCAGAATCAGCAGCTAGCTCCGAAGAGGTCATTGCGTACTTATATTTCATTACACGGCGTGCGTTTTGTGGACGGCAATCTGCGAATGATCCATTCACGGTGAATAGAGCTGGGATTGGCGACTCTACGATCTCCACACCATTTTCAATGCGGCGCTTAACTACCAGCGACGACTCCTTAACCTTCTCAATACTCTCGATATATGTGATTTGAGGAAGTCCCAACTTCTCGGCAACCTGAGGTCCAACCTGCGCTGTGTCACCATCGATTGCTTGACGGCCAGCGAAGATCACATCGGGCTCGATTTTACGAAGTGCACACGATAGCGCATACGATGTTGCCAAAGTGTCGGATCCTGCAAATGCGCGGTCGGTGAGTAGGTAGCCGCCATCGGCACCGCGGAACATAGATTCTCTAATAATCTCTGCCGCGCGAGGAGGTCCCATCGTAAGGATGTGGACAGTAGAGCCCTCGACAGCATCTTTCAATGTAAGTGCCGCCTCGAGCGCATTAAGATCCTCGGGATTGAAGATTGCTGGCAGAGCAGAACGGTTTACCGTACCCTCGGCGGTCATAGCATCCTTGCCCACATTGCGGGTGTCGGGCACTTGCTTGGCCAGCACAATAATTTTCAACTCTTTTTTCATTTGGTAATTTTTAGGTATTTACAAAACGAAAAACCCTCTAGGCCGACCACATTTTTGTGGTAGACCTAAAGAGTTTCTCTATTATTTATCTTATAATTGTCTCTTCGCGATCGGGACCTACCGAGATCACCTTGATTGGTACCCCCGTCTGCTCCTCGATGAATTCGACATACTCCTTGAACTCTGCGGGGAAATCTGCATAATTCTTCACGCCGCAGATGTCGCATTTCCAGCCTTTAAACTCGCGATATATTGGTTTTATCTCGCACTCGACCGTGTATGGGAAGTGGTCAACCCTCTGTCCGTCAATTTCGTATGCTACAGCGACTTTAATCGTGTCGAAGTCGTTCAAAACGTCGGATTTCATCATGATAAGTTGCGTTGCGCCATCGATCATAATTGCATACTTCAGAGCGACCATATCCAGCCATCCGCAGCGACGCTCGCGACCTGTGACAGCGCCATATTCGCGTCCGATATCACGCATCTGTTTGCCCGTCTCATCGAAGAGTTCGGTTGGGAATGGGCCGCTACCAACGCGCGTACAGTAGGCTTTGAAGATTCCAAAGACCTCACCAATGCGGTTTGGCGCAACGCCTAGACCTGTGCAAGCACCAGCGCAAACTGTGTTAGAAGAGGTTACAAATGGGTAAGAACCAAAATCAACATCGAGAAGAGTTCCTTGTGCGCCCTCCGCCAAAACAGCCTCGTCGGCCATAAGGAGATCGTTTACTGTCTGCTCAGAGTCGATGATATTGAATTTTTTAAGGTATTCGATGCCTTCGAACCACTCTTTTTCTAATTGGTCGATGTTGTACTCATAACTCATCGACTCAAGGATAGCCTCATGGCGAGCCTTAGCTGCAGAGTATATAGCGTTGAAATCCAAGAAGATATCGCCCACGCGCACGCCATTGCGGCTGATCTTGTCGGTGTATGTTGGGCCAATGCCCTTTCCTGTTGTTCCGATCCTTGCACTACCTTTAGCAGCCTCGTTTGCTGCATCCAACACTCGGTGGGTTGGCATGATTAGGTGGGCCTTCTTCGAGATTGATAGGCGTTTAGTTAGGTCGTGGCCACTTTTAGCCAACGCCTCGGCCTCCTCGCGGAAGAGGATTGGATCGAGCACAACACCATTACCTATAATATTAGTCTTGTCACCTTGGAAGATTCCCGATGGAATCGAGCGAAGGATATACTTTTCGCTATTAAACTCCAATGTGTGGCCAGCGTTGGGTCCACCTTGAAAACGAGCAACAACTTTGTAGTTAGGTGTCAATACATCAACAACCTTACCTTTACCCTCATCGCCCCATTGCAATCCAAGAATTACATCTACTTTTTTCATATCTCTATTTACTATATTTTACTCTGCTTCGGTACATTTAGCGTTCAAAGATATAAAAAATATTTAGCTTTAACTAACTTTTTTGCACAAAAAATCGTCGTTTAATAAATTCTACTATGAAATTGACCGTTTCGTCGATACCTAACTGTGATGAGTTGATGCATAGATCGTATGTTGAGGCGTGTCCCCATTTGCCTGTCGCGTAGAAGTTGTAGTAGTTGGCGCGCGAGGTGTCGCACTCGTCGATCATGCGTTCGGCTTCGAGGTTGTCGATTGAGTTTAGCTGAGCGGTTCTCGCTATGCGATCGGCGCGGTCGGCGGTGATAAATATATTGACGCATAGGGGCTCGTCCCGAAGAATGTAGTCGGCGCAGCGTCCTACAAATAGGGCTGAGCCACGCGATGCAATGTCGCGAATAACTTCACTCTGGAGTGCGAACAGTGTCTCTGCGCTAAGCACGTCGTATGTGGCAGCGTCGCCACCTGCAAATGGATTTTTCAGGTAGCTTACCAGTGTGGCAAGTGAACTTTTCCTGTTGTGCTCGTCTACTTTAGCGAACACCTCGTCGCTGATTCCGCTCTGTTTCGAGGCTAGCTTAATGAGCTCTTTATCGTAAAAATCGATGCCCAACTTAGCTGCAACTCTCTCTCCAATCATTCGGCCTCCGCTTCCAAGCTCGCGGCCAAGATTAATGATGATTTTCTGCTCCATATGCTCTTACTCTTTGGTTAAACTCTGCTCTCGGCCGAAGATCTTGAGCTGGCGGCGAAGCAATACTACAGCTACAATGGTAGCTAGAAGGTCGGATATAGGCATTGCGCACCACACGCCCCAGCTTCCATCGAGCGAGGTGTAGTTAGTGAATATAATAGGTAGAAATATTAGACATGGGAGTAGGAATATCAGTTGTCGCGAGAGCGAGAGGAAGATCGCCTTGGAGGACATTCCGATGCTCTGGAAGAAGTTCGATGTGACCATCTGCATGCCTGCAATTGGGAATGCAACAACTGCGATACGCATGCCAGTCACCGCAAGGGCTATCAGCTCTTTGTCGGTGGTGAATGCCGATACGGCGTAGCGCGGAAAGAACTCTCCCACGATAAAGCCAAAGGATGTAACCAGCGTTGCTGCGCCAATAGTCAACTTAAGCACCTCTTTTACGCGACCATACTCCTTGGCGCCGTAGTTGTAACCTGCGATTGGCTGCATTGCTTGGTTGAGCCCCATTACGATCATTACAAAGACGAAAATTATGCGATTGACAATGCCGTAGGCTCCAACGTTCAGGTCGCCACCATACTCTTTAAGCCCTTTGTTTATCAAGATAACAACCAGGCATGCTGCGCAGTTCATAAAAAATGGCGACATGCCAATTGCAAAGATATTCTTCACGATGTTAGCTTGTAGACGATAGATTCCCTTCTTGAAGTGTAGCAACTCGCGTTTGTCGGAGAAGAGGTATATCTGCCACGAGAGCGAGATGATCTGCGCCAAGATGGTGGCAATCGCAGCACCGCGAATGCCCCAATCAAACCCATAGATAAATATAGGGTCGAGGATGGCGTTGATAACTACCGCGTTGATTGTGGCTGCCATCGATCGTTTGGGATGTCCCGACGCACGGAGTATCGCGTTGAGCCCTAGGAACATATGTGATATGAGATTTCCTGCAAGGATAATCTGCATATAGTCGCGTGCATAACCTATAGTAAACTCGCTAGCTCCGAAGAAGTAGAGAATTGGATCTAAAAAGATGTAGCATATAAGACCAAAGAGCGCTCCAATGATGCAGTTTAAAACGATAACGTTCCCCAAGATATCTTGAGCCGTTTTGTAGTCTCGCTGCCCAAATCGCAGCGATATAAGCGTCGAAGCGCCCATGCCGACAAGCGAACCGAAGGCTGCGGCGAGGTTCATCAAGGGGAAGGTTAAGGCCAAACCTGATATTGCCAATGCGCCGACACCCTGGCCGATAAAGATGCTATCAATCATGTTGTATAGCGACGAGGCGGTCATGGCGATGATCGCAGGCACGGCGTACTGCATCAGTAATTTGCGAATTGGCATGCTGCCCAACTCTGTTATGTTTCTGCTATTTATATCCATCTTGTGTTGAGTATGAAAAAAGGGGCATTTCACAAAGCCCCCAAATCTCTAAACCTTAAATCTCCTCGTCTGAATCAAGCTCGGCAACCTCATCGCCTTTGCCCATTGATTCGGCCTCGACGATCTCGTCTGCGAATAGATCCTTCTCCATATTCTCGCTGTCGTCTATTTTAACCGCGATTTTGACTAAATAGAAGATCTCTTCGGTCTCGAAAGGTACTGCGTAGAAGAAATCGCCATTTGGCTTGTCGATACGCATCATTGCGTCGGTGAATCCTAGCGGGTAATGTTCTTTGACTTGAGCCTGTAGCTCGGGTGTAAGATTCTGAAAACTAGTTACTAAGCGTCTCTTTGCTGTTTTATTGGGTGTCATAAATTATATATATTATTACTTTATTTGCTCTAATTTCTCCGCAAGTATACGCAAAATTTAGATATGTTCTAGAAAGTTTGAAAAAAAAATCTCTTTTTTTCTCTTTTTTCATAAAAAACCTTACCTTTACCATCATTATTTTATACCACATGATAGAGAAAAGAATTGCTGAGTTGACCCTTCAACTCAACCGACACAACCATAAATATTATGTCGAGAACTCACCTGAGATCTCCGATTTCGAATTTGATGCGCTCCTGCGAGAACTCTCCGACCTCGAGGCAAAACATCCAGAATATGCCCATCCAAATTCGCCAACGCAGCGAGTTGGTAGCGACATTTCGAATAGTTTCGAGAGTCGCGCCCATCAATTCCCCATGCTCTCGCTGGGCAATACCTATTCCAAGGAGGAGTTGCACGATTTCATCACTAAGGTGACCGCTGAGGTGGGCGACACGGAGTTCGTGTGTGAACTAAAATTCGATGGTACAGCCATATCACTCACATACGAGAATGGAGAGTTGACCCACGCCGTGACTCGTGGAGATGGTACGCGTGGTGACGATGTCACTCGAAATGTGCGCACCATACGCTCAGTGCCGTTGCAGCTGCAGGCTGGTGGTGGCTATCCATCGCTCTTCGAGATTCGAGGCGAGATCGTTTTGCCTTTCGCCTCGTTCGATAGGCTGAACGCCGAGCGCACAGCCTCAGGTGAGAGTCCATTTGCCAATACGCGCAATGCCGCTGCAGGTACACTCAAGCAGCAATCTTCGGCCATTGTTGCGGCGCGTGGATTAGATTGTATGCTCTACCAAATTGCAGGTAGCAACCTGCCATTTGAGTCGCACTGGCAAAATTTGAGTGCAGCTCGCCAATGGGGCTTCAAGGTCTCTGACACCATGCAACTTTGCAGGAGCGAAGAGGAGATTTTTGACTTTATCGAGCGATGGGATAGTGAGCGACATGAGCTGCCGTTTGCCATCGATGGGGTGGTTATTAAGGTCAATGGCTACTCTCAACAGCGCGAGTTGGGTTTCACGGCGAAGGCTCCCAAGTGGGCTGTAGCCTACAAATTTAAGGCGGAACAGGCTCTAACCGAGCTACTTAGCGTTGATTATCAAGTTGGTCGCACAGGTGCAATCACCCCCGTAGCCAATCTCGAACCCGTTTTGTTGGCAGGGACAACGGTTAAGCGAGCATCGCTTCACAATGCTGAACAGATTGCTGCACTTGATATTAGGGTAGGTGATAAGGTCTATGTGGAGAAGGGTGGCGAGATCATCCCTAAGATTACTGGAGTCGAGCTCAGCGAGCGCCGAGCTGATATTACACCTATATTATATATAAAATACTGCCCAGAGTGTGGAACTGAACTTATCAAAATCGACGGTGAGGCGAAACACTACTGCCCTAACGAGGGTGAGTGCCCACCTCAAATAGTTGGTCGCATAATTCACTTTATTCGTCGCAAAGCGATGGATATCGATGGTCTTGGCGACGAGACGATAGAGTTGCTATTCAACAATGGATTTATCACCAACGTGGCAGATTTGTACGATCTACGTGCCGAGCAGCTATCGGCGTTGCCTCGCCTTGGCGAAAAATCGGCGACAAATATTATAGCGAGTATCGAGCGTTCGAAGCAGGTCGATTTTGCGCGAGTCTTGTTTGCTCTTGGAATAAGATTCGTGGGCGAGACAACAGCAAAATATCTAGCGAAGCACTTCAAGGGGCTGGAGTCGCTCCAGAGGGCTACGCGTGAAGAGTTGTTAGAGACTGAAGAGGTGGGTGATAAGATCGCCGACTCCATCTTGGAATATTTTGAATGTGAGCAGAATCAAGAGATTTTAAAGTGTCTCAAAGCGGCAGGTTTGACCATGGATGTAGAGCAGGAGGTGTTACTTTCTCAGACTCTTACGGGTAAAAATTTTGTTGTGTCGGGTAAATTTACTATCTTTGGCCGTGATGAACTAAAGTTATTGATTGAGCAGCATGGAGGCAAGCTCCTTTCGGGGGTCTCTGCAAATGTAGATTTCTTGGTTGCGGGCGACAAAATGGGGCCTGCAAAGCTACAAAAGGCCGAAAAGTTGGGCGTAACAATAATAGATGAGCAGCAGTTCAGCGCAATGATCACCGAAGATACACCACAGGATAAACCATTGGAGGCAACCCAGCAGGGGACTCTATTTTAAAATATAATGTTTTTTAAATGAAAAGATTAACAGGATTAGGAGTAGCTCTCGTGACTCCATTCACAGAGGATGGACGTGTCGACTACAACGGCTTGGCGAAAATTATAGACTACGTTATTGATGGCGGTGTCGATTATATCGTTGCGCTTGGTACAACAGCCGAGACACCAACACTTTACATGCCCGAGCGTGCCGTAATTGCAATGTATATCACCAACCACATCGCGGGTCGCGTGCCGTTGGTTATGGGTGTGGGTGGTAACTCAACTTCGGAGGTGCTCGATCAGTTGCGCGAGTTCGATCTTCGTGGCGCCGATGCTATTTTGAGCGTCACTCCATACTATAATAAGCCATCGCAAGAGGGCCTTTATCAGCACTTTAAAGTGGTGGCTGAAAATTCTCCACTTCCAATTATACTATATAATATAGCGGGACGCACAGGAGTCAACATGAGCGTTGAGACAACTCTTCGCATTGCGCGCGATTTCGACAATGTGATTGGTGTAAAAGAGGCGTCGGGTAATCTCGAGCAGATTTACCGCACAATTGATGAGCGTCCAGAGGGCTTTATGGTTATTTCGGGCGACGATGGAATGACTTTAGATATCGCAAAACATGGCGGTGAGGGTGTGATTTCGGTGGCTGGAAATGTCTTCCCAACGCAGATGTCAAACTTTATGTCTTTGCTCAAAGAGGGTCGCTTCGAGGAGGCTGAGGCAGCGTATGCGCCTATGAGTGAGGCTGTTGACGCTCTCTTTGAAGAGGGTAATCCAACGGGTGTAAAGTGTGCGTTGCACGCAAAAGGTGTTATCAGCAACCGCATGCGTCTGCCATTGGTTTCGGGTAGTGCGCAACTCGAAGAGAAGTTCAAGCGCTTGATCGAGACATACGATTTGCACTAAATTTGCGTTTGTTGTAAACAAACAACTAAACAATGAAAAAATTACTCTTTTTACTTCTGCTTTTTCCGCTTTCGTTATTGGCTAAGGCTCCCGTTGAGGATGATATCGTCGATAAGATTAATGACCCAGCTTCGGCTTATTACTATCCCAACCTCTTTATAAAGTTTAATAGTGGAGGTAGTTTTACAGCGGAAGAGTTTCATTATCTATACTATGGCTTTGCCTACAGCGAGCTCTATAGGCCGTTGGAGGTGAATACCAAGATCGATAAAGTCTTGTTGCTTGCATCGTCACTCGACCCCGAATCGCCATCGCAAAGTACTTTAGATGAGATTATTATCTCGTCAAATGAGGCTTTAGAGCAGAATCCATTTAGCCCTACGCTGTGGAACCTTTTGGCATTTGCCTACGGAGCTACGGGTGACTCGGAGCGTGAGCAGATGGCCTTCGATCGTTTTAATTTGATACTTTCGACCATCGATAACTCGGGTGATGGCGTAAAAGAGAAGTCGCCGAAACATATCATTATGTTTGACCATGCGATTGATCTACTAACCACGCAGGGGATCTCCCACGCACAAGCAAAGGTGATTAGCCGCACTGTGGAGTATATCCCATTTTTGGATGCTCAGCGCGATGGTGGCGATGGTCAAAAGGTCAAGGGTCTATACTTCGATTTTGGACGTATCTACTGGAATAAGCCAGATGATGTTACCTATAAACGTGATCAAACTTGGCAGTTTAACAACCTTAAACCTAAGGAATATAAGTAGTTATAAAGTAGTTTGCGATGAGGAGGTTTATCTATATATTTGTTGTTTTCTTATCTTGTGCCGCTTGCGATGTATTTAAAAAGGATACGCCCACGCCCGACACAGGTTCCGAAATTACGCTGCAAACTACACTAATGTATTTGACAGGAACCAACCTGTCGTACTACTTTGGTCAAAATATTACCGCTGCCTCTACAGCTATTGCACAGGATGCGTTGGGCGACGGTCGCTTTTTGGTCTTTATGCATGATTCATCGACGAGTGCAAGCCTCGTGGAGTACAAATATCAGAAAGGTGTGTGCGTGGCCGAGACTCTAAAGGAGTATGATTATATAGTTTCGCTCACTCAAGATGCTATAACAGAGGTTGTTGCAGATGTTAAAGATCTTGCGCCAGCCGAAAGTTACAATTTAATTATAAGTGGACACGCCACGGGGTGGGTCCCAAAAGATCGGCAGGCGGATTGGAGTAAAGCCTCTACGTTCTCTATTTCGGAGTCGACGTCAGATATTGATTGGGAAGCGATGGCCACATCGCCATTTGTGACCCGTTATTTGGGTGGTAGCGAGGATAGTTTCTTTGATATCAGTGAGTTACAAGCGAGTCTCGAGGCGACAGGTACGCACTTCGGATATATTTTATTTGACGAATGTTTCAATTCATCAATTGAGTTACTTTACGATTTACGCAATCTTTGTGACTATATCGTTGCTTCGCCCTGCGAGATTATGGGAAATGGCTTTCCGTATGACACGATTATCCCCAAATTATTTTCGGATAATGGCGCAACAGCCGACCTGCAGGGAGTTTGTGAAGAGTACGTTAATTACTACACAACATACTCAATATCTTCGGGTTGCGTAGCATTAACGGTGACCGCCGAGCTAGATGCATTGGCTGAGATCACTCGCCAAATAAACAGCGATGAAGGTTCTATAGAGGTAGATCCATTAGAGCTCCAGGCTTATGAGCGGTTGTCAAACCCTCTGTTCCTTGATTTTGAGCAATATATGTTGGCTAGGTGCACCAACGAGAGCCTCGCTGCGGCGTTCACTGCGCAGATGGAGCTAGCTTTTCCCGTCGAGTGTCGACTACACACAGATCGCTTTTTCGCAAATATCGGGGTATCAGCCTCTTCGGCTAATAACTACGACGCATATTACACAACTATCGAATACTATTCTGGCGTCACAACAAGCGCACCGAGTACTAGAATGGAGGATGAGTGGGCTGCAACTAGTTGGACTATAGCGACAAATTAGTTTTTGTCTCTTTCAGTGCGCTTTGTACCGACTCGGTCGAGGACGTTTACAACTGACTCCGTCGGGCGCAGAAAAGCACCTGCGCGGGTGCATATTACGCTGCGATGATTTGCTTTTCGTCGCTTGCAGCTCCTTGTACGATAAAAGTGTTATAATAATTTCCCCGAGAGTAAACTCTCAAAAATTATTATAACACTTTTATCTTTTGTCAACCTACGGTTGCCAGATGCAAATCACCGAATATCTAACCCAAATCATAATTTAATGTATATGAGTCATAATTCGAATTGGGTTTAAATGCTGAAAGCATTTAATAAATTTTAGAATTGAATAAGTTGTGCAAATTTATTTGCGGCAACTTATTGAATTCTAAAATCATAGAACTTTAGCAAAAAGTTCTATGCCCAATGCGCAGCGAAGTATGCACCCGCGCAGGTGCTTTTCTGCGCCCGACGGAGTCAGTTATATACGTACTCAGCGAAGACAGTAATAAAGTTGTTGTTAGTATGGTGCATTTTTTTTGTGTGTAAGTTTGTTTACATCAGAAATTTGCATTATATTTGTGCAATTAATTCTAACAACCCCGTTCGGGGTATTTTTTCCAGACGCAATTTCAACACATAACAACATGCATGATATAGAGACATTGGAGGGCAAGAGCCTTGCAGACTTGAAGGCTATAGGTAAGTCTTTGGGTATCAAGAATATCAATATTCGCAAGGAGGCACTTAAGGAGGCAATAAAAGAGGTTATAAGCAGCACTTCAAAGGTAGAGGCCGTGGCTAAAGCTAGTAAGGATCAAGGTGAGGTTGCCTCGCTTAAAAAGAGACGTGGACGCCCGCAAAAGAGTGCACCACAGCTATTTGAGCCAACAGAAAGCCCTGCAGAAGCCTCATCAACACATGAGAGTACTCCGCAAAACGCCCCTCAAGTTAAAAAGGGACGCCGTCCGCGCATGGTCTCAGCTGTGAAGAACGAGGTGAATAGTAACGAGCCTAAATCAGAGGTAGTTGCAGATTCTTCTGCTTCTGCCAGCCCTGCCTCTGTGCCGTCGACTACAGAGAGCACGGATAGTGCAGAAAGTACAGAGAACGCAACAGCATCAGTTGCGGCTGAACAGCAGCCACAGCCACAGCAAAGAGAGAAACGCAATACGAAAGAGCGTCACAAAGGTCGTAGACAAAAGAGTAGTGACATCGATCCACATAATGCAGCAACGCCAATTCAAAAGGCTGATAGTGAGGAGCAAGAGGAGGATTCTACAGCGCAACACACCGAGAGTGATGTGATTACTAAAGATGATTTTACAGCCAATATTGAGGGCGAAGGTGTGCTCGAGATAATGCAAGATGGCTACGGATTCCTCCGTTCGGCCGACTACAACTATCTCAACTCTCCAGATGATATCTACGTCTCGCAGTCGCAAATTAAGCACTACGCTTTAAAGCATGGAGACTCAGTTTCGGGACTAATTCGTCCTCCACGCGAGGGTGAAAAGTACTTCCCTCTTGTGCAGATCGACGAGATCAACGGCCTCAAGCCCGACTATATTCGCGACCGCGTGCAGTTTGAATTTATGACGCCACTGTTCCCTAGCGAGAAGTTTAAGCTTACGGGAAATGGCCATAATACACTCTCGAACCGTGTTATTGATCTCTTTGCGCCAATTGGAAAGGGTCAACGCGCACTGATCGTGGCGCAGCCAAAAACTGGTAAGACGATGTTGATGCAGTCAATTGCTAATGCGATTGCGGATAATCACCCAGAAGCCTATATGATAGTTCTACTTATCGATGAGCGCCCTGAGGAGGTTACCGAGATGGCACGTAATGTAAAGGCAGAGGTTGTCGCATCGACATTCGATGAGCAGGCCTCACGTCACGTGAAAGTGGCAGAGATGGTCCTCGATAAGGCTAAACGAATGGTGGAGTGTGGTCACGATGTTGTAATATTCCTCGATTCCATCACGCGCCTTGCACGTGCTTACAACTCTGTACAGCCAGCATCTGGTAAGATTCTTTCGGGTGGTGTTGATGCAAATGCTCTTCATAAACCTAAACGCTTCTTTGGTGCTGCACGCAATACCGAGGAGAAGGGATCGCTCACCATTATCGCAACAGCGCTTATCGATACAGGTTCAAAAATGGATGAGGTGATCTTCGAAGAGTTCAAGGGAACAGGTAATATGGAGCTTCAACTTGATCGTAAGTTGGCAAACAAACGTATCTATCCTGCGGTCGATGTCATAGCGTCGGGTACGCGTCGTGAAGATCTACTCTTGACTCGCGAAGAGATGAATAGAACATGGATACTCCGTAAATATCTATCAGAGATGACATGTGTCGAGGCTATGGAGTTCCTGCAGAAACAGATGAATCTTTCTAGTAGCAATGAGGAGTTCCTCGCTACGATGAACCAATAGTAAAATACCCCAGTGTAATAGGCTCAATTGCCATTTTACATTGGGGTATTAAAATTTATAGATAATTACGTATTTTACAATGCGCTGACTATAAGAAAGTTGTAATCTTATTGTAAAATCCGCAATTGGAATATTTACAATGAATATTGTTAATCCTTTGTAAATATAATATTAATAACTACATTTGTAGCATAAAATTCATTATATTCATGGCGTATAATATACTCGACACTTTAGTTGATTATAGCGCAAAATAAAAAAGCTACAAGAAATGTTCTTATTATCAACCAGAATGTGCATAATGTGCTGTCCAGAATTGATTGCAGGGTATTATGCAGGCCAAAAGACAACAGCGACATTATTAGCAGAGAAGTTCGGATTAAATATTAGGACGCTCAATCCATCGCTCAATAAAATGACTCATGCGGGAATATTGCGCAGTCAAGTAGGAGGTGTCGATAGAGGGTATATATTTACGCGTGATCCTAGAGAGATCTCTGTATACGACATCGTAGAAGCAGTGGAGGGATTCTCCTATATGAAAACTTGTGAAGAGGCTTTAGATGGTTCTAAATGTTCAAAAGAGGATTGCACATTGTGCCCACTTTTCGAAACATCAGCTCAAATCAGAGATTATACCAAAGAGCAGTATAAAAAGATCTCAATACTCGACTTATTTCTTAAAGAAAAGGAGTGTTGTGCCGCTGCACGAGGTGTAAGTAAAGTTGTCGTTGGGTAGTTAGCATTTTAATCCAATTCGAATTACGACTCATATATATTCACCAATTATCGTTTGGCTTAAATTAGCTTAGTTTATAATTCGGTGATTTGCTTCTGGCAACCGTGGGTTGACAAAAGATAAATGTGTTATAATAATTTTTGAGAGTTTACTCTCAGAGAAATTATTATAACACATTTATCGTATAAGGAGCTGCAAGCTACGAAAAGCAAATCATCGCAGCGTGATATGCACCCGCGGAGGTGCTTTTCTGCGCCCGACGGAGTCAGTTGTATACGTACTCGACGGAGTCAGTTGCAAGCGCACAGAAATAAATTTTTCATGCGTTTTACTCTATAGATCAAGAATCTTGATTGAAAGAATTAGGTCGCCTTGACGAATATCATCAACAACTTCAACGCCCTCCACAACCTGTCCGAAGCATGTGTGAACACCGTCGAGGTGCGAGGTATTGTCGCGTGAGTGGCAGATAAAGAATTGAGAGCCACCAGTGTTGCGACCTGCGTGAGCCATCGACAATACTCCGCGATCGTGGTATTGACGTGGTGCAGATGTCTCGCATTTGATGTGGTATCCTGGTCCACCAGCACCTGTGCCGTTGGGACATCCACCTTGAATTACAAAATTAGGGATAACTCGGTGGAAAGTAAGGCCGTCGTAGAAGCCACTCTCTGAGAGCTTTACAAAGTTTTCTACTGTTCCTGGAGTCTCTTCGCTGTAGAGTTCAGCTTTCATTGTACCTTTTTCGGTCTCTATAATTGCAAATTTTGCCATTGTTAAATATTATTAAAAGTGTTACTGTTTTGGTTTACGGTCAAAAAATGGATTCTTACTCGATGCGCTTACGGGGATCGCGTAGATCTGGCGACAGCCATCCAGGTAGCCTAAACGTTCGGCTGCAGCTCCTGCCGAGAACATCACACGAGTATCGACCCGATAGTCTGCTGCAGTGGCACATGCAGAGCCCACTGCGATGCCAACATCGACAGAGTTTATTGCACATGGCACCAACGCTGTACGTGATCCACATGTGGCAAATCCGCAGTGACCGCAATCCAACCCTTGAGGTTGGTCGTGTGTGCCTATCAGCACAATGTACTCGGCGGCCAGAATATTTTCGGCATCGCGCAGAAAGAACTTTAACCCATTCTCTGTAGCCATCTCAAACATTGTTTCAGAGAGCTTGTGAATCGTATCACCCTCTATAGCAGCAATCTCTATGATGTCTACACCCTTGCCTTTAGGTGCAGTTCGCGCTGCAGTCATCATCTGTTGCACCACTGTGAATAGGTGTTTGTGTCGGCACTCTCGTTCGTTATGAATCATATCGTTAAAAAATTTCTACAAAAATAGGTAATAATTCTGAAAAATAGCTACCTTTGGGCTATATATTTATAATTTAAGAGATGAAAAAAAGAGTATTACACTTATATATTATTACTTTAGTAGCTCTGTTTTTGAGTAGTTGTCAGAGCGAGGCGCAATCCGAGAAGCCGATCATATACGCATCGATCGCGCCTGTGAAGTATATTGTCGAGTCGATTGTTGGTTCCGACTTCACGGTGCGCGTATTAGTTCCATCTGGAGCTAGTCCCGAATCTTTCGAACCTACTCCAAGGCAGTATATTGCTCTAAATGAGGCGAAAGCAGTGATGTGCATAGGGTTGATAGATTTTGAGAAGAGTCTAATTTCTCGATTGGAGGGAGTCCGTAGAGTTGTAGAGTTAAGTAAAGGGGTAGAGGTGATTGCGGGTAGCTGTTCGCATAACCACAGCCATAATCATAGCCACACTGATGAGCATCATCATGGTGTCGATCCACATATCTGGACATCGCCAGTTGAGCTGCAACGCATGGCGCTTAACTGCTATGAGGCAATCGCTACAATATACCCAGATTCAACACATTACCAGAAAAATTACGAGTTTTTGCAGCAGTCGCTTGAGCAACTCGACGCTAAAGTTGCAGATGCAATTTCAGCATCTGGGACAAAGAGTTTTGTGATACACCATCCAGCATATACCTACTTTGCGCGCGATTATAGCCTCGAGCAGGTGTCGATCGAGTATGAGGGTAAAGATCCATCGACTCGCCGAATTGGTCAACTAATTGAGCAGGCTCGTGCTGAAGGGATATCTAAGGTGTTATATCAGAGGCAGTTTCCATCCTCTGTTGTCGATGTAATTGCAAGCGATATTGGTGCTAAAGCTGTTGCAGTTGATCCGCTTAGTGAAGATATTGTGACCCATATCGCAGAGTTTACATCATTAATTACAGATAAATAATGAGATTAATTGAACTCAAGGAGGTTAGCGTTGCCTACGAAGGTCAGAGAGTGCTCGATAAGATCGATTTAGAGATCTTATCTGATGATTTTATTGCTGTGATTGGACCCAATGGAGGCGGTAAAACAACACTTGTTAAGGCAATTTTGGGACTAGTCGAGGTGCGGGGTAGTATCTCATACGCACCAGAATTAATGCGCGGTAGCGAATTGCTGATCGGTTATATGCCGCAGGTAAATCAGTTTGATAAGCGGTTTCCTATAACCATAAAAGAGGTGGTTATGTCTGGCCTACTTAACTCTAAACGTTATAGAATTAGGTACAATAAAGAGGAGGTGTCTCGCTGTAACGAGCTACTTAAACTAACTGGTATAGAGCATGTTGCTCATCATCAAATAGCTGAGGTTTCGGGTGGACAACTCCAACGCGCGCTGCTCTGTAGAGCTATCATTTCGGAGCCTAAGCTCCTTATTCTAGATGAGCCAACCAACTATGTTGACAGCCGTTTCGAGGGTGAGATGTATGCGATTCTGCGCGAGATAAATAGACGTATGGCTATTGTGATGGTCTCGCACGACATTGGAACAGTGTCGAGCTTCGTAAAACAGATTGTCTGTGTCAATGGCTCAGTGCATAGGCATGAATCAAATATTATCAGCGAAGAGCAGTTGCTGGATTATAACTGTCCGATAAAGATAATAACACATGGAAGGGTGCCTCACACGGTGCTTTCGATTCATGAAAATTGTAATTGTAAATAGCTAAATTATGTTAACTAGCATCGCCTATTTGCTTATTGGGGGACTCTCCTTAGGCTTCATTTTCAATAAGTTACGATTGCCAGCACTCGTCGGCATGTTGCTGGCGGGTATCTTGTTAGGACCTTACGGTTTCAATCTCTTAGATTTATCGTTGCTTGGCATCTCCGTGGAAATACGACAGATTGCACTTGTAATAATTTTATTGCGCGCTGGTTTGGCTCTTAATCTCGGAGACTTGAAGCAAGTGGGGCGCCCAGCGATATTGCTCTGTTTCTTACCTGCATGCTTCGAAATAGTTGGAATTATGCTTATTGCGCCTCTGTTATTTGACGTTACACTGCTTGAGGCTGCAGTTATAGGTGCGGTTGTGGCAGCAGTCTCTCCTGCGGTCATTGTGCCAAAGATGCTCAATCTTATGGATGAGCGTAGAGGGACGAATAGAGGTATTCCGCAGATGATTATGGCTGGTGGTTCGGTTGACGATGTGTTTGTAATAGTGCTATTTACGGCATTTACCACGCTTGCTTCGGGGGGTGATGTCAGCGTTGCTAGCTTCTTGGATATACCCGTCTCGATTCTTTTGGGTGCTGCACTTGGTTTTGTTTCAGGTCTAGGATTTGCATCATACTTCAAGCGATTCCATACGCGCGACTCAATTAAACTGCTTGCGTTGTTGAGTGTTGCGTTCATATTTTTGTCTCTCGAGCAGTCGTTGAAAGGGTCTGTCGCTATCTCAGGGCTTCTGGCTGTTATGGTTATGGGAATAACCATTCTTTCTCGTTATCCGATTTTAGCAAAACGTATATCGCCTAAACTCAATAAGTTGTGGGTTGGTGCCGAGGTTTTTCTCTTTGTGCTTGTTGGTGCTACCGTCAATATTCAGTATGCCACCGCTGCAGGTGTAGCGGCTATTGCGCTGATTTTGGGGGCTATGATTTTCCGCATGTTAGGAGTCTTTACCTCGATGAGTGGCAGCCCCCTAAACTCAAAGGAGCGGTTATTTTGTATGATCGCCTATACCCCGAAGGCGACAGTTCAGGCCGCTATAGGTTCAATTCCACTGGCAATGGGGCTCCCCTGTGGTGAACTCGTTTTAACCGTTGCTGTGCTTTCAATCATTATTACTGCGCCAATCGGTGCATTTGGTATTGATATGACCAATAAACGACTCCTTACATTAGAGGATTAGCGTAACAATATAAATGATTTAGGCCCCTATGTAGTTGAACTTCATAGGGGCCTAAATTGTATGTTTGCGTTGCTATTTGCTGTTAATCAGCGCCTTGATACTCTCAATTAGCATTTGGACAGCTACAGAGTTGAAACCTCCTTCGGGGATGATCACGTCGGCGTAACGTTTCGATGGCTCAACAAACTCGTCGTGCATCGGTTTCACGGTCTCGACATATTGAGATATTACCGACTCCATCGTGCGACCACGCTCACATACGTCGCGCAATATGCGACGAGAAAGGCGAAGATCAGCATCGGTGTCGACATAGACCTTGATATCCATAAGGTCTCTAAGTGCCTCATTCTCAAATATTAGAATTCCATCAACGATGACCACTTTTGAAGGCATCAGCGTAACGCTCTCCTCCATGCGGTCGTGATCAACAAACGAATATAGTGGGTGTGAGATTGCAACCCACTTTTTTAGAGCGCTAATGTGATCAACCATCATATCGGTATCGAATGATTGAGGATGGTCGTAGTTTAACTTTGTGCGCTCCTCGTAGGTTAGCTCTGGATGGGCTTTGTAGTAGTAGTCGTGGCAGATTGTTGAGACATCCTCTGCGCGAAATGCATCTTTCAAGCACTTAACCAGCGTGCTCTTTCCAGAACCTGTACCTCCTGCGACTCCAATTACTGTAACATTCATAACTATAATATATTATGCGTCAATATTAGCATAGTGTGCGTTCTGCTCGATGAACTCACGACGTGGTGGAACCTCGTCACCCATAAGCATCGAGAAGACACGGTCCGCCTCAACAGCATTGTCAATTGTTACTTGACGCAGAATGCGACTATCTGGGTTCATCGTAGTGTCCCAAAGTTGTTGTGCATTCATCTCTCCAAGACCTTTATATCGTTGAATATGAACACCTTTTGCACCAAACTCTTCGATTGCCTTCTCGCGGTCTGACTCACCCCAGCAGTAGCGCTCATTTTTACCCTTTTTAATAAGGTAGAGAGGTGGCGTTGCGATGTAGATGTGTCCATTTTCGATAAGCTCCTTCATCTTGCGGAAGAAGAAAGTTAGCATTAGTGTCGCAATGTGGCTACCATCGACGTCGGCATCGGTCATGATTATGATCTTGTTGTAGCGAAGTTTCTCGATGTTAAGAGCCTTGCTATCCTCGGCAGTTCCGATGGTTACACCAAGCGCTGTAAACATATTTTTGATCTCCTCATTCTCCCACATCTTGTGCTCTTGCGCCTTCTCGATGTTGAGAATCTTACCACGCAATGGCATGATAGCTTGGAAGTTACGGTCGCGGCCAGATTTAGCTGTTCCACCCGCAGAGTCTCCCTCGACGAAGAAGATCTCAGCAATTGAGCGATCGCGACTCGAGCAGTCGGCCAATTTTCCTGGAAGTCCACCACCAGAAAGGGCTGTGATTAATATTTT
>JAWXTG010000031.1:0-24383 GCA_044433705.1 Rikenellaceae bacterium | reverse complement strand
CTAAGATTCAATTCCAATTATGCATTGTAATCTGTGGTGTTCCAACTCGCTGATTTGCTTATGTCAACCGCAGGTTGACAATGATATATAATAATAACTGAGAGCTTATGAAAAATGTATTTTTCATAAGCTCTCAGTTATTATTATATATCGGTAAGCGCTTAAAAAGCGCTGCAAATCAGTGCAAGAAAAAAAGATCAAAAACGCAAGTTTTTGGGTCCAGGCTTAAGCCTGGCGGCCGCCCGCTGTTAGGGCAGAAAGAAACGAAAGAAAGTTATATTTTTCACACATTTTCCATTAAAAAAGTCATTATCTCCGATAAGATTTTACAAATAAATTATTACCTTTGCTTCGATAATCCAAAATCTCGCAAAAAAAGATGGCAAACAGCGAATACAAACTACTTGAAGTAAATACAAAAGCTACCGAGGCTCAATTTTTCGCACTCGTTCACAAGTTATACAAAGATGATCCATATTGGATCTGCCCAATCGAGGATAGCATTCGTGCAGTCTTCGACCCTAAACGCAATAAATTATTTGCCGATGGCGAGGCAATTCGCTGGATTGCAGTCGATAGCAAGGGCGAGACGGTAGGTCGCATTGGCGCATTCTACAACCGCGAGAAGGCATCTATCGAGAGCCAGCCAACGGGAGGATGTGGATTTTTCGAATCTATCGACAACTATGCGGTTGCTGAGTTGCTCTTCGACGCCTCGCGCGACTGGCTCAAAGGCAAGGGTATGGAGGCGATGGATGGACCGATTAACTTCGGACAGCGAGACTCTTGGTGGGGTGTTCTGGTCGAGGGATTCAACTACGAACCGCTCTTCGAAAATCCGTATAACCCGCCCTACTATCAAGCTATGTTTGAGCAGTATGGCTTTAAGGATTACTTCCAACAATACTCGTATATCTGGAACGTCGACGACCACGATCTAAGCCCAAAAATCCACGCTCGCGCCGCTCGATTGGCCGAGACCCCAGGCTACACTTTCCGCCATATCGAGAAGAGTGAACTCGATGCTGCAGTTGAGAATTTCCGCACAATATACAATAAAGCGTGGAGCATGTTCTCGGGTGTAAAACCGATGGAGGCAGTTGAGGCTAAGGCAATTATGGATAGCCTTAAACCAATTGTCGACACTGAGATCCTATACTTTGCGTACTATAACGAGCAGCCAATCGGATTCTTCATCATGGTGCCCGACCTCAATAAAGTTCTCAAGCAGTTTAATGGTAAGTTTGGTCCTCTTCAGAAGCTCAAATTCCTGTGGGACCTTAAGGTTAGACGCACCTGCGACCGTATCTTCGGAATGATCTTCGCCATCACACCAGAGTTCCAGGGCAAGGGTGTTGAGTCGGGGCTAATGTCAACAATTACAAACGAATACCTGCACTCGCCAAAGAATCGCTATAGGTCATTGGAGCTCGCGTGGATGGGTGATTTCAACCCCGTGATGAACCACATGATCGTGAAATATGTCTGCGCAACTCGCCACAAGCGCCACATCACATATCGCTACCTTTTCGATCGCGAGAAGGAGTTTGAGCGCTGCCCAATGCTAAAATTGCGTCGCAGAGGAGAGTAATTTAAACAGATTCCTAGAGGCTAAAATTAAACTTAAAATAATGAAAACAACACCTTTCACTAAGTACCACATCGAGGCTGGTGCCAAGATGGCAGAATTCGCGGGCTATAACATGCCTATCGAATTTACGGGTATCAACAACGAGCATATGGCAGTTCGCCAAGGCGCAGGAGTATTCGACGTTAGCCACATGGGCGAAATTTGGGTCAAGGGGCCAAAAGCGATCGAGCTACTTCAGCACATCACAACCAACGACGTGTCGAAACTCGTTGATGGCAAGGCGCAATACTCGGCTCTTCCGAACGGTAAGGGCGGAATCGTGGATGACATCTTGGTGTATCGTATCGATGAGGTGACCTACATGCTCTGCGTCAACGCTTCGAACATCGACAAAGATTGGGCTCACATCGTAGAGCAGGGCAAGGCCTTCGGTATGGAGGCTGGCAAGGAGCTATACAACGCCTCTGACGAGATCTGTCAATTGGCGATCCAAGGTCCTAAGGCTATGGAGATTGTCGCTAAACTTTGCGACGACTCAATCCTAGAGATGGAGTACTACACATTCCGCAAAATGGAGGTGGCGGGTTGTCCCGTAATCCTCTCAACGACAGGCTACACAGGCTCTGGCGGATGTGAAATATATATTGACAACGCCGATGCCGATCGCCTCTGGGCTGCGCTGTGGGAGGTTGGTGCACCTGCAGGGCTTCAAAATATTGGCCTTGGTGCGCGCGACACACTGCGCCTCGAGATGGGCTTCTGCCTCTACGGCAACGACATCGACGACACAACATCACCAATCGAGGCTGGTTTAGGCTGGATCACGAAGTTTGTTGAGGGTAAAGATTTTATCGACCGCGACGTTATGGCTGCTCTTAAAACCAACGGCTGCTCTCGTAAATTGGTCGGCTTCAAGCTCTTGAGCCGCGGAATACCTCGTCACGGCTACGCTCTCGCAGCACCTTCGGGCGAAGTAATTGGCGAAGTAACCTCAGGCACAATGTCGCCATGCCTCAAAGAGGGTGTCGGTCTGGGTTATGTATCAGCTGATTATGCCGCTAAAGGAAGTAAAATTGCAGTCGTAATTCGCGAAAAATTGGTCGAGGCTGAGGTTGTTGGCTTGCCTTTTGTCCAGAAGTAATTTTTCGGACTCACTCTGCTGAGAACGTTAACTACTGACTCCGTCGGGCGGAGATGGCACCTCCGCGGGTGCATATTGTGTTGCGGCAATTTGCTGGTCGCTTGCAGCTCCTACGATAAATAGTAATGGATATATTTTGAAAATAAACTCTCAAAATATATCCATTACTATTTATCTTTTGTCAACCATTCGGTTGACATCAGCAAATCTCCGAATTCCTAACCTAACTATAATGAATAATTGTTGTATGTTGGATTTAATTCGGATTGGGTTTAAATGCCTAAAGGCATTTAATAAATTTTAGAGAATGAGGATTTGCGCAAATTTATTTGCGGCAAATTATCACTCTCTAAAATCTTAGAACTGAAAGTTCTAAGCCCAATGCGCAGCGTGATATGCACCCGCGGAGGTGCCATCTCCGCCCGACGGAGTCAGTTGTAAGCGCACAGAAAGAGACTTTTCATGTGTAAATTCGAAAAAATAATAGAAAAAAGTTTGGATTATAATTTTTTTTAATTACTTTTGCCACATACAACATAACAAAATGATTATGAATTACTCAGCGAGTGTACGATTTTACTTCTTTTATTTTAGCTTCTTTTTTACCGAGAGAGGACGGGAGAGTATATGCGCGTAGCGAGTTCAAAGTATATCAAAATCCCGTCCTAATAGGATGGGATTTTTTGTGACTAATAGAGAGTGTAAGAGCAATGAAAAAGATTACAATACAGGGTGTAGAGGGGTGTTACCATGAGGTTGCTGCCCGAAATTTCTTCTCGGGAGAGGAGGTTAGCGTAGTTCCCTGCGCGACCTTCGGAAAGCTATTCGACACTATGGCTGACGATAGATCGCTGCTAGGAATTGCCGCGATCGAGAATACAATCGCGGGGTCGCTACTTCAAAATCACGAGCTCCTCAGCAATAGCCGTTTGAAGATCATCGGCGAGGAGAAGATCCGTATTTCGCACGTTGTTGCGGTTATGCCAGGGCAGGGTATCGACGATGTCAAAGAGGTGCACTCGCACCCTATTGCCCTGATGCAGTGCGGGAAATGGCTCAAGGCGCACCCCGAAATTAAGGTTGTCGAGAGCGACGATACGGCCGAATCGGCAAAGATCATCGCCGAGCATAAGATCATGGGGCAAGCGGCAATTTGCAGCCAGTGGGCAGCAGAGCTCTACGGGCTCGAGATCATCGATAGGGCGATCGAGACCAACCCTCACAACTTTACTAGATTCTTAATACTCAGCGACCAAGAGGTGGTTGAAGAGTATATCGACCAGACGAAAATCAACAAAGCGTCGCTCCAATTCTCGCTCGCTCACTCCACTGGTTCGCTATCCAAAATACTAGCAATTTTATCGTTCTACGATATCAACCTCACCAAGATTCAATCACTACCAATAATTGGCCGCGAGTGGGAGTATCTCTTCTACATCGACGTAACATTCGACAACTTAGAGCGTTATCGCCAGTCACTCGACGCCATTCGACCCCTTATAACCAACTTCAAGGTTTTAGGTGAATATGCAGAGATGGTTACACAGAAAATAGATATATAATATAAAAAAATTAAAAAATGAGAGATCTAAATCCCAATTTCATCCCCGATGTAGAGCTAGAGCGCCCTATCATCATCTCGGGCCCATGTAGCGCCGAGACCGAGGAGCAGGTAATGTCAACTGCGCGTCAACTTAAAGAGCTAGGTGTAAAAATTTTTAGAGCAGGTGTGTGGAAGCCACGCACAAAACCAGGTGGATTCGAGGGTGTCGGAAAGCTCGGTCTAGAGTGGATGCAGAAGGTGCGCGAGGAGACTGGTATGTTGGTCTCTGTCGAGGTTGCAACGCCTGAGCACGTACGTCAAGCACTTGAGGCTAAGATGGATATGCTCTGGATTGGAGCGCGCACATCTGCAAATCCTTTTGCTATGCAGGATATCGCAGATGCGCTCAAAGGTGTCGACATTCCCGTATTGGTCAAGAATCCAGTGAGTCCAGACCTTGATTTGTGGATGGGTGCAATGCAGCGTCTTCGCAACGCTGGAATCACTCGCCTAGGTGCAATCCACCGCGGATTCTCGAGCTACGGCGACAGCCTCTACCGCAATCAGCCAATTTGGTCGATTCCAATCGAGCTTCACCGTCAATACCCAAATATGCCAATCATCTGCGACCCTAGCCACATGGGCGGTAAGCGTTCGATGGTTGAGCCAATCACGCAACAGGCTATGGATCTTGGTTTTAGCGGCGTGATGATTGAGTCGCACTGCAATCCAGATGAGGCGTGGAGTGATGCCGCACAGCAGCTCACACCATGCGACTTGGGTGATGTTCTAGGTCGTATCATCATTCGCGACAAGAAGGTTTCGACACAGGATCTCAGCGATATCCGTCGCGAGATAGATGAGTTGGATAGCTCTCTCCTTGAGCTACTTGCAAAGCGCATGAAGCTATCGCACAGCGTAGGTATTTACAAGAAAGAGCACGACATGCCAATTCTTCAGGCTCAACGCTACGACGAGATTCTACAAAAGCGAGGTGAGCAAGCTAAAAGCCTTGGCCTAGAGGTTGATTTCGTAAACGATATTCTTCAACGTATCCACGAAGCATCGGTGGAGTTGCAGATCAAACTCAACAGCGAGACCGAGGAGTAGGGTTGATGCTTCGAACGTTTCGTTTCGTTACGGACGTTTCGTACTGCCCTAACAGCGGGCGGCCGCCAGGCAAGCCTGGACCCAAAAACTGTCGTTTTTGATCTTGTATTGCACTGATTTGCAGCGCTTTTTAAGCGCTTACTGATATATAATAATAGCTGAGAGCTTATGAAAATACATTTTCAACACTCTCAGCTATTATTATATATCATTGTCAACCTGCGGTTGCCAATGCAAATCATTGAGTTGGAACAACATAGGTTGCAATGCATAATGTATAATGCATAATGTATAATTCATAATGCATAATTGATGTTGACTGTTTGTAATTCGAATTGGGTTTAAATGCCCAAAGGCATTTAATAAATTTTAGAGAACGATGAGTTGTGCAAATTTATTTGCGGCAACTCGTTGATCTCTAAAATCATAGAACTTTAGCAAAAAGTTCTATGCCCAATACGCGGCGTAATATGCACCCGCGGAGGTGCTATCTCCGCCCGACGGAGTCAGACCCAGGCCGTCCCAAGGAGTTATTTGGCGTTGAAAACCGTGATAATAGTTGGGTATGTTGATTTAAGATTTTCTGATACTTGTTCTTTTGAGCACCACTCGACACGTTCGATGCCCTCTTCGCTTTGTCCTTTTGTTGTTTGACTGTTGCTGCTCATGGCCCACCAGTGGGTGGTTTTTATGGCCCACTCTTCGTTGAGGATGTATGCATGTTGGGTCTCGATTAGCTTTTCGCCAAGTGCGATGGCGTCAATCCCTGTCTCCTCGCTCACTTCGCGCACGGCGCACTGCTCGAGAGTTTCGCCACGCTCGAGATGCCCTTTGGGTAGATCCCAACGACCATTGCGATAAATCATTAGGCTCTCACCTTGAATATTTGTCACCAATCCGCCAGCGGCTTTTATGCTGCGAAATTCGCGACAGAAGTTTTTGTAGGCCTCCTCGGGGGTGTTACATAAAAAGAGCACCGAGTTGTATTTTTCGAAAAAATCCATTACCTTTGCTCGAGATATTTCGGCTATTGTGTCGGCTCGCGAATCGATTGTGAGATCGTAGTTTGCGATGGGTGATGAGGCGAATGTCACATATTTATCTGTGAAGAAAATACTCTTTTTCATGTGTTGTGTTTTAAGTGATTAATACAAAAATAATAAATAAATTGGTAAAAATGAAAAAAATCTTACTATTTATGATCTCCATTGCAGCCTTTGCCGCTGGGTGCAGCGATGCTCCGCAGCCATTAAAGATTGATAATGAGCTCACTCGCGAAGAGAAGAAGGCAGCTCTTTTGACCCCCGAGGTGATGTGGAAAATGGGTCGCGTGGGCTCGTCGACGCTCAATGCGGCGGGTGACTCGCTTCTCTATACGATCACCTATTATAATATGGAGGAGAATCGTGGCGTGACGGCCATCTACCTCGAAGATGTTGCGACAAAGAGCGTTGCACAGCTAACCAACCACGACTCCAATAGCCTATCGCCACAGTGGAGCGCCGATGGTCAGAAGATTTACTTCCTTTCGAACCGTAGTGGCTCGATGCAGGTGTGGTCGATGTCGGCGGAGGGCAAGGAGCTCTGCCAGGTGACAGATGTTGATAGTGGTGTTGAGGGCTTTGGCGTGGCTCCGAGCGGCGATAAGCTATTTTATGTGCAGAGTGTTAAGGTTGCGCCTCGTAAATCTGGTGATTTTCATGCAGATATGCCTAAGTCAAAAGCTCGAATCTACGACGATTTGATGGTGCGCCACTGGAGCTATTGGGGTGAGGGTGAGTATCTTCACATCTTCGTGGCTGGTATCGACCCCAAGAAGGGTAAGGCGACAGAAGGAGTAGATATTATTGGTGCCAATGCGGCGTGGGATACCCCCTTGGCGCCATATTTCGACACTGGCGAGATCGCGTGGAGTAATGCAGGTGATAAATTGGCCTACACTTGTAAGCCGTTGACGGGTGCGGAGTATGCCGTTTCGACCGATTCAGACATATATATATATGACGTGGAGAGTGCGCGCACCGAAAACATCTGTAAGGGTGAGGATCGAGCAGCCTTTGTTGGGTACGACAAGTATCCAGTTTGGTCGCCTAGCGACTCTTCGATAGCCTTCATTTCGCAGCGCAGAGCTGGAAATGAGTCGGATAAGGAGCGCTTGTTTGTCTACAACTTTGCCTCAAAGACGATGCGTGATTTGACCGAGTCGTTCGACTATAACGCCTCAAATGTGATTTGGGATGGTGAGTCGGAGCTCTACTTCATCGCTCCAATTGAGGCTACTCACCAACTTTGCAAGGTGAATCTAAATGGCGTTGTTGGCGTTTTGACGCGTGGTGACCACGATATTAATGCTGTGAGCGTAGCAAATAACTTGGCTATCGCCGAGGTTACTAAGATCTCGCAAGCTACCGAGCTCTACAAAATCAACTTGGGTACGGGCGAGATGCAGCAGTATACCAATATTAATAAGGAGATCTACGACAATATCAAAATGGGCGAGGTGCAGAAGCGTTGGGTCACAACCACCGACGGCAAGGAGATGCTCACATGGGTGGTTTTGCCTCCTAACTTCGATCCAAATAAGCGATATCCAACCCTTCTCTACTGCCAGGGTGGTCCCCAGAGTGTGGTTTCTCAATTCTGGAGCTACCGTTGGAACTTCCAAGTTATGGCGGCTCAGGGTTATGTGGTTGTTGCGCCCAATCGTCGAGGCCTCCCCTCATTCGGTCAGGAGTGGCTCGACCAGATCTCGGGAGATTACTCGGGGCAGAATATCGAGGATTACTTGGCTGCCATCGACGACGTGGCTCAAGAGGCTTGGGTCGACAACGATCGCCTAGGTTGTGTGGGTGCCTCGTATGGTGGCTATTCGGTCTACTACTTGGCGGGTGTGCATCAGGGGCGCTTCAAGGCCTTTATCTCGCACTGCGGAATTTTCAATTTCGAGGCGATGTATGGCGAAACCGAAGAGCTCTTCTTCGTCAACAACGACTACGGTGGATCGTATTGGGATTCGGAGAATCCAACGGCGGTACGCTCATACGAGAACTCTCCGCATAAGTTAGTTGCAGCTTGGGATACCCCAATTATGATAATCACGGGCGAGTATGATTTTAGAATTCCATATACGCAATCGCTGCAAGCTTTCACCGCGGCTCGCCTCCTAGGTCTCGACTCTCGTTTGGTCGAGTTTGAGGATGAAGGACATCAGGTATTTAAGCCACAAAACTCGCTGGTTTGGAATCGTGAGTTCTTTGGTTGGTTGGATAAATATCTTAAATAGCAGATAGTTGACGCCTTTGGCTCTATTATTGTCATATTTTTGTAATATAATAAGGGTGTTGAGGTTACGCAAATATTAGTTTTTGACCGCGATGAGCAAAAAAAATATAAAAATTTTTATAGTTTGTTGTGAGATAACAAAATAAAGCGTATATTTGCAGTCCCAATGAGAGGGTAAATTAATAAACATAAAACATAAATTAAGATGACAAAGGCAGATATCGTAAGCGAAATCGCTAAGACAACAGGTGTAGAGAAATTACAGGTGCAGACTATCGTTGAAGCGTTTATGGAGGCCGTAAAGGACTCTATGGCAGCTAACAACAATGTTTACCTACGTGGATTTGGTAGCTTTATTATTAAGAAGCGTGCTGAGAAAGTAGCTCGTAATATTTCAAAGAATACCACAATTACTATTCCAGAACACAATATTCCTGCGTTTAAGCCAGCAAAAAGCTTCGCTGAGAAGGTTAAGTAATTTAATACTAACAATTAAAATCTAAGATTATGCCAAGCGGTAAGAAGAGAAAAAGGCATAAGATGGCTACCCACAAGCGCAAAAAACAGTTGCGTAAGAACCGTCACAAGAAAAAATAGTGACCAATAGGGTAGACAACTTATAATGTCAAAGAAGTATTAAAGCTAAAGAGTGAACTCTTTAGCTTTAATACGTTAAAAACAATTTATTGTGCATTGATAGCCTGGGTGATTAATAACCAGAGCCCAATGCGCACGACCTAATGTGAAGAGTGCTTCACACCTAAAAAAATATTTCGATTTTATGAATCGAGAGTTAGTAATAAACGTAACCCCATCGGAGATCTCTATAGCGCTATGCGAAGATAAGGTTCTGGTTGAGCTCAACAAAGAGCAGAGCCAGACGGGCTTCGCCGTGGGCGATATCTACCTAGGTAAGGTTCGTAAGATAATGCCAGGCTTGAACGCCGCATTTGTCAATATCGGACATGAGAGGGATGCTTTCCTCCACTACCTCGATCTGGGGAACCACTTCGAGAGCCTCGACAAAGTTGTCTCGAGCCACCAACCAACGAAGAAGAGTGTTAAGGTTGAGTCACTTAAGCTCAACGACTCGTTGGAGCGCAATGGCAAAATCGGCTCGCACCTCCAATCTGGTCAGATGGTAATGGTGCAGATCACCAAAGAGGCTATCTCGACAAAAGGGCCACGACTCACCTCCGAAATCTCGCTTGCGGGACGCAATGTGGTTCTGGTTCCATTCACCAACAAGGTTTTCCTTTCACAAAAGATACGTTCGGCCGAAGATAAAAAGCGACTTCGCAAGATTGCTTCGACGATTCTCCCCAAAAATTTTGGTGTGATCATCCGCACAGCTGCGGTGTCGGCCAAAGATGAAGATATCGAACAAGATATCGAGATGCTACTTCAAAAGTGGCGTGAAATTCTACAAAATGTGCGTAAGCACACCTCTCCAGCGCTATTGATGGGCGAGATGGGGCGTGCAAATGCAATCATTCGTGACACCCTCAACGGCTCATTTTCGCAAATTGTGGTCGATGACGAGGCGATGTACTCCAATATTCGTAACTATATTCGCACGATCCAACCCGAGCAGGAGAAGATCGTGAAGCTATATCGCGGCAGTGTGCCAATTTTCGATAACTTCGATATTTCGAAGCAGATCAAATCACTCTTTGCTAAGTATGTATCACTTCGTCGTGGGGCATACCTGATCATCGAGCATACCGAGGCGATGAACGTTATCGATGTCAATTCGGGCAATCGAACTAAGGCTGAAGATAACCAAGAGCAGACGGCGCTAGATGTCAATTTAGCTGCGGCAGCCGAGGTGGCGCGTCAGTTGCGATTGCGCGATATGGGTGGAATTGTAATTGTCGATTTTATCGATCTGCACAAAGCTCCTAATCGTCAATTGCTTTATGATGAGATGGTTAAGTTGATGTCGACAGATAAAGCGAAGCACACTGTGCTGCCAATCACCAAGTTCGGTTTGATGCAGATTACGCGTCAACGTGTGCGCCCTGTGCCTATCGAAAATACGGAAGATGTCTGCCCAACGTGCCAGGGTACGGGAAAGGTGCAGCCAACAATTCTGCTCGATAAGACCATCGAAAATCAGGTGTCGTTCCTTACGATAGATCGTAAAACAAAGTTTATAAATCTGCGCGTAAGTAACTACGTGGCAGCATATTTGAATCAAGGTTTTTTGTCACTACGTCGTCGTTGGGCATGGAAATATAAGTGCGCAATAAAAGTTACGACCGACCAAAGTATGGGTATCCTCGATGTGGGATACTACGACAAGAGTGGCAAGAGCCTAATCAAAAAATAAGTTTTACTCCTCGAGGAGCTCAAAAATGGAACTTAAAGAGAGTATTCTAAACCAGTTTGCCACCTCGAAGGGGTTGGCTGAGCTTCTGAGAGCTCACAGATCTAATAGCACTACTATCCACCTCCGCGAGTTGGTTAGTGGTGCTCTTTCGTCCTATGCCGCTGCTGCAATTAGAGAGCTGCAGGGGCGCCATGTGTTTGTTGCTGAGGATCGTGACTCGGCGGCATACCTGCTCAATGACCTCTATGCCCTGTTGGGAGAGGAGAGCATTTTTTTCTTGCCCACCTCTTATAAACGCTCCATTATCTATGGAAAGGAGGATGCTAACGGGCTGGTTCAACGCACCTCAGCCCTAAATCGCTTGCGTGCAGATGCCTCGACGGCACCACTCACAGTGGTATGTACCTATCCCGAGGCTTTGGCCGAGAGCGTGGTCGATAACTCCGTGATGAAGCGCGAGGAGGTGTCGGTTGGAGTTGGCGATAAAATATCGGTCGAATTTCTCATCGAATCGCTTGAATCGATGGGCTTCGAGCGGGTCAATTTCGTCTATGAACCAGGACATTACTCTACGCGTGGCGGCATTATAGATATATTCTCATATAGTCAATCAAGACCTTTTCGTATCGACCTTTTCGACGACGAGGTTGAGTCTATACGCTCATTTAACATCTCCAATCAGCTCTCGTATGAGCGGGTCGAACGGGCGATTATTTTACCAAATTTCAACCAAAATAGCAGCGCGATAGATGAGCATAGAGTGAGCTTTGCGGAGTTTGCAGGTGATGTAACCTATTGGTTTTTAGATCCTTCATTTGCGCTAAATCGCGTTAACGATATCCGTCGCAAATTGCTCGGCGACATGGAGAACCCCGACCAGATCGACACGAAGGTGAGCAGTCGCAATCGTCTGCTGGCAGATATGAGCAGCAGCAAGTTAGTTCTATTGCGCGATACTCTCGCTGAGCGTGCCGCCGACTACGTCGTTGAGTTCTCGACCCAGCCGCAGCCCGAATTTAATAAGAATTTTGAGATGGTCGCAAGCGATATCATCTCGTCGACCGAGCGCGGCTACCGCACATATATTGTCTCGAAAAATAGAGCGCAGGTGGAGCGTCTCGAGAATATTTTTCATCAAATTGGTTATAAGGGGCTCGATGTTGAGTCGGTGCCGTTGGCGCTGCATAGCGGATTTGTGGATAACGACCTCAAAATTAGGCTATTCACCGACCATCAACTCTTTGATCGCTACCAAAGATACAAGATCAAAGATGAGATAAAGCGCGACGAGCAGATGACCATCGCCGAGCTCAACGAGCTCAAACTTGGTGACTATGTGGTTCACTACGACCATGGTGTTGCTAAGTTTGGCGGCTTGGTCAAGATCGAGGTGAATGGTGCAATGAGAGAGGTTATTAAGCTGATATACAAGGATCAAGATCTACTCTTTGTCAACGTTCACTCGCTGCACTGCATCGCGCGCTATAAGAGTGGTGATGCTGAACCGCCGAAGATTCACAAGTTGGGCGGCGGCGCATGGCAGAAACTTAAGAATACAACCAAAAAGGCGGTTAAAGATATCTCGCGTGAACTCATTGCCCTCTACGCTAAACGTAAGGCTAGCAAGGGTTTTGCCTTCTCGGCCGATGGCTATCTGCAACAGGAGTTGGAGGCGTCGTTTATGTACGAGGATACCCCCGATCAAAATAGCGCCTCGGAGGCTGTGAAGCGCGATATGGAGTCCGACGAACCGATGGATCGCCTGGTTTGTGGCGATGTGGGCTTTGGTAAGACCGAGGTGGCTATTCGCGCAGCGTTCAAGGCGGCCACCGACGGCAAGCAGGTGGCAGTCTTGGTTCCGACGACCATTTTGGCGATGCAGCACTATCGCTCGTTCAGTTCTCGTCTGCGCGATTTTCCCATCCGCATAGAGTATCTCAATCGCACAAAATCGACGCGAGAAGTCAATCTAATCTTGGCCGATTTGGCTGAGGGTAAGGTAGATATCTTGATTGGTACCCACAAGATTTTGGGCAAGAGTGTCAATTTTAAAGATCTCGGATTGCTGATTGTCGATGAGGAGCAGAAGTTTGGAGTGGCCGCAAAGGAGAAGTTGACGCAAATAAGTATAAGCGTTGATACTCTGACACTTACAGCAACGCCGATACCACGAACTCTGCAGTTCTCATTGATGGGCTCGCGCGACCTTTCGGTCATCTCGACCCCTCCGCCTAACCGTCAACCTATTGTTACAGAGTCACATCTATACTCCGAGGAGATCATCTCTGAGGCGATAGAATCGGAGATTGCGCGTGGTGGTCAGGTCTATTTTGTTCACAATCGCGTCGACGATATCTTCTCGCTGCGAGCGATGATTGGTCGCGTTTGCCCCAAAGCACGTGTGGCTGTTGGCCATGGACAGATGCCACCCAAGGAGTTGGAGGAGGTCGTAATGGACTTTATATATGGCGAGTACGACGTGTTGTTGGCCACTACGATTGTCGAAAATGGAATCGATGTGCCCAACGCCAATACCATTATAATAAATAACGCTCATCGTTTTGGACTCTCGGCGCTGCATCAACTGCGCGGCCGCGTGGGTCGAAGCGACCGCAAGGCCTACTGCTACCTGCTCTCGCCGCCCGAGGAGCTCTTGACCTCGGATGCTCGTCATCGACTGCGCGCAATCGAGGAGTTTTCGGATCTGGGTTCGGGCTTTAATATCGCCATGCAGGATTTGGATATTCGCGGTGCGGGCAACCTTTTGGGTGCCGAGCAGAGCGGATTTATCGCAAATATTGGCTTCGAGACCTACCAGCGAATTATGCAGGAGGCTATCTCTGAGTTGCGCCATGAGGGGCTCGATGTTGCGGGCTTATCGCCTAAGGAGCAGGGAGTTGTCGATCAGTTGAACTTTATCGAGGATTCACATATCGATGTCGAGGTTCCCGCATCGTTGCCAGATAGTTACATCGGCTCGCCAGCGGAGAAGTTGAAGCTCTATCGTGAGCTCGATTCAACGCGCAATGAGACTGAGCTTCAAGGGTTTGCCGAACGTTTGGTCGATCGATTTGGTCGCATGCCGCGTGAGGCCGAGGAGCTGCTAAATGTGGTACGCCTACGACGCGAAGCTATCCGATTGGGTATGGAGCGGGTGAAGGTTAAGAATGGACTAATGATCGTGCAATTTGTTGCAGATCAGAACTCTGTCTACTACAAAAGCGAGCTGTTTATGTCGCTGTTAAGGCACATCACTTCGCACCCCGACAAATTTGTCTTGCGCCAAAACAATAACCGATTGGCAATGACCGTTAGAGGAGTGAAAGATATTGAGGAGGCATACAATTTGCTCCTTTCACTCTAATCCAAAATTTGTTTTTAATGAATTTAGTTATTGACATAGGTAACACCTTGGCCAAGGCTGCGGTGGTCGATCGTTCGACCATCGTTGAGCGTTATAGCGCCGAGGAGTTGCAAGAGTTACCGCTTCGGCAGATTGTTGAAGAGTATGAGGTTCGGCGCTCAATACTCTCAACAACACGTGGTTGCGGTGTCGAGTCGGCGTGGTATGTTCGCGATATTGTGGGCCACTGCATGCTCTTTGACTCGACGGTGGCTACTCCGCTGAAGGTGGAGTACGCAAGCGATACTTTGGGTCGTGACCGTCTGGCTGCAGCAGTCGGAGCCCATACTATATATGGTGGCGCTGAGTTGATGATCGTAGATTTTGGCACCGCCATCACCATAGATTTTGTCTCGAGTGATGGGGTATTTAAGGGTGGTTTCATCTCGCCAGGTGTCAACGCCCGACTGCGTTCGCTCCACGACTATACCGCAACTTTGCCACTTTGCCAAGCTTCGAGAGAGGTGAGCGGGGTGGCAAAAACTACGAACGATGCAATAGTTGGTGGAGTGATAAATGGGATAACATACGAAATTGAGGGCTATATTAACGCGAAAAAGGAGGAAAAATGTAAATTTTTTGTAATTTTTTCAGGTGGAGACTCAAATTTTTTTGATAAACGAATTAAAAATGCGATATTTGCAGACCGAGATACTCTATTTAGAGGCTTGGACACAATTTTAGATTATAATGCATAGATATAAAAATATACTCAGAGTAGCTCTAGCAGCTTTATTAATGGTTCCATCGGTTCTCTTTGCGCAGACCTATGGTAGTATCAACACCTTCTCTCCATACTCGATGTATGGACTCGGAGAGTTGAACACTCAAGGTACACTCACAACTCGCTCAATGGGAGGTGTGGGCGCCGCTAGTAGGTCATTTATGGATATCAACTTGTTGAATCCTGCCTCATATAGCGTGGCGCTCAATCGAAGCGTCCTATTTAATTATGGTATGGAGGGTTCCAACTACTTTAATAATCAGGATGTTAACGGCACTAAGACCAATAACTCATATGCAGCGTTTAATATCCACGATATTGCTTTGCAGATTCCATTGGCTAAGAATTTGGGTCTCGGTATTAGTATAACTCCCTACAGTAGTGTTGGTTACGAAATTGCAACGCAAGAGAATGTTACAGATATCGGCCTTTTGAGCTACACCTACGAGGGTGGTGGCGACGTGACTCAAGTTAAGTTGGGCGTGGGTTGGGAACCATTTAAAAACTTCTCTATTGGTGCTGCTGCTCAATATTATTGGGGTGGATTATATCGCTCATTCACAATGGTTCCATATGTTGTAACAGGTTATGGCACATACTATTCGACAATTGGAGAGACCAGCTACGACATCTCGAGCATCAAAGCTCAGTTCGGTCTGCAGTGGACAGCTGTGAAGACTACATCTCGCAATCTAGCCTTTGGTGCCATCTACGATTTGGGCGGCGACCTTAAACCAGATTGTACTCACTCGGTGATCGCAAACGGAACATTGATTTCATACTACGCTAATTATGACGAGGATACGCTAGAGCTTGTCTTGCCAAGTCAAACAACAGTCGGTGTAACATATCAGACTCCAAAGTGGGTTCTCGGTTTTGATTATACCTACCAGAATTGGCTTACACGCAATAGCGACACAACAGAGCTCACATCTTCGGGTGTTGAGATCGCATACAACGACTTTAGTACCTATAAATTTGGTGCGCAGTGGACACCTAACCGCAACGATGTGCGTAACTACTTCAAGAGAGTTTCATATCGCGGAGGTCTACGCTATGGTGGTTACCAACAGACGTTTGGCGGCCACGAGATCGAGCAGTATGCTGTGACCATGGGTGCTAGCTTCCCAATAAAAATGACAGGAATTTCGAAAATAGATGTGGGTCTTGAGTATGGCGCCCGCGGTTCAGATAGTACATATGTCGATGCTGAAACGCAGGTGGGACTTATTCGCCAAGATTATTTCAAATTTTCGCTCGGATTCTCGCTATTTGGAGAGGACTATTGGTTCCAACGACCGAAGTTCGATTAGATGAAACTTTTAAAATTATTAGAATAAACGTATGAAAAGAATGAAACTTTTGTTCGTCTGTGCCTTTGCTGCTCTATCTTTGAGCGCAGAGGCTCAAGTCGATTACAGCGACCCTCAATGGGCTCCATGGGGTGAAACAGTCGAGGCACGCCAGGCTAACATGTTGAACAGTAGCTTCCTTAAAGAGGCTATCGACAACAAAGATTACGATGCTGCATCAAAGTATCTTGATCTTTTGATCAAAGATGCGCCTAAAGCGTCACACACAATCTATGCTCGTGGAATTTTGCTTTACCGCAACAAGATCAACCGCGCACGCAGCTTGTCGGACAAAAATATGTATATCGACTCTTTGATGATCATGCACGATCTTCGCTTGGAGCACTTTGCAGACCACGCGACATATGGTGCACCTCTCATTCTTGACAGTAAAGCACGTATGTATGCTACCTACCTAGGCAAAGATCGTGAGGGTCTTCGTGAGACATTCAAAGCGGCTATCGAGGCTGGTGGTCAGGAGACTAAACCAGACTTGGTATGTATCTACTTCCAAAATCTTTGTGATGATTACCAGATGGATGAGGTTATGGCCGACGAGGTGCTTGGTGAGTACGACCGCCTAACTCCATACTTCGAGGCTCTAGGTGCTGAGGGTGAGGAGTATAAAGAGAAATTTGATGGTGCATTTGGAATCAGTGGCGCTGCAAGTTGCGAAAACTTGGAGGCTCTATTCTCTGAAAAATTAGCTGCATCTCCTGAGGATGAGGAGCTTTTGACCAAGGCTGTTGCGTTGATGGATCGTGCAAAATGCGACTCTCCATTCTACACAGCTACAGTTGAGAAGCTATACGCTGTTCGTCCAACAGCTTCTGCTGCGATGGCGTTGGCTGCAATCTTCCAAAACCAGGGCGATTACGACAAAGCATCTGTATATCTCAACGAAGCACTTGCTGTAGAGGAGGATATGGAGGCTCGTGAGGCTCTTCTTAGCCGTATTTCACTCGTGAAATTTGCCTCTGAGGATTACACTGCAGCACTCAAATATGCAAACGAGGCTATTGCCATTGAGGATGGTACCTTAGATGACAACGGTGTGGCTCTATTTGTTAAGGCTCAGTGTTACGCTCGTTCGGTTGGTTCATGTAGCGACTTCGCATGTTTGGCTGTATATTGGGCTGCATACGACGTGATGAATCAAGCTATTGCGAACTTCTCGGCTGATGAGTCGGCTTACATCGAACCAGCTAAGGCTATGGCTGCAAGCTACCGTAGCATATTCCCAACTCAGGAGGAGTGCTTCTTCAATGAGGTTAGTGAGGGTAGCTCGTACCGCGTGAGCCGTGGTGCAGCAGCAGGCGTAAATACCACTGTAAGATACAGATAATTAATCGTGCGTTGATGCGCAAATTTAATATATATAACTGCTTGGTAGCACTTCTCGTTTTGGGAAGTGCTATCTCGCTGTTATCATGTAAAGAGCATAAAGTAGTTTCGGCAAAGGTCTCGCGCGAGACGTTGATGAGTGAATCGAGTGATTCGCTAACCATTGTCGTTTCGGAGAACGGCCGACTCTCCTATCGTTTTACCGCCCCCTTGGTCGAGGGTTACACCATGGCTCGAGAGCCATACCGCGAATTTCGAAAGGGTGTTACAATCACAACATATCTAAATGATTCGCTGCAGAGTGTCGATGCAACCCTGCGTGCCAACTATGCCATTTACTACTCCAATCTCAAATTATGGGAGACTAAAGGCGATGTTGTGGTGGTCAAAGGTAACGGAAAGGAGCTCTACACGCAACAGCTATTCTGGAACTCAACCACAAAACGTATCTACTCGAATGTTGATACAAAGATTGTCGATACCAACAATGACGACGTCTATAATGGCGAGGGCTTCGAGTCCGACGAGGAGATGAAGGTGTGGAGTTTTAGAAAGATGAAGGGGCGAATGCGCGTCGACACTACGCCAACTCCAGCCGACTCCGTGAAGGTGGACTCGGTTGATGTAGATCGATCAGTCGCGAAAGATTCTGCAGACAAGGAGGATAATGCTCAACAAAGTCGTCCGAAATTTGACTTTAGCAACTCTCGAACTCCCTCTGATTCAGAGGCGACGCAAGAGCGAAAAGAGTTTGCCCGCCGCGACATCGAGTTGCCTCAAAGACGCGATACAAGCGGATTGGAGGCGCCCAGAAAGCGAGTATTAATTCCCGTAGAGTCGAAAGATGATGAAGAGGAGGATCAAATAAATGAGGAGTAATCTATGTTAAATATTGTTATCATAATCCTTTCGATGTTGCTCCTCTCGGCGTTCTTTTCAGGCATGGAGATCGCTTTCGTGAGTAAAAATCGACTCAAACTCGAGATCGAGCGTAAGCAGCATCGTGCCTTCGACTATCTGGTCGAGATATTTGCGAAGAATCCAGGGCAATATATCACCACAATTTTGGTGGGTAATAACATTGCGCTTGTTATCTATTCACTCTTTATGTCGACCTTTGTTCGTCAGGTGGCTGCCAACTTCGGCTGGGAGAGCATTGCGCAGGAGGGTTCGGTGTTAATCGAGACCGTGCTTTCGACACTCCTTATTATATTTATTGGTGAGTTCCTTCCAAAATCGATATTCAAGCACAATCCCAACTTCTACTTTCGCATCTTTGCAGCGCCTATCTATTTTTTCTATCTCCTACTATATCCCATCGCAAAGTTAACCACGCTGCTATCTCTACTATTATTAAGGATGATTGGTCAAAAGGCTGATGCAGAGAGTGTTCAGTCGACATTCGATCGTTCGGACTTAGCTAGTTTGCTCGATACATCTAACCCTGAGGTGCAGAGCGAAACCGAAAATGAGATAAAATTATTTCAAAATGCATTAGATTTTGCAGATCTTCGCGTGCGCGATTGCATGACTCAGCGTATTGATATTGAGGCTGTTGATATTGAGACAACGACCATTGAGGAGTTGACGGAGCGATTTTCGCAAACCAAGTACTCGCGGCTCTTTGTTTGGCGAGGCAGCATCGATAATATTATAGGTTACGTCAATTCAAAAACTCTTTTTCGTGAGCCAAAGGATTTAGCATCAATCGTTAAGAGTGTCAACTGCGTTCCCGAGTCGATGCCGCTTAACCTTTTGCTTCAAACATTAACCAAGGATAAGCGTAATATTGCGGTTGTAATCGATGAGTTTGGAGGCACGGCAGGTGTAATTTCGCTCGAGGATGTACTCGAAGAGATATTTGGTGAGATCGAAGATGAACATGACGAGCCCGAGATGATCGAGCGTCAACTCTCTGATGATGAGTATCTTTTTGCTGCTCGTCTCGAAATCAAATATCTCAACGAGCGATACGATTTGGGATTTGAGGAGAGTGACGATTACGATACCCTCGCAGGATATATCATCTACACACACAAAGATATTCCAGTCAATGGCGAGAGCGTGAGAATATCGCATTTCGAATTTAAAATTCTGCGCACAACTGATACCAGAATTGAACTGGTTAAGATTAAGGTGATCAGCGACGATTAGTGGTGTGCTGTTTTGATTTAGTTCTGTGCGCTTCGTACTGACTCCGTCGGGCGGAGATAGCACCTCCGCGGGTGCATATTATCTTGCGCTTTGGGCATAGAACTTTTTGCTAAAGTTCTATGATTTTAGAACATAATAAGCTGCAATAAATAAATTTGCGCATCTTATTCTATTCTAAAATTTCTTAAATGCCTAAAGGCATTTAAACCCAATTCGAATAACATCCAATTACAATTATATTATAGGTAAGTTTGGTATTATAGGTGAGTTTGGTTAAAATTCGGAAATTTGCTGTTGGCAACCGCAGGTTGACATTAGATAAAAGTGCTAAAATAATTTTTTTGAGAGTTCACTCTCGGGAGAATTATTTTAGCACTTTTATCGTAAGGAGCTGCAAGCGACGAAAAGCAAATTGTCGCATGTTAATATGCACCCGCGCAGGTGCTTTTCTGTGCCCGACGGAGTCAGTTGTAAACGTCCTCGGTGAAGTCCTAAGTCGCCCGACGGAGTCAGTCTCAGGCCGACCCAAGGCGCACAGAAATAAAATTTCATCTATTAACTCTGATTTTTTGTTCGATCTTGATTGTTGATTAGAATAATTTTATTATCTTTGGAGTCAATTTAGGTTAGAAATAAACAATTTAAATAAATATATGGCAAGTTTAAACACGCTACGAACCAAATTTGGTTATGTGCTTTCGGCAATTATTGCCTTTGCACTTTTGGCATTTATCTTCTCTTTGAAGAGCGAGATGGGATTTTCGGGTTCTGACCCAAAGGTTGGAGAGATCAACTCTGAGGATGTATTGTATTCTGAGTACTACACTGAGTATCAGAATATTAAGCAGCAAAATGGTGCGACTGAGTCGACTGAGCAGGAGGCTGCAATGCTAGCTAATGCAGCATGGCAATCGATGATTGCAAAGAAGCTTCTGCTTCCAGGATTTACCTCTTTGGGTATCTCGATGAGCGAGGCTGAGCGCATGGCGGTGATCAATGGTGAGGTACCAACACAATCATTTGCAGCGGCATTCACAGATCCATCAACAGGCATCTACAACCAGGCGTATATCGCTGAGTTCTTGTCGCAGGCTGCCTCTAACCCAGAGGCTGACGCTGCATGGAGCGCGCTTAATGAGCAGGCTCGTCAGGAGCGTGCAATGGTTAAGTTTAACTCGTTGGTGCGCAGTGGATCATTCGTAAATAAGTTGGAGGTTGCTCAAGGTGTAGCATCTGCAAACAACACATTCTCTGGACGTTGGGTTAGCAAACCTTACTCTTCGATGCCTGATTCACTATTCAAGGTTTCGGATGCAGAGATCAAAAAGTACTACGAGACAAATAAGGCTGCTTATAAGAAGACTCCAATTCGTTCGATTAGTTATGTATCGTTTAACTTTGAGCCAACCGAGCAAGATATCATCGACATCGAGAATACAGCGCTTAGCGAAAGTAACGATTTCGCTGTTGCAGAGAATCTTAAGAGCTACGTTCGTGGTAATCTTAACGGTTCGATCTCGACAAACTATATGTCGTCGGCTCAGTTAGGTGAGCAGGAGGCTGCGGCTTTGTCAGCAGGTAAAATGTATGGACCTGTTAACACAAATAACGTATGGAAGATGTCGCGCGTTGCATCTAAGGTTAATGCGCCTGATACACTTGGTATTCGTCACATTGTGCTTAACTACCAACAAGAGGCGTTGGCTGACAGCCTATTAACAGCGCTTAAAGGTGGTGCAGATTTCGCTACAGCGGCCCGCACACACTCATTGTACACTCAGACTGCGCAAGTTGGTGGCGAGGTTGGTGTGTTGCCTTTCTCTTCATTCACAGGTGAGTTTATTCCAGCTTTGGCTTCGGCTAAGCGTGGTGACATCGTTAAGGTTGCTTCGGGTGATATGATTCAACTCATCGAGGTATATCGTGCTGGTGCTCCAACGGCTCACTATCAAGTTGCTACTGTTGAGTACCCTGTAGAGGCGTCTCAAGCGACAATTGGCTCACTTCACAGTGCTGCTGGAATGTTCTCGGTTGCGGCTAAAGGTAGCATCGAGAATTTTAATAACTCGGCAAGTGCAAGTGAGGTTATTGTACGTTCTGCTTCAATCACCAATGGTGACCGTACGGTTCGTACTATTAACGACTCTCGTGAGATTGCTCGTTGGGCATATGGTGCTGAGGTTGGCGAGATCTCGGAGGTATTCAAGACAGATAATGGTTATGTTGTAGCGATGCTTACATCTGTAGATAATGATGATTATCGCTCATTGGCCTCTGTTACCCCTTCTATTCGTTCGATTTTGTTGCGTGACAAGAAGTTTGCTGAGGCATCTAAATCGATGACAGGTAGCTCAATTGAGGCAGTTGGTGAGGCTATCGATAGTGATGTTAAGGAGTTTGCTGATGTTCAATTCTCAACTCAATATATCACAGGCTTAGGTGTTGAGCCTAAGATCGTTGGAGCTATCACATTGGGTGGCATCGAGGGTCTCTCGGCACCAATCAAGGGTAACTCTGCAGCTTATGTACTTGAGGTTGCTCCAGTGGAGACAAGCGAGGCGCAGAATGAGGCTATGGAGCGTGCGCGTGCGCAGGCAACAGTTGAAGACCGAGCAAGTCAGTATGTCTTCAATGCACTACAAAGTATGGCTAACATTAAAGATCTTCGTGGAGAGTTCTTTTAATTGATAGATATCATAATATATAATACTAAATATGATTAAAAAACCAATTTGCTTGGTGGAAGCACGAAGTCAAATGGTGCGTATGATATAGACCAAGTAGGCTCAGATTTGGATCCAGCTAGTGCATTTATTGATATGCCTACAATAGTGGAAGTCAAAATGAGATAAATGATAAATAACTATTTAGCCCTTATTAAAGCAGATGTTTTGCATCGATTTTATAAGGGCTTTTTAATAATTCATATTATGAAATTAAAATTATCAATTACTCTAATGATATCTATATGATGCAAGTGACAGTGTGTGCACAAAAGATTAATATGCATATAATTCACTCTGCATTACTAGACAGAGATATTACATATAAGGTTGCCCTTCCAGAAAAATACTCTACTGATAAGGATTATTTTTACATCTATCTTTTAGATGGTGAAATGCTATTTTTTTTCTACATTATCAATGAGTCAATTGTATGCTAAATATGATTATATGCCAGAAACAATTGTTGTTTCTATTGACTACTCTGTGCCCAATAACCGAGAGGAGATAGGGCTTAATAGTAGCTGCTTAAGTTTGACAAAAGGAGGTGTGGCTTTTCAATCCTATATAGAAAGTGAATTGATTCCCGCCGTGGAGCAACAGTATGGCACTCCCTTAAGAAAAGCAATTATGGGATACTCATATACAGCAACTTATCTCATGACACTAATGCTCAATAAGCCATCACTATTTGATAGTTATATTATGATTTCTCCTGAGCAGACATCAATTCCAACAAAAGAGATAGTTCAAAATATCGCTACAAATAGCAACAATGAGAGTAGAGTTGTATGCGTTGCGGCACAAAATGATATTAAAGAGCGTATCAAAGCTGCAAAAGAGTTTAGCAGCTATATTAATAAGTTTAAAGTTGGAGTATCACACTACAAATTAATTCCTGATGTAAATCACGCAACGGTGCTAACAAGTGCTGTTGGTGAGGCTATGACACTCCTATTTAGTGACTATATAAATGAGCTATATTTAGTTAAAAATTATAGTTCAAAAGGTTCATTGTCGACCACAACAGAGGAACTTATTGCGAATAGTAATAAGCATAATTTAGATAATTACGGAGTGCCTCTAAAGCTAAATAGCGGTAATATGATTTTTTTGATGGATAGAGTGTTAGAGCTGGAGCATAATGAAGAGTCTGCAATGATAATACTTGAGCCATTTGTCGACAAAGCAATACAAGAAGAAGATCTGTTACAAATCAACAATATTGCATCATACTTGACAATGCAAGGGAATGAATTACGTGCTGATTCTCTATACAGATGGGCAATTACAAAGAGTCGTAATCCTGAAAATATTGTAACCTCGCTTAATGTAAGATGGAATTATGCAAGAGTCGTACTTGCAAGAAAAGAGTCGAATTATGAAGAGGCGTGGAGGATACTGGATACGATTGTATCTGATATGGGCGATAACTACTTGGGTATTGTGCTCTTTTTTAAAGGTGAAATATCAGCAAAATACAACTATAATAATGAGCAGGGAATTGAATTTCTTAAATCCGCTTATGACTATATGAACGATCTTTCACTTTGGGGAATAAACCAGTCAGCTATCAGGGCAAACGCACGAAAAAAATTAATCAACCTCCATTCCCATCATAGCAATCAAATGTTTATCCGACCAGCCGCCGACATTGCGCTTTCGCTTAATGCTAATATCTCGC
>JAWXTG010000030.1:0-25075 GCA_044433705.1 Rikenellaceae bacterium | reverse complement strand
CCTTGCTGTCAGTCGGGGTGACAAGATTCGAACTTGCGGCCACACGCCCCCCAGACGTGTACGCTAACCGGACTGCGCTACACCCCGCTTTGGGATTGCTCCCGCCGTTGCACCTCCCTTTTGCCGCTAATTGCAATGAATTAGTGAATTCGAGGAAAGTGATGCAAAGATATAACGGTTTTTTGCCATTTGCAAATCTTTGCTGTGCTAATTTCCAGATTTTTTGCGTAAGTTTGCATTATGAAAGCTCAATTCACTATTATATGCATGGTTTTAGCTGCAATATTTTGCAGTTGCACCAATCACCAAAATGTTAATATACAACATTTTACAACTGCAGTTTACGCACCTTCATATGCGTCTGGCTTCGAAATATTAACCGCCGAAGAGTCTCAGAGTTCGCTTTTGCGCATTACGCGACCATGGCAAGGCGACAAGACCGAAAATTTCGAACTACTAATTTTGCGCGAGGGCGAAAGTGCGCCCGCAAATTTTTCGGGAGCCGTAATCTGCGGCGACGCAAAGCGCATTGTGGCGCTCTCATCGAGCAATGTTGCTATGTTTGACAGACTCGGCATGGTCGACCGCGTGGTTGGCGTATCGGGTATTGATTACATATCTAGCGAAAATCTGCAGAGCCGTGCGCTCCAAGGTTTAGTGCATGATGTCGGCTACGACAGCAACCTTAACTACGAGCTACTCACCGTTTTAAAGCCCGATATCGTCCTGCTATACAGCGTTGCTGGTGCAAATAAAAGTGTGACATCGAAGCTTGAGGAGCTCAATATTCCATATATCTACATCGGCGACTATGCTGAAGAGTCGCCCCTCGGGAAGGCTGAATGGATGGTGGCGATGGGTGAAATATGTGGCAGACGCAAGGAGGCCGAATCTCTCATCAAGGAGAGCGCAACACAATACAACAAGTTGAAAGAGCGCGTAAAAAGAGTTGACCACAAGCCACTTGTGATGCTCAACACACCCTATCGCGACATCTGGTATATGCCATCGAACAACAGCTACATGGTACAGCTGATCGAGGATGCTGGTGGACAATATATATACCAAGGCAACGACTCGCAAGGCAGCAAGCCAATATCGATCGAAGAGGCCTACAAGCTTGCAACCACGGCCGATATTTGGCTCAATACAGGCGCCACGATCACCTCAATGGGAGACCTAGGCCGACAAGTGCCAAAATTCATGGAGATGCCTGTTGTTCAAGAGGGTAGAGTCTACAATAATGATGCTCGTCGCACTCCGATGGGGGGTAGCGATTTCTGGGAGTCGGGAGTGGTCTATCCCGAGGTTGTACTCAGCGATTTGATCGAAATTATTCACCCATCACTAATTGAATCGGAGCTATATTACTACAAAAAATTGAGATAAATGCGAAGTCGTCAGGGCATACTTTTTGCTATTTTCACCATATTTCTGATCCTCCTTTTCGGCGCCGATCTTATGACTGGGGAGCTAGAAATCTCTCCCTCTCAGATGTGGGCTGCGCTCACAGGAGGCCAATGCGATCAACTAATTAGTGAGGTCGTATGGAAAATTAGATTTGTGAAAACCGTTGTAGCTCTGATAGTTGGCGTTGCACTATCGGCTGCTGGATTGCAGATGCAGACACTATTTTGCAACCCTCTTGCAGGGCCATACGTATTGGGTGTAAGTTCTGGCGCTGGTCTCGGCGTATCGCTATTTTTATTAGGTGCACCAATTCTTGGAGTCACCTATTCTCCTCTATGGCAGTCGATTGGAATAGCTGGCGCTGCGTGGATTGGCTCGGCCGCCATACTTATAATAATGATGGTCGTAAGTCAACGAATCAAAGACATCATGGCCATCCTTGTGCTCGGAATGATGCTTGGCTCGGGTGTGGGGTCACTCGTCGAAATTTTGCAATATCTCAGCGAAGAATCCGCTCTTAAGTCGTTCGTAATCTGGACAATGGGCTCCCTTGGTGATGTCACACAACGTCAACTTTGGGTACTCTCAACAGCTGTTATCATTGGGGCCCTACTCACCCTCTCGATCATCAAACCGCTCAACATATTGCTACTTGGCGAGAACTACGCGCGCATCATGGGTGTCAACCTAGGTCGCACTAGGAGTATAATCTTTATCGCTACAACGCTTCTTGCAGGCTCTGTAACAGCCTTTTGCGGCCCAATTGGATTTGTTGGATTAGCTATTCCACACGTTGCACGCATGCTTTTTCGCACCGCAGACCACGCCATACTCATCCCTGCCTCAATGCTCCTCGGAGCTGTAATGATGCTCCTATGTGATATAATTTCGAAAAATCTCCTCCTGCCAATCAACGCAATTACCGCCCTGGCTGGAATTCCAATCGTAATTGCTGTCGTTCTGCAGAATCGCTCGATCGCTCAATAGATTGGCCTTCTTACGTCGCTTACGTCGCTTACTGCCCTAACGGCGGGCGGCCGCCAGGCTTGACCTGGACCCAAAAACTTGCGTTTTTGATCTTTTGTATTGCACTGATTTGCAGCGCTTTCAGCGCTTTACGATATATAATAATAGCTGCGAGATTATGAAAATAAATTTTCAACTCTCGCAGCTATTATTATATATCATTGTCAACCTGCGGTTGCCAATGCAAATCATTGAGTTTGAACCACACAGCTTAAAAAAACAAAACCAAGTTGCATTTAAATAAACCTAAGTTGGTTTACAATTCGAATTGGGTTTAAATGCTGCAAGCATTTAAGAAATTTTAGAGTTCGATGAGTTGTGCAAATTTATTTGCGGCAACTCGTTGACCTCTAAAATCATAGAACTTTAGCAGAAAGTTCTATGCCCAATATCGCAGCGTAAGTAAGCACCCGCGGAGGTGCTATCTCCGCCCGACGGAGTCAGTCCCAAGCCAACCCAAGCAACCAAAAAGAGGCTACTCCTCGACGCGACCAGGATACGCTTTTAGAGCCTTGCTTAGGATGAAAAGTGCTCGCGTAAGATCCTCTTTGTTAAGCACATAAGCTATACGCACTTCGTTGTAACCTGCGCCAGGGGTTGTGTAGAATCCTGAGGCTGGAGCCATCATAATGGTCTGACCTTCGTACTCGAATTCGGATAGACACCACGCGCAGAACTTATCGCTGTCGTCGACGGGGAGCTTTGCAACGGTGTAGAATGCACCCATTGGTATCGGTGAGTAGACTCCACGAATGCGGTTTAGACCGTCGATCAAGCACTTACGACGCTCAACATACTCGTCGTAGGTTTCACGCGTGTACTCATCGGGGGCATCGAGCGACGCCTCAGCTGCAATCTGACCAATTAGTGGAGGGCTGAGGCGTGCTTGGCAAAATTTCATTACCGCCTCCCGAACCTCTAGGTTCTTTGTTATGAGTGCTCCGATACGGATTCCGCACTCAGAGTAACGCTTTGACACTGAGTCGATAAGCACAACATTCTGCTCGATACCTTCGAGGTGGCAAGCGGAAATATAGGGTGACCCAGTGTAGATAAATTCACGGTAAACCTCATCGGAGAAGAGGTATAGATCGTAACGCTTCACAAGGTCGCGAATCTGGTTCATCTCGCGACGCGTGTAGAGGTAACCCGTTGGGTTGTTGGGGTTACAGATCAAAATTGCCTTTGTGCGCTCGTTGATAAGCTCCTCGAAATGCTCCACTTTTGGCAGAGAAAAACCCTCCTCGATGGTTGTGGTCACGGTGCGGATCACAGCTCCTGCCGAAATTGCGAAAGCCATATAGTTGGCGTATGCGGGTTCGGGCACGATGATCTCATCGCCTGGATTTAAGCAACTTAGGAATGCAAAGAGCACCGCCTCGGAGCCTCCCGTGGTGATTATAATATCGTCTGGCTCGAGGTTAATATCATACTTTTGGTAGTAGCCGACCAACTTTTCTCGGTACGAGCGGTTACCTTGACTCGGGCTATACTCCAACACAGAGCGGTCGATATTGCGAATTGCATCAATCGCCGCTTGGGGTGTCGGGAGATCGGGTTGACCAATATTAAGGTGAAAAACATGAGTCCCCTTTCGCTTGGCGGCTTCGGCTAGCGGAGCGAGTTTGCGAATTGGTGATGCAGGCATGTCGAGGCCTCGAGTCGATATTTTAGGCATAATATATTGGTCTTAAGTGTGATAACTCCTCTACTTCATCCAAGATTCGTCAGAGGGGTTGTTGCGGAAAGTGATTAGTCGCTCTTTATCCTCGGGGCGGATATAGCCCTCTTCGGCAGCAACTTCGGCTAGCGCGTCGAGATTCGAGAGCGAGTAGTTGATAACGGATGCAGCAGCCATGCGGTCGAGCCCCTTTTTCATTCCATATGTGAAGATGCTAGCTACGCCCAAAACCTCGGCGCCAGCTGAGCGAAGAGCCTCAACGACATCGATGCATGAGCCACCAGTTGAGATCAAATCCTCGATCACAACCACCTTTTGACCAGCCTCCAATTTACCCTCGATCTGATTTCCGCGACCGTGATCTTTCGACCCGCTACGCACGTAACCCATTGGTAGATCGAGAATTGTAGCGGTGATCGCTGCGTGAGCGATACCTGCAGTTGACGTACCCATAAGCACCTCAGCCTCAGGGAATTTCGTGCGAACGATCTCTGCCAAACCCTCCTCGACATGGCCACGCACCTCGGGAGCCGAGAGTGTTAGGCGGTTGTCGCAATAGATTGGACTTTTGATGCCACTAGCCCATGTGAATGGGTCTTCTGGGCGGAGGAATACGGCGCCTATCGAGAGTAGGTCTTTAGCTATCTTTTTTTCCATTAGTTCTTACTTTATTTTACAAATTCTGCTACGCAACGGCGATATGCCGCTACGGGATCCTCGGCTGCGGTGATTGGGCGGCCAACAACGATGAAGTCGGAGCCAATTTCGGCAGCACGAGCAGGTGTGGTAACGCGCACCTGGTCAGCAAGTTCGCCATCGGCAAATCGCACACCTGGAGTCACCGTGATAAACTCCTGGCCACACGCTTCGTGAACCATGCCCGCCTCCAGCGGAGAGCAGACCACACCGTCGAGGCCAGCCTCTTTGGCGTTGCGCGCGTAGTGTACAATAGTCTCATTCATAGGAGTTTCTATCAATAGATCTTTGCGCAGACGCTCCTCGCTTGTCGAGGTGAGTTGAGTCACGGCGATAAGCAGTGGACGGGTGCCATCTGGACGAGTCAACCCCTCGACTGCCGCCTTCATCATCTCGATTGTGCCCGCCGCGTGGAGGTTACACATATCGATATTGAGGCGCGAGAGCACGCTCATCGATTTTTTGACCGTATTTGGAATATCGTGGAGTTTCAAATCGAGGAAGATTTTATGGCCAGAGGCCTTAATTTCGCGCACGATATCGGGTCCCTCGGCATAGAAGAGCTCCATTCCGATCTTCACAAATGGCTTCTCCTCTTCAAACTTATTTAGAAATTCGAAAGTCTGCTCTGCACTTGCAAAGTCGCAAGCTATGATTACATCTCTTTTCATCTATTATATATATATACTATTCGATATTACGGATCTTCTTCTCCCACGCCCAAGCTGCAGCCAACGTATCGTCGAGTGAGCGTGTTGCGCTCCACCCCAACTCGTTGTTTGCTAGAGCTGGATCTGCCCAAATTGCGGTGATATCACCTGCACGGCGAGGTGCGATCTTATAGTTTACCTTGACGCCATTCACAGCCTCGAAGCGACGCAAAAGCTCAAGAACCGACACGCCATTACCTGTACCGATATTGAAAACTTCGTAGTCCGCTTTATTCTTCTGCTCGATTAGGCGAGTAACTGCAACTACGTGAGCCTTAGCCAAATCCACCACGTCGATATAGTCGCGAACGCACGATCCATCGGGTGTTGGATAGTCGTCACCAAATACTGCAAGTTGCTCGCGCAGACCTGCGGCAGTTTGCGTAACGAAAGGCACCAAATTCTGAGGAACGCCCTGTGGAAGTTCGCCAATAAGCGCCGATGGGTGTGCTCCAATTGGGTTGAAGTAGCGGAGTGCGATACCGCGGATCTCCTCATATGTCGATGCTGAGTCGCGGAGGATATCCTCGCTCATTGTCTTGGTGTTGCCGTATGGTGATGTTGCAGGCTTACGAGGTGTAGATTCAGTAACTGGCTGAGCATCAGGCTCACCGTAAACCGTGCAAGAAGAAGAGAAGATGATGTTTGGACGGTTATATCGACGCATCAACTCGATGAGGTTCATCAGCGATGTGAGGTTATTTTTGTAGTACTCCAAAGGTTTGCTAACCGACTCACCCACAGCCTTCGACGCTGCAAAGTGGATTGCCGAGTTGAACTCATACTCCTCGAAAACGCGCGCGAAAGCTACAGCGTCGCAGCAGTCAACCTCGATAAAAGGAACATCGACGCCCGTGATTTTGCGAACACCCTCGACCGCAGCGATCTCAGAGTTTGATAAGTTGTCGGCAATTACTACATTAAAGCCAGCCTCGATGAGCTCTACGGCAGTGTGCGAACCAATGTAGCCAGCACCTCCTGCAACCAAAACAGTCTCTTTCTTCATGATATTTTAGATTTAAATTTCTTTTTTTGTGCTACAAATTTATAAAAAAAAACTGTGGTATCAAAGTTCTATAGGATTATATTAAATAATTTTATATCTTTGTAGCTGATAACCCCTGCTAGGGTCGAGCCGTTTGAGCTACGCGGGGCACAAATTTGACAACACAATTATTATAAATAAAACAGAAATTAAGCTATGTTCGCAATTGATTCTTATGATTTTAGTGGCAAACGTGCCATTATCCGTGTAGATTTTAATGTTCCTTTGAACGCAGAGGGTAACGTAACAGACGACACTCGTATTCGCGCTGCAATTCCAACCATCAAAAAGGTGTTGGCTGCTGGCGGTTCCGCTATCCTTATGTCGCACCTTGGTCGTCCAAAGAAGAACGAGGATATGAAGTTCTCGCTCTCGCAAATCGTTAGTGCAATCGAGGCTAAATTGGGCGTCGAGGTTAAGTTCGCAGGCGACTGCATCGGCGAAAAAGCTGCCGAGATGGCTGCAGCATTGAAGCCAGGTGAGGTTATGCTACTCGAGAATCTTCGCTTCTACGCCGAGGAGGAGGGTAAAGCTCGCGGACTCGACGCAGACGCTACAGACGAGCAAAAAGCTGAGGCTAAAAAAGCTGTCAAAGAGTCACAAAAAGGGTTCGTTAAGCGTTTGGCATCTTACGCAGATTGCTACATCAACGACGCATTCGGTACCGCACACCGCGCTCACTCGTCGACTGCTCTTATCGCTGACTACTTCCCTGAGGATAAGATGTTTGGATACGTCATGGAGAACGAGCTTAAGGCTATCGACTCGATGATGGAGCAGCCACAACGCCCATTCTGCGCGCTTGTTGGTGGTTCAAAAGTATCTTCGAAGATCACAATCATCGAGAAGCTTATGGAGAAGGTTGACTCAATCGTTATCGGTGGTGGTATGACCTACACTTTCGAGGCTGCCCTAGGCGGCACCGTTGGTAACTCACTCTGCGAGCCAGATATGTTCCCCGTAGCACTCGACATCATGGAGAAGGCTAAGGCTAAAGGCATTGAGGTTGTTCTATCTCCCGACTCACTTGCGGCCGACAAATTTGCTGCCGACGCTGCAACCCAAACAACACCATCTAACGACATCCCTGAGGGATGGATGGGTCTCGACCTCGGTGCGGCTGGTATCAAATCATTCTGCGACCACATCCTAGGCTGCAAGACTATCCTTTGGAACGGCCCTGTAGGTGTATTCGAGATGGAGGCATTTTCGCATGGCTCTGAGGCAGTTGCTAAGGCTATCGCTGAGGCTACAGCAAACGGCGCTTACTCACTAATCGGTGGTGGCGACTCAGTTGCTTGCATCAACAAATTCGGCCTTGCTGACAAAGTATCATACGTATCTACAGGTGGTGGTGCACTACTTGAGTATATGGAGGGTAAAGAGCTTCCAGGTGTAGCTGCGATCCGCAAATAGTTACACCCTACGGGCTACTCTTACCGCCCCTATAAGAGACTCCTAAGCGTATCGAAAGAAGACTTTCGTGCGCTTAGGAGTCTCTTCTTTTTAGCCAACGTTGACCTATTCAATGCTTTACGTCACTGCGTATATTTCAACTTAAAGGTAATTATTATATTAAAAAGTTGTTAAATATATTCAGTAATATACTAAAAATTGAAATAAATATCTATCTTTGCAAGAGAAGTGTAATTAGTAACAGAGTAGATTATGTCGGAAAGAGAGGTTATATCCGCAATAAATCGTGGCGACCAAACTATCTATAAGTATCTTTATGATACATATTATTATAGTTTGTTTGTGGTTGCTCGAGGCTACGTGCGCGACGACCAAATTGCAGAGTCGCTCGTATCCGATCTATTCGTGAAGATATGGGAGCGCACCGACGACCTAGTCATCACAACCTCCCTCACCGCCTACCTCATGCGATCTATTCGCAATCTCTCGATCAACTACCTGCAGTGCAAGTGGACAAAGAGCCGAGTCTCAATCGATGGAGCACACGAAGCATCACCCCTCGAGTTCACAAGCCATGACACCCCACTAGGCATTCTCCTAGAGCGCGAAATGGAGCAGAAAATCAACAACCTTATCAACGCCATGCCCCAAGAGACCCAAGAGGTATTCAAGCTAAGCCGCTCAAAATCGTTAAAGTATACCGATATTGCACTGCAACTAGGCACATCCCAAGATAACGTGAAGTATCACATGAAACGCGCACTATTCATCCTGCGCAAAGCCCTGCTGGCGGTTAGCTGGCTGCTGCTACTGAGGTAAATGCCTCTTTCGCTTCTTGCGTTTCTTACGTTTCTTACGTTTCTTACTGCCCTAACAGCGGGCGGCCGCCAGGCAAGCCTGGACCCAAAAACTGTCGTTTTTGATTTTTTTTGTCTTGCACTGATTTGCAGCGCTCTTTAAGCGCTTAGCGAATCCGTGAGTTGGAACAACATAAGTTACAGTGTATAATTCATAATTCATAATTGATAATTGATGTTGGCTGTTTACAATTCGAATTGGGTTTAAATGCCTTTAGGCATTTAAGTAATTTTAGAGAACGATGAGTTGTGCAAATTTATTTGCGGCAACTCGTTGACCTCTAAAATCATAGAGTTTTAGAAAAAAACTCTATGCCCAATATCGCAAGAAAAAATATGCACTCGCGGGGGTGCTATCCCCGCCCGACGGAGTCAGTTATAAGCGCACTGAAAGATTTTTTTACATATATAATATACAATTTCCAAAATAAATCGTTACATTGACTACCCTAAACTTAATTTAAACTGTCATGAATATAGAGATGGACACCAGCGAGAACATATCACGCTACAATCAACTTATTGTTGAGTATCTCGAGGGATCGATTAGCGAGTCGGATCTTCGAGATTTTGAGGCATGGGTTGCTGAGAGCAAAGCCTATAGGGAGCTATACTACCAGAGTGTGGAGGTGTGGCTCGCCTCGCAGGCATCGCTGGGCACCAATCGCGATAATAGCGCTGAGTACCAAAGATTCTGCAAGCGCATAAATCGCCGATCACGAATCTCGCTGATGAGAAATACACTGCGTTATGCGGCGGCAATCTTAGTCGGCGTGGTGGCTACAGCATCGATATTTATCTTTAGCGAAAATCTTGAGCGTAGTGCTGCGGCTGAGCGTAGCGAGAGCGTCTCGTTGGCTGAGGGCTCGAAGAGCCATATGGTTCTAGCCGACGGTAGCGATGTGTGGCTCAACTCGGGTAGCACCCTCAGCTACGACGGGCTCTTTGCGACGGAGAATCGCGAGTTGACAATCTCGGGCGAGGCCTATTTCGAGGTGGCGAAGGATAGCCAGAGGCCATTTATCGTCAATGCGGGTGGCGTTCGGGTACTGGTGCACGGCACAAAATTCAACGTTAGGGCCTACGATAAAGATGATTACATCAACGTGAGCCTTAAGGAGGGAAGTGTCTCGATGACAACCGACTATAGCTCGGATGCGCTCTATCTTAAGCCTGCGCAGATGTTCTCCTACGACAAGCACGATGGCCATGTTGCCCTCTCGAGGGTCAATGCCCAGGGCATTGGATCGTGGATCGAGGGAGGCCTCTTCTTCAACGAATCGACCCTTTTGGAGATCACCGAGGTGCTCTCCAGACGCTTTGGGGTGACCTTCGTGTTCCAGAATCCCAAACGGGAGGCTCTAGAGTTTTATGCTGATTTTAATGAACAACTATCTATAGAGAGTATATTAGAGGTATTGGCTAGAGGCAATCGCTTCAGGTATGAGCGCGTAGGAGATACGGTGACGATCTACTAGGCTACTTGGGCACTTAGGTGAAGCGGCGGCGCGGCGGTACGTTGAAAATACTTATGTTGTAAATAGTTGTTGAGTTAAGAATTAACTTAAACACAATTATATGACAAAAATTTTTACTGTACCTGATGGTTTTAGTAGAAGATTGCGCACAACGCTAAAGAGCCTCTCTTTAGTTGTGACTCTTCTGGCTATGGCCACTAGCCTTTCGGCCCAAAGTGCTGAAACGCCTATCTCTCTTGATATTGAGAGAGGAACTCTTAAAATGGCAGTCGAGGAGATTAAGTCGCAGTCCGACTACTCGTTTACCATCGACTCCGACGCTGTTAATCTCAATCAGCGACTCTCGATCAAGGTCGACAAGGCCTCAATTCAAGAGACGATGGATAAGATTAGCGCGCTCTCTAACATCGATTACTCGATCGATCAATCTCGCATCTACCTTAAGGCTCAGCAGCCTAAGGCGCCACGCGGCAACACCATCACAGGTTTGGTCAAGGATAGCAACGGTGAGCCAATGATTGGCGCCAACGTTGTGATAAAAGGTACCTACACGGGTACGGTGACCGACGTCGACGGTAAATTTACGATGGTGTGCGACAATGGCGCGACACTTCAAATCTCGAACCTTGGATACAACCCGCTGGAGGTTACGGTGAGCGATCGCCGCACCTACCTGGAGCTAACGATGCAGGAGAGCACCGCGATGCTCGACGAGGTTGTGGTTGTGGGATATGGTACTCAGCGCAAGGTCAATTTGACTGGTGCTGTGGCAGTTGTGGATCAGTCGCAGTTCGAGAGTCGCCCAGCGCCTCGCGCTTCGCAGATGTTGCAGGGTGCAGTGCCTAACGTCAACATCACCTACGGTTCGGGTCAACCAACCTCGAGTGCAAGCATCAACATCCGTGGTGTCAATTCGATCAGCGGCAGCGCTACGCCATTGGTCTTGATCGACGGTGTGGAGGGTAATATCGACCGCATCAACCCAAACGATATTGAGTCGATCTCGGTTTTGAAGGATGCATCGTCGGCAGCAATCTATGGTGCGCGTGCAGCCTATGGTGTGGTGCTTGTCACCACCAAGAAGGGTTCGGAGAAGAAGACCGTGGTGACCTACGAGGGTCGCTACTCGGTGAGCACTCCAACAACATCTACCGACTACGAGACTCGCGGATACTACTCGGCAAAGATCGCCGATATGTTCTACAGCACATATCAGGGTAAATCCTACACTCAATATACCGACGAGGATTACTACCAACTGTGGTTGCGCCGCAACGACGAGACAGAGAACTCCGATCGTCCATGGGTTGTTACCGATCTTCGCGACGGCCAGGATACCTATGTATATTATGCCAACACCGATTGGTACCACTACCTCTACAACGACATCAATACGATGTGGGAGCACAACGTGAGTGTGAGTGGCGGAAACGACAAAACCAGCTACTACATCTCGGGAAATGCAACATCGAAAGAGGGTATCTTCCGCATCAATCCTGACACATACAACGCTTACAATCTGCGTAGTAAGATCACCTCTAAGGTCACCGATCGTTTGACCATCACCAATAACACAAGCTACCACAACCGCACATACACCTACCCAGGTTACTCGGGCGTTGACAACACATTTACCAACGCGATCAACCACGCTTTGGCATGTTTCTCGCCAACCAACCCCGACGGAACAGCGGTATACTTCACCTCGCTCAATGGAAATCAAGGTCTGCTCGACGGACGTGGTGCGATGTTGGAGTACGATGGCCACACCAACACCGATAGAGTTTCGGAGTTCTCGACAATCTTCGACGCTAACTTCCAGATCTTGGAGAACTTGTCGTTGAAGGCCAACTACAACTACATTCAGACCGTAGCGCAGAACACCAATCGTTCGACAAACATTCCATATTCGCAATATCCTGGCGTGATCTCATACATCACATCGGGCATTGGCGAGAATTCGCTTAGCGAATCGACAGGAATCGACAACTACCACGCTATCAATGTCTTTGGTGACTACAGCTTCAAGAGCGGCGGCCACAGCGCAACATTTATGGCTGGAGCCAACTACGAGCATAAGACATACAAAGATTTCTCGGTATCGCGCGATGGCCTACTCTCCGACGAGTTGAACGACTTGGATCTGGCTGTTGGCGAGAACTACGAGGTTTCGGGTGGTCAGAATGAGTATGCGTTGGTTGGTATCTTCTACCGCGCCAACTACGACTACGAGGGTCGCTACCTCTTCGAGACTAGCGGTCGCTACGATGGTAGCTCACGCTTTATGAGTGGCCACAGATTTGGTTTCTTCCCATCGGCATCGGCTGGTTGGAGAATCAGCGAGGAGCCATTCTTCGACCTTTTGCGCGAGAGCGTCGACAACCTTAAATTGCGTCTTTCGTATGGTTCGTTGGGTAATCAACAGGTTGGTTACTACGACTATATCCAGACCGTAAACACTGGAAATACACTAAGCTACTCGTTCGGCGACGACACCTACGCCTCGTCGGCTACCGTATCGGACCCCAACGCTGCGGATCTCACTTGGGAGACCGTCATCACCTACAACGTCGGAGTTGACATCTCGGCTCTTGACAACCGCCTAACATTTACGGGCGACGCCTACATCCGCGACACTAAGGGCATGCAGACACTCGGAACGGAGCTTCCTGACACCTATGGAGCTGCCGAGCCAACGATGAATGCTGCCGACCTACGCACAAAAGGTTGGGAGTTGTCGATTGCATGGCGCGACAGCTTCACCCTTGCGGGACGTCCATTCGAGTACAACGTAACTTTGGGTCTTGCCGATAACACATCGAAGATCACCAAGTTCGACAATCCCGATAAGGTTATTGGATCATACTACGAGGGTCAGCAACTTGGCGAGATCTGGGGATTCAAAACCGACGGACTCTTCGCAACCGACGAGTTGGCTGCAAGTTACGAGGTTGACCAGAGCGCCGTGAACTCAATCATCAATGTGTCGGTTGTCGACACAGGACTACACGCGGGAGATTTGAAATTTGTCGATCTCGATGGCGATAACGTAATCTCATTTGGTTCGGGAACCGTTGACGATCCAGGCGACCGCGTGGTTGTTGGAAACTCACTCCCTCGCTACACATACAGCGCACAGTTTGGTGCATCGTGGTGTGGTGTCGACTTCTCGATCTTCTTGCAGGGTGTTGGCCAACAATATTGGTACCCTGGCTACAACTGCGTAAGCTTCTGGGGACCATACTCTCGCCCCTACACAGCCTTTGTTGCGGATGACTTCTTGAGCGATGTTTGGAGCGTGGATAATCCCGACGCCTACTTCCCTCGCCCACGTGGTTATGTGGCACTCTCGAGCAGCGAGAACCGCGAGTTGTCGGCAGTCAACGACCGATATATCCAAAATGTGGCATACTGCCGCGTGAAGAATATCACAGTTGGATACACCTTCCCCGACGCATTGGTAGCTCCGCTTAAGATCACCAACGCCAGAGTCTACTTTAGTGGTGAGAACCTCTTTACGCTCACTTCACTCTACAGCGACTACATCGATCCTGAGCAGGCATCGGCCTCTAATAGCATAAGCAACGCTACTAGCAACGCCTCTACCTACCCATGGCAAAAGACATTCTCAGTTGGTCTAAGTCTCAATTTCTAACCCCCTCAAAACCAAGAAAGATATGAAAAAACAGATATTTATATTGATGCTTGCCATCTTTGCGGTTTCGTGTGACAGTATGCTCGACGTGACCCCAAAAGATGAGCTCTATGCCGATATATTCTTCCAAAACGAGGAGGAGTTGCAGCTCTTTAGCAACACCTTCTACACCGCTCTAATCCCAACGGCGAGCGAGATCTACAGCGAGTCGTCGGATGTAATTCTAATCAGTGTGCCCATCGACGAAGTTACGGGCCAGCGCACTGTCCCCACCGATGGCGGAGGCTGGTCGTTCACCGCGCTCCGCGACATCAACTACCTGCTCGAGAATTCGGACAACTGCGACGACGAGGATGTGCGTAACGAGTACGACGCCCTTGCGCGCTTCTTCAGAGCCTACTTCTACTTCGATATGGTTAAGCTCTTTGGCGATGTGCCCTGGTACGATAAGGTGTTGGAATCCAACGACCCAGACCTCTACAAGGCTCGCGACAGCCGCGAATATGTGATGGAGAAGATCGTCGAGGATCTCGACTTTGCTATCGAGTACTTGCCCGAGGAGCAGAACTCATACCGCGTAACAAAGTGGACTGCGCTAGCTCTGAAATCTCGCGCAATGCTATTCGAGGGAACCTTCCGCAAGTACCACAGCATGGGCGACTTCGACCAATACCTAGAGTTGTGTGTCGAGGCATCCGAGGAGTTTATGAACAATAGCGGCTACACGCTCTACACAACTGGCACCGACGCCTACCAGTCGCTCTTCAACTCGTCGACCTCGACTCGCACCGAGGAGGTGATCCTAGCGCGCGACTATAGCTCGACGCTCAACCTCTTCCACAACGTGCAGAACTACGAGAACTCGATCACCACGGGAGCCCCAGGCCTAAGCAAGCGCATCGTGAACTTCTACCTCAACGCCGACGGTAGCCGCTTCACCGATGACAGCAGCTACGCAACAAAAGGCTTCGTGGAGGAGACCGCAGGTCGCGACCCACGTTTGGCACAGACCATCCGCACTCCTGGCTACACATTTGGTGGCTCACAGGTGGCTCCAAGTTTGGCCTACTCAGTTTCGGGTTACCACCTAATTAAGTACACTATCGACGACAGCACCAACGGCAACTACAACAGCTCGGTCAACGATATGCCGATCTTCCGCACCGCTGAGGTCTACCTCAACCTAGCTGAGGCTAAAGCCGAATTGGGCACAATCACCCAAGCCGACCTCGACGCTTCGATCAACAAGTTGCGCGCTAGAGCTGGTATCACAACCGATCTAAACCTCAACTCGACGCTTCTTGCAGGCGCATGCCCCTACTTGAGCTCATACTTCTTGAGCGAGGATGCAGGAAATGCCTACAACGCAATTATCCTCGAGATCCGCCGCGAGCGCACCGTCGAGCTAATCATGGAGGGTCTGCGCTACTGGGACATAATGAGATGGCGCGAGGGTAAGATCTTCGAGGAGGATATGTTGGGTATCTACTTCCCAAGCGTCGGTAACTACGACCTCAACAGCGACGGCACCAACGACCTATGCATCTGGTCGGGATCGAAGCCCAACTCGGCAACGGGCCTACTACTTTTGGAGCTCGACAACGAGATCATCCTCACTGAGGGCACATCTGGTAACGTGTTGCTACACAGCAACCTCACACGAACTTGGAACGAGGAGCGCGACTACCTATACCCAATCCCATCGAACCAACGCGTATTGTCGGGTGGAGCACTTACTCAGAACCCAGGATGGGACGATGGCCTAACATTTTAATTAACGATAAAGTATAAAAACAGATAGATATGAAGAAGATTTTATCATTGCTAATGATAGCAATATTTAGCGTAGCATGCGGCGAGGATCTCGACAACTCTCACTTCGAGAGCCTGCTTCCCGAACTGGTTATCCCCGATAGCTATTTGGGTGAGTATGATGAGCCCGTAGTAAACACAGTCAGAGTATTGTCGTACAATATCCGCCACTGCGCGGGTAGCGACGATGAGATCAACTACGCAGCTACGGCGGGAGTCTTGGAGGCTCTCAGCCCAAGCGTTATCTGCCTTCAGGAGGTCGACAACGGCACCACTCGTGCCAATGGCGACGATCAGTTGGCTAAGCTCAGCGAGCTTTTGGAGGAGTTCCCATACACCTACTTCTCGAAGTCAATCACCTATCAAGGAGGCGGATATGGTAATGGTATAATGATGAAGGAGGCACCGATATCGACAACAACAATCGCTCTACCTGGTAGCGAGCTTCGCTCAATCGGTTTTGCAGAGTTCGAGAACTACGTTATCGGCTCGACTCACCTTGCGCTCGAGATGGATAACCGCGTAGCTTCGATCGAGCTTATCACAACCCAAGCGAAGAGCTACGGCAAACCTGTATATATCGCAGGTGACTTCAACGACAACGACTTCGAGGGCGAGTTCCTCGTGGGGATGACCGAGGATTGGGATATCGTCAGCGAGCAAAAGGCTACATACCCAGCATCGAACCCCTACAAGATCATCGACTTTGTCTTTGCGCTCAAAAATTACGATGTGAATATCGTCAGCACAAGTGTTGTTCAAATCCTCGATGGCCACAGCATCACAACAGTCTCTGACCACTGCCCTCTATATGCCGACTTCTTGTCGGTTGGCGGCAGCAGCAGCTCCGAGACAATCGAGATCGCAAGTGAGGCCGATATGCAAGAGTTCGTCTCACGCGTCAACGCTGGCGAGACAACCCTCTGCGGTACACTTATGAACGACATCACATTAACATCTGACCTCGACGCAGTTAGCTCATACTTCGGCGTGTTCGACGGTGGCGAATTCTCGATCATCGACCTTACGATCAACACTCCCGACGTCGACGGAGTAGCCCTCTTCGCGAAAGTTGGAATTGGCGGCACAGTGAAGAACCTCACCCTCGAGAATCCATATATCGTCGGCAAGTCGACCACAGGCGGCATCATCGCCGTTGCTGAGTCGGGCGCATCGACCGTTAGCAACTGCCACGTTATTGGCGGAAGCGTAACATCGGTGGGTAACGGCGACGACGAGAGCGGCCACATCGCAGGAGGTGTTGTTGCCGACACCTACACCAACGTCTACGACTGCTCGAACAACGGCACATCGGTGGCTTGCGCCCACGACTACGCAGGAGGTGTTGTGGGAATCACCCACGCATCGGTGACAGTCACACGCTGCTGGAACTCGGGCGACGTCGAGGGCGGCGCCGACGAGGACAATGGCAACTCGGCAGGTGGCGTCGTGGGATATGCCTACGCGTCGGGCTCGGCGGTGACCAACTGCTACAACACGGGTGACATCAGCGGTGATATGACCGTAGGTGGTGTGGTTGGACGCCTCAACACAGGCACCTCGATGAGCACATGCTACAACACTGGCACAGCTACTGCAAGCGCCTCATATTGTGGTGGTGCAACAGCCTACGCTAAGGCTTGTACTGTATCTTACTGCTACAGCGTAGGTCGGGTCTACAATGAGGCAAATAACAACCTAGGTGGTGTCGTTGGTGGTATCAGTACCGACCCAACACTCACAAACTGCTACTACGTGAGTGCAGGTGCAATTGGCGAAAATGGCGAGCGTTTGGATGACGTGGCAAACCTCATCACCAAGCTCAACACATCGGCATCGGGCTTCACAATCAGCACATCTGACAACATCCTACCATCGGTAATGGGTGAGTCTATAGCATACTAAAAAACTATATAACAAACAATTATTAATTAAACAATTCAATCAGATGAAAAACTTGTTTAAAATTGCAGCAATGTCGTTTCTACTTGCACTAGGTGCATGTAGCGAGGGTACCGATGAGAGTGGAACCACAGGCGACGACAACAACGACAACAACAACTCGGGTGATGTTGTAGCGACCGAAACCTCGCTCACAGTATCTCTAAGCGCGATGAGCCGTGCGGGCTTCGTTGAGTCGGGCGACAAGATCGAGATCACATGGTCTAGTGGCGATAAGATCTCGCTCTACGACAATAGTGGATCATTCGTCGAGGAGGTTACCCTATCGAGCACCTATGGCAGCGCTAGCGGAACCTTCAAGTGTTCAGACATCCTAGAGGATGACACCTACACTGTAGTCTATCCATCATTGGGAAGCAGCTACTCGACTCTTTCGAGCTACCAATCGGCTATGGCTGATCTGTTGGTGACGCAGACACAATTGGGAGCGCTTATCTCGCACCTCAACACCGCATGTTCGATGGAGGGCGAGGTGACCATCACCGATGGCGCCGACGCCGACGTTACCCTTGCGCACAACACCGCTCTTTTGACGATCTCGTTCGATGTTAGCGATGTTCCAACTCAAGTAGTTGTGGATGAGACCTACGCCATCACATTAGAGTCAGCAATACCCGTAAACGACAGCTACACCGCCAACATCTTGATCGACCCATCGACCATCGCTGTAGGCGATTTCGATATCACTATCTACTATGGTGAGTCTGATTCTGTGACTGGCACTGAGTCTATCTCGGCGGCCTACGCAGCTGGTTCACGTTACGACATCGACCTAGGTTATGTTGGCTACACAATGATCACATCTGAGGCTGACCTCTTGGCGTTTGCAACAGCTGCTGCTGGCGACTCTTCAGAGATGAAGTATGCTCTTGCCAAAGATATCACACTAACCTCTGAGTGGACACCAATCGCAGAGTTCAACGGTGTGTTGGATGGTAAAGATTGCTACATTAATGGTCTTGAGATCAACCAACCTACAACCGCTGGCGTAGCATTCATCCTAACTCTTGGCGGAACAGTTAAAAACCTAGCATTCTACGAGCCAAGCGTAACGGGTCAAAGAACTACAGCAGTCCTCGCTTCGACTGCAACTGCCGATGCATACATCACTAACTGCCACATTGATGGCGGTAGCGTAACATCTGTAGGTGGTAGTGCTGATTCTACCGACGGTGATGAGACTGGTGGTTTGGTGGCACTCAACTACTGCGACATCTCATGGTGTTCAAACAGTGCATCGGTAACTGGTGCTAACGACTATATCGGTGGCGTTGTTGCTCGTTGTATGGATGCTCTAACCATCTCTTACTGCTACAACACAGGTACTATCGAGGGTGGTACCAACGACTCTCAAGGTAACTCAACTGGTGGTGTTGTTGGAATCTTGATATCGGGCAAAGATATCACAGTTACAAACTGTTTCAACACTGGTAACGTAACTGGTGATATGACTGTAGGTGGCGTTGTGGCTCGCAACGACGGTAGCACAAAGGTATACAACTGCTACAACACAGGACACATCAAAGCAAACCACTCTTACGTGGGAGGTGTTACAGGTTACACTAAGGGTACGTTAATGTACTGCTACAGCGTTGGTAGCGTTGAGAACGAGGCTAACACAAAGATGGGAGGAATTCTAGGCGCTCCAAGTGGAACACCAGTTTACGAGTACCTATACTACATCAGCGACTCAGCAATCGGCTCATACGGTACATGCCTTGCAGATCTCGACGCCCTTAATGCTGCTTTCGAGGAGATTAGCTCCGACGACTTCACAATCAACTCTGGCAACATCCTACCATCGGTTTTGGGTGAGTCGATCGAGTATGTGAAATAGCATTTGCTCCCCTTTAGCCTCCGCGCTCGAGGCTAAACTATAATTTATAAGAGTCAATCTACTGCTTCTAATAAGTTTGAGCAGTAGATTGACTCTTAAACTTTTAGAGGTGCTGCTCTATTTTAATATTTTTTACTATCTTTGCAGTTGATAGGCACATAAAGATTGTTTCACAACGGATAACAGATGATACGATGACAAATAAAACTCCATCACTGGCAGCTTCACTCTCACCACTTATAGTATTGACGATTTTACTATATTTAGTTATTATCTCCTTTGGTGCCGACTCGATGAGCGGAGGTAGCCAGATAGCCCTACTCACAGCTACTGGCGTCTGCGCAATGGTCTCGATTTTCCTCTGCAAAGGTAGTTGGGAGAGGCTCGAGGAGGCGATAACAGACAACATAAGAGCCTCAGGCACAGCCATCGTGATACTGCTACTCATCGGTGCCATATCTGGCTCGTGGATGCTCAGCGGCGTGGTGCCAACGATGATCTACTACGGCCTAGAGATGCTCCACCCAAAGGTATTCCTGGTGGCTACATGCATAATCTGCGCCTTGGTGTCGCTCCTGACAGGCAGCTCGTGGACCACCGTAGCAACAATTGGCGTGGCCTTCATGGGCATCGGCTCGGCGCTAGGCTTTCAGGAGGGTTGGATCGCAGGTGCCATAATCTCGGGAGCCTACTTCGGCGATAAGATTTCGGTCCTCTCCGACACCACAGTATTGGCCTCATCGACGGTTGGCGTGCCAATTTTTAAACATATTCAATATATGTTATACACCAGCCTGCCCGCATTCATCATCGCCCTAATCGTCTTTGCCATAGCGGGTTTCTGGGGAATTCAGGGTGCCGACACAGATGTGTCGCTCTACACTCAAACCATCCTCTCGAGGTTCAATATCTCGCCGTGGCTGCTCCTCGTGCCACTATTCACAGGTATACTCATCGCCATGCGACTGCCAGCCATAATCACACTATTCATCTCTACATTTATGGCCTCAATGGTGATGCTCATCGCGCAGCCCGAGGTGATGAGTGAAGTGGTCGGCGTAGCGCAGCTCGATGGCATATCGAGGTTCAAAGCAATCTTCATGGGCTGCTACGGCCCCACATCCTTGCAGACTCCCGTGGAGGCTGTGACAGAGCTCGTATCAACGCGAGGCATGTCGGGTATGCTTAGCACTATATGGCTGATTATATGCGCAATGTGTTTCGGCGGAGCCATGGCTGGCAGCGGAATGCTCGAGACAATCACCCGTTTTTTCCTACGTATCGTTCGCGGCACCGCCTCGACAGTTGCGTCGACCCTCAGCTCAGGAATATTCTTCAACCTCTGCACGGGAGATCAATATATATCAATCATCCTCACAGGTCGACTCTTCAAGCGCCTATACGAAGAGCAAGGGCTCGAAGAGCGTCTACTAAGTCGCTCTGTGGAGGACTCCGCAACAGTAACATCGGTGCTAATTCCCTGGAACACATGCGGTATGACTCAATCAACAGTGTTGGGCGTAGCCACATTCACATACCTCCCATACTGCATATTTAATATCGCAAGCCCCATGATTTCACTCCTAATTGCAATCCTCGGAATTGGCATAAAACGAAGGTTTTCTAAATCGTAAAGATTATACATGCTTATTCCTATAAAAAAATATTAAACACTACCTTTGGTTTTCGAAAAAAAACACTACCTTTGCCCCGTACACAATAGTTGTGTATGGGGGTGCTGTAACAGGCTGAGATTATACCCATAGAACCTGATGCGGGTAATGCCGTCGAAGGGATTTCATATTTTCTATGCGATTGTATCTGCACGTCCGTGTATTTTTTTCTAACTAACTAAACTATGAAGAGATTCATACTCTTATCTAGTGCGCTATTATGCAGCACTATGGCTATGGCAGAGTCTACCGACTCGCTAAAAGTTGTATCGATGCAGGAGATTGTTGTGTCGTCGGTACGAGCAAATGCAACCACACCTGTGGCTCACGCCGAGGTCGACAAGTTGGCGATCGAGAGATCAAATTTTGGCCAAGATATGCCATTTTTGCTCTCGATGACCCCCTCGGTGGTTGCAACATCCGATGCAGGTAACGGAATTGGTTACACTTCGCTCCGCATTCGCGGTACAGACCCTTCACGCATCAATATCACAACCAATGGCGTGCCACTCAATGACTCTGAGAGCCACTCTGTATATTGGGTTAACCTCCCAGATTTGGCCTCGTCACTCGAGGATATCCAGGTTCAGCGAGGCGTAGGTAGCTCCACAAATGGCGCGGGTGCCTTCGGCGGAAGCATCGATATGAGCACAGCTCGCCTCTCGTCGGAGCCCACAGCCTCATTCGATCTCTCGTTTGGGTCGTACAATACTTCACGCCAATCGGCGGCATTCTCAACTGGACTTATCAACAACCACTGGGTGGTTAGTGGCCGCCTATCTCAAATGCACTCAGATGGTTACATCGATAGAGCAACGGCCGACCTAACATCGTATATGTTGCAAGCTGGTTACTACAACGGCGGTACGATGATTAAATTTATGACCTTCGGCGGAAGCGAGGAGACCTACCATGCGTGGAACGGTGTCGACGACTGGATGATGGACGAGAGCCGCACATATAACTCATGCGGAGAGATCAAGGATAGCGATGGCGAGGTGATCGGCTACTACGACAATCAGATCGACAAGTACGATCAGACGCACTATCACCTGGTACTCTCGCAGAGGTTATCGACAAAGTGGAACCTCAATGCGACACTCCACTACACCGACGGTTACGGCTACTACGAAGAGTATAAAAATGGTCAATCGCTCGAGGAGTATAAGCTTGCGAGCAGCTACAGCGATGAGAGTAATCTCATTCGTCGCAAGGTCATGGATAATGGCTTCGGCGGTGTCGTGGCATCGCTCAGCTACGACTACGACAAGGTTAACTTCGTGGCTGGAGGAGCTGCCAACCGCTACGTTGGCGACCACTACGGCAATGTGATCTGGGTGCAGAACTACGTCGGCGATCTCGACGAAAATCACGAGTACTATCGCAACCAAGGCCGCAAAGATGATGCAAATATCTACGCCAAGCTAAACTACGCGTTCTCCCCAGCCTTGTCGCTCTACGCCGACATTCAGGGTCGCTACATCGGTTACAGCATCGAGGGAGACAACGATAAGTGGGATTGGGCAGCCGCTCAATCTCAGGAACTTAGCGTCGACGAAAACTACTACTTTGCCAACCCTAAGGCGGGTCTCAACTACCAGCTCTCTGCATCTAGTCGCATCTACGGATCATTCGCCATGGCCAGCAAGGAGCCCACGCGCAACAACTTCACCGACGCCAAGAGCAGCGAGATGCCGCGACCCGAAACCCTCTACGACTACGAGGCGGGTTACACCTACTCGTCGCCTCGCTTCGCTGCGGGAGCCAACCTCTACTACATGAACTACAAGGATCAGTTGATCCTCACGGGAGAGACCAACGAGATCGGTGAGCTTCTAGCCGACAACGTCGAGAAGAGCTACCGCATGGGTGTCGAGCTCACGGCGGGCGTGAAGATCGCGCGCGGATTCAAATGGAGCGGAAATGCAACCTTTAGCCGCAACAAGATTCAAGATTACACCACCTACGTTGATTCATTCGACGAAAATTGGGACTACTCGCAGCAGGTCGATCAGCTCGGCGAGGTCAACATCTCCTACTCGCCAAGCCTCACGGCGGCATCGCTCTTCGAGTATGAGTGCGGAAAGTTCTACGCAGCACTCCAATCAAACTACGTCAGCGAGCAGTATCTCGCGAACACCAACGACGAGGGGCTGCTTCTAGATAGCTACTTTGTCAGCAACCTCCGCCTAAGCTACACCTTCTCGATTCCCACCATCGCCGAGCGCGTTGTTGTTGGAGCAACCATCAACAACATCCTCGGATCGGAGTACTCGAGCAGCGGATTTAGCTGGAGCTGCTACGAGCAGGGCGAAAAGGCGAACTACCTCTACTACGTTCCGCAAGCAACTCGTAACTTTATGTTAAACCTAAGCGTAAACTTTTAATAATCAATGGATACACTCTTCTCCCTCGAGATGATCGGGGCGCTCATCGGTATTCTCTACATCGTGCTAGAGTACCGCGCCAGCCTCTGGTTATGGCCCGTAGGTGTGATCATGCCCGCCGTATATATTTACATCTACTACCAGGCGGGGATTTATGCCGACATGGGTATCAACGTCTACTTTCTGCTCGCCGCCATCTACGGATGGATTGTATGGGTGAAAAATAGTAAAAAAGAGGGGGCTGAGAGCTCCGAAGATAGTGGCTCAATCGTGCACACCACCGCCAAAGAGTGGTGGTGGTGCTCGGCAACCTTCGCCGCCTCATTTGCGCTACTTGCATATATATTGATCAACTTCACCTCCAGCACAGTGCCCTACTGCGACAGCTTCACCACAGCCCTAAGTATAGTGGGAATGTGGATGTTAGCACACAAGCGCATCGAGCACTGGATAGTGTGGATTGTCGTGGACATAGTCAGCACAGCAATGTACATCGAGAAAGAGCTATATCCCACCGCCGCACTATACGCCATATACACCGTCATCGCCGTAGCTGGATACTTCAAGTGGCAACGCCTGATGCGCACCGCCTGAGGATGGCCGCTTTGGGACGGCCTGGGTCTGACTCCGTCGGGCGCAGACAAGCACCTGCGCGGGTGCATATCACGCTGCGGTAATTTGCATTTCTTGGACTAAAATAATCTAAAAAATATTTTCTAACTATTAATATGCCCCTATGGAAAATCCCCAATTTGTTAGCGAATAACCGTAAAAGAGAGGTTGAAATGCCTCATTTTGCGCTAAGTTACACCGCTGTAATAAATTGATAGTTAAACAGATGTATGTTTATTCGCTCTCAAAATTACCTCTCAAAAACTGTTAGCGAATAAACCCCCAAAACATTGCTTTATTATGCGTAAATCGGTATAATGGGGAGATAAAAAAGGCACCGTAATTAATTAAACCGCCTGATTTGACATTGGAGTAGCAGTAATTTCTCCAACTCCTCCCGACTGACAACAAAATCCATACGAGAAATAGTTACTCACACTCTTCGAGAGTTAGGCATTGACGGAACGACACACGGTTTCCGTCATTTTTTTATTACTAAGCTGATTAAGTCTTACAAGGGTGAACTGCTATAATACTACCCCAAATTAAGACAGCAAGTTAAGATAGAAATAATTCGTATCTTTGTGTCATAACAACAGGGAAGAATGAGAAAGCGACACACTGCCGAGTTTAAGGCAAAGGTAGCCATTGAGTCAATCAAAGGGTTAAAGACTATCAATGAAATTGCAGCACACTTTGAGGTGGCGACAAAAACAGCATACAAAAGCGAAGATGCAGAGCTATGGTATGACACAATCGTAGCCTATGGCGAGCTGCTTTCGACAACCATCATCTCGGAGTATCTCAACGCTGTAGGT
>JAWXTG010000029.1:0-25337 GCA_044433705.1 Rikenellaceae bacterium | reverse complement strand
GGCGAGCCTGGAAACGACAACACCGAGATCTACATTCGCGGTATCGCAACCTTCACTGGTGACACATCGCCAGCCTACATTATCGATGGTATCGAGCGCACATCTTCGGACTTTGCTCGCATGGATCCCAACGAGATCGAATCTATAAATGTTTTGAAGGATGCTGCATCGGCTGCAATCTTCGGTATGCGAGGTGCGAACGGTGTGATTGTGATCACCACAAAGCGCGGCGGCGATGGCAAAACAACCATCAAGTACTCGGGAAGCGTATCGGTTCAGTCGGCTACAGAGCTCCCAGAGTTTGCTAGCTCATACGATTTCGCTCGCCTATATAACGAGTATACAGGCACAGAGACCTACTCGGCAGAGGCTATCCAAAAATATCTCGATGGATCTGATACTAACAACTACCCCAACACCGATTGGTATGACGAGATGTTGACTCAAAACTCAGTTCAACAACAACACAATATATCTATCTCGGGTGGCAACAGCAACATAAACTACTTTGTTAGTGGAGGTTACCTAGATCAAGGTGGTTTCTGGGAGGATATTAACTACAACCGTTTCAACCTACGCAGTAACATCGATGCACAGATCACCCCTACAACACGCCTCACAGTCGACATCTCGGGACGTAAGGAGAACACACTCAACTCTGGATCGGCATCTAGCGTGTTCCAAGAGCTAATGCGCAACCCTTCGACCATGGTTTGCCGCTACGACAATGGACTCTTCGCATCACCAACAGGATCATACTCAAATGTGGTTGCAGCTAATCAACCAGGAGGTAGCTACTCAGATGGTGAGACATTTGTTTCGAGCGCTCGACTATCGCTTGATCAAAAGCTCGACTTTATCACCCAAGGTCTTTCGATGGGTGGAACAATGTCATACAGCAGCAACTCATATGCACTTAAATCGTGGGGTGAATCGGCTTATCTATACACAATCGACGGCGACGGCGAGTATATCCTCAGCGACCGCTCGAGCCCATCGCTCTATCAGCAAGAGACTGAGACTATTGATCAAGAGTATCAATTCCAACTCAACTACAGCCGCGACTTCGGAAAGCACAGCTTCACAGGTTTGGCTATGGCTATTGCCAAATTAGGCAGCTACAAATATGCCGATATTAGCAGAATTTCATTCGACTACGAGATCCTAGAGCAGATGAATGCAGGTAACTCTGAGAACCAAACATTGAGCGCTTACGACACAGCTACAGCACGCGCAAGTTACTTGGGCCGCATCAACTATAGCTACGACAATAAGTATCTTGCTGAGTTCAATATTCGTCGCGATGGTTCCGAAAATTTCGCACCTGACTGTCGTTGGGGTACATTCCTAGCAGGTTCAGTGGGTTGGGTAATCTCCGAGGAGGAGTTCTTCGAGAATCTACGCAGCTCAATTGGCCAACTTAAGATTAGAGCTTCATATGGTACTCTAGGTAATGACGAGACTGGTGGCGTGGACTATCCATACTATAGCCGCTACGAGCTCTACTCATCGGAGTATTGCGTCAATGGATTCTCAAACAACATGGGAGCCTACACATTTGGCTCTTCACTCACCAATGGTCTTATCCCAGGTGCCATTGCCAACACCGTTGCAACATGGGAGAAATCGACAAAGACAAATATCGCAATCGACGCCTTCTTATTCAACCACTTAAGCGTGACAGCTGAGTACTTCTACGAGAAGAGAACCGACATCCTAACACAGCGCGACGCCGAGATCCCCGACTCATTTGGAGCAACACTACCACTCGAGAATATCGGTGAGGTGGAGAACAAGGGTGTAGACCTCAACATCGTTTACAGCAAAACAATCAACGAGGTAAACTTCTCGCTAGGTGCCAACTTCACATACGCTCGCAACAAGATCATCGAGATGGCCGAGGCTGAGGGAACATCGGAGTACCTAAAGCTTACAGGACGCCCAATCGGTGGATACTACGGATATAAAACCGATGGAATATTCCAAACACAAGATGAGATCGACAACTATGCGGCTCAACATGTATCTTCTGGCGACTACGTAGCGCAACCAGGTGACATCAAGTATGTCGACGTGAATGGAGATGGCGAGGTTAATTCAGACGATATGACCTACCTTGGCAATGGAAACACCCCCGAAATATCGTATGGCATCACAGGTGCGGTTCGCTACAAGAACATGGATTTCAGCTTCTTGCTTCAAGGTACAGCGCGCGCACAGTTGTGGTTATCGGGCAATATCATCTACCCATACTACAACAGCGGAAATCTACAACAATTCTGGATTACAGATAGCTGGACAGAGACAAACACCGACGCAAGATATCCACGTTTGGCCGACTCTAACCACAACTTCCCAAGTGACGTCTGCGAGACATACCTCTACGATGCATCGTACCTACGACTTAAAAATATCGAGTTTGGATACACTCTTCCCGAGAAGTGGGCTAGCAAGCTTGCGATGAGCTCAGCGAGAATCTATGTCAATGCTCAGAACCTATTTACAATCACCGATGTGCCACTGGTTGACCCAGAGAATACAAGTGAGCTAGGTTGGGCATACCCTCAATTGAAGAGCTTTAACATTGGCGTATCACTGCAGTTTTAATTTGTGTAACTTGATTTAAAAATAAAGATTATGAAAAAATATATAGGAATAGTAGCATTATCGTTGCTCTGCTCAACATCGTGTAACAGCATGTTGGATGTCGAGCCAACAACGTTCATCTCCGACGAAGCTATTTGGGAGGATTCAAGCCTTATCAATCAGGTTGTTGCCAACGCTTATGGCGCACTACTATGCGGCTTCAACCGCGAAACCGCAAACGATGGCTGGAATTGGGCGTATGCATGGGCTGGAAACCTCGACTCGGCAACCAGCGACTTCGCTAGCCACAGCGACGCACCACTAATCGACTTAGCCACAGAGCTATATACCTCGGCAACATGCCCGATGGTCAGCGAGATCTGGGAGCAACAATATATCCTAATCCGCCGTTGCAACACCATTATCGAGGAGATCACTGGCGTATCGGACTCTGTTCTTTCAGAGGAGGAGAGGCTCGACATAGAGGCTCAAACTCGCTTCTTAAGAGCCTTCGGATACTTCGAACTAGCTCGCACATTTGGCAAGGCGCCACTTATTCTCGAGGCGCAGGATATTACCGACGACCTATTGGTTGCACCAAGCACATTTGACGAGATTATCGACTTCATCGTAGAGGATTGCGACGCATGCTACCAAAATCTACCACTTACAGTCGAGGCGGATGACCTAGGTCGCGTGACACAAGGTGCTTTCCTTGCACTCAAAGCTCGCGCACTACTCTATCAAGCTAGCCCGCTCAACACTGCAGACGACACCGAAAAGTGGGTTGCAGCATACCAAGCAGCCGAAGATGTGATGGATCTAGGGTTGTATGACCTATACAAAAGTGGCGATACTCCATTCTACAGCGTATGCTTCGACGACACAACATCTAACACTGAGTTCATCTTCGAGCGCCGCTTCTCATTCCCCGACGCGCCACACAACATCTACATGATGTGGTCTCTCGATGTCGACGCGACATCTAGAAGTTGGAACACACTCTACCCCACACAGAACCTTGTAGATGCATACGAAACACTGGAGGGATACACCTACGACCCACAAAACCCATATGCAAATCGCGATCTTCGTTTCGAACAGAGCATCCTGCACCACGGCTCGCAATGGCAGACCACAGAGGTTAACATTGCCCCATCGGGAGCAAGTTCAATACAGACTAACAGAGCACGTTGTGGTTATGGTCTAAAGAAGTTTATCGAGGAGCTTGCACCAGGTATCTCAGTCTACTACGAGTATGCACAGAGCAATAACTTCCCACTTTTCCGCTACTCAGAGGTGTTGCTCAACTACGCCGAGGCTCGCAATGAGGCTCTAGATGCACCCGACCAGAGTGTTTGCGATGCTGTGAATCAGATACGTTCGCGCGCTGGACTTGCGAACCTCACAACATCACTTAGCAAGGATGAGATGCGCGAGAAGATCCGCAACGAGCGCCGCTTGGAGCTACTTTTGGAGGAGCACAGATTCTACGATCTACGCCGTTGGATGGATTATGATACTCTCAATGAGTCGATTAAGGGCGTATCGGTGAGCGAAGATGGAGTCTACACCTACAACGACGCCGTTGAGACCCGCAACTTTACTGGAACATACTACTACCTACCAATTCCATACGAGGAGCAGACAAAAAACCCACTATTAGCGGACTAAATTTAAACAATTATAATAGAGAAAAAAATGAAGAGAATGATATTTGCCTCACTACTCATTTCGATGGTTAGTGTAGGGTACTGCGGAGGCAGTGAAGAGAAGTTAGTTTGGTGCGATGAGTTCGATGGCACAGAGGTAAATCGTGCAGATTGGACATTCGAGCTCGGTGCATCGGGATGGGGCAACGACGAGTTGCAGGAGTACACCGACGGCGACAATGCCAAGGTGAAAGATGGCTACCTCACCATCACCGCTCGCAAGATTGGCGAAGAGGGTGCACAGGAGCGTGGCGGATACACATCGACTCGCATAATGACAAAGGATAAAAAGGAGTTCCTATATGGTCGTATCGAGGCTCGCATGAAGATGCCTAAAGGAGTCGGCGGCTGGGCTGCATTCTGGATGTTGGGCGCAAGCTTCCCCGATAGTGTAAATTGGCCTCTATGTGGCGAGATCGACATCATGGAGTATGTCGGCTTCACTCCAAATATTCACAATATGGCGATGCACAACGGCTCTAGCTCGGGCTTCACTGTCAACAAAGATACTGTCGAAGTGGCTAACGCCGAGGAGGAGTTCCACGTATATGGAATCGACTGGAGCGAGGAGTCTATCAAATTCTATGTTGATAGCCCCGAGAACGTAGCGTACGAGTATCGTCCAGCAGAGTACAACGAGGATACATGGCCACACAACAAACCTCACTTCCTCATCCTCAACCTCGCCGTTGGTGGTGGCTGGGGCGGAAGCCACGGAGTCGACGACACTGCGTTCCCGATGGAGTTTGTGATTGACTACGTACGTGTTTACCAATAAAAAAGCAAAAATGAAGAGAATCATATTATCACTTATGGTCATAATCGGCATAACTTCGGCGGCAGCAGCCCCGAAGGCCGATACGGCCAAGCGCATAGAGGAGCTTCTTAAGAAGATGACCTTCGAGGAGAAGATCGGACAGCTAAACCTAATATCAAATCCATACATCTCGACTGGTGCTGGTGCAGCATCGGCAGATGGCCACAACGCCGACATGGACGAGCTGGTTCGCTCGGGTCAGGTGGGTAGTTTCCTTAACGTCTTGGGCGCCGAGGAGACTGGTCGCCTACAGAAGATTGCAGCTAAGGAGTCTCGTCTAGGCATTCCTCTAATTTTTGGATACGACGTGATCCACGGATACAAGACGATGTTCCCAATTCCACTAGCCGACGCGGCAAGTTTCGACCGCGAGGCCATGGAGATGAGCGCAAAATATATGTCACTCGAGGCGGCAGCAAATGGTCTAAACTGGACCTACGCCCCTATGGTTGACATATCGCGAGATCCACGCTGGGGTCGCATCATGGAGGGTGCTGGCGAGGATGTATACCTATCGTCGGAGGCGGCAAAGGCTCGCGTAAAGGGTATTCAGGGTGACTCGATGGCCGACCAAGCTACCATTGCATCGTGTGCAAAGCACTTTGTAGGTTATGGTGGAGCTCTAGCTGGGCGCGACTACAGCTCGTTAGATGTGTCGCGACGCACACTCGAGGAGGTCTACTTCCCACCATTTAAAGCCGCAGTTGAGGTGGGTGCTGCAACCTTTATGTCATCATTCAACACCATTAATGGCGAACCTGCGTCGGGCAGTCGCTGGTTGATGAATGACATATTGCGCGAGGAGTGGGGCTACGATGGTTTCATCGTATCTGACTGGGCCTCAATAGCTGAAACAATTGCTCACGGAACATCTGAAAACACCTTCGAGGCGGCATACAATGGACTCAATGCAGGCATCGACATGGATATGTGCGGCGATCTATACCTGCCACACGCAGCCAAACTTGTCGAGAGCGGACGTATCTCAATGGAGGTGATCGACGACATGGTACGTCGAGTACTGAAGGTGAAATTTGACCTTGGACTCTTCGACGATCCATACAAATATAGCGATCCAAAGCGCGAGAAAAAATATACCTACACCCAAGAGAATCTGGAGGCGTCACGCGAGGTGGCACGTCGCTCTATGGTATTGATGAAGAACGACAACCAGACACTCCCCATAGCAAAAAGTGGCAAGCGTATCGCTGTGATTGGACCTCTAGCCAACGATAGCGACGCGCCACTAGGCAACTGGCGTGCACAGGCTGAGAGCAACACAGCGGTGACCCTTCTCGAGGGTATCACTCAAGCTGTAGGTGACTCGTGCGAGGTGCTCTACGCCAAAGGTTGTGAGCTCGAGCACAACGAGACGCTAGACTTCTTTGTGCAGCTCGACATCGAGACCGAGGATCGATCAGGATTTGCCGAGGCGATCGAGTTGGCACGCTCAGCTGATGTTGTCGTGATGGCTCTAGGCGAGACTGCCTACATGTCGGGTGAGTGCAGAAGCTACGCCGATATTTCGCTAAAGGGGTTGCAAAGTGAGCTTCTAGCCGAGATCTACAAAGTGGGCAAGCCCGTGGTCTTAACCCTATTTACGGGACGTCCACTGGTTCTTACAGACGACGTTGACAACACCGATGCCATCCTAAACTGCTGGCTGCTAGGCTCGGAGTCGGGGCATGCTATTGCTGATGTACTATTTGGTGACTACAACCCATCGGGTAAGCTTCCCGCTTCGTTCCCTTATCATCTCGGACAGGTGCCAATCTACTACAGCGCCCTCAATTCGGGACGTCCATATGATCCTAACCCAAACGGCTTTAGCACGAAATATCGCGACATCCCGAACACTCCACTATTTGCATTTGGCCATGGTCTGAGCTACACAACTTTTGAGTATGAAGAGATCTCACTAAGTAGCGACAAGTTGGAGATGGATGGCTCACTCTGCGTTACTGCGACAATACGCAACAGCGGAAAATATGATGGAGCCGAGGTTGTTCAGTTATACATTCGCGACATCGTTGGAAATGGTGTTTCACGCCCTCTACTTGAGCTAAAAGGGTTCGAGAAGGTCTTTGTGAAGAGCGGCGAGAGTGTAGATGTGAAGTTTACACTGACCCCAGACGACCTAGCATTCTATCGCATCGACAAGTGCTTCGCACCCGAATGTGGAGAGTTCAAGATCTTCGTTGGTGGAGCGTCAGATAACTTGCCTCTCACATCGACGTTTACGTTGGTGGAGTAGGTAATACTATCTTACTGCCCTCATCGCGGGCGGCGACCAGGCAAGCCTGGACTCAAAAACTCCGTTTTTGTCTCTATTGCGGTGATTTATGGTCGCTTCCAGCTCCTACGATATAATAGTGGCACTACTTTTAAGAAAGTAAACTTTCAAAAAAGTAGTGCCACTATTTTAAATATGACAACCTTCTGTTGTCATTCATAAATCTCCGAGTTGCAAATAATTTCATCAATTATATAACTGGCTCCTCCTAACTTTTCTACAACCCACATAACATATCTAATATCGACGCATACGCATTTACCGCCATCGCTATTAAACTGAAGATCACCGCCCATCGACTCTCTATTGCCATCGAACGCCAAGCCAATCAACTCACCTTTAGCATTCAACACTGAGCTACCTGAGTTTCCTCCTGTGATATCGTTGTCAGTAATAAAGTTGACATACAGGGTGCCACTCTCGGCCCAGCGCCCCCTCTGCTGCTGCTCCAATAGGCTCTTATAGTGTGGCAATAGCGCAAACTCATAATCCTCGGGGTTGTGCTTAGCCAGAACCCCCTCTGCGGTTGTTTGATAGTGGTAGCGTACACCATCACGAGGAACAAGAGAGCCCACATTGCCATACGTTAATCGCATGGTGGAGTTGGCATCGGGATATATCGCGCGCCCCTCCTCCATCTGCATCTTATAGAGGGCCTCGGTGTAGAGACTCTTTAGCCCCGCAGCGGTAAAACCTAAATTGTCACACAATTTATCCTCAATAGCGTTGAGCCCCATGATGTTAATACCATTTCCAAGGATAAACATTGGATCTCGCTCGATATCTGCCTTAGTTATTTCACCGCTAAAAAACTCGGTGAAACGAGCCTCATCGGTGATAATACTACTCGTATAAATGTACTCGGTTAGCTTGTCGGCATCGCGGTCAAACTCCAATATAAGCGCCGAAAGATCCTCACCGAGGTACTTTAAGTCGACATTATCGAGCAAAATTGTGAGCATCTCTCGAAAGAGCTCTTTGTCGGTTGCGGCGTCCCCCTCAACAAAATTTGATTGCAGATTTGAGTTATAAAACTTTTGAATCGCCGCACTCTCCTTGCAATTAATCTTAGGGCTTTTATTAAATTGAGACCTCAACGACTTTAGGCGCTGAGCCAAAAGTGCAACATCGGAGCCTGTAACCAGTGTCTCACGAATGTAGGCCTTATTGCGCTCTAAATCAGCCTTCAGCGCATAAAGCGTATCTAAATTAGAGAGAAGTTCACCATACTTAGCCTCTCGCTCGTCGCTTCTCGAGATCCACTCCCTAAGCTCCGCCTCTTGAGCCTCGCGCTCCTCGATGATACCATACTTGGCTATTGAGAGGTTCTCCCACTTGGCAAAATCGCAATAGTTACTAACCCCAAAGTACTTATCGGCATACTTCAAGCGCACCTGCGCATCGGCATCCATATGACGCTTCCAAACATCCAATTTAGCGCGTCGAACAGAGCTTATTGTTGGATTTAATATCTCATATTTTTCGATCAATTCTGCCGACGGGATATAGCGATTTGTCGAGCCTGGATAGCCCAAAATCATGGTATAATCGCCATCTGTGTACCCTGCAGTTGAGACTTTTATATATTTATCAGCCTTGAGCGGAATATTGTCTGAAGAGTATTTCGCGGGAGATCCATCGGGTGCGGAGTAGACTCGATAGAGTGTGAAATCGCCTTTATGTTGGGGCCAACTCCAATTATCTTGCTCACCTCCAAATGCTCCAATAGAGAGTGGTGGAGCCGCAACCAAACGCACATCTTCGAACACCTCGTAGTAGTAGAGGTAGTATCGTTGGCCGCGCCACATCGAGTTGAGCTCGAGTTGGTACTCCGACTCGATTCTCTCGGTGAGAATTTTCTCCACTTTACCCAAAAATCGAACACCTCGAACCGAGATCTTATCGAGACTATCGGCGATGATATTCACCTGATCAGTAACATCTTCGACACGTTTAAGAAAGGTTACAGACTTCCCCTCAATTGGTATTTCGTCGGCTCTGTCTGCAGCCCAAAATCCATTTTCGAGGTAGTTATTTTCGATCGTCGACTTCGCATGTATATCGCTATACGCGCAGTGGTGGTTAGTGATCATCAACCCCTCGGGCGAGATAATTGTGCCGCTGCATTGGCCATGGTCGATGGCCACAATTGCATCTTTTATCGATATCTCATCCTCACTATATATTGCTGAGCCATCAATGGCAACACCCGCTGCAACCATATTTTGATACAGCTGACCCTTGATGAGGTTAACCAGCCACATGCCCTCATCGGCAAAAACACCGAGAGGAAACAACACTACCAACAGTAGCAAAAATCGTCTATACATAACCATACATTTAAAAAATATCTACACCAAAAAAGCTTTGACTCTTTAGGTGTAGATACTCTACATTGATATTTTTTATTACTCTTCGAGGATATATCCGCTATTTTCGCCCTCAAATGAGATCGATGGATCAACCTCCACTACGCTATTCTCTTTGGTCATCCAAACCTCCCATTTTGGGGCTGTTAACTTCTCCCAAAGTTGGTCGGCATTGATTGTAGACTCCACGATATCGAACTGCATAACGTAGTCCCCGTTGTCGTTCACAACCGTCTTGAAGTTGAGCACTCCATCGGTAAGCGACATATAGCTAGACAGATAAGGTAAATAGCGCGTTACGATAGGTTTATCGAGCGATGAATAAGGCAACTCGAATGTAACAACCTTAGATTCGCCGTCCCACTTCTCGCGGTTCTTCTTATATGACTGCTCGTAGGTTGTAAATTGTCGACGAAGGAACTCTAGTCGGCTAATTGTATCGAGCGTCGACTCCATATGCACATATTTAAAATCAACCTCAATTGGCTTCACGCCTCCGCCATGCTGTGGCATATCCAACACCTTCATCTCAACCATCGACTTGTAGAACTTCTCGTCGATTGGCTCATCAAGATCGGCATATAGCTTAACGATAACCGGGCAATCGTACTCAGTCTCAAGACCATAGTACTTTCTGCCGCTATTTCTAAATTGTAGACCGAGGTAGTTTGGATCCAATTTGTCGTGCATATTTTCTGTGCGAATGGTAATCACCTTAAGGAGTTCAACATCCTTATCTGGATGGTTGATTTTAAACTTCGTAGGCTCATAAATACTTCTCAAAATAGTCTCCTCCTTCACCTGTGATGGGTTGTACTTAATCATTACATATGAGTGTTTTACGTAGGTCTCAACGCCATAGACACCAGCAATTTTCTGAAGTTTTGCGGCAAAAGCCATCGAGCTACCGTAGCACTTAACCGAACGCAGACCATCTACACGAACCTCGGATAGCTCGGTGTGGTTAGCCTCGTCGTCCCACATCACGTCGATGGTTGGGATCTCGAATTTGCTACCTAGAGCGACAGCTGTAAAGAATAGTACAACGGTCAAAATGCCTGGTACCCAACGCATTTTCGTTGAGCCAGCAACGGTAAGCGACTTCTTGTTGCACGAAGCGATACACTCGCCACAAAGGGTACAATCGACATGTTTTACACACTTTGTATTTGCAACATCGATACCGTATGGACACTTTTTACTACATAGACCGCAATTGTTGCATGTACTCTCATCCTTCACGATTTTAAGAAGTGGAAGATACTTTGCTTTTCCACAGAACACCTCGCTGACAAAACCTACCAAGCATACAGCTGCAAGAAGAGCAACCCATGGAATAGATGCACCTAAACTATTAACAATAATGTAGATAAGCACAACAGCAGCAAAGCTAAACGCAAACTTAAAGATGTTGCTTACACCCCCAAGCGGACAGATATATTTACACCAGAACATCTTCACAAAGAAGCTACAAGCGATAAATATAACGATCGAAATAGAGGCCATCCAGACTGTAAGTTCGCCCTTGAATCCAGTGGCAAAGGCGTAGTAAGGGTCGAAGTTTTTGCAGAAGAGTTCGGAGCTCGACACGGTCATATAGAATATCCAAAATAGGAGGATATACTTTATTGAGCGCAGTGCCTTATCGGCGATCGAGCCATAAGGAATCTCGAGAGCCTTAATCCCCATTTTTGATCTTAATCTGCCAAGCAGCTCTGTTCCTAGGCCAAGAGGGCAGAGATATCCGCAGAATAGTTTACTAAATAGCATAACGCCGATAGCCAACACGATACCCACCATAATTTGGGTAGCAGTCATGCTACACGCCATCGAGCCCTGCTCGAGATAGGTAACGAATGTTTGGAGCCCACCAAAAGGACAATACGCCTCTGGGTCAACCGCATCATTGCCAAAAAGTTTCAGCACGAAACCCACGATTGTTAGCAGTACACCCCACTGCAACAGGTGCTTAATCCAGTTCTTTTTAATTGATTTCATTTTATCTATTATTTGTTTGTTTTGAGTTACTGTACTTCTATATATGATTTACGATTGTATTAAATACAAAGGTATAAAAAATGTGATAATGATGCAAATTCTACTATTGATTCAAAATATTTTCAAGACAATTTTTCACTTTTTCCATGTAAATATTTTAACACAACTTACAAATCGCAACTAATCAGAAGATTTATTTTAATTATTTAAAGTAAATCCGAGATATTATTATCAATTCACAAACGACATATTCAAGAAAAAAAATAGCAATAATTTGCTATTGATAAATTAGACAAATTCTGCTACCTTTGCAACAAAATTTACATCTGTGTTTAAACGTATTCTACTTATAATATCACTCTGTCTACTAACCTTAAACCTTGAGGCCAAAGAGAGTGCGCACCTATCAATAGCGGGCAAGATTCGCAACAGCGAGAGCAAAAAAAGTGTCGTTGGAGTATCAATTATCGTCGACGGAAGCTATCTATGGGCCGTGAGTGACAAAGATGGAGTATTCCATATCGACAATCTCGAGAGTGGCGAGTATTCACTTACAGTTGAGTACCTTGGATATGTGACCCGAAGTGTCGCGGTTACGCTCACAGATAAATCGATTTCGAACCTTATAATCGACCTACAGGAGAGCACCCTCGAAATCGACGAGGTGGTGGTCACTTCGCAAGCGGCAAAGGACAAAGTTAACACCTCGTACACCGTTGGTCGCAACGCCCTTAACCACATGCAAGTCAGCGATATATCCTCAGTTACAGCACTGCTTCCAGGTGGCAAAACCATCAACCCAGACCTCACAACTGAAAATACAATCTCCATCCGCGGAGGTAGCAGCAGCAGCGGCAACGCCTCTTTCGGTACGGCCATCGAGGTCGACGGAGTGAGAATGAGCAGCAACGGCTCATTCGGGGAATTGAGCGGCAGCAGCACTCGCAGCGTCGCAGTCGACAACATCGAATCTGTCGAGGTGATTACGGGTGTCCCTTCGGTTGAGTATGGAGATATAAATAGCGGTATTGTGATGGTCAAAACACGCAGAGGATACTCTCCGCTAAACGTAACCCTCACAGCAAATCCAAAGACATATCAAGTGTCGGCATCGCAAGGTATCTCGCTCAATGACAACGGATCAGCACTTAACCTCAGCGCTGAGTGGGCTCGAGCAACGAGCAGTTTGGTGTCACCATACGAGTCGTACACTCGGCGAGGAGTCTCGGCGATCTACTCAAACACATTTGCTGGCAATTTGAAATTCGAGGCTGGCCTAACGGCAAATATCGGAGGACAAAATAGCGAAGATGACCCAGACGCCTACTCGGGCGAATACTCCACCGCGAGCGACAATGTTCTCAGGACGAACTCGTCGCTGGAGTGGCTCATAAATAGAGATTGGATCACCAATCTTAAGTTCGATGTATCGGCTAGCCTCAACGACAAAACGACTCATAACCACACATATACATCGAGTGCATCGCAACAACCATCGGTACACTCCACCACCGAAGGCTACTTTATCGCCGACCAACTCGACTACACATACTTTAGCGACGAGTACACCGAATCGAAAGAGGTGAACTTGTCGGCATCCGTCAAGTATGAGCTCAACAAGAAATTTGGAGATCTCAACAGTCGATTCAAGGCTGGTCTGCAGTGGAAAGCGACTGGAAATGAGGGTCAAGGCGAATACTACGAGGATATGAGCTACGCCCCATCTGGATTCCGCGAACGCGACTATAGCGAATACCCATATATGCACAACCTATCACTCTACGCAGAGGAGCGATTGACAATACCAATCGGAACAACTGCGCTCACACTGATCCCAGGAATCCGAATGGAGCAGCTCTATATTAATGGTTCGCAATATACAAATACGCTCTCGTTTTCGCCTCGCTTCAATGGCCAACTTATTGTAAATAAAAATTTAACGCTGCGCGGAGGTTGGGGTATCACCGAGAAGTTACCATCATATTATGTGCTCTACCCACAGCAGGAGTATCGCGACATACTATCTTTTGGAGCAACCTATAATAATAATGAGGCATTCTACACCTACTACACTCAGCCATACTCTATGGAGTATAATCCCGATCTAAAATGGCAAAGAAACTACAACTCCGAGATAGGAGTTGACCTCAACATATGCAACACAAAGATCTCACTTACTGGATATTACAACCGCACTGTTGGTCCATACCAATACACAAATAGCTACTCGCCATTCTCCTACAACTCATACTCTGTGCCATCGGATTACACGATGCCATCCAACCCCGAGATCAAGGTGGATGCACAGACGGGAGATATCTACATTCGTGATGCCGACAACCCACTCGATGGCTGGACAGCGATGGATCTAAAGGTGAGTGACACCACATTTACCAAGACAACATACGCCGACAATGGCGCCGACGTTCACCGCCGAGGCGTAGAGTTAGTGGTTGATACACCGACAATTAAGCCAATAAATACCCAATTTAGGGTCGACGCGACATACTCCAATGTCAAATACCACGACAGCTCCCTATCCTACTACTATCAATCAGGTTGGTCGCACACATCGCTCGCCAACCGCTCATACCAATATGTAGGTATCTACGCTATGGGATCGACCACCTCAACATCGATCTACAACGGATATATCGACAACAACCTCGACATGAATATCACGGCAATAACCCACATTCCCAAGGCGCGCCTGATCATCTCGTGCCGCGTTGAGATGACCTTGATCGACAGCAGTAAAAAGATCTCGGAGTATAACGGCCAGGAGTACGCATTCAATGTCGACGAGAGCGGATCAACCGCAACAGGCGGTAGCATCTACGATGGCGACTCATACTCAATGATATACCCAGTGCAATATATGGATATCAACGGTAATATCTACGACTTCACCGAGGAGCAGGCCTCAGACCCCGACTTCTCATACCTCTTGCTACGTTCGAACAACTCATACACCTTTGCTGTAGATGGTTACGACCCCTACATCTCCGCCAATTTGAGTATCACCAAGGAGATTGGCGACAATGTATCGCTCTCGTTCTACGCCAACAACTTCACCTTCTCGCGCAAGGCGGTAACCTCCTATGCCACAGGCGTTAGCGCAATATTTGTCCCCAATTTTTACTACGGTCTAACTTGTCGCATAAAGTTCTAAAACAATGAAGAGAATAACTACATATATAACAATTTTACTCCTCCTCACGGCGTGCGCACTTGATAACGCGACGACTCCTCACAGCAGCGAGTCGCTCAACACACTGACTGTTAAGGTAGTATACCCAAGCGACTACAGCGATTATAGCCCCGATGGTATGACACTTTCGATCTCAAATATCGACTTTGGATATAGCTACACCTCGGAGATCGATGCAGCGGGAGAGAGTGCAATTGAGCTACCTGACGGACGCTACATAGTGCAATTTTCGGGTCGTCACGACAACGAAATCTTCAACGCCACGGCCGACAACATTATGCTAACCAACAAGAATATCACCCTCGAACTATCTGCCATTCACTCTATTGCGGGCAGTATAATATTCAAGGAGATCTACTGCGGTGGCTGTATGAAAACTCCCGAGGAGGGTACCTACCAATACGATAAGTATATCATCGTACACAATAACAGTTCAACGGTCGAGTACCTAGACAAACTCTGTTTTGGAATTCTCGACCCTTACAACTCAAACGCCACAAACATCTGGGTGTCAACCGATCCCGACAGTGGCGCAACAATATTTGCCGATGAACTATATCTCATTCAAGCAATCTGGCAATTTGGTGGCGATGGCACAACATTCCCACTACAGCCAGGTGAAGATGCCGTGATCTGCCAAAATGGAGCGATCGACCACGCTGCACTATACCCACTCTCGGTCAACCTCAATAAAGAGGGCTACTTCGTGCTTTACAATAGCATCTACTTCACTAGCACCACATACCACCCCGCACCAGGTGACAACATCTCGGTAGATAGATACCTCGACGTCGCTATAAAGTTGGGTCAAGCCAATGCGTGGCCGCTCTCCACCACCTCTCCTGCGCCAGTACTTTTCCGCGTAGATGAGAACACAACCATCGAAGAGTATCTAATGGGTGATGGCGTAGTATTCTCAAAACCAGGCTCTACGTCGGACAACGTCGCTAAAATCCCACTCGACTGGGTTCTCGATGGTGTAGAGGTATTCAACGGCAGCTCGTCGAGCAACACGAAGCGTTTTAGCTCGGATATCGATGCTGGATATGTGACCCAAACCGCAACTTACGACGGTAAGTCGCTACATCGCCAAGTCGACGAGGAGTCTAGCGCCACATTGGGCTACGAGGTTCTAATCGACACAAACAACTCTACTACAGATTTTTACGAACGTTCAGAAGCCTCTCTCCATGAATAAGATAAAGCACATACTACCACTACTTATCGTAGCACTGCTTGGCGTGGCCCACACGGCAAGTGGCCAGCTCTATGAGCAGATCGAAGAGCGAAATATCTGGAATGAGAGCGCCAACGTCACTGGATTATTGCGGGATTCAATAACAGTCTCCAACGCCGAGCTAAGCTACAGCTACCAAGCTGGAGAGTTTGCCGACTTCTCCGATGCCTCGAGCCAATGGAGCGCTGGAGCCTCCGCCAAGACCATAACCCACACCGACAACCTATCGATGATCGGTGCATTCTCCTTTAGCCACACCGCGGGCAAGGAGATGTCGGGATCGATGTTTATCTCGCCAAACTACTATCCTGTAGATATTTTGGAGTTCACGCCTGGCGACAAGACGCTACAAAACTACTACTTCATGGGCGGCCTTGCATCCGAGATTCTACCAAATCTCAACCTAGGTCTTAAGGGTGAGTTTCAATCCCAAAACTATGCGAAATTTAAAGATCTACGCCACTACAACTACCGCATGGATCTAACATTTGCGCCTAGCATCTCGTACAACATCGGCGACGGAGTGATCGGAGCTTCATACCTATATATAAAGAATAGCGAGACGGTCAGAGCCCAAGAGATCGGTTCGGCGTCGGAGCCATACTCGGCATTCCTCGACAAGGGACTAATGCGCGGTGCATACGAGAATTGGGAGGGAAGTGGAGTCCACCTCTCCGAGTCTGGAATCACGGGCTTCCCCGTTAGCCAGAGTGGTAGCGGCGTAGCGGCACAGGTGGAGTACCGAGGCTTTTTTGGCGAGATCGAGTATCGACACCTAGAGGGTTCAATTGGCGAGAAGCAGACCATCTGGTATGAGTTCCCATCAAACAGATATACCGCTCGATTGGGCTACACCCTACTGCGCAGCGGCAACATCCACATTTTCAGCATCAATGCCAATATTCATCACTTGATTAATTGCGAAAATATTCTCGACGATGTAACCAGCAATGGCGTTACGACAACGGTAATCTACGGATCAAATCAGATTTACGAGACCTCGGAATATGCTTTAACTCCAAAATATCTACTCTTCCACAACTCAGGAGCACAAATCGAGATTGGCGCCAATTACTACAACTCGCAGAGCCAATCGACACTCATGTACCCATACGTTAACGAGCTATCTCTAAGCCAAATACAAGCCTACGCTGGCGGAATGCTGCCCGTTGGCAAGTTTGAGCTACGAGGCAAGCTTCTCTACTCCGATGGCACTTGGTCGGACGATGCCTACTCCGTATCGGATCAGATTGAGGCGGGCGACGAACCCACCCAGATGGAGGAGTACTACAACATTGAGAATGAATATCTTACAGCCACATATATCAACTGCAGCCTATCTGCGCGATACAATGCATTTGGCAACTTCTATTGCGAGGTTGGCGGAGCACTCACCAACGCATTTAACCTGAAGTATATCGAAGGCAATAGCCGCTGGAGCTGCACATTTAAATTGGGATATAACTTTTAAACATTTACAATATTAACTAATTTTATAAAATCATGAAAAAAATCTATTTTGTTCTCCTATGCATTGGAGCAACATTGGTTAGTTGCTCAAAGGATGGAGCAAACACCACTGCAGGCGATGCAGTAAACTACGTTAAGATTAATCCAATGATCCAAACTCGCGCTACAGACCTCGACTTCGAGAGCGGCGACATGGTTGGTATCACAATCGAGATGGAGAGCGACAACTCACTATTCACAGAGAACGCACCCCTCACCTACAGCGGAAGTAGCTTCACAAGCGACCTCATCTGGTACAGCGACATCGACGCAACATCAACAATTTATGCTTACTATCCATACGCAGCAGGTTCAAGCGCACCAACATCATTCACCGTTGAGGCTGACCAAACTGCAGATGGCGCATACACAGCCTCTGACCTTATGGGTTCAACAAAGAGCGGTGTCACTCCAGACTACACAGTGGTTATGACATTCAACCACCTTTTGAGCCGTATCGTAACCGAGATCGACAACCAAAGCGTCTATAAAGTAGAGTCTGTTGAGATCAGCGGATCATACCCAACTGCAACTTTCGACGCTACAGCGATGAGCGTAGAGGTTGACGAGAGTTCGACTCCAATCTCAATCTCAGCACCATTGTGGGACGACGAGACATACAAAGCTATTATCATTCCTCAAACTGCTGCACTCACATTCACCATCACATTTAACGATGGTAGCGTAATCTCTCGCGAGAAAGCATCTGTAGATTTCGCTGCAGGTAAAGAGTACACTGCAAATATCACAATCGTTGGTGGCGACGTTACAGTTGACCTATCTGGTGACGCTAATGAGTGGGCAGACGGTGGCACAATTCCAGATCCTGCTGCAAAAGTTATCTACTTCGCTGAGTATGACGACTATTTCGAGTATGGCTATGAGGGTGAATTCGTTACATACGACATCGTAACATTCTCTAACGGCTCAACATGGATGGCAGAGCCTCTCGCATTCCTTCCTGAGGGATACACTCCATCTGCCGATGCTACTGTAGAGTCTAATATTTGGTATCCTTATGAGATCGACTACGATCAAATGGTTACAGATGAAGTTACAACTGCAACACTTGACTACGTCAATGTCCTTACCGACCAAGCATCAATCGAGGCTAAAGGTTATCTCTACAACATGACTGCAGCATTAGGTCAAAAGGTTACTGAGGATAATTTCGACACATTCGAGGGTGCACAAGGTATCTGCCCCGACGGCTGGCACATCCCAACTCGTGCAGACTATTTTGCATTGGTTGGCTACTCAAACAAATCTCTTAGCGAGACCTCTGCTCCAACTGACTCTAGCGCTATATTCTACGACACTGCATATAATGGAGGAAAAATAGCAACCTTGAACGAAGCTGGTTTCAACTATGTATACACTGGTTATCGCAATTATGCTGGTTATCTTAGCACTACTGATCCATCTTACTCAAGAACTATTATTTCATCGTCTAACTCATCACTAGATGAAGAGTTTTACGGAGAACCAGCATTGTCATATTATATGACATCTACTGCTTATCAGGTATCATATAATAGTACTAGCGGCTTGTTGTCAAACATCCAGTTCTTCGGACTTATGAGTACATTCACATCTGCTGCATACCCAGAAGGTCGACTAATGCTAGCATATGTATCAGAAAATTCAGGCACAGCACTACGTTGCGTAAAAGATAGCGCAACACTCGAGTAGAGCATAAACCTACAAAACACTCTAAAAAGAGGTGTAAATCCCTATATTTGGGATTTACACCTCTTTTTATTCGCTTTGTTATCAGCGTTTACTTAACCTACTTGACCTCTTCGAACTCTACATCCTCAGGCTGTGCACCTTGAGCACCGCCCTGAGCACCAGCTTGTGGGTCGCCCTGTGGCTGCTCAGCTTGCTGCTGTGAATAGATATCTTGAGAGGCTGCCTGCCATGCTGCGTTGAGCTCCTCCATTGAGCTGTCGATAGCTGCTAGGTCGGCACTCTTGTGCGCCTCCTTGAGTTTCGCTAGAGCCCCCTCAATCGCAGATTTCTTATCTGCTGGAAGCTTGTCGCCATGCTCTTTGAGCTGCTTCTCCGATGCAAAAATATTTGAATCGGCAGTATTCAACTTCTCGATACGTGTCTTCTCCTCGTTATCTTTAGCCTCATTCGCCTTAGCCTCGTCGCGCATGCGCTGGATCTCAGCATCGGTCAAGCCGCTTGACGCCTCGATACGAATTGTCTGCTCTTTACCTGTGCCCTTATCCTTAGCCGAAACATTCAAGATGCCATTGGCGTCGATATCAAATGTCACCTCAATCTGTGGCACTCCACGTGGTGCTGATGGGATTCCATCTAGGTGGAAACGGCCGATCGACTTGTTATCACGAGCCATTGGGCGCTCACCTTGGCAAACGTTAATCTCTACAGATTGCTGATTATCAGACGCTGTTGAGAACACCTCGCTCTTACGAGTAGGGATTGTGGTGTTGCTCTCGATAAGCTTTGTCAACACGCCACCCATAGTCTCGATACCGAGCGAAAGTGGAGTTACATCCAAAAGCAATACATCCTTAACCTCACCTGTAAGTACACCACCCTGAATTGCAGCACCTACAGCAACAACCTCATCTGGGTTTACACTGCGGTTTGGAGCCTTTCCGAAGAACTCCTCAACAACCCTTTGGATAGCTGGGATACGAGTAGAACCTCCAACGAGAATAACCTCGTCGATTTGAGATGCAGAAAGACCAGCATCGCGTAGAGCAAGGCGGCAAGGCTCGATAGTCTTTTGAACTAGGTGGTCGCACAACTGCTCAAATTTCGCACGTGTTAGGGTCATCATCATGTGCTGTGGAATACCGTTAACTGGCATGATATATGGCAAGTTGATCTCAGTTGAAGTGGTAGACGAAAGCTCAATCTTTGCCTTCTCAGCAGCCTCTTTCAAACGTTGCAAAGCCATTGGATCTTGGCGAAGATCGATTTGGTGCTCAGCCTTAAACACCTCTGCCATATAGTCGATAAGTACGTGGTCGAAGTCATCTCCTCCAAGGTGAGTATCACCATTTGTCGATTTTACCTCGAAAACGCCATCACCTAGCTCCAAGATAGAGATATCGAAGGTACCACCACCAAGGTCATACACTGCGATCTTAGCATCTGAATCTTTCTTATCCAAGCCATAAGCCAAAGCTGCCGCTGTAGGCTCATTGATGATACGGCGAACCTTAAGACCTGCAATCTCACCAGCCTCTTTAGTCGCTTGACGCTGAGAGTCAGAGAAGTATGCAGGAACTGTGATAACAGCCTCCGAAACCTCTTGGCCAAGGTAGTCCTCTGCTGTCTTCTTCATCTTTTGAAGAATGATTGCCGAGATCTCCTGTGGAGTATAAAGACGTGAGTCGATATCTACACGTGGAGTATTGTTGTCACCCTTAACAATAGCGTAAGGTGCACGAGATATGTCCGAAGTTACCTTATCGTAACCCTCTCCCATAAAACGCTTGATCGAGAAGATCGTACGCTTTGGATTAGTAATTGCCTGACGCTTAGCAGGATCACCTACTTTACGCTCATTATTGTCGATAAATGCTACGATCGAAGGAGTTGTTCTGTGACCCTCTGCATTAGGAATAACGACAGGCTCGTTACCCTCCATTACAGATACACATGAGTTTGTTGTTCCTAAGTCAATACCAATAATCTTTCCCATAATAAAAATATTTTAGTTGTTTAAATTTTAGTTTTCTTAAATGTTTTTGACTCATTATGAACAAATGGTATACCAAACCGATTTTTATGACACACCACTGCCAAAATGGCATAGATCAATAATAAAACGACAAAATCCAAGCCACACTTGTGACATTACTGCAGCAGTAGCAAATGAAATGACACAAAAAAATGGTATATAAGCTCATAAAATAAGATATGCTAACAAAATTAATTTTGTTAGCATATCTCAAAATATCTTTAAACAGATTTATTTTGCATGCTCGGCTTGTCGCTGGGCGATCAGTCGGCTTATATAAATATGTACCGTAGTCCAAACGACGATATCGATTATCAATATGAGGGTAATATTTAGCCACATTGACAACAGAAGATTCAATGCTACAAAGAGCAGATTGATCGCAACTATCCACATTAACGCTACCCTCGCAGAGCAACCTAATGCCATAAATTTATGGTGAATGTGGTTTTTGTCGGGTAAGAACAGTGGTTTTTTGCTTCGATAACGATGCAAAATGATTCGCACAACGTCGAAACATGGCACAATAAGCATTGTGTAGGCCAATATGTAGTAGGTTGAATTAATTGGCACCGAGCTATCAGCGACAAATGAAATATTCCAAACCTTCACCGCCAAGAAGCCGAGAGTTGCACCAACCACCAAGGCTCCAGTATCACCCATAAATATCTTACTACCAGCGCCTTTCTTGATGCCAAATACGTTGTGATAGCAGAATGGAACTATTGCACCAAGCGTCGCTATTGCAACAATTGCATCATCCATCATGCCATTATTAAATAGCAAAACTCCATATACGAATATGGCCATTATAGACAACAAAGAGGCCAGGCCATCAATTCCATCTATTAGGTTTATTGCATTGGTGATGAAAACATATATAAATAGCGTGGCTGGAATTCCAAGATAGATAGGAATCTCATCTATTCCGAAAAGACCGTGAAATGTCTTAAAATAGGTACCTGAGATCACAATCAGCAGCGCTGCAAAAATCTGAACTGCAAACTTTTGTCGATATGGAACGCCGAGAACATCGTCGTAAACTCCGATTAAAAACAGTGTTAAAAGTGCCAACGACTCCAAGATCAGGCTTATATCCACCGCTATTTCTACACTAAAAAGGACTGTGTCAACTGTGTCAAAGCAATACAAAACCATGCTGAAAAGAGTAGTGATGGATAGAATGTCAAACCGCCCAAACGAGAGGCTGGTACGCTATGCACCTTACGAGGATCAATCTTATCAACCAGGCGTTTACGAAGCGAAAGAATCAAGATATGTGGCAACATATATGCTACCATCACGAAACTAATTAAAAACGACAATAGAATTATCAACATAGAAAATAGCTATTTGGGTTATTATGCTTGGGCAAAGGTACAACAAAAAATTGTAAAATACGGCTATAAAAGTAATTTATTGTAATAAAAAAATGCGAATAAAACATCGTTTTACCCGCATTCTGTTAAATTTATTATCTTCAGATAGTTACAAAAACTATACGCTTAAGAGTTGATAATACGCATTGCTGCATCCAGAATTGCAGTGTCATCTAGCGTGACCACGCCGCCATCTGGACCCTGTTCAAAGTGAACACCCGAAGCAGATTTGGTGTTACCTCCAAAATAATTTCTCACTGTCTCTACATCAATCCCTTGCTCATCTGCAATATTCTGCAAGCTGCCACTAGGAAGACGATCCTTAATGCGGCGTAATTCATTAAATGTGATAATCATAACATTAGTATTTTTAAGGTTGATAATTTCTACATCACTAAATTAATACTTTTTTAACAAACTGCAAAATATTATTAAAGAAATTTTACAAAAAAGTGCAAAAAAAATAGAATGCATCATAAATGCACCCTATTTTTTCAAATTTTGCGTTTTGTATGAGACTTAAATCACGACATACAAAGATAGTAGCGCTGCTACTTACTCTGCGATCTCCTCACTCTCGGTAGCCTCCACAGGAGCCTCTACCTGAGGAATTACAGCTGGAGCCTGCTCCATTTGGTGCTCGACCACAGCTGCAGCATCTTTAGATGCTTTTGAGCTACCTGTAGACATTGAGTTACCCATTGCAATTGTCGCTAAAAGACTGATAACTAAGATCGCAATAGCCATCGCCCAAGTAAATTTCTCCAAGAAATCTGTTGTCTGGCGAACGCCCATAACTTGATTTGATGCTCCAAAGTTTGCAGCCATGCCGCTCTTAGGGCTTTGAACCAATACAGCGAGGATCATCAATACGCTCGCAACTAATACTAAACCAATACAAATTGTGTATAACATTACTCTATCATTTAAATTATTTATTCTCTAACATTGCAATAAGTTTGGCAAAGTAAACACTTTTTTCTGAATTTAACAAACTTAATTTGCGATAAATCTCTATTGCTTCGCGATTAAGGCCCTGAGTGAGGTAAATTTTTGCCAATTCTTCACTTACAAGGTCATCCTCCTCGCTCAAATTTGGTTCGATCTGCACATCCGCCTCCGCCTTCGACGAGTCATCGACAACAATACGAAGGCCTGAACAGCTCAAAAATCTATCTATTACATCGTCTGGCGCCCGCCCCATCAACGCCTTGATATCAATTTGATCGAATGCAATCGGATCGACCTCTGCCTCAACGGGCTTTTGCGCCTCTCGCTTTGATCGGCCAAAGGGCCACAATCTCTGAAATATACTTGCCATATGCTACCAATCTGAGGCCGAAGCCTGGAAAATATCTAAAACTATCTGATCAACTAGCTCAGGAATGAGGGTATCCTCCACCTCGGTCAAGAGGCTTGTAGAGGGGTAATCTTCATATGCCGAGAAGCTCTTATTAAACGATTTCGTATCGTCAATAAGGTTTGTAAAACGCACTTTAACGGTGATAGTCAATCGATTAAGCAGAGCGTAGTCGCCACTCGACACCGACGAAGTGGTTGAGGTATAATTGGTAATCTCACCCTCAAATGCAAAGTCACCACCGTACGAAACTTCGGTGAGGCTCGTGCGACTCAAATAGATATTTTTAAGTTCGTCGGTCAGCGTCGAACTCAAAATTGGGGCAACCATAGTTGCATTATTGGGAAAGTAGGCCACCGAAAATGTCTTAGCATCAACTGGGATCGACGCTCCCGAGAGGGTGTAACTCACCCTAAAGGCGCAACCAGTAAAGATCAACGCCGCAACTGCCATGAATATAAATATTATCTTTTTCACTCTTCTTATATATAATATAGGTATACCGACTAATCTTCGTCGATACCCAACTCTTTTATTTTACGATACAACGTCCTCTCCGACATAAATAAATCAGCTGCAGCCTCACGTCGACGACCGTTGTGACGTTGCAACGCCTTTCTTATCTGTTCGCGTTGCACATCGGCTTTAGTCAACTCTCGATACTCTTCGGCAACCACCTCACTCTCAGCATAATCGACCTGTGGTGCGACATAAGCAGGAGTTGAGGATGGCAACAGACCGATGGGCTGAGGGATTGATGCAGAGGCCATTGGGTCACCCGCCGACTTATGCATGAGCTCCTGCAACATCCGTTTTAGCTCGTTCATATCAGACCTCATGTCGAAAAGCACCTTATATAACAACTCCCTTTCAGTCGAAAAATTGTCCGACGAAGATTGCGAAGAGGATGACCCACCCACAACCGACACTGTCATTGGCTCCTGCTCAGGCAGATAGCGCATCAAAATTTCGGGCGATATATCGCGAACCTCCTCAATTGCAGATATCTGCTCGGCAACATTTTTCAGTTGTCGAATGTTGCCACGCCAATGGTAGTTTTTCAGAATCTCGCGAGCCTGAGGATCGAGCACAATTGCAGGCATACGACATTGAGCAGCAATCTCCGAAGCAAACTTTCTGAA
>JAWXTG010000028.1:0-27283 GCA_044433705.1 Rikenellaceae bacterium | reverse complement strand
TCTGTCGTAAAACGACTGTAAAACTTTATCGAGTTCACGCCTGTAAATTTTTCTCTTGCTCCCATAATGCGAAGGTAGCACTTATTATTTACTTAGTGCACTCTATGCGCCTAATCCTATTGGTAATTTAATAAATTGCTAAATCGGTAATTTGGTTGGAGTGTATTCGATTGGGGTTCGAACGCTCATGGGGTGTTCGATGCCCCAAACGCAAGAAATTATAGCTCTGCGGGGAGCACCCCGCCGCCGTCCGCGCAGGACAGTCCCCAGGTCCCCAGGAAACCCCAGGAAACCCCAGACAACCAGGCTACTTCTTATGTCGAGCGGCGATTACTTTTAGCATATCGTCGGTCATGTTTTCCAAGTTCCATTCGGGTTTCCATCCCCACTCTTGGCGTGCGCAGCTATCGTCGAGGGAGTTTGGCCAGCTGTTGGCGATCTCTCGTTTTGTTGAGTCGACGTTGTAGTCCATTTCGAACTCGGGCATTCGTTTTTTGATCTCTGCGGCGATTATTTCGGGGCTGAAACTCATTGATGCTACGTTGAAGCTGTTGCGGTGAATAAGTTTTGCGGGATCGGCCTCCATGAGCTCAACGCATGCGCGTAGGGCATCGGGCATATATATCATATCCATGTATGTGTCGTGTGGTATGGGGCAGGTGAATTTACCACTTTTTACCGCCTCGTAGTAGATGTCAACTGCGTAATCCGTTGTGCCACCGCCTGGTAGGGTGACGTTGGAGATGATACCTGGGAAGCGTATCGAGCGTGTATCCAGACCGTAGCGAGTGTGGTAGTAGTCACCTAGAAGTTCGCCTGTAACTTTGCAAACTCCATAGATTGTCGAAGGTCGCATAACGGTATCTTGAGGGGTTTGATCTTTGGGCGAAGTTGCACCAAAGACACCTATCGAACTAGGCGTAAATAGCTGACAGTGATGCTGTCGCGCCACCTCTAATGAGTTCATTAGTGCACCCATATTTACATTCCAAGCCATCTGTGGATTCTTTTCGCCCACCGCCGAGAGTAGGGCGACGAGGTTGAATATCGAGTCGATGTGGTGGCGTGCAACGACCGAGGCAACGGATGTAGCATCGAGGGCATTCACAACTTCAAATGGTCCCGCCTTGGAGAGCTGCTTGCATTCGCGAACGTCGGTTGCCACCACGTGGGAGTCACCGTAAATTGAACGCAGGTAGGTCGTTAGCTCTGAGCCTATCTGCCCCCCTGCACCGATAATTAAAATATTCTTCATTAGAGTAGGTTTTTGATTTGTACACCAAATGTATGAAAAAAGTTATGAAAAATCTCATATCTTCAATAAATAATTATATTTTATCACTATATTCATCATTTTTGCACGAAATTGACGTGTATATACGAAACTCGGAACTGTTACACAAGCGTAAATCATAAACTTTAGATATCTACAAAATAGTGTTTCACCCACCCCGAAAAAATTATAGCTTCTCAACCTTTGATTATCGCAATATATTTTGTAATTTTGCTCCATTAAAAAGTAAACAAACTAAAAACAAGTAAATATCATGGCAGAATTTATCTATCAAGAGCCTCTACCACTAGGCGAGGACAGAACGGAGTACAGACTTCTAACTAAGGAGTATGTTAAGGTTGTTGAGTGCGATGGTCGCAAGATCCTGAAGGTTGACCCCAAGGGCTTGGAGCTACTTTCGAAGGCGGCTTATAGCGATGTTTCGTTCTACCTGCGCTCGGCTCACCTCGAGAAGCTTAGCACAATCCTAAAGGATGATGAGGCGACCGACAACGATAAATTTGTGGCATACACCATGCTCCTAAACCAGTGCGTTGCCGCTGAGGGCGAGCTGCCAACGTGTCAAGATACGGGTACGGCTATCTGCGTAGCTAAGAAGGGTGAGGATGTGTACACTGGCGCCGATGACGCTGAGCACATCTCACGCGGCGTATATGAGACCTACTCAGAGCGCAACTTGCGCTACTCTCAGGTGGTGCCATTCACCATGGAGGAGGAGAAAAATTCGGGCAATAACCTACCTGCGCAGATCGATATCTACGCAACAAAGGGCAACCACTACAAGTTCTTGTTTATGACAAAGGGCGGTGGCTCGGCTAACAAAACATTCCTCTACCAACAGACTAAGGCTCTGTTGAATGAGGCGTCACTTACCGCATTTATCAAGGATAAGATCAAGGACTTAGGAACCTCGGCGTGTCCTCCGTACCACTTGGCTATCTGCATCGGAGGCACCTCTGCCGAGATGTGTTTGGCTACGGTGAAGAAGGCTTCGGCTGGCTACCTCGACGCTCTTCCAACTCAGGGAAATGAGGGCGGACAGTGTTTCCGCGACTTGGAGTGGGAGGAGAAGATCCTCAAGATCTGCCAGGAGTCGGGAGTTGGCGCACAATTTGGTGGTAAGTATCTTGTGCATGATGTTCGCGTGATCCGCGCTCCTCGTCACGCCGCTTCGTGCCCAGTTGCCATCGGCGTTAGCTGCTCGGCAGACCGCAATATCAAGGCTAAGATCACCGAGGATGGTATCTTCCTCGAGCAGTTGGAGATGAATCCAGCTCGCTTCCTACCAGCTCAGGCGCCTGCAATGTCGCCTGCAGTTGATATCGACCTCGACGAGGGTATGGATCGCGTTCGCGAGATCTTGACTCAATATCCAATTAAGACTCGTTTGAACCTTCGTGGTACACTTATTGTGGCTCGTGACATCGCTCACGCTCAGATCAAACAGATGCTCGACGAGGGCAAGGAGATGCCAGAGTACTTCAAGAAGCACCCAGTATACTACGCAGGACCAGCTAAGACCCCTGCAGGAATGGCTTCGGGAAGCTTCGGACCAACCACTGCGGGTCGTATGGATAGCTACGTTGACCTATTCCAAAAGGCTGGTGGATCGATGGTTATGGTCGCTAAGGGTAACCGCTCACAGCAGGTGACCGACGCATGTCGCGACAATGGCGGTTTCTATCTTGGTTCAATTGGAGGTCCTGCGGCGATCTTGGCTAAGAATGCAATCAAGTCGGTTGAAGTTGTTGACTTCGAGGAGCTTGGCATGGAGGCTGTGCGCAAGATTTATGTTGAGGACTTCCCTGCGTTTATCATCGTGGATGACAAGGGCAATGACTTCTTCGCAGATTTCCAGCACTAGGAGTATCTGTGCCCTAAAAAATATTAGAATCTGTTTAAATTATTCTCATCTAATTTGTTAAGAATCTGTCACTTCACTTTTCTCTCTTTGCACTCGTTACATAGCTCATGCTATGCGCCTCTTGCAAAGAGAAAAAATTAAAGCAACATCTCTCTTAACAATTTTAGTGAGAAAAATTAAACGGATTCTAGAATCTGCAGTAAATTATTGCAGATTCTAATAATAATTTTGAGAGTTCAATCGTTATACTTTTTGATGAGAAAATTAGGATTAAAAATATCACTTACCGTAGCAGCGTTGCTTATCACACTGGTGACCTTTGCGCAGAGTGCTACAACTTTTACCACTAATGCACCAATGCAAGTTGCTGTTGGTGAGACTTTTCGCATAGAATTTGCTCTCAACGCATCGCCCGACGACGATACATTTGTACCGCCTGCACTCACAGGATTCGACATCTTGGCGGGTCCTGCGGTCTCGCGTGGCTCGTCGGTGCAGATCATCAATGGGTCGATGACCAAGAGCGTTAATTTTACCTACACCTATGTAGTAATAGCTAACAATGCGGGCGCCAACACAATTGGTGCCGCCTCGGTGATGGTCGACGACAAAAAGTACACAACCAAGCCACTCCCAATCGAAGTGGTCTCTGAAAGTGCAACTCCGCAACAGCAGCAGCAGAGATCATCGGCGTCGGGGCAGTCGGGTAGTAGCGCTCAGAACCAGGGCGACCGTATCGCTGAGGATGATATCCTACTGCGCACCGTGGTGTCGCGCACCTCACTCTTTAAGGGTGAGCCACTTAGGGCAACCATCAAACTCTACTCTCGAGTAGCAATCGCAGGTGCCGAGAACGAGAAGATGCCATCATTCAATGGCTTCTGGTCGCAAGATATTAAGAGTAAAAATCGCGAAGTCCAACGCGAAACATACAACGGTAAGGTCTACGAAACGCAGGTTCTATCAGACTATTTGCTCTATCCACAGCAGTCGGGTAAACTCACAATTGACCCCGCTTCGATGACCGTGGTGGCGCAAATCAGAGTTCAAAGCCGCAATATCGACCCATTCTTCGGCGGTGGTTACGAGATAGTTAACGTCCGCCGACAGATTGCAACATCAAAAATCACCATCGACGTAAAGGAGCTCCCAGCAGGTGCACCCGCATCGTTCAGTGGCGCTGTGGGTAACTTCACCATGGAGTGTTCGCTGACGCCCGAAACGGTGGTGACCAACTCTTCACTCTCATATAACGTAAAAATTTCGGGAACTGGAAATCTCTCGTTGATCCAAGCTCCAGATGTTGTGCTCCCCTCGACATTCGAACAGTATAGCGTCAAGTCGACCGAGTCGATCAATACAAATCAGTATGGAGCAAGCGGTTACAAGCAGTACGAGTACCCAATTATCCCGCGCTCAGAGGGCGAATTTGAACTTCAACCCACAAAATTCAGCTTCTTCAACACCCAAAGCATGAAGTATGAAACGTTGACATCGCCAACTTACAACCTCACAATTCTCCCCGACAGCACATCGGGAAGCAGTTCAGGTTCGGCAACGGTTCGACGCTCACTATCTCGTGAGGATGTTAAGATGTTGGGTGAAGATATTCGCTTTATAAAGATCGACGGTGGGGAGTTCCGCACCGAGAGTAAACCATTTATCCTCTCCCGAGGTTACTATGCTGCACTTGCTGCCATATTTGCACTCTTTGCAGCTATCTACATGACGCTTTCACGCTACATCAAGGAGTCGCAAAACTCAACTTTGGTTCGTGGAAAACGCGCCAATAAGGTTGCTGTTCAAAGATTTAAGGCTGCCAATGGCTTTATGACCGCACAAGACGAGAAGGGCTTCTACAAGGAGGTTCTAAGCGCACTCTGGGGATATATGAGCGATAAATTTAACATTCCTGTTGCTAACCTCACAAAGGAGAGCGTACGCAGGGAGCTCAGTCGTCGCGGCGTAGCGCAAGAGCTCATCACAGGATTTACCGACACCATAACCCTCTGCGATGAGGCGCAATACTCGCCAATGGCATCGGCACAGATGAACGAGGTCTACATGAATGCAATCAAATTGATTTCTAAAATTGAGTCCGAGATTAAAAGATAATATCCTATGAAACACATACTTATATTAATATCATTGCTTTCGCTCTCACTCTGGGCTGTGGCCGAAGAGGTGGATTCTCTAGCTCAAAGCAGTGTCGAGGTTGAGGTTGAAGTCGAAGTTGAGGAGCAGTCAATCATCGCTCCAGACTCATTGTGGGATAGTGCAAATACCGCGTACATCAATGCTCAATATAGCGATGCTGTAGAGCTCTACACAGCCATTGTGGATCAGGGACTTATCTCCGAAAAACTCTTTTTCAATCTGGGTAATGCTTACTACAAAAACGATAATATTGCCAAAGCGATACTATACTACCAAAAGGGGTTGCTGATTTCGCCTAACAGCAAAGATATTCTATACAATCTTGCTATCGCGCAGTCGCAGACAAAAGATCAAATAGAGGAGATCCCAGAGCTATTTTTCCACCGCTGGAATCGCTCCATCGCGCGCATGCTCGACTGCACAGGTTGGAGCATCATCTCGCTCATTGCACTGTCACTCCTCCTCGCAGGGCTGCTGCTATTCCTTCTCGGTGGTGCCATTCCACTGCGCAAAACAGGCTTTAGAATAGGGCTTTTTGCCGCAATAATATTCACTGTAACAACACTTTATGCCTTAGGTGAGCGCCGTGAGATAATCGAGCACAACAGCGCTGTGATCATGAGCCGCAGCATCTCAATAAAGAGCTCACCCGATAGATCTGCCACAGATCTATTTATGCTTCACAGTGGCACCACCGTAAAGATCCTTCGCGAGATGGACGATTGGTACGAGATCATGATTGCCGATGGTAAAGAGGGTTGGATCGAGAGTAAACGCGTTGAAAAGATCTAACACTTAAGTGTTTGCGCGGAGGTAAAAAACATGTCAAAACTACTCGAAAATGCTGTAAGTGAGCTCACTAAGCTCCCTGGAATTGGACGTCGCACCGCGCTACGATTGGCTCTTCACATCCTAAAAATGGAGCAGACCTCCGTGGCCGAGTTCACTGAGAGTATCGACTCCCTGCGCAACAAAATCAAATTTTGCTCATCCTGCAACAATCTCTCAGACGAGAATATATGTCCGATATGTGCCGACGCACAGCGCGACCACTCCACAATTTGTGTCGTCGAGCAGGTCTCAGACCTGATGTCGATCGAGAAAACAAACCAATATCGAGGGCTCTATCATGTTCTCGGGGGCGTGATATCGCCCATGCAAGGCGTTGGTCCATCGGATCTTAAGATCGACTTACTGACTGAGCGTGTCGCCAAAGGAGATATCAAAGAGGTGATCCTAGCCATCTCAACATCCATCGAGGGCGAGACAACGCACTTCTACATCATGAACCGCCTGAAAAATTGTACAAATCTCAGGATTTCAACAATCGCGCGCGGCATTGGCTTCGGCGACGAACTCGAGTACGTCGACGAGCTAACAATAACTCATGCTCTGCTTAACAGACGAAAAGCAGAGTAATCATCAATAAATTTTAGCACAACTATGCAGATTCATGCACACGAAATCCTCCGAATGATGGAGGGAAACAACTATACAACGGCCTCACTTAAAGAGGCTATAATCAACAAGTTCGGACCCGAAGCACGCTTCAACACATGCTCTGCCGAAGGGATGGATGCAGCCGAAATTATCAACTTCCTAGCCGCCAAAGGGAAATTCAAATCCTCGGAGTGCGGTTTTACAATGGACATCAGCAAGGTTTGCAAGGATTATTAAATTCTTGGCCTGGGTTGTCCTGGGTTGACCTGGGTCTGACTCCGTCGGGCGGAGATTGCACCTCCGCGGGTGCATAATATCTTGCGATTGGGGCATAGAGTTTTCTTCTAAAACTCTATGATTCTAATAATCAGAGAGGTGGATCAAATAAATTTGTCCACCTCTCCGCTTATTAGAATTTATCGAACACCCCATGGGCGTTCGAACCCCAATCGAATAGACTCCAGCTAAATTAAAAAATTTCAACCAATTTCAACATATTCTATAAAATTGGATGGTGTAACCTCTGTTTTGTCTTCGGTTTGGGATTAAACACTTGGAGGGTGTTTAAAAAAGGTTAATAGTCACCATCTTGATCAAATTTATTTGAATTAAGATGGTGACTATTAATCTTTTAGAGCTGCAAACTCGTCTCCCAAATCGCAGAGGTATAGCTCCGCGGGGAGCACCCCGCCGCCGTCTGCGCAGGACAGTCCCAGGCCAACCCAAGAAAAAATCCTACTTATTGCGAATTTCGACGCGGCGGATTTTTCCGCTAATTGTCTTTGGGAGTTCGTCGACGAACTCTACGATTCGGGGGTATTTATATGGTGCGGTCACGCGCTTCACGTGGTTCTGAATATCTTTGGCCAGCTCCTCTTTGTTGTGATCTTTGTAGCTTTTGGCGAGCACTACAGTTGCCTTAACTACTTGACCGCGAACCTCATCGGGTACTCCCGTTACGGCGCACTCTACGATTGCAGGGTGAGTCATTAGGGCACTTTCAACTTCGAATGGTCCGATTCTATAGCCCGATGATTTGATCACGTCGTCGGCACGTCCGACGAACCAGTAGTAGCCATCCTCGTCGCGCCAAGCTACATCGCCTGTGTAGTATAGGCCTCCGTTGTAGACCTCTGCGGTGAGCGCTTCGTCGCGATAGTACCCCGAGAAGAGACCTAGTGGGCGCCCTTCGGTGCAGCGAATTACGATCTGACCCTGCTCGCCATCCTCGGCGGAACGACCATCGGGGGTCAAAAGATCGACCTTGTACTGCGGATTTGGAATACCCATAGATCCTGGCTTGGGCTCCACCCATGGGTAGGTCGCCAGGGTTAGTGTTGTCTCTGTTTGACCAAAGCCCTCCATTAGTTTGATACCTGTTTTTCGGTAAAACTCCTCGTAGACAACGGGGTTAAGTGCCTCACCAGCAATGGTGCAATACTTCAACGATGATATATCGTGTTTCGATAGATCCTCACGAATGAGGAAACGGAAAACTGTCGGGGGAGCGCAGAAAGAGGTGATGCCATACTTCTCGATCATGGTCAAAACGTCGACAGGCTCGAACTTGTCGAAGTCGTAGACAAAAACGGTTGCTCCAGCGATCCACTGACCATATAGCTTACCCCAAACGGCCTTGCCCCAACCTGTATCGGCGAGCGTAAGGTGCAGACTCTCAGCGTGTACGTTGTGCCAATAGGAGGCAGTGATAATATGCGCAAGAGGGTACGTGTAGTTGTGGATAACCATCTTTGGGTTGCCCGTTGTTCCTGAAGTGAAGTAGAGCAGCGAGATATCCTCGTTGGTGTTGCACTCTGCGGGGGCAACAAATGGCGCAGCGGACTCGACGCCAGCCTTGTAGCTTAGCCACCCCGCGGGGATATCATCACCAATGGTCACGCGATGGCGCAGTGTTGGGCACTGATCGAATGAGTTGTCAACGTGCGATGTAACTATCTGATCACCAACTGTTACAATCATCTTTATGTCGGCCGCGTTGCAGCGGAATATTATATCTTTTTCGGTGAGCAGATGGGTTGCGGGGATGCAAATTGCACCAATCTTATGGAGTGCGATGATCGAAAACCAAAACTCGTAACGACGTTTTAGGATCAACATAACCATGTCGCCACGACCTATGCCGAGCGAAAGGAACCACGAGGCAGCCTTGTCGCTTTCGCGCTTGATATCTGCAAATGTGAAATTTATATGCTCGCCCTGGTCATTTGTCCAGCAGAGGGCGCATTTATCGGGGTCGCTCTGGGCCCAGCTGTCGACTACATCATATCCAAAGTTAAAATTCTCAGGCACTTCGACCTTAAAATTCTCCATAAAGTCGCTCTGTGATGTGAACGTAGTCTGTTTTAAGTATCTTTCAATCATAAATTTTGAGTCAGTAGTTTTAGAGTCAAAAAACCTCTCTTATATAATTATGGTAAGAAATTTAATGGTTTTTCCATCAAGAGCCTTGAAGGCGTGAGGGCGAGTAGAGTCGAAATAGATGCTGTCGCCTGGTTCAAGGATCAGCTCTTTGTTGTCTATGGTAACCTGCATGCGACCCTCTAGTAGGTAGCTAAATTCCTGACCCTCATGTGAGTTAAGCGTCACCTCGCTGCTGTCGTTAGGCTCCACCTTAACCATAAATGGGCTGGCTGTGCGTCGTGCGAAGCCTGCGGCCAAGGATTGGTATTTGTAGGCTTTGCTACGTTTTACTGCGGCGCCTGTCCCTTTGCGCGTTAAGAAATATGACTCCATGTGGGGCTCCTGCCCAAAGAGCAGCGTACTCATCTCGACATCATAGTGTTTGCTAATGCTGTAAAGCATGCCGACTGGAATATCCACCGTGCCAGATTCGCAGAGCTCATACTGCTCAAGCGTAACACCGCACACCTCTGCCACTTGGTGAGTCTCTAGATCTAAGACATCTCTCAAACCTCTGAGACGCATGGCGATCTCCTTAATATTTTCGTTCATAGCGTTAGAAATATAGATTTATAGCCAAAGTTGGGTTGCAAAAGGTGTAAAAAAAGCCCTTAGCGCCCTCTACAAGGGCAAATATAGATAAAAAAACAGAGAAGTTACTTAATCGTTATAACTTTATATCATAAATTTGAATAATTCCTTCAAGAAGGTTCTCCTCGTTGGTCACTAGCAGCGAATTTACCTTTCTTTTGGTCATAAGTTTCTCCGCTGTAATTAGCTTCTCGTTAGCTGCAATTGTTATCGGGTGGCGCGTTGCGATATCGGCAGCCGATATTTTAAAGAACTCAGCTTCACGCTGTTCCATTGCGCGGCGGATGTCGCCATCGGTCACGATGCCCACTACTTTCTGCTGCTCATCACACACCACCACTTGCCCCAAACCTCCGCGGCTCATGATGTGAATCATATCTTTTGCCGAGCAGCTTGGCGGTGCTACGGGTAGGTCGTTGCTTCGCATGACGTTGCCAACGGTCATAAGCAATCTACGACCGAGGCTGCCACCTGGGTGAAGTCGCGCGAAGTCGACGCTCGTGAAGTTGCGCAGTTTCATGAGTGCGATGGCCAAGGCGTCGCCCATAACTAGCTGAGCTGTAGTCGATGAGGTGGGTGCAAGATTGAGAATGCACGCCTCGTGACCAACTGCAATATTGAGGTGGATATTTGAATTTTTGGCCAATGTTGAGTTGGCATTACCCGTCATTGCGATGAGCGTATTGCCGTTTGAATGTATAAAAGGTATGATCTTTAGCACCTCGTCGCTCTCGCCCGAGTAGGATGCTGCGAGGATGATATCCTCCTTCGAGATCATGCCCAAATCGCCGTGGAAGGCCTCTGCGGGGTGTAAAAAGAAGCTGGGCGTACCTGTCGAGGCGAGCGTTGCCGCAATTTTTTTGCTGATAAGCCCCGATTTTCCCATGCCCGTGAAGATCACCTTACCCTTCGACGAGAGGATCGCCTCGACGGCCGTGGCGAACTCTCCGTCCAAATTCTGTTTCAGACTCTGTAGAGCCTCGATTTCGGTCTCTATTGTATCTTTTGCCCAATTTATGATCTCAGCGCTCATTGTCTCTTATTTTAAAAGTTGCTGAATAAGTGGTTTCAAGTCGTCGAGGCGCAACATATTTGCCGCGTCGCTCATTCCGCGATCGGGATCGGGATGCACCTCTAGGAAGTAGCCATTGGCTCCGAAAGCCTTAGCTGCCAAGGCCATAGCGGGGACAAATTCGCGGTTGCCGCCCGTCTTTCCACCCGCTGCGCCAGGGCGCTGTACCGAGTGTGTGCAATCCATGATTACCGTGGGTGAGATCTTCAGCATGTCGGAAATATTTCGGAAATCAACCACTAAGTTGTTGTATCCAAAGCTATTACCGCGCTCTGTGAGCCACACTTCGGCTGCTCCCGACTCGATCGCCTTCTGGTAGGGATAGATCATATCTGCGCCCGAAAGGAACTGCGCCTTTTTGATATTTACAATCTTTCCGCTTTTAGCCGCTGCAACCAACAGATCGGTCTGACGACAGAGGAATGCTGGAATCTGCAGCACGTCCACCACTTGGCCAACTGCTTCGGCCTGATACGACTCATGAATATCGGTGAGAATCTTCAAGCCCCAACGATCTTTTACGTCGGCAAGCATCTGCAGACCACGCTCTAGGCCCACTCCGCGATAGGAACCTAGCGACGTGCGATTGGCTTTGTCGAACGACGCTTTAAAGATTATATCAACACCTAGTTCGCGATTAATCTCGACTAGTTTTTCAGCTACAGTATCCAATAGCTCAGCTGATTCAATGACGCAAGGCCCAGCGATAAGTCTCATAATTTATCTATTTTAATCTCTTCAAATACTCCTCGGCCGCCTCTAGGTCGGCAGGGGTATCTATTCCAATTGTCTCGATGTCGGTTGTCCCCACACCGATTTTATATCCGTTTTCGATCCAACGCAGCTGCTCGAGCGACTCGGCAATCTCGAGTGGCGATTGCGGAAGCGATGTCACAGCGCGAAGTGCCTCAGCGCGAAAGGCATACATCCCAATATGTTTATAAAAAGTGTGCCTCTTAAGCCACTCCGAACGCTCAACGCCACGCAAAAATGGTACCACCGAACGTGAAAAATAGAGCGCACACGAGTTGTTGTCGACAACAACTTTCGGTGAGTTGGGATTCTCGAGAGCCTCGATGGGAGCGTCGGCAGCAAAAGGCTTTACCAAGGTGGCGATGTCGATTGTTGGATTCTCGAAACAGGCCACGATCGACTCGATCTGCTCAGCGGCAATAAATGGCTCATCGCCCTGCACGTTAAGTATGACCTCTGCCTCTGCGCCAGATAGGCAGTAGGCCTCATAGCAGCGATCGGTACCGCTCTTATGGTCGGGCGATGTCATAATTGCTCGCCCGCCAAAGTTGCTGACACACTGCGTAATACGATCATCGTCGGTAGCAACAAAAACCTCATCAACAACTTCGCTGACCTTGTTATAAACGAGCTCGATAACACTTTTTCCGCCCAACAGAGCCAGAGGCTTGGCGGGGAAACGTGTCGAGGCGTAACGTGCGGGGATAATTGCAACCACTCTCATAGCTAAACTAGTGCTAGATCCAGAACCTCTTGATTTGTACTAACATAGTGGAATGTCAACCCCTCGAGGTAGATGTCTTTGATCTCCGATATATCTTTGCGGTTCTCTTCGCAGAGGATAATTGTCTCAATTCCAGCTCTTTTGGCAGCCAGGATCTTCTCTTTGATACCGCCGACAGGGGTCACACGGCCACGCAGAGTTGTCTCGCCAGTCATGGCGACGCGATCCTTCACGCATCTCGATGTGTAGGTCGAGACGATGGAGGTGATCATGGTGATACCTGCCGATGGACCATCCTTCGGGATCGCTCCCTCGGGTACGTGAATGTTGAGATCTGTTGACTCAAAGATCTTCGGATCGATTCCAAGTGACTCGTGATGAGCCATAACCCACTCGTGGGCAATGGTCGCCGACTCGCGCATAACCTGACCGAGGTTACCTGTCATATTTATTTTACCCTTTCCAGGGGTCAAAAGAGACTCGATATAGAGGATGTCGCCTCCAACTTCGGTCCACGCCAGACCCGTCACAACTCCCTTAAGGCCAGCGACATTGTACTGCTCACGGCTATATTTCGCAACGCCAAGGATTGTCTCCACGTCGACCACAGAGATCGTTGGATCATACTGCTCCTCGAATGCGATATTTTTAGCACGCGTGCGAGCAAGTTTTGCAAGCTGCTTATCGAGCGTACGCACACCCGACTCACGCGTGTAGTCGGCGATAATCTTTTGGACAACTTCGCGCGATAGCACGAGCTCGCTATGCTCCACTCCGTGCGCCTTGCACTGCTTGGGTAGCAGGTGGTTAAGGGCAATTTCAATCTTCTCCTCGAGGATATATCCCGCAATATTTATCATCTCCATACGGTCGCGCAGCGCAGGACTAATGTTGGCAATATTGTTGGCCGTTGCGATAAAGAGAACCTTCGAAAGGTCATACTCTTTATCGAGGTAGTTGTCGTGGAACGTTGTGTTTTGCTCGGGATCTAGCACCTCCAAAAGTGCGCTCGAGGGGTCGCCATGGTTGCTCACCGTGATCTTGTCAACCTCGTCGAGGATGATCACAGGGTTCGACGAAGCGCACCTCTTGATGGTCTGAATAATTCGACCAGGCATAGCTCCAATATATGTGCGACGGTGGCCGCGGATCTCCGACTCGTCGTGCACACCACCCAATGCAATGCGGCCAAACTTGCGGCCAAGTGCCTCAGCTACAGACTTTCCAAGCGAAGTTTTACCAACACCAGGGGCGCCGTAGAGGCATATGATTGGTGATTTCAAATCGCCTTTGAGTTTCAAGACAGCTAGATGCTCCAGGATACGCTCTTTGACCTCCTCCAATCCGAAGTGGTCGGCGTCGAGTTGACCACGCACAGCGCTCAGATCGAAACGATCTGCGGTCACCTTGTCCCAAGGTAGGTCGAGCATAAGTTGCAGGTAGTTCATCTGCACCGAGTACTCGGCAACACCAGGGTTAAGTCGCTCCAACTTAGCGAGTTCTTTGCCGAAGTGCTCGCTGATCTCCTCCGACCACGACATCTTTTCGGCAGCCTCCTGCAGGCGCTCGATATCACCCTCGACACCCTCGCCCAACTCATCTTGAATTGTGCGCATCTGCTGCTGCAGGTAGTAGTCGCGCTGCTGGCGATCGATCTCCATCTTGACCTTGCTCTGGATATCGTTCTTAAGTTCGATATACTGCTGCTCGCGGATCAAAATCTCGAGCAACTTACGCGTACGCGCCAAGAGGCCTGGAGCCTCCAAAAGGGATTGGCGGTCGGCATCCGAGAAGTCGATATTTGTGCAGATAAAGTTTACTATGCCACGTTTCGAATCGATATTTTTAATCGCAAAAGCTGCCTCCTTGGGCATCATATTCGATATCTCGATGATGTTGAGTGCAATATCGCGAACTGAGTCGACCAAAGCATCGATCTCGATACTATCGTTGTCGATAGCCGAGTCGCGCAACACCTTGACAATAGCCGTGAAGTATGGCTCGGTGGTTAGGTAGCGCTCCACCTCAATCTTCTCTAATCCGTTGAGAATCACACTCTGCGAGCCGTTACCCAGATCGAGAATCTTTATAATTCGTGCGGCCGTTCCCACGCGGTACATGTCCGAAGGGATCGGATCATCGACACTGCCATCTTTTTGAAGCACAGCGCCCAGGATTCCACCCGCGGCATTCACCTCGCGCACCAATCGCATACTCTTCTCGCGTCCCACGGTGATCGAAGTGATCGAACCAGGAAAGAGCACAGAGCTGCGCAGCGTCAAAATGGGAATTGACTCTGGAATTGGAACCTCTTGAATATTATCATCCTCGCCAGTGACAATCGGAATCACTCGATGTTTGCCGTCGAAAAGATCGGGCAACGAGTTAATATCGTCAATCTCTATTGTATCAATTTTATTTTTCTTACTCATAATTTTCTCTCTCTAAATAATATGCTATCTATGTAAACATTATCACTTTAGCACCTAAATATTTTTAGCCAGATAGGTGGGAAGCGATTTTTGTCGCTCCCCACCTACTTATCTTTTATCACTCTATTACCTCGTTATCAATCGTCATCATCCTCAGCCTCAATGTAGATCTGGAAGATCAATGGGGCAAACGGCAATATCTCGGTCGAGATAGTTGTTGTTGAATCAGAAGTATCGTAGTAGTAGCTACTATCATAGTAGTCATAGCCATAATAGCTGCTATATCCGTAGCTGCTGTAACTACTGTAGCTGTTATAATAATTATAGTAGTCGTAGTATGACGATGAAGACGAAGTTGTCGTATCGCCATTGACTCCCGTCGAGCCGTAGGCATAGGTCGAGGTTGTCACGATGGCTGCCCAGTTGCCAAATCGCATACTTGGGATTGAGTAGTACCAAGCTGAGATGTAGCTATCTTCGTCGGTGTCAACATCATAGTAGATCGCCGAGCCCGTGGACTCAACCGTACCATATATAATCTCCTTCACCTCGTCGATGTTCGTGTCGACAATAAATCCATCGAGAAGTCGGCAGATGTACCAAACTGTTGCAGTGCCATCTTCTCCAACTACATCGCCGCTGCTATCGTAATCATCCGAGAATCGCTCCTCAAGCGCCTCGTTGATCGCCATATCCACAGCTGCCATTCCATCAACATATGGAGAGTCTGGAACAAGGGATGTGTAGGTGTTGGTATAATTAAACGATGTACCGTAGAAGTTTAATTCGTAATATTTGTTCAAATAGACGTGAGAGATCGAGCTTGTTCCATTGGTCCAGGAGTTTGGATCGCGCTCCTCTTCTTCCTCCTCCTCTTCCTCGTCGTCCTCGTCATCGTCGTCATCGTCGTCATCGTCATCATCATCGTCATCATCATACGTATTAAATGAATCAGGATTAATGGTTAGACCACCATTAACGAGAGCAAAGGCATCGACCAAGCCCTCCTCATACTCAAGTGGATGATATACTACATTTTTAACCTTCACTTTGCAGACAAACGGAAGTGTGCTCAATGTATATTGACCCTCATAGCCGCCCGTTCCTGTGACACCGTCGGAGGTGGCTATCGACGAAGGCGAGTAGAGCGTAAACTCAGCACCATTATATAATAGTACATCTGTCTGATCTCCAATTGTTAGCTCGCGGCTGAATGCCAACTGTGTACACTCGAGAATCACCGAGTAATCATCCTCGTCGTACTCGGTACCATACGAGATACGATAATAGGGCGCATAGTGTGTGTAGTCGGTGTAAGTGCCTTGCCACCACGCCGTAACACCGTCGCGAGTGACGCAGACATTGCCATAGAGGTCGTAGCCAGTCATGTCGTACTCGATCCAACAGATCGTGTCGTTGATTGGACGTCCCGATGTATCACCTGCAGTGACAAGATCGATGTAGTATGCACCATCCTCTTGGTAATTATCCAAAAGATCAGGGTGATACTTGGCCATCCAATCGGCAAAGATCTCTTGTTCGATCTCGTCGGCATCGAGCGTCGAGTCGTTTATCGTGCACGAAAATGTTAGGAGAGTTGCGGCGAGCGCAAAGAGTCCAAAAAGTTTAGTTGCTCTATGTTTCATCTTTATTTAATTATTCAATGCTATCAATGGTACAGAAGAAGGCAATGGGCGACTCTAAGTCTGTTACGCCGATCCAATCATTGCCGTAAGCCACGTTATAAGTTAAGTATATCTCAACGAAGTCTCCCTCTCTGCACCCTATTAACGAGTTCTCTATTGCTTTTAGTATGTCGCCCGCACCTAAAACAACTCTTACGGGTTCAAAATTCCAATACTCTGTATTCAATCCGCTCTCCGAAAGTGCCGTTTCGTAGGTCGGATCGTTGGTGAAGTATAGGTAACTGTCGCTCGGCGTTTTGTAGGCGCTAAAGTCATAACACCAGAAAGTTAGATACAGAGCGTCGCCCTTTTTGGCCTCGGTGCGAGTCAATCGATCCGCATTGTAGTAATCCACAATGTAGCGGTACGCCGTAGTGCCCGTGGTTGTGTAGAACTCGGGGTCGTCATCGAGCGACTCGGCAACATCACCCTCCGAAATTAGGAGAGGGGAGTGATCCTCGGTCAAGAACTCAACTATCTCATCTTGCTGATCTTCGAGCAGATCTTGGTCTACGTCGCTGCACGAGAGACCAAAACCGAAGAGTGCGGTCAAGAGAAGTATGTTTCTAAATTTCATCATATACATCGTACAAAGGTAAGAAAAAGTTGCTAAAAGCGAAATAGTAATCTCTTTTTCTTTAACGCGAAAAATATACGATTTCGTATGCTCTCCTATAATCGTTTGAGAGCCAGCCTAATAAGGTTTTCGACGCTCACGTCGGGCGACTCCTTAAGTATCGCCTTAATGCTCTTATCCGACGCCGCTTTGGGGAATCCGAGCATCATCAGTGCCTCGAGAGCCTCGCCTGCAGCCTCGTTCGTGGTCGCAACAACAGGCAAATCAACCTCCTGGCCACCGATCGAACCCATCTTACCTGTGAGCTCAACGATGATCTTCTGTGCAGTTTTCAGGCCAAGACCCTTAACATTCTTAAGTAGTACCGCATTTTCTGTTGAAATTATGCTCTGCAGCTCGCGTGGGCTATAGGTCGAAAGTACCATGCGAGCGGTGTTACCGCCTACTCCAGAGACACTTAGCAGAAGCCTAAAGAGTTCGCGCTCCTGCTTGGTCGCAAAACCATAGAAGATTTGAGCATCTTCGCGCACAACAAAGTGGATGAAGAGCTTAGCCGACTCCTCATTCTCGATCACCGAATAGGTTTCGAGTGAAATATTGAGCAAATATCCCACCCCCGCAGTCTCGATAACTACCTGAGTAGGTGACAGATCGGCTATAGTGCCAGAGATATATTCATACATATTTTTATCGAAATAGTTTATACTGATGCAAAAGTAAATAAATTTTTCTATCTTTGTGGCTTAAGTAGCAATTTTAAACATTAAACTATATGAAGAGATTTTTTATTTTTGCCTCTCTAGCAGTTTTGTCGCTAGTGGCATGCAACACTGCACCCAGCGCACAAACAGCTGAAGGTCAAACATCTGAAGTGGCAGCTCCATCGGGAGATGTAGCTTACGTTCGTAGCGAGATGGTCATCTCAGGAAGCGAACTATTTTTAACCGAGGGTGTAGCGCTCCGCACAAAGAGCGAAAAGGCTCAAGCATCATGGGCAAAAAGCGAGCAGGGTTTCCAATACGAAGCAAGCCAACTTCAAGAGAAGTACCAAAAAGGTCTTATCACAACAGCTAACGCTCAAAAGCAACAAGAGTCGATCGAGAAGCGCATGAGAACATTCCAAACAAATGCTCAAAAAGAGGCGCAAACACTCGAGGAGGAGAACTACGTATTCACTAACCGTGCTCAGGATCTTTTCCGTCGCGCAGTGAGCCAACTCAATGCAGATCAGAAGTATAAGATGATCCTCGACGCATCGCTTGTGATCGACGCAGACTCAACACTCGACCTTTCAGATCAAGTTTTAGCTATCGTAAACGAACTATACGCAGCTGAGAAACAAGAGGCTAAATAGTTAGGTCGACACTCAATTTTTTACATTTTATTCGCTACAACTATGTGGTTTGTGCCATTCTCGCTGAGGGATCTTATCGATATCCTTTTGGTCGCTATGATTATGTATTGGATCTATCGCGCCACAAAAGGTACCAACGCACCATACATCCTAACGGGTATCATCGCTATTTATATGCTCTGGGTCGTGGTGCGTGCACTCAACATGGAGCTGCTATCCTCGATCCTCGGACAGATCATATCGGTGGGAGTAATCGCCCTGATAGTCGTATTTCAGCCCGAAATACGGCGATTCCTCCAGATGATTGGCATGCGACGAAAGCGGTTGGGATTCATACTCAACATCTTCTCGTCCAACAACATATCTGCGACATCCAACGTCGACCCCCTAGTCGAGGCGTGCACCGACATGGCCGACTCGCGCACTGGAGCTCTAATCGTGATTGGGCAGCAGAGCGACCTACGTCTAATAACAGATGGAGGAATTGCGCTCGACGCAATGCTCTCGACACAGCTCCTGAAGAATATCTTCTTCAAAAACTCGCCACTTCACGATGGCGCCGTAGTGCTCATGGGTGATAGAATAGTAGCCGCAAAATGTATACTTCCCGTGACTCAAAGCGAAGTGCCCAAGTCATACGGCACACGGCACCTCGCAGCGATAGGAATAAGCGAAATATCTGACGCCGTGGTAATTGTAGTCTCCGAAGAGACTGGCAAAATATCCATCGCACAATCAGGACACCTATACCGAAACCTCGAAGCTCAACGCCTCTCGCAAATACTACAGCGTTTTCTCTCCGTAAGCCGACGCCGCGAGACCGCTGCTGAGGTGGCTGAGTAGTTGCTTTTTCTTGGGTTGGCCTGGGACTGTCCTGCGCGGACGGCGGCGGGGTGCTCCCCGCGGAGCTATACCTCTGCGATTTGGGAGACGAGCTCGTCGCTCTAAAATATTAATAGTCACTATTTTTGCATCAAGCAAGCTTGTACAAAAATAGTGACTATTAATATTTTTTAAACACCCTACAGGTGTTTAATCCCAAACCGAAGACAGAACATAGGTACACCTATCCAATTGCAAATTGTGAATTACAAACTATAAATTATAATTTGGCAATTTGTTAAATTGGTAATTTAGTGGAGTGTATTCGATTGGGGTTCGAACGCCCATTGGGTGTTCGATAAATTCTAATAAGCGGAAAGGTGGACAAATTTATTTGATCCACCTCTTTGATTATTAGAATCATAGAGTTTTAGAAGAAAACTCTATGCCCCAACCGCAGCATAATATGCACCCGCGCAGGTGCTTTTTTGCGCCCGACGGAGTCAGTCCGAAGCGCACAGAAAGAGAGAGGCTAGCTGCGAATATTTGCAGCTAGCCTCTCTCTTATTGTGTGTTGTGAGAGTTACTCAACAGGGATATCTGTGTTTACGTTCTTGCTACCGATAAATGCGTAGTATAGAGTGTAAGCGTATAGGATTGCGAGCAAGCTGAAGCTGATCATGTAACCGAACTTATCAACGATAGCGCCTTGGATAAGTGGAAGGATACCACCACCACATACCATCACCATGAAGATACCAGATGCCATAGATGTGTATTTACCTAGACCTTCAACAGCGAGGTTGAAGATGCTACACCACATAACAGAGGTACAGAAACCAGTGAGGATGAGAAGCATGATTCCGATAGGCACCTCAGCGAAGTCGAATCCGAAAGTAGGATCTGAGATGAATACAGGCATGTTAACAACCATGTCGATTGGGAGGACCATAGCTAAACTAACCAAAACGATACCCAATACAGATACTGCAGCGAGCATGTTGCGGCTAGAGAATTTAGCAGCGATTACACCACCGCCGATACGGCCGATCAACATACAGAACCAGAATGTACCGCAGATTAGACCCGCTGCACTCTTGTCCATTCCGTAACCGCCGTTAGCTACAGCCTCACCTAGGAATAGGTTTACGAAGTTAGGTACGCCGATCTCGAGACCCATGTATGCGAAGATTGCAAGGGCACCCAAAGTGAAGTGGCGGAACGACAATGCGCTGTGCTTATCTTGAGTCTTAAGCTCTGGTTTTGAGGCGTCTGACTCAGCTGCGTATGGCTCAGGGATGTTAACGATATAGAGAACAACAAAAGCCAAAGCGAAGATACCCATAGCGATCCAAAGTGCAGGGCTCACGTCAGAGATAGTTGGGTTGAGGGCATTACCGATAAGGATACCTGCCAACACGGGAGTGATTGTAGCACCGATTGAGTTGATAGAACCTCCCCACATAAGAAGTTGGTTACCTCTGTTACCACCGCCACCAAGCGAGTTAAGCATTGGGTTGACTACAGCGTTCAATAGACACATTGAGAATCCAGATACAAATGCACCGATGAGGTATACAGCGAAGCTACCTACGATACCAGATAGGTACGAGATACATACTCCTGTGAAACCTACGCCGATCGCCAAGAGAGCGGTCTTTTTGTAGCCAACCTTGCTCAAAAGGATTCCCGAAGGGATACCCATGAATGCATAGGCGATGAAGTTTGCAGCGTTACCAAGTTGAGACATGAATGTCGACGCTTGGAATTGATCCTTAACGATCACGCCAAATGGGTTCTGAAGTCCTGTTACGAATGAGATCATAAAGAACAGTGCGAACATCATTACGATGGGTAATGTGTAGTTCTGCTTTGAACTGTTTGTCATAATTTTTAAAAATTGTTAATGGTTAGTTATTGATTGTTGAAGAAATTACGTTTCGATTTTGTTACAACAAAGTCCTTGAGGTAGAGTGGCTCGAAGTAGGCAATCTCCTCAAACTCAGCCCTGTTAAACTTCTCTTGTGCCTTTTTTGCCAGACCCGACGCCGAGGGGCTAACCTCGATGTGGTGGGCCCACGGCAGCGCCTCGCGACACTTTGCTGCGCCATTACCAAATATTAAAAATGGTGCTCCGTCGTTGTATGTTGCAAAAGATTCGCTGTCGATAATCTCGGCCGCAACCTCCGTTAGGGGTGCGCCGCAACTGTCGAAGAGTTGGGTGTATACCTCCATTCTACGTGCGTCGATCATGGGGCATAGGCGAGCCTTCTCCCAATCCTCGATGTCGAAGAGTGAAGTTTCATGATTCTCGAGGGCCAACTGCGTGAGCATCGCCAACGACTCGACGGCAATGAGTGGTCGGCCCGTGGCGTAGCAGATGCCTTTGGCAAATGAGACACCAATGCGCAGGCCCGTGTAGGAGCCAGGACCCATCCCCACAGCCACAGCGTCGAGGTCGGAGGGCTCCAACTCAAGCTGCTCGAAGAGCTCTTGAGCAAATAGCGCAACTTTGCTAGCGTGATCTTTTCCTTGATCACTCTCGCGCAGTGAGATCATCTCCCCATCCTTAGCAATGCCTACCGAGCAAATATCGGTTCCTGTTTCAATACAGAGTATCAATGACATCTATCTTATCTATTCTAAATTAACTATATTTTTTCATCGCCTTGTCCATCTCGCGCTTGGCGTCGTTCTCCTTGAGGTGCTCGCGCTTGTCATACGACTTGCGACCCTTAGCCAACCCAATGACAACCTTGGCTAAACCGCGGTCGTTGAGGAACATCCTCAGACCCACCACCGTGAGCCCCTTATCCTGCAACGAGCGCCCGAGCTTCGATAGCTCCTTGGCATTGAGCAGAAGTTTGCGGTCTCGCTTCGGGATGTGGTTGTTGTTGCTGCCCCAATGGTATTCGGCGATGTTCACTCCGCGAATCCAGAGTTCCCCTCTTTCAAAGTAACAGTAGCTATCGGTCAAAGAGGCCTTTCCCATCCTGATAGATTTGATTTCGGTGCCAACGAGCACTATACCAGCGGTATACTCCTCAATAATTGCAAAATCAAAGGTGGCTCTTCTATTGCGTATGTTAATGTTTCTGAAGTCGGACATCTAATATTCACTTTTTATGCTTAGGCAAAGATACAAATTATTTCGAAAAAACAAGGATAAAATCTATGAGATTGACAGGATGTGTGAGAAAATATATTTTTGTGCGCTTTTGAAGTGGCCGCGTTTTGTATCTATACAGCAGACTCCGTCGGGCGCAAGCAAGCACCTGCGCGGGTGCATATACCTATATAATATAGTATCGCTTACACCTCCGCCATTTCGGCTATCACAACCTCTTCTCGGCTCTCCTCAATTCCATCGTGCCACTGGTAGCGAGCGTGCCCGCCGTCGCAGTATGGTTTGTTGTGCGACCCTCCGCAACGGCATAGCACCACACGATTGCGCACCTCGAAGCTCTCTCCATTTTCGCGAAATATTGGGACGCCACCCTTGACCCAGAGCCCCGACGAGACGCCAATTGCAGGATCTTCTAGCAGCCCTAAGCTAGGTTCATAGTCGGGCTCGTAGGGCCTCTCCTCCTCTATGCCCCAGGCTGTTAGCCTGCTCGATGGGCAGAGCGAAGCTTGGCGAATTGCTTCGGCTCGAGCCTCAGCGTCACCTGACTCTTCGGCCAGGCGCCAAGTTCCACCCTGGGGGTGGCAGAAGCGTGCGTAGACGCAATATTTTTCGTTGTCGACCAGCGTCAAATTCTCCCCCTCGAGAATGTCGGCATCGCTAATGAGCGAGTCGTTAGATGAGGTGAGCGTAGGGTCCCACGCAGCGTGCGTATGCGAGCCGTCGCAGTATGGATTTCCCTTCGAGTGTCCGCACCTGCAGAGCGATGTGGGCTGCTCCTCGGTGGAAAATTCTGCACCCTGCTGGTAGCGTTTGCACTCGCCCGAGGGGTCGGTTGTGATGAATTGTTGAAATAGTGGGGGAGTGCCATATACTAAATAGGGTCCTTTGTCCGTTACAGTAATGTGCAATTTTTTTGGAGCTGGAGAGCTTCCAGCCATAACTTTAAGATCTTTCATAACGATATTTTTATTGATACATGCTATGCGGAATCAAAAATTATACCTATATATTAATATTAATTGGTTTCGGAGCGCTGTTTTATCACATAAAAATGTATCTTTGCAGGATATTTGAGTACCACAACAATAAATTAGAAATAATAAATTAGATATGACTAAGTTTTCTTCCTACCTTCTTCTATTGGTTGCAGCCACAGCAGTGCTCTTCTCATCGTGTAGCGATGACGATGACGGAACTCGTGCAACATTCGTCTTGTCTCAGTCGGCGGTATACTTCACTGCGATCGATCAGTCGACCGTAATTACATATAGTGGTTCAGATATCGTGGAGCTATCGTATGACGAGGATGATCTGCCCGACGGTTGGAGCATCAGCATCAGCCGCGGTCGCCAAGAGATCACAATCACAGGTCCAACGACAGAAGATGATTTTGAGTCAAGTTTCACAACTGAAACAGTCACATTCACAGCAACTTCATACGATGATCTAAGCGCTTACGACTACCTCACATTGGGTACGACCGAGCTTTCTGAGGATATCACCGACCAGCAGGCAAACAGCTTCTTGGTCTCTTCACCAAACACAATTTACACCTTCAGCGCAGAGTATAAGGGTGAAAATGAGGAGAGTATGTCGCCAGCAAGTGTCGACATCTTGTGGCAGACATCGCCCATGCCGCTCACATATGCGCGTCTAGTTGATGGTATGGTTGAGTTTCACGTTGATATCGACGACGACGATTACGACAGTGACGACCTAGAGGATGATATCATCGAGGGTAATGCCGTGATCGCAGCCTACGACTCGTCGGGCGACATCATCTGGAGTTGGCACATATGGGTGTCGGACTACTCGATCGAGGAGTCGACAGTGACGCTCGACGGCGTGACGCTTATGGGTCGCAACCTCGGTGCCAACGACAATTCGACATATGACGACGACACAATTCTCGAGTCGTATGGTCTATACTACCAGTGGGGACGTAAGGATCCATTCGTCGGCCCCTACTACTACAATGCTGCTAGCGGCACCGACGCTTCAATGCTAAACCAGTATGGCTCAAGCGCTTCGATCACCTACTCGGAGTCGACATCGACCATTGGAACATTGGAGTACGCAACAGAGAATCCGCTAACGTTCATCCTCGGAGTTGAGGACTCTGAATATGACTGGATCTACGAAGATCACACTGGTGACCTCTGGGGAGCAACCAAAACTATCAACGATCCATGTCCAAAGGGCTGGCGCGTAGCCTCTCCCGATGTCTATGCAGGTTTGTCGATACCTGTTCTTTCGGATAGCGAGCGTGGCGAAATTGCCGATGATTACGGATGGTATCTCAGCGATGCCGCAGGAAATAGCGCCCTCTTCATGGGACTCGGACGTCGTGCATACATCACAGGTAAGATTCAAAACGTCAACTTGAATATTTTGAAGCCTTCACCCTGGGCTGGTTACTATTGGACTGCTTCGTCAGATCAAGCAACAGTCAACTCATCCGTAGCTATGTATTTCGCTTACGATGAGAGCGATATCGATAGCAACGAGATCAACAACAAGAGCCTCTATCGCTCGAATGGTATGCAGGTGCGCTGTCAAAGGAACTAATTTTGGGTTAGCTTGCTTGGGCCTGGGTTGGCCTGGGTCTGCCCTGCGCGGGCAGCGGCGGAGTGCTCTCCGCGGAGCTATACTTTTGCGATTGGGGCATAGAGCTTTTCTAAAGCTCTACGATTTTAATAAACAGAAGAGGAGGATCAAATTTATTTGTCCTCCTCTTCTGTTTATTAAAATTTATCGAACACCCTGCGGGCATTCGAACCCCAATCGAGTACACTTGGCTAGATTACTATACCATACTATACTATACCATACCATACCATACTGTACATACCATGAGATTGATTAAATGATATAATAATAGTATTTATGTTGTGATGTATGTATATATCTTCGGCAGGGTTCAAACACCTGAAGGGTGTTTGAAAAATTTTATAGCTCACTTTTTTTGCCAAATTTATTTGAGCTAAAAAAATGAGCTATAAAATCTTAGAACTTTGGAAAAGTTCTAAGCCCAGCCGCAGGGGAAATTAGCCCCGCGGAGGGCACTCCGCCGCCGCCCGCGGAGGGCAGACCCAGGCCAACCCAGGCCAGGCTAACCCAAAACTAAGCCTTAACAGCCGCGTCGATCACCTCGCTAATGCGGTCGAAAACCTCCTCCATTGTTCCGAGGCCATTGACAGCAGCATACTTATTTTGCTTTGAATAGTACTCGGCAACTACTGCGGTCTGTGCGTTGTAGACTGAGATTCGGTTGCGGATTACATCCTCAGAAGCGTCATCTGCGCGACCTGAATCTTTACCGCGAAGAAGGATACGCTTCACGAGCTCCTCTTCGGGCACCTCCATGTAGATCATGATATCTACAGTGTCGTTGTTCTCCTCGAGGATCTTGTCGAAGGCCTCGGCCTGAGCTGTTGTGCGAGGGAATCCGTCGAAGATGTTACCTTTATCCTCCTTGTGCTCAACAACGTAGTTTGCAATCATATCGATTACGATCTGATCTGGAGCCAATTTTCCAGCCTCGATGTACTCAGTCATGCTCTTTCCGAGCTCTGTTCCGCGCTTGATTTCGCAACGAATTACGTCGCCTGTCGACACGTGGTTAACGCCATATTTCTCTTTAAGCTTTGCAGCTTGTGTTCCTTTGCCGCATCCTGGTGCGCCAAATAGTACGATATTCAACATTTTATATAAAATTAAGTTCGTGCAAAAATATATCTTTTTTTGCTAATCTCATAGCGTTTCACTAATTTTGTGCAATAAATAATAAAATTTTTTTATAATGGATAAGAAAAAGCGTACAGAGATCTCGGAACTTGGACAGTTTAAACTTGTCGAAAGGTTAACTTCGGGCTTTAAAAATAGTCGTCCGTCGACGCTCATGGGCGTTGGTGACGATGCTGCCGTATTAGATATAGGTAACGGTGAGGTTCTGTTGACTACGAGCGATATGCTTTTGGAGGGCGTCGATTTTGACTTGACCTATTTCCCCCTAAAGCATCTTGGCTACAAGGCGGTGGTTGTGGGTATCAACGACATCTTGGCGATGAATGGACGCCCCGAGCAGGTGACAATCTCACTCGGAGTCTCCTCGAAGCTGCCCGTTGAGGCGCTGGAGGATCTATACGAAGGTATCCGCGTGGCGTGCGAAGAGTACAACGTCGACCTAGTTGGTGGTGATACGCGAGCATCGATGACAGGTCTTGTGATCTCGATTTCGGCAGTCGGACGTGCGCGCAAGGGGGCGGTGGCCTATAGGAGTGGGGCTCAGAAGAACGACATGATCTGCATTACGGGCAATCTAGGGGCGGCATACATGGGTCTGCACCTGCTTGAGCGCGAGAAACGCGTTTTACAAAGCGTAGACAATCCGCAACCTCAGTTCGAGGGGTACGAATATCTTCTGCAAAGTTACCTGAAGCCTGAGGCGCGCATAAATATTATTGAGTCGCTTGCCGAGGAGTCGATCGTGCCGACGGCTATGATCGACCTTTCGGATGGCCTCGCAAGCGATCTTTTGCAGATCTGCAAAGCTTCAAACTGCGGTGCGCGCATCTATTTGGAGCGAATTCCAATCGCGAAACAGACCACAGCACTGGCCACGGAGCTTAATTCCGACCAGGTTGTCGCGGCTCTTAATGGTGGCGAGGACCATGAGTTGATGTTTACTTTGCCTCTCGAGATGCAGGAGTCGGTGGCAAAATTGGGCTGCATCGATATAATCGGACATATCACCGAGCAGAAAACAGGCGCTTTTTTGGTCACTCCCGATGGTGCGGAGATCGCACTGCGTTCGCAGGGATTCCCGAACGGATTGGAGTTGTAGGGGGTATACCTATATATTATATATAAGGGGCTTTCGGCCACATCAGATTGTGTAAAATAATTTGGGGGTTTAAGTAGTTGAAGCCAAGGGTAGTAGCCCCGAAGTTGTTAAAAAAGTTTAAAAA
>JAWXTG010000027.1:0-27341 GCA_044433705.1 Rikenellaceae bacterium | reverse complement strand
ATATCCCATAATTTGGCGTTTTACGCCTGGTGCTGGGTTCTCCCAATTTAGTTCGTTCTCGAATAGAAAACGTTCGCTTTTTGACTTCATAATCTCTTTTTATTTTATCTATTTATTTAATCTTTGTAGACGCGAGCAGACCAACTCGCTAAATCTTCGCTTGTCGTCATCCGACAGTACCGACGACTCGATCTGATTCAGCCACTGCTCTTTAGCCTTAATCATCTTCTCTATTGTAATTCTAATTATGCGATCCTTGAGACCCATATAACGCATTGCCGACTCGAAATCGGAACGGCGAATATTATCTCTCTTTCCCGAGAGTGTCAACGCCAACTCATCGCCCTCAAAAGCGGGAACAACTCGAAAAATTGGAGTAAGGGAGCAGACACCCGCATTGGGTCGAGAGAGCGCAAAGGAGTCTACACCCATAGTGTTGCATCCAACAATCCAGCCGAAGATCAGGTGCTCGAAGAGGGTGACCAAATCGAGTCTTGATATGGACGAAAAATCCTCTACTAATTCGGCAACCATCTCGAATGAGTCATCAAATTCGCACCCATCGAGGCGTGCGATCAATTCGCCTATGGTTTCCGCTTGCGGATCATACTTTTTTACGTGGATTAACCCCCCTTCGCGATTGCGCACCAGCGAGTTAGGCACAGTGAGAATCAGCGCCGACTGCGCCATGCGCATAGAGAGCGCCTCGAGCAGAGCGCAAACACTATTTTCCGCGACACAATCAGCATTAAACAGCTCACTATTAGGTGCTTCAAAGGGATATAAAGGAGCAGTTGCGCAGCCAAAAAGATCGGTTGCGCAACTAAGATGAAAGTCCACTTGACCCTCATCCAATTGGTTGTAGCAATACAAACATCGATGATTCATAGGTCAAAGGTAACTATTTTTTTGCAATTTTAGAATCTGTTTAAATTTTTACTAACAGATTCTTAGAACATGTGGTCCCAAATAGGCAGTTTAGTTGGCTCCTCTTCGAGTGCCGCCTTAGCCTTTGAATCGAGATAATCGCTCTTCACAACCACTCTAAAGATGTAGTTATCAAACCACTCATCGGTAAAAGTCAGGTAGCCCTTGTGGCCCGACGCTGCTCCCCAGCTATTCTCGACCTGCCATTTTATTGGGCTATCATTATCGTCTGTATCGCAAGCCATTAGGGTCATTGCATGCGACGATCCGCTGTGACGAGAGAGGATGCGCGAACGCTTATCCATCTCTAGATCAATGCCTAGAAGCGACTCCAAATCATACATTCCCATCGCCATGACGCCAGCCTTGCTATTAAGCTCCTTGCCCACATCGCATGAGATATACATAGATTCTCCAGCCTTAATCGATTTTAGAGCTGCCGCCTTTAGATCTTCACTTGGAAGATTTAGGTAGACCCAGTTATCGCCCTCTTCGATGTTACGATAATTCTTAATATCGTACACTTTATAATATGGACGCGTTGGGTCGTTCATCGCCATGACGTAGGTTGCAGGCGTGTAATTAGCGGGTACAATGTCAGCAAAAAATTGGAGCGGCGTATAGCCCTCAACAACCTGCGTGTTGCCGTCGCTATCTGTATACTTCCAGTCAAACTCCACTGGCGGTTCGCCTAAACATAGGGCAAGGGTGCGATAAACATCCTTAAGCGTCGACATCTTAATCTGCTCCAAATCAGCCTTTTTACCCTTTGCATCTACTGCATTACGAATATCCATACCACCTTTTCGCAGAAGCTCCTTTACCACCGACAACATCGACGAAGTGCCGTTTGAGTGCACCGTCTCAGGCATCACTTCAGCTGGAACTACGCCATACTTTTTTGACACATTATAGAAATGGTTCCACACACCGCCATCGTCGATTGGTGAGCGGAAATACTCTACAACTTCGCGATCGTCATAGGGGCGATCTGCCGTCTCAATGATATTTTCGAGCATCATGTTCGACTTCTCGAAGATATCCCAAAAGTAGTTATAGTTTTGGGAAAAGTTGAAACTTGTGAGGTTGAACTTCTCGACAAGTTGTGGTCGGATAACATTCATCGAGGTGAACATCCAACAACGGCCCGAACTTTGCTGGTCGGTGATAGTCTTATTCAACTTTGCCTTATATTTAAAGGTATGGTCGACACTATTGGCCACCTGGTTGTCGAGCGAAAGTGTCTTAAGGTTTGAATTCGACTGGATGGCATTGCGCAGAGCCTTTGTTGTCGAATCGAGTGAGTAGGAGCTGCGGATCTCGCTAAGCTCTTTGTCTGTAATTGTTCCGCTCTGGGCGAACGACTCTGCCGCAATCAACGACAGAGCTACTATTGCTAATCTCTTCATTATATATCAGTTATTTATTTTCATTGCCACAAACTTACACAAAAAAAGTAATTATTTGCCCTTTTCGAGAATAAATAATTACTTTTTTTATCTATTTTTGCAGAAATTTTAAGACTAAACAATATAGATGATAATATTTGGGCGCAAACATAATATAACAAAAAGCCCTCTTTTTGAGGGCTTTAAGGATTACCACAGCCATATTCTACCTGGGGTGGACGATGGAGTACGCTCACTCGATGAATCGCTGGAGGTACTTGCCTACTACGAGGAGCTCAAAATCCGTGAGGTGGTCTTGACGCCTCACGTCATGGTAGATTGCCAGAGCGATACGGCGCTAATCGAGGCAACATATAACAAGCTAAAAGAGGCCTACCACGGCCCAATCGAACTCACACTAGCCTCTGAGTATATGCTAGATTACAAATTCATGAGCCACTTCCAGAGCGGCGACATTCGACTGCTCGAAGGCTCCAATCTACTAGTTGAGACCTCCTACATCTCGGCGCCAGCAAACCTAGATGGCCTGCTCTTCGAGATTGCCTCTAGTGGCATCACCCCCGTTATCGCGCACCCCGAGAGGTACCAATATATGGAACAATCAGACTATCACGCGCTCAAGGATAGCGGCTGCCGATTCCAACTCAACCTGCTATCATTCTCGATGCTATATGGCTCGAGCGTACCCAAAACAGCCATTAAGCTCCTCGAAAGTGGGATGTACGACATTATGGGCAGCGACCTGCACTCTCTCCGTCGATTCAAGATTCAACTCAAAGAGGTCAACCTCTCCACGAAGCATATAGATAAATTACTTAAAATCAAGGAGCAAAACGCACTAAAAATGTAAAATAATTGTTTTACACTACCTACTTCAAGTTATCAGGAATCACAGGCATCGCACCATGCTGTGTGCAGACATACGCCGAGACTCTAACAGCCTTACGATGAGCATCATTGACGCTTTCACCTTTGAGAAGAGCCGAGATAAATGTAGCAGTAAATGAGTCTCCAGCACCAACCGTATCGGCCACCTCAACCTTGGGGGTCTCGACAAACGAAACATTACCTGGCGTAAAGACGTAACTTCCATTCACACCGCAAGTTAGGATCAACATTTTCAGTTTATACTTAGCCAGCAAAATCCAACATTTATCCTGCAAATCGATACCTGGATAGCCAAACATACGGCTAATTGCCACTAGCTCTTCATCGTTGATTTTCAGAATATTACAACGCTCCATCGAGTTACATATAGCCTCGCGAGTGTAGAAGCCTTGACGAAGATTAATGTCAAAAATTTTATAGCAATCATCCTCATCGCCCATTGCGTCGAGAAAACTATTTATTGTTGTGCGTGTCACAATATTACGCTGCGCGAGCGAACCAAAAGTTACCGCAAGGGTCTGTTTAGCAAGCGCCTCCACCTCGGGCGTATAGGGGATATTATCCCACGCCACATTCTCCTTAATGTCGTAGATCGGCACTCCATTATCATCTAACACAACCTGCACAACACCAGTTGGATAGGCCACACGCTCGATTACGCCACCAAGCCCTTTTTGCCCCAAGTTTGCGATGATCTCATCGCCCAATTTATCGTTTCCTATTGCACTCACCACGGCGCTATCAAATCCAAATTGCGAGCTGTGGTAAGCAAAATTTCCTGGTGCTCCACCAATCTTTTTTCCGTCGGGCAGCACATCCCAAAGCAACTCACCCAGACCAACTATATATCTTTTTTCCATAATAAAATTTAATTTAAACGATCACTATCTTTAACTCTAGAGCCCCAAAGAGCGTAGTAGAGAATCACCATTTCACACACAATCACCATCGCCCATGTCCACTGCCACGACCCTAGGCTGTCGGCCATAAACCCCTGAATAAGTGGGAATATAGCACCACCAAAGACGCCCATCATAAAGACACCTGAGGCTTTCGAGGTATACTCCTTAAGGCCATCGACCGAGAGGGTAAAAATCGCACCCCACATGATCGAGTGACATAGTCCCACCGAGATCAAAACCCAAAGGTTATTGCTAAGGATCGCAATGATCGTAAGCACAATTGCCGTAACCGAGGTGAAAACGAGTTGCGCACGTGGCGATACAAAGTTAATAAAACTTGACAAAATACGGCCAACCATCAAGCCTCCCCAATATAAAGTTGCGAGAAGTGCTGGAATTCCAAGGTGCAAACCCCACAAAACGACATTATCACTCCCGAAGAAACTCAAATCGCGCCCCTGCTCCAGAAGCTCCATAGCGTGAAGGTTAACATTGATACCAATAGCCACCTCGGCACCCACATAGAAGAAGATAGCAACCACACCCAAACGCAAGTGACGGAATGACCATATACTACGCTCTTCACCGCTCTCCGCCGAGTTGTATGTCCCCTCGATATTGGGTAGATTAAGTCGCCCCGTGATGATAGCCACCACACCTATAAAGATGATCATCACAACGAAGGGGATGATCAAGTGCGCCGCCGTGACACTATCGAGTGCCGAGCCCGCAAACATCACACCAGTAACGAAGAATGGTGCAACAGTTGTACCAATAGAGTTAATTGCGCAGACGATACTTAAGCGCTGTACAGGCTGAGTATTGGGCAGTTCATAAGATGCAACGTATGGATTAATGACCACCTGAAGTAGTGCAGCCGAGGTACCCATCAAGTAGCAGCCAAGCAAAAATAATAGATATCCGAATGGTATATAATCGGTTCCGATATTAAATCCCCAATCCCCATGCTTATCGGCCAACATCGAGGCGATAAGGTAGAAGACCAAAGCGGCAATCATAATTACCAACGCCCGCATTAGGGTTAGCTTATAGCCGTGACGATTGATCCAACGACCACCTGTAGAGCTATTTACCAAATATCCAAGGAAGAAAAAGAATGGAATAAGTGTAACCAATGTATTACGCAAAACTGCAACATCCGAGAGAAACGCAATCTGCAAAGGACCCTGAAACTGTCCATTGACGGTTGTCAAAAATCCTACGATAAAGTATATAAAGGTTAGGACCACAAAGGGTCCTAAACCATATTTTTTTACTTGACTCATAACCCTCGGCTCTACAGGATCGACTCCAAAGTTGCCATAGCGCCACGCTCGGCGATGCTCTCAACCATAGAGCTATAGAGCTCAACGAATGGTGCGTGAGAAGCTAAATCGACACCTCCGAAAGGCGACACGCTCAAGAATGCCAAAGGCTCAGAGCTCTCGATGGCTGCCCAATCTTCAGCTGTGATCCATGGGTCGAAGAGATCGAAAGTGGCACCAGCATCGTCGGTGCGGAACTTCAAGTAGTGGCGGTAAGCTGCTACAAGATAGGCAATACGAGTCATATCGTCACCCGCTGCAACCATCTGCTTAGCGATGGGTACCACATAGACTGGGAACTTCGATGCACCGTCGCCGCATAGACGAGCGATCTGGTCGCTCACGGCACTATTTGCGAAGCGCTCTACCAAAGTCTGCTTATATAGTTCGAGATCGGTATTGCGCGGAGCTGGAACATATGGAGTTGCATCTTTATCCATAAACGCACGAACAAAGGCGATAATTCGCTCATCACGCATAGCCTCGTCGACACGACGGAAGCCGCTCAACATCGATGGGTAAGAGAGCAGAGTGTGTGAAGCGTTGAGCAGGCTAAGCTTCATATTCTCATATGGCGCAACATCATCGGTAAGTTCTACACCTACACCCTCCCACGCTGGACGTCCCGCAGCAAAATTATCCTCGACAACCCACTGTATAAAATCTTCGCAGTAGACTGGCGCAGCATCGGGCGTTGCGAGGCTCTTGTTGATTCGCTCCACATCGGCAGGGGTAGTTGCGGGTGTAATTCTATCGACCATGCTATTTGGATATGTTACATTGGTCGCAGCCCACTCTGCCACGGCGCTATCCTGCGCTGCAAAGAACGAGTTAAATGCTCGTGCACATGTATTTCCATTATGTTGCAAATTGTCGCACGAAAGGATTGTCACAGCTCCCGCGCCAGAGGCAATGCGACGACGCAGACCCTCTGCCACAACTCCAAAAACGGTCTTAGGGGCTGCAGGATTCTCTAGATCGTGAACAATCTGCTCGCTCGAGAGGATAAACTCACCGCTCGCCTTATCGATATTGTAACCACCCTCGGTGATTGTTAAGCTGATGATCTTGATAGCTGGATCTGCAACCTTATTGATAATTGCCTCCATCTCCTCACCGCTCCAAAGCAGCTCAACTAGCGAACCAATCCACTCGACATTATTCTCGCCATCGCGACCGCATACGGTGAGTGAATAGATGCCATCTTGGCTCTTAAGCGCACGATATAGGGTCTCATCTTGAGGCATGATCATTGCGCCACAAATACCCCATGAGGCTTGCTCTAAGCTACTTAGTAGTCGATTTGTATAACTTTGTAGATGTGCACGATGGAAGTTACCTACGCCAAAGTGAAGGATTCCTGCTGTGATACTCTCTCTCGAGTAATCAAACGATACTTGATTTTTCATAATATTGTTAGTTTTAATTTTTTTGGTTATCACAAATTTATAGCACATAACACATTCTGGCAACATCCATCCTGCAAAAAAGCTCCGCAAACGTTTGCGGGAACGTTCCCAAAATCTGCAATCGTTTGCAAAGTGGCAGAATCTCAAAAAATAGTATTATATTTGCACTAATCAATAACCCTACCCAATGAAACGAGTAACGATAAAAGATATCGCTAAACACCTGACAATCTCGGTATCAACGGTCTCCAGAGCCTTGACCGACGACAAAAATATACGCACCGAGACGCGTGACAAAGTTCGCGCAGCAGCCAAAGAGCTTGGTTACAAACCGAACCCCGTGGCTACAAACCTCAAATTTGGGCGTACGAACACCGTAGGTGTGATAGTGCCAGAGATGACCACTCCATTCGCCTCACAGGTGATTGGCGGAGTGCAAGAGGTGCTCACAAAGGAGGGGATAAAGGTGGTTATTGCCGAATCGCACGAGTCATGGGAGCAGGAACGCGAGAACATCAAGACCATGGAGCGATTCATGGTCGATGGGATTCTGGTGAGTCTATGCGACTATGAGCGCAACCGCGAGAGCTACATAGAGCTAATGAAGCAGGGAATGCCTATAGTCTTTTTCGACCGCATACCCCACCGCATGAATGTCTCACAGGTGATCGTCGACGACTACATAAAATCATTCTTCCTCACCGAGCATCTTCTTCGCAGCGGCCGCAAACGCATCGTCCATCTCGAGGGGCCTACCTATGTATATAACTCCGTTGAACGCGCAAAGGGCTATCGCGACGCTCTGGCAAAATTCAAAGCCGACTCATCCAAAGAGCTCATGATCCGCAGTGGGCTCAGCTTCGAGGCGGGTGCCGAGGCTGTAGATCAACTCATAGAGCAGGGCATTGAGTTCGATGCACTCTTTGCATTCACCGACACTCTAGCCATAGGAGCGATGAACCGACTCCGCGAACTTGGTCGCGCAATCCCAAAAGATGTGGCTATAGCCAGCTTCTCGGGAACCACCCTCTCGACCATCGTCTACCCACAACTAACAACCGTAGAGCCACCTCTTCGCCAAATTGGACAGCACGCAGCCAAACTCATAGTCGAAAAGATCAAAGATCCCAACTCACCCACTCGCTCAATTGTCCTCGATGCTGAAATCGTCCTGCGCGCCTCTAGTGAGGATCCGTCCGAAGAACTGTATACAACTGACTCTGTCGGGCGGAGATAGCACCTCCGCGGGTGCTTACTCACGCTGCGGCAATTTGCTGATCGCTTCGCTTTTACGATAAATGATATAGGTTATATTTTGAAAGTAAACTCTCAAAATATAACCTATATCATTTATCTATATCAACCTACGGTTGCCATCAGCAAATCTCCGAATGATAAACCCAATTCATAATGAATAATTGGAGAGAGTTGTATATAATTCGAATTGGGTTTAAATGCTGCAAGCATTTAATAAATTTTAGAATGGAATAAGCTGCGCAAATTTATTTGTGGCAGATTATTGTGTTCTAAAATCATAGAGTTTTATCAGAAAACTCTATGCCCAATGCGCAGCATAATATGCACCCGCGGAGGTGCTATCTCCGCCCGACGGAGTCAGTTGCAAGCGTACTGATAGCGACACATTAGCCCACTCGATTATACCGATCGACGATCATGGTCAAAGCCCCATCACCCACAACATTGCAGGCTGTTCCAAAGCTATCTTGCAGAGCGAATATGGTGAGCAGCAATGCTGTAGCTGCGCTATCGAAGCCCAGGATTGAGACCACAATTCCCAGCGAGGCGATCACCGTTCCACCTGGTACGCCTGGTGCGCCAATGGCAAAGATTCCCAACAATAATATAAATAAGACCATTGTTTGCGGCTCGGGGAAGCTGCCATAGAGCAGTTTTGAGACGGTCATTACGAAAAATACCTCGGTGAGAATCGAGCCGCAGAGGTGAATGTTCGAGAATATCGGTATGGCGAAATCTACTGTTTGCGCCTTAAGAATTGGCGAGCGCTTAGCTGCCGTCAACGACACAGGAAGTGTCGCAGCCGACGACATTGTCCCGATCGCTGTGAAGTATGGCGGTGCGTAGTATCGAAGCACCGACCATGGATTTTTAAAGGTCACAAGCCCCGCTATACCATATAATATAGCGAGCCACATAAAATGAGCTGCTAAAACGACCACCATCACGTTGAGAAAAACTGGCAACTGGTGGGTGATCACCCCCTCGTAACTTAGTGCGCAAAAGTTGCAGGCGATAAAGATTGGCAAAATTGGAATCAATATCCGCTTGATCATCAGCAGCACCATCTGCTGAAACTCCTCTAGGAGCATCGTGAAACGCTCTGCGCGGCTCCATATGGCTGATAGTCCAACCATGATGGCGAGCACCAAGGCGCTAATCACACTCATCACAGGGGGAATGTTGAATTCGAACAGCAGCGGCGGAAGTTCGCGCACAGCAGCCACGTCGGAGGTGACGGTCAACCAGGGCAAAATGTTATAACCCAGCGCCATAGCCATGAATGCCGCTCCCACCGACGAGAGATAAGCAACGCACAACGAAAGCATCAACATGCGCGAGGCCACCTGCCCCATCTTGGCGATCGACGAGGAGATAAACGAGAGCACAATCAGGGGTACCATAAAGAATATCAGCTGCCCGACAATATATTTCACCGTGACAACAACATTCATAAAACCAGCCCCTACGAAAGGACCTATCGCGATGCCGACAACCACCGCTAGCAGAAGTCTGAAAAGAGTTGAAGAGAGTAATCTACCCATTGCTATAAGTTCAAAAATTAATCAACCGTTTAATGCAACTCTCGTACCGAATACAAGCACACAAAACATATGTAAAATTAGTAATATTAGTTGAGAAAGCAACATGCCTCATCAAAATATTTACTATATACTAATATTTTATCACCATAAATTTATTTTTTAATAAAATATTATTATCTTTATGGCATTAATTGACAACTAACTATTAATTATACCGCTTCATGAGCCTAAGAATACTTCAAAACAATGCAATTAAAAGATCTATCTTTAAGTGCATCCTCAACAATGGCAATATGTCAATCCCATCGTTGGCGAAAAATCTTGACATAAGTGTTCCTACGATGACAAAATATGTCTCCGAACTTTGCAACGACGGTCTACTTTCGGACCACGGTAAGATCACAACCAAAGAGGGAAGGTACCCAAACTCATACGGCGTGAACGTCGACTCATTCTACTTTATGGGTGTCGACATACGCTGGTTCTCATTAACTATAGGTATAATCGATATCTCGGGTGAATTTATCGAGATCGAACGTTTCGAGGATTTTAGATTCACCAACACCGAAGAGTCTTTCAATGAGGTGTGTGGTCACATATCGAACTTCATTAGCAAAATTGAGGCCGAGCAGAAGATCGCACGCGATAAGATCATCAACATGAACATCAACATCACGGGTCGCATCAACAGCCAAAGTGGCTATAGCTACAGCTGTTATAACTTCGGCGAGATTCCGCTTGCTGACCTATTCACCGAGAGGTTGGGGGTCGACACCATTATCAACAACGACAGCCGCGCAATGACCTACGGCGAGTATATTAAGGAGTATCTCACCACCACAAAGAATCTCCTCTTTATCAACATAGGTTGGGGCTTGGGTATGGGCGTAATATCGGAGGGTAAACTTCTCTACGGCAAATCGGGCTTCACTGGCGAGATTGGCCACATGAACGCCTTCGATAACGGTATCATGTGCCACTGTGGCAAAAAAGGGTGCGTCGAGACCGAGGTTTCGGGATTAGCTCTACATCGCGAGATTGTCACACGACTCAAGAACGGAGAGGCGTCGACCCTATCTCAGAAATTCAACCAGGGCGACGACATCTCACTATACGACATCGTCGACGCAATCACCGAGCAGGAGGATATGCTCTGCATCGAAGAGCTCGAAAAGATGGCAGACAAACTTGGTCGACAGATTGCCAACCTAATCAATATCTTTAACCCAGAGGTAGTTGTACTAGGTGGCATCTTGACAGAGACCGACGAATACCTACTTCTACCAGTCAAGAGCACAATGAAAAAGTATTCACTTAGCCTATTAAGTCGTGATACCGAGATCAAACTTTCGAAACTCAAAAAAGATGCTGGTATAACAGGTGCATGCCTTTTGGCTCGCGACACCAACTTACTATAACACAACTTAATAAATAGATTTATTTAAAATAGCCGAATTAATGAAAATTATTCGGCTATTTTATTGCCTATTAGGTAAATTATTTATATATTTGCAGTGATTGCAACAAACAATAACTAATCTACCAAAAAACAATGAAAAGACTACTCTATTCAGCACTCTTGCTCGCAGCGCTAACCACAACCGCAGCTGCAGCATCACCCGACACCGTATATATTAAACAGGCGCAGCGCCCAATTCTTCTCGATCGAGAAGATAACATACTCTTCTACATGAAGGTCGACAGCGACTCCGACGAAACTTTTGAGTCTGTAACTCTCAACCTAGGCGAAGAGGTTAATCTAAAGAATATCAAATCTTTGAAGTTGTACTATAGCGGATCAGAGTCCATCTACAAGATCCCCGAGGGTCGCTTTGCACCAATCGAGTATATATCTGCATTTGCACCAAACAACACCCGCAAGGCCAACCAATCATACTCGCGCCTTATGACAGAGCTCAAACCCAAAAGCAACAGCATCAAGTTTGAGTCGACGCAGGAGCTTCTACCTGGCACCAACTACTTCTGGATCAGCGTAGAGATGAAAAAGAGCACATCTACCCTAGCCAAAATAACTGGTGAGATCGTAGACGTCAAGATCGACAAGCAGTCGGCACCACTCAACACCGTCTCACCAAAGGGCGTTGAGAGCAGGATGGGTGTAGGAGTCCGTCAAGCGGGCGACGACAACTCGAATGCATTCCGTATTCCTGGATTAGCAACAACAAATCAGGGCACTCTACTTGGAGTCTACGACGTCCGTTACAACAACTCAAAAGATCTTCAAGAGCACGTTGACATAGGACTTAGCCGCAGCACAAATGGCGGCCAAAGCTGGGAAAAGATGCGCCTACCGCTCCACTTCGGCGAGTACGGAGGCGTTCCACTAGCACAAAATGGCGTTGGTGACCCTGCAATCTTAGTCGACACCGAGACCAACACAATATGGGTAATTGCGATTTGGAGCCACGGACTAGGCAACGGCGCATCATGGTACAACTCTCAGCAGGGCAACCACTACAAAGCTACAAGTCAGCTAGTTCTATCAAAAAGTATCGACGACGGAAAGAGTTGGTCGGAGCCAATCAACATCACCGAACAGGTGAAAGATCCATCGTGGAGATTGCTTCTACAGGGGCCTGGTCGAGGCATCACAATGAGCGATGGTACCCTTGTATTCCCAATCCAATACAAAGATGCGGAGGAGATGCCACACGCTGGAATCATGTACAGCAAGGATCGCGGAGAGACATGGGTGATCACAAATCCCGCTCGTTCGAACACCACCGAGGCGCAAGTTGCCGAGCTCTCAGACGGCTCTCTAATGCTTAACATGCGCGACAACAGAGGCGGAAGCCGCGCCGTGATGACCACAACCGACCTAGGTGAAAGTTGGGTTGATCACTGCTCCAGTCGCAGCGCACTCCGCGAACCTGTATGCCAGGCGAGCCTCATCAGCGTCAAGGCCGAAGATAACATCTTTGGTAAAGATATACTCATCTTCTCGAACCCCGACGTAGACAAATCTCCACGCCGCAACATCACCATAAAGATCAGCTTCGATGATGGCAAAACATGGGAGGAGGAGAGCAAAGTACTTCTCGACGAGAGTGACAACTGGGGATACTCATGCCTAACGATGATCGACAAAGAGAGCGTCGGCATCCTCTACGAAAGTAGCGTGGCACAAATGACATTCCAAGCTGTGAAACTTCGCGACTTGGCTAAGTAGATTTGCTTACCTTCTGTCTAAACCACACAGAGCACATTTTCAAAAAATTGCCAAAAATTATAGCTCCAAACTCTTTCAAAATCCATATATTTTTTTTATATTGCGCTTAATTTCAGCATTTCATAATAATTTAAACCTAAAAATTACTATGAAAAAATTATTAGCAGAAGCGATCGGCACCATGGTGTTGGTACTTATGGGCTGCGGTGCAGCGGTGTTTAACCAGTGTGGTATTGACTCAGCGTCGGTACTTATGACAGCTATTGCCTTTGGTTTGGCAGTTGTGGGTATGGCCTACACTATTGGTGGCGTTTCGGGTTGTCACATTAACCCTGCAATCACGCTAGGCGTTTGGTTATCAGGACGTATGGAGGGCAAAGAGGCAGGTCTTTACATGGTGGCTCAGGTAATTGGTGCATTCATTGGCTCGGCAATTCTATTTGCATTGACCTCAGGCATGGGCGTAGAGGGCACAGGTGCAAACGGCTATGGCGAGGGTCAAATGATCCCAGCTCTCATTGCGGAGATCGTATTCACATTTATCTTTGTGTTGGTTGTTTTGGGCACGACAGCTAAGGAGAATGGATCACCTAAATTTGCTGGCCTTATCATCGGTCTAACGCTAATTTTAGTTCACATTGTATGTATTCCAATCACAGGAACATCTGTTAACCCTGCTCGTAGTATCGCTCCTGCAGTATTTGCTGGCGGCACAAACCTAGCACAAGTGTGGTTGTTTATCGTTGCTCCATTCATCGGTGCAATCCTAGCTACAGGTGCTTGGAAAGCGTTGGAGAGTAAAGAATAATAAAAATATAGAGTAAATTATGTCCCTCCTAAACCTACTTACAGCTACAGAGGTAGCAGATAGTACAGCCGTTAACACAGTGACCACACTCGTCGAGAGCGTAGGCAGCATGTCGACAGACCAAATTAGAATCTGGCTTGTCACTGGAGCAGTTAACGTCGTATCAAAGATCGCAATTGCAATCGTATTCTACGCCGTTTGCAGATGGATTATTAAACGCGTCATCAAAGTATTAGACAAATTGATGAACAAACGTGGCATCGAGGTATCGCTTGCCAAGTTCGTCTTAAGTCTTGTATCGATCTCGCTCAATCTGATCATCATACTGACGACCATAAGTATTTTAGGCATAGATACCACCTCGTTCCTCGCGATCTTCGCATCGGCTGGATTGGCGGTTGGTATGGCGCTGAGCGGCACGCTTCAAAACTTCGCAGGTGGAGTATTAATCCTCTTCCTTAAGCCATTCAAGGTTGGCGATTTTATCGAAGCGGACAGCTATTCGGGCACTGTAAAGGAGATCTCTCTCTTTAGCACACTGCTCAATACTGTTGATAATAAGATGGTTATCATCCCTAATGGCTCACTATCAACCTCGTCGATGATCAACTACTCCAAGGAGACCACACGTCGTGTTGAGTGGGTCTTTGGCGTCGCTTATGGCACAGATTTCGATCAAGCTAAGGGTGTTATCGAGGAGATACTCTCGAGTCACGAGTTGGTTCTACAGGACAAAGGGCTCTTTATCGTTCTCAGCGAATTGGCCGACAGTTCGGTTAATATTAAGGTTCGAGCATGGTGTAAATCAAGTGATTACTTCGCTCTATACTTCGATATCAACCAGAAGATATATAGCCGATTCAACGCCGACGGTATCGAATTCCCATTCCCTCAAATGGATGTACACCTCTCAAAAGAGAGTTAGAAGAGACTTCAACATTTAACATTAAGAGGATGATTGGCAATCTAAATATTTTGCCGATCATCCTCTTCTTTTAACACAACATGCTACAACGTATCACAATTACAGACAAAGAGTCGCAACACTTTGCGAAGTGTTGGCAGCTATACACCGACGCCTTCCCCCTCGAAGAGCGACGCGACATCGACTACCACCTGGCGACAATCGACGCTGCAGGTTATCACTTCGAAGCCATTCTCGACGACGGCGAATTTATCGGCATAATATGCTGGTGGCACTTCGATGGGGTCCGTTTCATCGAGCATCTGGCGACCTCGCCCAGTGTGCGTGATCGGGGCTACGGCAAAACTATCTTAAAAGAGTTCATCGATCAAGAGCAGACGCCAATAATTTTAGAGGTTGAGCACCCAACCGACGAGCTAAGTCAACGGCGCATTGGATTTTACGAGCGCATAGGCTTCACGCTCAACGACTACGACTATTGCCACCCACCTTACCACATAGAGCAGGATGAGTTCGTGAGCCTAATGTTAATGAGCTATCCAAAGGCTATCGGCAGCAGTGAATTTGAAAAATTTAAGGATGAGTGCTACGCTCGAGTGCACTTCCGACGTAAGCAATAGGCTTACAACTGCCCCTGCGCGGGGCGGCGGCGGAGTGCCCTCCGCAGGGCTAATTTTCTTGCGTTTTGGGCTTAGAACTTTCATAAAGTTCTAAGTTTTACAGCTCACTATTTTAGTTCAAATAAATTTGACTAAAATAGTGAGCTGTAAAATTTATCAAACACTCTTCAAGTGTTTGAACCCAAATCGAGTAGCAACGACATGCTATTCTTTGCTAGAATGGGTATCCTACGCCGAAGTTTAGCGAGGTATTATCCCATCCGAATTTGGTGATCCAACGCTCCCCTACTGGCAGGTTTGGATTGTGAAGTTGAATACCCCAATCGAGGCGCAACACCGCGAAGGTGATATCTAGGCGCAGACCCAATCCTGTATTGAATCCCAGCTGTTTATAGAAACTATCGAAGTGGAAAACGCCGTCAGGATCATCATACGCATTGGAGTTCATATACCACACGTTACCCACATCGAAGAAAGTCGCTCCATGGACATTACCCCAAACGGGGAAGCGTAGCTCGAGGTTAGCCTCCAACTTTATATCTCCAACTTTATTTGGATAGTCGCTACTATCGCTCTCCGAGAGTGTCGATCCAGGGCCCAAAGTACGGGGGGACCAACCTCGCATACTGTTGCTACCACCAACGTAGAAGAGCCTATCGAACGGAAGCGAAAGCGAGTTACCGTAGGCCACGCCTACTCCCGAGTACCACCGTGCAGCAATCGCCGTAACCTCACCAAGCATTATTTTACGACTGACATTGATATCCGTACGCACATATTGGGCATAAGGAATACCGAAAATATGGTAAACATCGCCATCAGATGGCGTGTCGAAGATACGCTCAACGGCATCAATCAAGTTTCCTGAGCTCTCGAAATTGTAGCGCAACATGGTCGCATCGGACGAGGCACTTGTCACCTTGCTATTGTAAGCATAACTAAATGACATTCCCGCAACAAACTGAGTTTCAAAACTTAACTCAAGATAATCATTATTAAGACTCTCATAAAAATCGCTATCCAACTCCATCATATCGATCAAATTGATATCGATTGGTCGCACAGTATAACTCGACGTACCACTCTGTGAGCGCCATGAGTAGTCCCACGAAGCACCAAAGAGCGTGCGGGTGTAATATGGTCGATCCTGATAGTTAATCGATAGTTCGAGACCCGTGCGCGGCTGCACTACATTCGGAAATTTCGACTCAAAAAATGGCAAGATAAATCGAGGAAATGAGAGTCCCGTCGATAGACCAAGTTCGATGGCTCGACGCTTTGCAGCATCGGCCGATTTCATATACTCATAACCCGTGGTAAAGGCGACATCGAAGGCCTCGGCGCTACGAAATATATTTCTGTTCTGGTAACCTGCCGTGGCCGAAAGACCGTAGAAACTCGACGTGGTACTACCCTCAAACTCCAGCTTCACGCTCTGCTTAAGCGCAGGCGTACAGAGTACATTACAAGAGAGGTAGCTCTGCGGCGAGAGGGTGAAGAGCGTGCTATCTACCTTTGTTTGAGTCCTATACTGCATGGTATCAACCACCATATCCTCCTGGGTTGCCTCCGCAAACATCACTTTAGCGCTCTTGAAGTAACCAATTGACATTAGGTTGCTATATGTCTGGTCGACCAACGAGGAGTTATAATAGTCGTTTGGATATATCGATACCGCCTGGCGAAGCACCTTGCGTCGAACGTTAGCTCGATCGCCCTCAAAGACGATATTCAGACCTCGATAATACGAGGTGTCAACCTTGCTCAAATAGGCAGTATCGGTCATAATTACCGTTGGGTCAAAATTGGGAGCGATATTAACGTCGCTTATCTTATAACGAATATTGTTCGACATAACCGCCTCACCCTGATCATTATAACCCGAAAGATATTGCTTGATAATCGTAGTCAATGCGACGCTTTTATCGCCCGATAAGGTATCGGCTAAAAAGGCGACGTTGTTAGTCGTGAAGTTGAAATATCCCTTTTGGCGCAGTGAGCTAGCGATACGTTCGCGATCGCGATCGAGTGTAGTGGCATTAAACGGCGCGCCAATCTTAACCAACGAACTAGCTGTATCACGCAAAACCAACCCCTCTATGAGTGTGTCACGAAAGATATAGTTGTGACTTTCAATGATATAGGCTTCACCCTGTTCAACACCATAGGTCACATACGCACGACGTCGACGCCTAGTTGTATCGACCTTAAATGAGGATTCCGAAGAGTAATAACCCTGCGAATTCATATAGATTTTAAGATTCTCAACACCCTTTTCTGTCAACGCACTATCGTAGTATACAGGGGCCTGCCCCACCTTTCGCTTAAAACGATTCCAACTATTATCCTTATCTGGATCGGCCAAATTATATGCCCACACATAGAAGTTTGTACCCAATAGGCGTTTGTTAGGCGTTTGCCGAATATAACCCTCTAGGGTGTACGATGGTATACGCTCATCTTTGATGGTGGCGTCATCGGCCTTCACCTTAACCCGCTGCAAAAAATATGATCCTTCGGGGGTATGACGCGTCACACCACACGAAAACGCAGTGAGTATCAACACTATACAAGCTAGAACCTCTATTACTTTTATGCGCATCATCGAGCAAAAGTATTATTCGTGATTAAAGAAACCTTGGCTCTCAAGCAGTGCGAAATAGCTCTTCGAAAAGGTGACATTATCCTTAGCTGTATAACGATTTTTTGTGAAAATCTGCGCCAAATTTGGTAGATTATTCTCCGCAAGCAGCACCTCAGTTTCAGGTGAAGCCTCACGCTCAGCCCACGCTGCATCGATATGCTCGGGCGTATAGTGCCCATACTTTTCGTAATGCACAACGGCGCTCAGAGGCAGGCGATCGGTCAAAGGTGGGTTTTCATCGGGATAACCCAAGGCAATAGCCGTAATTGGAATTACCCCCTTAGGGAGCTCAAAGAGGTTAATGATCGACTCTGCTGTATATAGCGTTGTGCCTAATACACAAGCACCTAGACCCGCAGCCTCGGCCTCCAATATAAGATTTTGAGCCGCCATCATAGCGTCGATAGTTCCATTGACGAACCACACAAAGTTGTCGTAACGAGGCTCCGCATCACGCTGACGACACCACTCGCTAAAGCGGTTAACATCGGCACACACAGTGATTACGCACTGCGCATTCATGCGTTCAACCTGACCAAAATGGAGCGGCGAAACACTCTTCAACATCTCGCTCTCGCGGGTAACGATCATGCTGTAATTTTGCATATTTCCGCAGGTTGATGCGCGAGTGGCTGCAGTTAAAATCTCATCTAAAATGCTCTGTTCGATTGATCTATCTTTGAATTTACGTATTGAGCGGTGCTCTTTTATCTCTTTAATCATGCTTTTAATCAATTTAATGAATCTACAAATTTTGCCCACGCCTCGCGCTCCTCGACAATCGGTTCGAGATCTAGGATCTCCCCCGCACGATTGAGCTGTCCGATAGAGTCGTAGGTGGCATTGCCCGTGAGACGTGTAACAATTGTTGGCTCGAGGGTTGTTGTACAGCGCACCATACCTCCGCGATTGCGAACCTCGACGGCCAACTCATCGCGGCATACCCCTAGCATTGTCGAGGCGGTGCACGAAGCTGTCATGGCGGTACCGCACGATGGGGTCAACCCAACACCACGCTCATATGTAGCAACGAAAATCTGCTGGTCGCTCATATACTTTATCATGCTCACGTTTACCCCATTGGGGAATATCATAGGGAGGCGTTTCACCCTTTCGCCCAACATCGAGAGATGATCTAGGTCAATCTCATCGCACATCGCAACGATGTGAGGATTTCCCAAATTGAGGTATGTGAAGTATAACGACGTGTCGAGAGCCTCTATTTTTTTACCAACAAAACGATCCTTGGTGAGGGTGAAATCTGCCGAGTGGGTAACAATACCTATATCGACACTAAAAGTCTCAACGCCATCGGCGATGGGTGCCTCGCGTACTATTTTATAGGTATTCTGCCCCGAAACCATCTCAAATTCTGGCTCGCTCACATATAACTCACTCACCATTCGTGCAACGCAACGAATACCGTTTCCGCACATCTCAGCCTCCGAGCCATCGGTGTTAAACATCCTCATGGCGTATAATCCAGATCTATCCTTGACTAAAAAGAGGACTCCATCTGCGGCATTTGCTTGGCATATTTTTTGCACAAAAGAGGCTCTTTGCAACTCTGTTAAATCACGCTCAACGGCGTTCAACATCACAAATCTGTTACCAGAACCATGACATAATATATATTCAATCCTATCCATACTATTAAATTCTCACCAAAAGTAGAAATAAATCACATCATGAGCAAATTTTTTTGGCCGAAGTGATTGATATTTCAAAAAAAATCGATAAAATTGCAGTACGAAAAATGTGTAATGCAAGATAATAAGTTAAATATAACATTTGTATTTTTCCAAAATGAAAGCTGTAAAGAGCACCCGATTCAACAATGATGACATGTTTGCGGGCGACACACCTAAGCGTGGAACAAAACTCACGCCAAACAAAAAAAGTGGCAAAGAGAGACACCATCTCTATCAAAGTCTAGAGGAGGATGAGGATGATATCGACCAATATATCGCCGAAGAGCGAGAGTCGATACTCGACTACATCGACGATGGCGATGATTTCGACGAGGAGGACGACGAGGATTTTGACGACGACGAACTCGACGAAGAGGAGGATTAAAATAGATATATGACAGAAAAATTTATCATGGCGGGGAGCACTCCTCTCCACCTTTGCGACTCCGAAAATGGAGATCGTTGCATAGTGCTGCTGCACGGATATCTCGAATCAATGTTAGTTTGGGACGACTTTGTGCCGCTACTATACAAAAAAGTTCGCGTTGTTACCATCGACCTACCTGGACACGGAATCTCGGTTGTTAATGGCGAGTGCCACACGATGGAGTTTTTAGCTGACACCATACACTATGCTCTAAAAGAGCTTGGCATCGAGCGCTTTACGCTCGTCGGACACTCGATGGGCGGCTACGCAGCTTTGGCTTTCTGTAAAAAATATCCACAGGAGTTAGATGCTCTTGTGCTGCTAAGTTCCACCCCCAACGGCGACACCGAAGAGAAGAGGGTCAACCGCGAACGTGAAATTAAGCTAATTGAGGCTGGCAAAAAAGAGGCTCTATCGGCTGTGGCTCCTGCAGCGGGATTTGCTGAGCAGAACCGCCATAGATTAGCGCCATATATCGACGACCTACGCGACCAGGTAATGATCACCGAGGACGAGGGTATACTTGCCCTGCTCAGGGGCATGATGGAGCGAGAAGATCAAAATGAGATGCTTCGCTCATCGAAGGTCAAACAGCTATTCATATTTGGCGAAAAGGATGGCTACATCCCCAAGGAGGCGGCTGAAGCGATGGCGGCAGCCCACCCGCAAGCTCGCGTAGTTTGGCTTGAAAACTCAGGGCATATGGGTTTTATAGAGGAGCCTACAGCTTGCGCTAACGCCCTACTAGAGATCGCTTTAGAGTAAGCCACACACCAGCAACATCATGAAAAAGCTACTCCTCTCAATATCGATGCTCTTGATAGCCTCGACACTATGGGCTGAGGGTTTGATGCGCACTATTCCATTTCTGCAAAATCCCGTAAACGATGGTATAACAGTAACTTGGGTAACGCGCGCACCAGCATTCGGCTATGTTGAATATGGCACCGACATCGATAATCTACAGCGAGCAGTAGCGATTGTGGATGGCCAGATTATCGCTGGAAATACCATCCATCGCATACGTCTCAAGAATATTGAACCTGGCATAAAGTACTACTACAGAGCTGTATCTACTGAGATGACACTCTACGAAGCGTATAAAAAAGAGTTTGGCGAGACTATCTCAACCGAGATATATGAGTTCACTATCCCCGATAAAAACGACGATTTTAGTGTAGCTGTATTCAACGACCTGCACAAACAGAATAAAACCACCGAGGCTTTAGTTGATGCAACAGAGGATATTGAATACAATCTGGCTATCTTCAATGGCGACTGCATCGATGATCCAAATAGCCTCGATGAGGTTGTCTCGTTTCTGGAGCATGCGGCACGCATAGTTGGAAAGGGATCAATTCCAATGGTATTCATTAGGGGTAATCACGAGATTCGAGGGGCCTACTCTATCCATCTTCGCAACATCATAGAGTATTCAACACAAGATAGTTATGGGAGTTTCAACTGGGGAGATCTGCGCTTTGTCATCCTCGATTGTGGAGAGGATAAGCCCGACAGCCACGAAGTATACTATGGATTAAATGATTTCGAGGAGTTTCGCAAGGAGCAGGTAAATTTCCTCGAAAAGGAGCTTGAATCTGACGATTTTAAACAAGCATCTTCGAAGATTTTGATACATCACATTCCAATCTACTACCCACAAAACAGGCAAAAGGAGTACAACCCATGCTACGATCTATGGCATCCCATACTCAAAGATGCTGCGTTCGACATTGCACTTAATGCTCACACTCACAAATACGCTCAGTATGAAGTTGGCGAAGCAAGCGGCAATAATTTTCCAATAATCGTTGGTGGAGGCCCAAAGATCAAAAATGCTGGCGTTGTGATTCTTTCAAAACAGGGCAACACACTCACGGCAAAGTATATAACCGCTAAGGGTAAGATACGAAGCACCACACAAATATAAACTCTGCTCATCATTATTATAATAGATAAAAAGTCCGACAATCATTTAGACTGTCGGACTCTCAAAATATAGGTCTCTCTAATAGAGCCGCTTATTATGCCTCCAAAGCGAAACGCTTGTAAGCGATAACTGTAGCTACTGGATTAGACTCCTTGATAAGATCAGCGATAGAGCGCTTCTCACCTACAACTGCTTGCGCAAGAAGTGTGTTCTCCTCAAAGAACTTACGCATCTTACCCTCAGCGATTTGAGCAAGGATATTCTCTGGCTTGTTAGCATTTTTTGGATCTTGCTTCATCATATCAAGAGCAATTTGACGCTCGTGAGCAACAACAGCTGGATCACAATCTGCCTCGCTGATAGCGATAGGAGCCATTGCAGTAGCCTGCATAGCGACAGCGTGAGCTACCTCCTCAGAAACAGCCTCGTTGAAGCCTAGAAGAGTACCCAACTTCTTGTTGAAGTGAACGTAAGCTGCACAATATGGAGCCTCAATACGAGTGTAGTTCAACTCGATCTTCTCGCCAGTTTGACCTGACTTCTCGGTTACCATATCCTCGATTGTGCGACCCTCAGCGTTCTTGTATGCCAAGAATGACTCTAGATCTGCAGAATCGCTCTCAACTGCTAGGTCAAGAATTGCGTTAGCCGATGCTGAGTACTCGCTGTTTTGAGCTACGAAGTCAGTCTCGCAAGCAAGACAAACCATGTAAGCCTTAGTGCCAACGATCTTAGTCACAACAACTCCCTCAGAAGCTGAGCGATCAGCGCGTTTAGCAACTACGAGTTTACCCTTTTCACGGATGATGTCTTGTGCACGAGCGAAATCGCCTTCAGCCTCGATTAGGGCCTTCTTGCAATCCATCATACCAGCACCAGTCATCTTGCGAAGTTTCATTACTTCTGCTGCTTTAATTTCCATAGTATCAAATGATATTTTAAGTTAAATTACTCAGCTTTAGCCTCTTCAACCTCAGCAGCTGGTTCAGCTACAGGAGCCTCTTCAACTACGGGTGCAGCCTCGGTAGCAGCAACAACCTCAGCAACAGCTGCGTCGTCGTTAGCCTTAACTACCTTCTTGATACGTGGTTTAGACTCTTTGCGTGGAGCTGCCTCCTCTGACTCTGGGTTGAGTTGAGCCTCTTTCTCTTTCTCGAGTTTGCGCTCCTCAACACCCTCAGCGATTGCAGCACACATTACGTCGAGTACTACGCCGATTGATTTAGCCGCGTCGTCATTTGCAGGGATAACGTAATCGATGTTAGTTGGATCACAACAAGTATCTACCATTGCAAAGACTGGGATATTCAATCTTTTTGCCTCTTTAACAGCGTTTGACTCTTTCTGCACGTCAACAACGAAAAGTGCTGCTGGCAAACGAGTAAGGTCAGCGATAGAACCAAGGTTCTTCTCTAGCTTAGCACGCTGACGTGAGATTTGCAATCTCTCACGTTTTGATAAATTTGAGTAAGTTCCGTCAGCCTCCATCTTGTCGATAGTAGACATTTTCTTAACGGCCTTACGTATTGTGGGGAAGTTAGTCAACATACCACCTGCCCAACGCTCAGTAACGTATGGCATAGCGACAGCTGAAACCTTTTCGGCAACTACCTCTTTTGCTTGTTTTTTGGTTGCTACGAACAACACACGGCGACCGCTCTTAGCGATGTTTTTGATAGCCGCAGCTGCCTCATCAATCTTCAAAACTGTTTTGTGAAGGTCGATGATGTGGATGCCATTCTTCTCCATAAAGATATATGGAGCCATTTTAGGATTCCACTTACGTTTCAAGTGTCCAAAATGTGCACCAGCCTCCAATAATGTATTAAAATCTGTACGTGACATTGTTTTTAATTCTTAAATTTTAATTCTCTTTTCTTCAATCCTTTAGGTAGTGGCCTTGCCAATCCCAAGGATTTTCCGCAATCTAGGCAACACTCAGTAATACTCGCAAGGAGTAGTCTGAGGAGTTTAAAACCCAAATTGTGCTTGCCAAAAATTCGGTCTTGTAAGGGGTATTAACGCTTACTGAACTGGAACTTCGCACGTGCTCCAGGTTGACCTGGCTTCTTACGCTCAACCTCACGAGGGTCACGAGTTAGGAATCCGCTCTTCTTCAAAGCTGGACGGAATTCCGCGTCGATCTCGCACAATGCGCGAGAGATACCCAAACGAGCTGCTTCGGCTTGACCTTTGATACCGCCACCATCAAGATTGATTGTTACATCGTAGCTACCCTCGGTACCAGTGACCATGAAGGGTTGCTTAACTTGATAGCAAAGGATCTCAAGAGGGAAATAAACCTCGAGCTCTTTGTGGTTGATTGTAATCTTTCCAGAACCTGGCTTCACGAATACGCGAGCCACAGCAGCCTTACGACGACCTACGGTGTTTACAACTTCCATAAATTTTTACTTAATCTCGTTTAACTTAATTTCCTTGGGGTTCTGACCAGCGTGAGGGTGCTCACTACCAGCATAAACTCTCAAGTTTCTCATCATGGCAGAACCAAGACGAGTTTTGGGCAACATGCCCTTAATTGCCTTTTCGATAACGAATGTAGGCTTACGTGCTAAGAAATCAGCAGGTGTAGCGAAACGCTGTCCACCTGGATATCCAGTGTGACGAACATAGACCTTGTCGGTCATCTTTTTACCTGTAAGCTTCACTTTTTCAGCGTTGATGATGATGACATAGTCACCACAGTCAACGTGTGGAGTGTAGCTAGGCTTGTTCTTTCCGCGCAAAATCTTTGCGACCTGCGATGAAAGACGTCCCAATACCTCGTCTGTTGCGTCGATAATAACCCACTCTTTGGTTACTGTCGCCTCAGAAGCCGAGATAGTTTTGTAGCTTAATGAATCCACTTTGTTTACGTTTTTATTAATACTTGTAATCCAACTCCCGCACTTTTACGGGCTCGCAAAGGTACGAATAATATTAATATTAAACAAACAAGTCGATAAAATATTTTGTTTAAATATTCATTTTGCACAATTTAGCTCTCTTTTTATTACCTTTGCGCCATGAAAAAGATGGTTGACATAGCTATTTCGCTAACAAAAAGGCTCTCAGACTTTGGTCGAAGCGCAGAATCTGTTGCTGTTATTGAGCGTGCAATAGAGGCCAATGCGTGGTTTGCCGAGGGTGATATTTGCCGCAGTGTCGAGGCGATAAGATCTCAGATGCTCGACCCCCATAAAATCTCGGCATGGCTCGCGGCATACCCCGCCCCACCCCGCACTGTTACACGACGAATTGCCATCATCATGGCTGGCAACATCCCTCTCGTGGGCATATTTGATTTGATTTGCACGTTAGCATCAGGCCACGAAGCGTGGATAAAACCATCGAGCAAGGATAGTGTGTTAATTGAGTATATCTGCGCCCTTCTCCAGGAGATTGACCCAGATATACCTATATATATATATGATGAATCACAAAGTTACGATGCTTTTATCGCAACTGGAGGCGAAGAGGCCAATCTATATTTTACGCACAGATATCAGGGTGTCAAGCAGTTGTGCCGCTCAAATCGCCACTCCATTGCGGTACTAAATGGCGACGAGACCTCTGAGCAGCTTGATCTTCTGGCACACGACATCTACACCTACTCGGGGTTAGGTTGTCGCAATGTAGCGATGATATTCGCCCCAAAAGGTCACAAAGTTGAAATTCCAAAAGGTAATGTCAGCAAAAAATACAGAAATAACTATATGCAGACCAAAGCTTTACTAACAATTCGCGGACAGGCATACGAGGATAACCAAACCTCTATAATTATACGCTCGCAAGAGTTGCCGACAACCCTGAGCACCATCACATTGTGGGAGTACGACGCAATTGAGCAGGTCGAAGAGTGGATCTCGCTGCACGACCAAAAACTACAATGCATCGTTAGCAATGTGATAAAACATCCGCGACAGGTTGATTTTGGCCAGGCTCAACACCCCACTCTTTTCGACTATGCCGACGGCGTAGACACAATGAAATTTCTCGATTTTAACGACTAAAAAATGATAAAAAAGTTCTCTCGACTAGTGGTGTTCTCACACACCATCTTCGCAATGCCATTTGCCCTAATTGGGTTTACGTATGCGGTGGCCGCCACCGAAGCGCAATTTAGCATAGTGCTGCTGCTTCAGGTAGTAGCCTGCATGATCTTCGCCCGCAACACCGCAATGGGATTTAACCGCTGGGCCGACCGCGATATTGACGCCAAGAATGAGCGCACCGCAAACCGCGAAATTCCAGCTAAAAATATTTCGCCACGCACAGCACTTATATTTGTGATTGTCAACGCTATACTGTTTGTAATATGCGCAAGTTTCATCAATCCACTCACCGCACTCCTTTCGCCAGTAGCGCTATTCGTCGTGATGTTTTACAGCTACTGCAAGAGGTTTACCGCCGCCGCACACCTTGTTCTCGGGCTCGGATTAGGCATCGCTCCAATTGGAGCCTATATCGCAGTTACTGGGGAGTTTGCGCTTGCACCGTGCATCCTATCAGCTGTAGTTTTAACTTGGTGCTCGGGCTTCGACATAATCTACGCACTTCAAGATGCGGAGTTTGATAGGCGCGAGGGGCTGCACTCAATACCATCCAAATTTTCAGCCAAAGGAGCATTGACAGTCAGCATATTGCTGCACACAGCATCGGCAATACTACTAGTTTGGTTCGCCACATTCCTACCCCACTCTACGCTGATTACAATTGGTGTTGCAATATTTATTGCAATACTCACCGCCGAGCATTTTTTAGTCACACCCACACGCCAGCGCAACATCGGAATCGCCTTTGGAACACTCAACGGATTAGCGAGTCTAGCCCTTGCTGCATTTGTAATAGTCGGGCTTCTGCTATCCTTATAAATAAGGATTGCGTAGCTATTTTGAAATAGCTACCTTTGCAGCGATGAAAAAATTAGCCCTACTTATAATATATATCTTCACCGCGACGTGCGTATTTGCGACAGATGAACCTCAGATTGACACACTTATAAATGTCGACCAGGTTAGCGTCAGTACGATCAAGCAGGGGCTCAACCTCTATCGTCAGCCTGTTGCCGCAACAACCATATCGATGGAGGAGGTGGAGCGCAGGGGCATCAAGGAGATCAAAGATATAAGTCTTGCGGTTCCCAACATGCACATTCCAGACTACGGATCGCGCACAACATCATCGATCTACATACGCGGATTGGGCGCCAGAATCGACCAGCCCGTGATGGGGCTCAACGTCGACAATGTCCCCATTCTAAACAAAAATGCCTTCGACAGCGAGGTGATGGACATCGAACGTGTCGAGGTGCTACGAGGGCCTCAATCAACACTCTATGGACGAAATACGATGGGCGGAGTGATGAATATCTACACCCTCTCACCATTTAATTATCAAGGAGTTAGAGTTGGCGCCGAGTATAGTAGCGGCAACACCTACAAG
>JAWXTG010000026.1:0-27862 GCA_044433705.1 Rikenellaceae bacterium | reverse complement strand
GCCAGATTTAGCTGTTCCACCCGCAGAGTCTCCCTCGACGAAGAAGATCTCAGCAATTGAGCGATCGCGACTCGAGCAGTCGGCCAATTTTCCTGGAAGTCCACCACCAGAAAGGGCTGTCTTGCGCTGAACCATTTCACGAGCGTTACGTGCTGCGTGGCGAGCCGTAGCTGCCAAAATTACCTTTTGGACAATCGCTTTAGCATCTTTAGGGTTCTCCTCGAGATAGTGTCCCAATGCTGCAGACATCGCTTGATCGACTGCTGCAGAGACCTCATCGTTACCCAATTTAGTCTTTGTTTGACCCTCAAATTGAGGCTCAGCAACTTTTACCGAAACAACAGCTGTTAGACCCTCGCGGAAGTCATCGCCACTGATCTCAAACTTCAACTTTGAGAGCATACCAGACTCATCGGCATACTTTTTAAGTGTGCGAGTGAGTGCGCGACGGAATCCCGTTAGGTGGGTACCACCCTCAATCGTGTTGATATTATTTACGTATGAGTGAACATTCTCCGAAAAAGAGTTGTTATACTGCATTGCCACCTCGACTGGAACGCCATTGCGCTCGGTGTCAAGATAGATAATTGAGTCGATGATCTTCTCGCCACGAGTAGCATCAAGGTACTGAACGAACTCCTTGAGTCCATCCTCAGAGAAGAAGCTCTCGGTGAGCTCTCCTTCACGACCTTCCACTTCGCGTTTGTCTGTGAGAGTCAAGCGTATACCTTTATTTAGGAATGCAAGCTCGCGAAGTCGCTTAGCGAGAATGTCGTAGCGATAAGTTGTTGTTTGGGTGAAAATTTCAGCGTCAGGCTTGAATGTCACGGTCGTTCCGCGATCATCACACTCGCCAACCACCTCAACCTGCGAGGTTGGTGCACCTTTACTATATGTTTGACGATAAATCTTACCATCTTTATGAACCTCTGCGATAAGAAGTGTCGAGAGTGCGTTAACACACGACACACCCACTCCGTGGAGACCACCCGATACCTTGTAGCTGCCTTTATCGAATTTACCACCTGCATGGAGTACGGTAAGAACAACCTCGAGTGCTGATTTCTTCTCTTTCTCGTGATAGTCGACGGGGATACCACGACCGTTGTCGCGTACGCTGATCGAGTTGTCGGGGTTGATAACAACCTCGATATGGTCGCAATAGCCAGCCAACGCCTCATCGATAGAGTTGTCAACTACCTCATAAACCAAGTGGTGGAGACCCTTTTCGCCAGTGTCTCCGATATACATTGCTGGACGTTTACGTACAGCCTCTAAGCCCTCTAGGACCTGAATATTCGATGCCGAATATTCACCCTGTTGCTTTATCTCTTCTTGTTCAGTACTCATCTTTTCGTCTTAAAAGTAAATAACATGCAAATATACAAAAAAATATTGAGAGAAACGTTTTTTGAACAAATAAAATTAGTGAAAAAATGCGATTTTTTTATATTTTCAAACCTCAATCTAGTGTTAAAAATGTGGCTACTATAACTATAGGGATGCAATGTCAACCTCGCTCATAGCCCCCTTTGAGAAGAGAATCGTGCGCGCAGGGAAATCGTCGATGAGCGTAGTGTTGTGTGTCGACATCACCACGGCACACCCTTGGGCTGCGATGTGGTGGAAGAGCTCCATAATTCCTTCGGCGGTGACAGGGTCGAGGTTCCCTGTTGGCTCGTCGGCCAGCAGCAACTTTGGCGAGTTGACAAGTGCACGGGCGATAACTAGGCGTTGTTGCTCGCCTCCCGACATCTCGAAGGGCATCTTGTAGCCCTTGTCCTGGAGTGAGACCATGTGCAGAACCTCGTCAATGCGCTTACGAATTGCGGACTCATCGCGCCAGCCCGTCGCCTGCATTACAAAGTAGAGGTTCATAAAGACATTGCGATCTGTAAGTAGCTGATAATCCTGAAAAACAATGCCTATTTTACGGCGCAAGTAGGGTATCTCTTTACGCTTTATCTTCATGAGATCGAATCCAGCGACCATCCCCTGCCCCTCGACCAACTGCATCTCGGCGTATAGTGTCTTAAGTAGGGAACTCTTGCCGCTTCCAACGCGCCCAATGAGATAGACAAACTCTCCCTCGCAGACAGTTAGATTGACGTCGGCCAAAATCAACTCACCACTTCGTTTAAGTCGCTCGGGTGAGTAGGTTGAAAATGGATTCTGAAGGTGGTATACCGAGACTCCGCTCAATTCGATTACTCTATTATCCATATCTATATTTGCAATTATTCGTTAATCTTTTACAAAGATAATAAATTTTTTGCTTTAAAAATTTGCTTTATAATTTTTTTGTTTCTAAATTTGTATATACTAAAGTGATGTGTAGTTTACTGGATCTGTTAGTAGCATCACAGAGTGTGGCTTTTGTCTGATTCAAAATAGACAAAAACGAGTTTTTTGATTGAAATTTTATCTACTATAATTCATTTAAAAGCCGAGAAGAGGTGCGGTTAACAAGTCCTCATAAAACTATGAAAGTATTTAAAGAATTTTTGCAGAAAGAGAATTTCCGTTTTGAAGAGTCATCTTATGGACTTCATTTCAGCTACCAAGGAGCAAACTTCGCTATTGCTAACAACGAGAAAGATCCTCTATATCTTCAACTTGTGATGCCAGGAATCTATGAGGTGAATAACGACAAAATCAAAGTTTTTGAGGCTATGAACCGCATTAACGGTGATAAGAAAGCTGTTAAGGCATTTTTGGTTGAGGACTCAGTTTGGATGAATATCGAGATGTTTATCGACTCTACACCAGATCTTGGCGATTTCTTCTTCAGAATCCTAGACATCCTACACAACGCACGTCAAAGTTTCTACTCTAACATGAGAGAGTAATCCTTTCTTTTTTTATATAATTAAGAGGGTGACTAACAAGATTATTTCTTGAAAGTCACCCTCTCTTGTTTTGCTAGAAGTTGGATAATGAGGTTAGTTTTGGGGCTTCGTGAGCATTTTTAACCGCAGCGTACTGAGGTACGTGAGGATTAAAAAGCGGAGGGAAGTGCCAAAAATGACCTTGTTAGTCAGCTTCTTAATTTGTATCTATTGAAGCATTGCCTTTACCTCATCAAATACAGTTTGGCCGTTGTACCCGAACTTGTCGTCGAGTACGGTGTATGGAGCTGAGTATCCGAAGTGGTTGAGTCCGTGGATCTTACCGTTTGCTCCAACTAACCCCATTAGGGTCACTGAAAGTCCCGAAGTCATGCCGTAACGAGCAATGCCTGAGGGTAGTACACTCTCTTGATAAGAGGCTGGTTGATCGCGGAAGAGACCCTCACTTGGTACGCTAACAACGCGTACGGCAACACCCTCGTTAGCAAGTAGTTGTGCTCCTTCAACAAGTGTTGCGACCTCAGATCCACTAGCGAGCATTACCACCTGTGGTTTTGGGGAATCCACAACTACGTAAGCACCTTTCGAGAGCTGGAGAGCCTCCTCGCGGCGACTTGTGCCAAGTGCAGGAAGATTCTTGATATTTTGGCGAGATAGGATCAAACCTACGGGACGTCGCTCGTCGAGTGCCTGCTTCCAAGCAGCTGCAGTTTCGTCGGCGTCTGCAGGGCGAAGAACCACCATCGAACGCTCTCCATTATGGTTGTGGAGGTGCTCCATCAATCGGATTTGTGCCTCATGCTCAATTGGTTGATGTGTAGGTCCATCTTCACCTACGCGGAATGAGTCATGAGTCCATATATATATAACGTGTAGACGCATGAGCGCCGATAGACGAACGGCAGGCTTCATGTAGTCTGAGAATACAAAGAAGGTTCCACATGCGGGAATCACACCTCCGTGGAGCGCCATACCATTCATGATGCAGGCCATTGTAAGTTCTGAAACTCCAGCGTTGAAGAATTTACCCGAGAAGTCACCTTTCGTAAATGGCTTAGTCTTCTTTAGGTATCCGTCGGTCTTGTCCGAATTGCTTAAGTCGGCCGAAGCTACGATCATATTATCTACTATCTCTCCATATTTGCTTAGAACGGCAGCCGATGCCGCGCGTGTAGCAACGTTGGCGCCAACTTCAATTGAGTTGTAATCGATCTTTGGAGTCTCGCCGCTGAGGAAGCTGTCGAGTTTTACCGCCGCCTCAGGATTCTCTGAGCGCCATGCAGCTTCGATTTGCTTCTGCTCTTGAGCCCATGCTGTTAACTCCTCACGACGAGTAGCGTAGATCTCTGCGCTCTCGGCAAATATTTCGAATGGTTGCTCGGGGTTACCACCAAGGTTTGTTGCGGTAGCTGCGAAATCGGCACCTGCCGCTGTAAGTGGCTGACCATGTGTAGAAACCATATCTTCGAAGCTCGATCCATCTGCTTTGCGAGCACCCTTACCCATGATCGTTTTACCGATGATGAGCGTTGGTTTTTCACTCTCGGCATTTGCTGCGGTGAGTGCTGCGCGGATCTCTTCGGGCGAGTGTCCGTCAACTGTGATTACGCTCCATCCCCAAGCTTTGTACTTCATCTCAACATCCTCGCTATCAACCTCTTCTACCTTAGTTGAGAGCTGAATATTGTTTGCATCGTAGTACATGATAAAGTTGCTGAGGCCCAAGTGACCCGCCACGCGGCCAACACCTTGTGAGATCTCCTCCTGTACGGCACCATCCGAGATGTAGGCGTAGGTCTTGTGTGCCATCCATTCGCCAAAACGTGCAACCATAAAACGCTCAGCTATAGCTGCTCCAAGTGCCATTGCGTGTCCTTGGCCGAGTGGACCTGAAGTGTTCTCAATGCCGCGAAGGATATCAACTTCGGGGTGTCCAGGTGTGATGCTCTCCCACTGACGGAGTGATTTTAGATCCTCGAGTGTGAAGTTGCCACTCATCGCTAAAACCGAGTAGAGCATTGGTGACATGTGGCCAGGATCGAGAAACATGCGGTCACGGAATGGATAATCCATCTTGGCTGGGTCGTAGCGCAAGAACTCCGTGTATAATACATTTATAAAATCGGCCCCGCCCATTGCGCCTCCTGGGTGACCAGATTTTGAGCGCTCTACCGTGGCTGCTGCTAGCAGACGAATATTGTCTGCTGCGCGATTAAGTTTCTGATTGTCGAACATTTTGTTGTATATTTAAGTTTTTATTTTTGTTAGCTAACTTGTTTCAGGCTTAAGCCCTTCTCGGAGTCGACTTTCTCCTTTGCGTAGGGTAGTGTTACGCAGAACTCTGTAATATCGAGCGATGGAATGTCGAACATTAGGTCGGTCATTATCGCCTCGCAGATTGAACGTAGTCCGCGAGCTCCCAATTTATACTCTACAGCTTTATCCACGATATAATCTAGCACCTCATCCTCGAAACTTAGCTCAACGCCATCCATCTCGAATAGATGTTTGTATTGGCGAATGATTGCATTTTCGGGCTCGGTCAAAATCATGCGTAGAGTTGCCTTGTCGAGAGGTTGCATATATGTCAAAACTGGTAGACGTCCGATAAGTTCGGGGATCAGTCCAAAGGATTTAATATCTTGGTGCGTAACATATTGCATCAAGTTGTTGCGATCTGCCTTGTCTCCACTTTTTTGGCCATAACCAATGGCGCGCGTGTTGAGTCGCTGCGAAATTTTTCTTTCGATTCCGTCGAATGCACCGCCGCAGATAAATAGGATATTTTTTGTATTAATCTGAACAAATTTCTGATCGGGGTGCTTGCGTCCACCTTGTGGTGGTACATTTACAATTGCACCCTCGAGGATCTTGAGCATCGCCTGCTGTACACCCTCTCCCGATACGTCGCGAGTGATGCTGGGATTATCCCCCTTGCGTGCAATTTTGTCGATCTCGTCGATGAAAACGATACCTTTCTCGGCTAGTTCAACGTTGTAGTCTGCGGCTTGCAGTAGTCGAGATAGGATACCCTCGACATCTTCGCCGACATATCCAGCTTCGGTTAGTACCGTGGCGTCGACGATGGTGAAAGGAACCTTTAGTAGCTTAGCTATAGTTCTAGCTATTAAGGTCTTACCAGTACCCGTTGGACCAATTAATAATATGTTAGACTTGTCGATTTCGATCGAGTTGTCCTCCTTGCCAAAATAGGCAGTTAGACGTTTGTAGTGGTTGTATACAGCCACAGACATGTAGCGCTTAGCTGCATCTTGACCAACTACATGTTTGTCGAGGAACTCTTTGATTTCTCGAGGTTTGTGTGTCTCTGCATAGGAGAATTCATCGCTGTTTTTTGTCTGTTTTACATCAGCAATGATCTCGTTTTCGAGAAGGATATTATATCCGTTTTCGATACATTTACCGCAGATATTTACGCCACCTTCGCCTGCGAATAGTATTTGCGCCTCGGTGCGTGGGGTGCCACAGAATGCACATTTGTCGGTGTTTCCTGAGCCGCCCCCTTTTGTGTTTCTATTTTGAGCCATATATAATTTTTACTCTCTTTTTGTCAAAACTTCGTCGATTAGGCCATACTCCTTAGCCTCGGCTGAGCTCATCCAGTAGTCGCGATCTGCATCTTTCAAGAACTTTTTGATTGGGGTTCCTGAGTGGTGCGACATGATTTTGTAGAGCTCGTCGCGTGTTTTAATGATCTCGCGCGCTGTGATCTCGATATCTGCCGCTTGACCTTGTGCACCGCCCAGTGGTTGGTGAATCATGATACGTGAGTGGGGTAGTGCTGTGCGTTTGCCTGCAGCACCCGCGCAGAGTAGCACAGCGCCCATAGAGGCAGCCATACCTGTACATATTGTTGCTACATCTGGTTTGATAAGCTGCATTGTGTCGTAGATTCCAAGACCTGAACTCACCGATCCGCCAGGCGAATTGAGATAGATTTGGATATCTTGCTCAGGATCCGTTGACTCCAAGAACAGAAGTTGGGCCTGAATGATATTGGCAGCATCGTCGTAAATCGGAACTCCAAGGAAGATGATGCGATCCATCATCAAGCGTGAAAATACATCCATAGAAGCGACGTTAAGCGGACGCTCCTCTATAATAGTAGGTGAGATATAACCATTTGCAATAGAATGGAAATTATGCAATTTAAGCGAGCTTATGCCGCAGTGACCTTTGGCGTATTTTTCAAATTCTGACATAATCAAGAGTTTTATATTTAATTTATAGTTGTTTGCTTTAAAATCACACTTTGTGCCACAGAACTAAAAACTCCGCAAACTTTCGTTTGCAGAGTTCAAAGTTATTAATTTTTTTCCAAATACTAAAATATATTTCGGAAAAATAGTTACTGAAGTGATTTTACGATCTCAGCGTACTCCTCTGTCGTTACCGACTTCTCCTCGATGCTCATCTTAGCTTTGTATGAGTTGATCACAAGTTTGTCGTAAAGCGACTCGAAGATTCTCTTCGCTTGCTCCTTGTCTGCAAGCATCTGCTGAGCGTAGTTTACCAACATATCCTCTGGTGCAGATGGCATTCCGTATTGAGCGAATTGCATCTGAGCAACAGCTTTAGCCTCCTCGATAGCAGCCTCTTGGCTCACCTCTAACTTCTCAGCTGCAATCACCTTGCTGCGGATGAAGTTCCAAGTGTAGATCTCTAGGAATTGGTCGAAATCCTTCTCGATCTCCTCCTTGCTGAACTTACCCTCGTTGATTGTGTACAACCAACGCTTAAGGAACTCAACAGGCATTGTGATGCCAGCCTTCTCAACGATGAAGTTGCGAACCTGAATAGCAAATAGGTTGTCGCTCTCGCGGTTTAGCTCAACTGAGATTTGTGCATCAACGAATGCTGCCAACTCCTCCTCTGTCGATACCTCGCCAGCAGGGAATGCCAACTTGAAGAACTCCTCGTTCATCTCAGGCTCAGCAAAGCGGCGAATGTTGGTGATCTCGAATGAGAATTCTGGGTTGACGCTATCCAACTCCTCCTCATTCACTTGAAGGATTGCAGCACGCTGAGCAGCAGTCTTATATAGGTCGTTTACATTAACCTGCATCTTGTCGCCAACCTTCTTGCCGATGAATGGAGCACGCTCCTCTTCGCTCATAGAAACTAGGCCAACGTAAGCCTCCTCTACCTGGATCTCAGAGTTGTCCAAAGTACCCATCACAGCCTCGTCAGAGGTAACCTCTGCGGTATCCTCCAAGCGGCCGAAACGACGAAGGAAGTTTGCGCGGAAGTCTGTACGCATCTGCTCCTCGATAGCGATCTTGTTGTATGTAATCTTGTCAGCCTCAGTAACTTCGAGGTTGAACTCTGGAGCCTCGCCGATCTCGAAGATAAACTCAAACTCTGTGTTGTTGTCGAAGTCGAAATCACCCTGCTCCTCCGATGGGATAATATCGCCTAGGTAGTCGATCTTCTCCTCCTGTAGGTAGTTGTATGCAGCTTCTGATGCGCAACGGTATGATTGCTCAGCCAAAACACCCTTGCCAAACATCTTTTTAACCACACCCATTGGGACCATGCCAGGACGGAATCCAGGGATGTTTGCCTTGCGTTTGTACTCAGTGAGGCTCTTTTTTACAGCCTCTGCGTAATCACTTTCGCCTACAGTAATTTTGATAAGCGAGTTCAACTCTGCACGTTGTTCTCTTACAATATTCATTTCGTTTGTATATAATTAGTTATTCAATTTTGCATTTTAGCCCACAAAGGTAGAAATAATTTTTGTATTTATATAATAATGTTGAGAAAAAATCTTTTTTACCTCTATGCAGTACAATATATAGATTGAAATTGCTACCTTTGTTCGATTATATACATGTATAAACGATGAGAGTAAAATTACTATTTTTACCCCTATGCCTGCTTGCCATTTCGTGCATGAGCATTGGAGGAGACAAGAAAACAGTGGTGGCGGCCGAAGTCATCACTCCGATTTTGTATAACTATCAGGTAGTTGCGACCTATCCGCATAAGGAGGATAGCTACACCCAAGGCTTAATTATCCATAATGGGCGAATGATCGAGGGCACGGGTCAGGTCGGAGAGTCGCGACTGTTGGATGTCGACCTGGAGAGTGGCCAAACGCGCGAGCTTGCTCGTTTGCGAGGTTCGCACTTTGGCGAAGGTATCACAATTTTGGGCGATACCCTCTACCAACTTACATGGAACACCAATCGACTATTTCTATACGATGCAACTTCGTTCGAGAAGATTGGCGAGAAGATCTATCCTGGTGAGGGGTGGGGGCTCACAACAGATGGTAAAAAGCTCTATATGTCGGATGGTTCATCGGTCATCACGGTCCGAGATCCTCAGAACTTTAAGGTTGAGAAGCGACTGCTCGTAACGGCTAGTGGCGAACCGTTGGAGTACCTCAATGAGTTGGAGTGGATCGATGGCAAGATCTGGGCAAATGTATACACACTCAGTCAGATAGCTATTATAGATCCCACAAGTGGCGTTGTCGAAGGGGTGCTTGATTTCACGGGAATTCTCTCGGCCGATGATATCACGCCCACTACCGATGTGCTCAACGGTATCGCTTATGATGCGCAGAGCGGTAGAATCTTCGTCACGGGTAAAAATTGGAATAAACTGTTTGAAATAAAGCTTATTAAATAATGATAGCAACACTAGATAAGGTGCTTTCAGAGCGAATTCTACTGCTCGATGGAGGCCTTGGAACAATGGTTCAATTATATAGATTAGGTGAGGAGGAGTATCGCGGAGAGCAGTTTGCCTCGTGGCATTGCGACCTTAAAGGGTGCAACGACGCCTTGGCTCTAACTCGTCCCGACGTGATCCGCGAGATCCACGAAAAATATCTGCAGGCGGGGGCCGATATCATTACCACCGACTCGTTTAACGCCAACGCAATATCGCTTGCCGATTATGGCCTAGAGTCATACTCTTATGAGTTTTCGCGCGCTGCGGCAGCTGTGGCCTCGTCTGCAGCTCGTGAATTTACCGCGCGTAATCCACAGCGACCTCGCTTTGTTGCGGGTTCGGTGGGGCCAACTTCGCGTCCCTCGTCGATGTCGACCGATGTGGCTAACCCCGCGGCGCGTGAGGTGACCTTCGATCAATTGGTCGAAGCTTACACAACGCAGGTTAACGGTCTGCTAGATGGTGGAGCCGATATAATTTTGGTAGAGACGGTATTCGACACCTTAAATGCTAAGGCGGCGCTCTATGCCATCGATTCAATAGGGCGAGAGCGTGGGCGCCAAATTCCTACGATGTTGTCGGGTACCTTGTCCGATGCCAGCGGTCGTACGCTCTCGGGGCAAGGCGTCGAGACCATGTATGCGTCGCTTTCGCACGCCTCTTTGATAACCGTAGGTCTTAACTGTGCATTTGGCGCTAAGCAGCTTTTGCCACATCTCGAGCGATTGGCCGCAGTTGCGGAGTGTGGTATCTCGGCGCACCCCAATGCGGGGCTTCCCAACTTGGCGGGCGGTTACGACGAGACTCCAGAGATGTTTGCCGATGATGTTGAGGAGTATCTGCGCCGAGGCGTGATAAATATTATTGGTGGTTGCTGTGGTGCAACGCCCCAACACATCTACTGCTTGAACCAAATCATAGGTCGTTATTCGCCTAGACCGCGCCCTGCAAAGAGCTATGTAACCACTCTGAGTGGTCTGGATACGCTGCGTATCACCCCCGAGATTAACTTTGTTAATGTTGGTGAGCGTAGCAATGTGGCTGGGTCGGCGAAGTTTGCCCGTTTGATCCGCGAGGAGCGTTTTGATGAGGCGCTTTCGGTGGTTCGTGCGCAGGTTGACGCGGGTGCCCAAATTATAGATGTCTGCATGGATGACAGTATGATCGATGGAGAGAAGAGCATGCGTCACTTCTTGAATTTGCTGGCTTCGGAGCCAGAGATCGCAAGGGTGCCTTTGATGGTAGACTCATCGTCGTGGGAGGTTCTGCAAGCTGGATTGAAGGTGGCTCAAGGTAAGAGTGTTGTCAACTCGATTTCGCTCAAAGATGGAGCGGAGAAGTTTGTAGAGCGCGCCTTGGAGATCCATAGGATGGGCGCAGCGGCGGTAGTGATGCTCTTCGATGAGGTTGGTCAAGCTGACACTTTCGAGCGTAAGATCGAGATCGCCGAGCGCGCATATAACCTATTGACTGAGGCGGGTTTCCCTGCTGAAGATATCATCTTTGACCCAAATATTCTGGCAGTTGCCACAGGAATCGAGGAGCATGATAGTTACGCTAAGGCCTTTATCGACGCTACGGCGTGGATCAAGGAGCATCTGCCTTACGCTAAGGTGTCGGGTGGTGTGAGCAACCTCTCGTTTGCATTTCGTGGCAACAACCACATTCGCGAGGCGATGCATTCGGTATTCCTATACCACGCCATTAAAGCGGGTATGGATATGGCTATTGTCAATACGCAGATGTTGCAGATCTACGATGAGATTGCCCCTGAGCTACTCGCTTTGATCGAGGATGTTGTTCTTTATCGCTCGGCAGAGGCTAGCGAGAGGTTGATTGAGTATGCTCAAAACCACCAAGATAGAGGTTCGAAAGAGGTTGCTGCAGAAAAGAGTGAGCAGTGGCGTGAGTTGCCGCTTGCGGAGCGTATTGAGTACGCTATGGTCAAGGGAATTTCGGACTACGTCGAGGCGGATGCTCAAGAGGGGTACGAGCTTTTGGGCTCTCCAATGAGGGTTATCGATGAGTTGTTGATGCCTGCGATGGAGCATGTTGGAGTGCTCTTTGGTGAGGGAAAGATGTTTCTACCTCAGGTGGTTAAGACTGCCCGCGTGATGAAGCGAGCGGTATCTCAACTCACTCCATACATCGAGGAGTTGAAGAGCAAGGGTGGACGACAAGCTGGTAAAGTGCTTATCGCAACGGTCAAGGGCGATGTGCATGATATTGGTAAAAATATTGTATCGGTGGTGATGGCTTGTAATGGCTATCAAATAAATGACTTAGGCGTGATGGTCGAGACCAAACGCATTGTCGATGAGGCGCAGGAGTGGGGTGCCGATGTGATCTGCATGAGCGGATTGATCACTCCATCGCTCGACGAGATGATCCGCGTGGTAGAGGAGTGTGAGAAGCGAGGGTTGACCATACCTATTATAATAGGGGGTGCAACAACGTCACCCCTTCATACGGCGGTCAAGATCGCGCCAGCCTACTCGGGTGTTGTAGTCCATGCGCATAGCGCCAGCGACAATCCAAAGATTTTGTCGCAATTGTTGGGCGAAGATTCAGATCTATATATCGATCATATAAAAGCAAATCAGTTGATTCAACGCTCCGATTATGAGCGTATCTTGCGCAAACGAGAACTTATGCCACTTGCCGAGGCGCGTGCAGCAGGGGCGAAAAATAGGGTGACAACACCAATTACACCACAGCATACGGGGCGTTTGGTCTTCCCTAGTTTCGATATCGAGGATGTGGAGGAGTTTATCGATTGGAACTACTTCTTTATGGCGTGGGGCATCAGGGGAAAATATCCCGCGGTGCTATCAGATGAGAAGTATGGCGAGCAGGCCACCAAGCTATTTACCGATGCTACGGCTATGTTGCAGATGATCAAGCGCCGTGGGCTGTTGACCTTGGAGGGTGCCGTGGCGATCCTCGAGGCGCGTAGCGAGGGGGACGATATAGTTGTCACCTCGACACGAGGTAAAGAGATTACGATGCCGATGTTGCGTCGTCAGGTGCGTGGCTCCGAATCGTTGTCTGTGGCCGATTTCGTGGCCTCGGAGGGGGATCACATTGGCTGCTTTGCAATCACTTCGGGTGTCGATCTAGAGAAATTATGTGCACCATTCAAGGAGGATGGCGATGAGTATAATTCGATGATGGCTAAGCTGGTAGCTGATAGATTGGTTGAGGCCTTCGCTCAGCGTCTGCACTCGTTTGTGCGACGCGAAATGTGGGGCTTCGAGAGTGGCGAACCACTTACGCGAGAGCAGATTATGAAGGGTGAATATCAAGGGGCGCGTATTGCTTTTGGTTATCCTGCAGCGCCAGATCACTCGCTAAAACGAGAGGTTTTCGAGTTGCTTAGTGCATCGCAGACCACCCGCATGACCCTCACCGAGAACTTTATGATCTCTCCAGGGGAGTCCATTTGCGGATTAATTCTGCCTCAAGGCCGCTACTTCGAGGTGGGTGCTCTGAGTGACGATCAGGTGGCAGATTATGCTGCGCGACGCGCCATGAGTGTAGATGAAATTAAAAGATTATTACCTAAAAGTATATAGAGATAGATTATGAGAGTTTCAGAGCTATTAGATAGTGCAATTGCAGAGGGTCGTACACGATTTGCATTCGAGTTGCTGCCGCCGCTCAAAGGCGCGGGCCTCGATGGAATATATTCGGCTATCGATCCATTGATGGAGTTCGATCCAGCATATATTAATATCACCTTTCACCGTGAGGGTATCAAAGAGACTATCAATGAGTTAGGCGCCAGTGAGTGGCATGTATTGCGCCGTCGACCAGGCACCGTGGGTGTTTCGGCTGCTATCGAGCGAAAGTATGGTATCCCAACGGTGCCGCACCTTATATGTGGCGGTTTGTCGAAGTACGATATCGAGGATGCTTTGATCGATATGGAGTTCCTAGGGCTCGAAAATGTCTTGGCGTTGCAGGGCGATAGATCGCAAAATGAGCGCGTCTTTATGCCTCATCAGCAGGGCCATAGCCATGCAATTGATCTGGTGCGCCAGATTGTTGACATGAATAGAGGCATCTTTGTCGATGGCGAGGCGAAAGAGACTCATCGCACAAATTTCTCGATCGGTGTAGCGGGTTATCCTGAAAAACATTTTGCGGCAAAGAGCCTCGAAAGCGATATTGCGAATCTTAAGGCAAAGGTTGATGCGGGTGCTCAATATATTGTGACTCAGATGTTTTTCGATAATGCTGTCTACTTTGATTTTGTGGAGCGCTGTCGCGCTGCGGGTATCACTGTACCGATCATTCCAGGTCTAAAGCCGCTATCGACAATTCGCCAATTAACGCTTTTACCTGCGACTTTTAGTATAACGATCCCCGAATATCTACGTGTCGAATTACAGAATTTTGCCGATGATCCGCAGGCTATTCGTCAAATTGGTATAGAGTGGGCGATTGCGCAATCGCGTGAGTTGATGGCTGCCAAAGTGCCTGTGCTTCACTACTATACGATGAGTAAAACACATGATATTGAGCAGATTGCACGTTCAATATTTTAAAAAGAGAGTTATATGAATCCAATAACCTTTCGTCGATATATTCACTCCTATCCCGAACTCTCGTTTGAAGAGTATCAAACAGCGCTTTTTATTGAGGGGGCGCTAAATGAGGTTGGCATCGAGCACCGTCGAGTTGCTAAAACTGGTCTGCTGGCTAAGATCGAGGGACGTGGCGATCTGAAGCGCGCCGTTGTCTTGCGTGCCGATATCGATGCGCTGCCCGTCGAAGAGATGTCGGGGGTGGAGTTCGCCTCGCAAAATGTAGGCGTGATGCACGCTTGTGGTCATGATATGCATGCCGCGATGCTCTATGGTGCTCTATGTGAGCTGAATAGCAGTCGCGATTTCGAAGGCACTATCTTTGGAGTGTTTCAGCCAGGCGAAGAGTGTAATCCAGGTGGCGCCTCGCTGGTTTTAGCCGAAGATCCATTTGCGGATTATGATGTCGTGGCGGTGGTTGGACAGCATGTCGATGCGGGGCTTGACGTTGGCGAAGTTGGTTTTAAAACGGGTAAGTTTATGGCTTCGGGTGATGAACTGCGATTCAAGGTGCAGGGCGTGGGTGGCCACGCAGCAATGCGCGAAAAGCTTCGAGATCCAGTGGCTGCTATGGCTGAACTTGTAACCTCGCTTTTGGCTCTGAATCATGCAGATAGGGTGTTGTCGATAGGGCGTGTCGAGGCCGACGGTGCAACAAATGTAATCCCTTATACAGTTAAGCTGGAGGGTACCCTGCGCACATTTGACGAGGGTGAGCGCGCAGCGACAAAAGAGCAGATCCGCCAAATTGCAAAGATATATGAAGAGAGGCACGATTTGGAAATTGTGGTCGATATCAACGATGGTTACCCCTGCGTCGTGAATGATGAGTCTTTGACTTTGGAGGCGGCTGAAGTGGCTGCAAAAAAATATAGCGTAGAGTGGTTGCAGAGGCGAGCTACAGCCGAAGATTTTGGCTATTACTGTACTCGTTATCCGTCGCTGTTCTATCGCGTGGGCGTTGGCCGTGATGCAGGTGCACCCCACACATCAACCTTTTGCCCCTCGGAGGGGGCTATAACAGTTGGCATTGAGCTGATGAGCTCTTTGGCACTAACATTTTTAGATTATGAGAAAGAAGAAGAGTAAGCACGAATTTGACCGTGCGGGGTTTATCCTCAACATGTTCAAGGAGATGCCAAACAATAAATTTTCGTTGAAGCATTTGGCTTCGAGCGCAGGGTGCGCAGATCGTCAGGGACGCCGCGAAGTCTTGTATATCCTGCAGGATTTAGTCAGCCAAGGTCTAATAACCGAGACGGCTCGAGGCAAATTTCACCTTGCCGCAGCCGAGTTACCCCATTTGGTGGGTCGAGTTGTGATGACCAAAAGTGGGTCGATATTTGTGGAGTGCGACGATCTTGAGAACGATATCCATGTAAGCCCCTACCAAGCGATGCGAGCGCTGCATGGCGATATCGTGGAGGTGGTAGTGGTGCGACGCTCTATGCGTGGCCGAAGTGCTGAGGGCGAGATTGTGAAGATTGTGGAGCGTAATAAAAAGGTATATATAGGTGTTGCGGTGGTTAGCGCACACCAGATATTTATCCGTTCCACTTCGCGTCAAATGCCATTCGATGTATTTATTCCAAAGAAGAAATTCCCCAATTTGGAGGATGGTACCAAAGTCTCATTCCGAGTTAAGGAGTGGGCCGAGGGTTCTAAAAGTCCTGTTGGTGAGTTGGTTGAGGTGCTGGGTGCAGCGGGCGACAACGACACTGAGATGCACGCAATTTTGACTGAGTATGATCTTCCGTATACCTATCCACAAGATGTTGTGGAGGCTGCCGAAGCGATTCCTGCGCGCATTAGCCAGGCCGATTATGATGAGCGTCGTGACTTCCGCGATGTCGTTACATTCACCGTGGATCCTGCTGATGCTAAGGATTTTGACGATGCTCTATCTGTACGTCAAGTGGGTGAAGGATTGTGGGAGATTGGCGTGCATATTGCCGACGTGACTCACTATGTTCGCCCTGGTTCGATCATCGAGAGCGAGGCGCAGGAGCGTGCGACATCGGTATATCTGGTTGATCGTACCATCCCGATGCTCCCCGAAAGGCTCTCAAATGAGCTATGCTCTCTGCGACCACATGAGGAGAGTTTGTGCTTCTCGGCTGTATTTACTCTTAACGACGATCTGGAGATTGTCGAGGAGTGGTTTGGTCGTACGGTGATCTTCTCTGATCGTCGATTTACCTACGCCGAGGCGCAGGAGGTGATCGAGACAGGCAAGGGAGACTACGCCGAGGAGGTGCTGAAGCTCAACGAGTTGGCTCAGCGTCTGCGTGCCGAGCGTTTCAAAAAGGGGGCTATCGCCTTCGAGCGTGACGAGATGAAGTTCGAACTCGATGAAAAGGGGCGCCCGATAGGTGTCTACACCAAGGAGGCTAAGGAGTCGAATAAGATGATCGAGGAGTTTATGTTGCTGGCAAATCGTCAGGTGGCTATTTTCTGCTCGAAACGTCGCACGGCAAGTCGCAAGTATGATCGCACGATGGTCTACCGCGTGCACGATCAGCCAGATACCGAGAAAATCGATTCATTCCGTCAATTTATTATGCGCTTTGGCCTAAACTTTAAGGCCGCTAAAGGTGTGGCTATTGCTCGTGAGATCAATAAGTTACTTAGCTCTATTAAGGGTCATACCGAAGAGAATGTTGTCTCGATGTTGGCCATTCGTTCCATGTCGAAGGCGCTATATACAACCGACAATATCGGCCACTACGGCTTGGCATTTCCATACTATACGCACTTCACATCGCCTATCCGTCGATACCCAGATATGATGGTTCATCGCCTGTTGGCATACTATCTTGATGGTGGTAAATCGGCTGATAAAGAGGCTATTGAGGCTATGTGTGTACACTCCTCAGAGCGCGAAATTGTTGCGGCAAATGCAGAGCGTGCATCGATTAAGTATAAAGCCGTGGAGTTTATGAAGGATCGTATCGGTGAGGAGTTCGAAGGTAGCATTTGTGGAATGAAAGAGTGGGGTCTATTCGTGGAGCTCGACGAAACGCACATCGAGGGAATGGTTCCCGTGCGCGAGATGGGTGACGATTATTACCACTTTGATGAGCAGAGTTACACCATGATTGGACGCTCAACGCGCGAAACATTCACGCTGGGCGATAGAGTTGCGGTGACCATCAAACGTGCCGATTTGGGTAAGCGAATGTTGGATTTTACGTTGGTTAGTAAGTTGTAAATATGAATATTACCGCAATATTAGATAGGTGCCTGCGCCGAGAGATGATATCGGCGGCGGAGGCCTACCACCTCTACGACCATGCGCCTCTCAACGAGTTGGCTGCGGCGGCAGATGCTCTGCGCGCAAGTGTTGTTGCCGATCCTACCATTGTCACATGGCAGATTGATCGCAATGTGAACATTACGAATGTATGTATTTCGGGTTGCAAATTTTGTAATTTTCACTGTAAGCCCCATCAGGCGGAGCGCAGTTTTATTACATCAATAGATGAGTATCGCCAGAAGATCGAACGAACGCTGGAACTCGGTGGTGATCAGCTTCTTTTGCAGGGTGGGCTACATCCAAAATTGGGTATTGAGTTTTATGAGGAGCTGTTTTCTACGCTTAAGTCACTCTATCCAACACTGAAACTGCACGCTTTGGGTGCGCCCGAGGTGTCGCACATTGCAAAGGTGAGCAGGTTGTCGACTCTCGAGACGCTAAAGCGCTTGATGGCAGCGGGTTTAGAGTCGCTGCCAGGTGCTGGAGCGGAGATCTTGGTGGATGATGTACGCCGACGTATCTCACCCGCCAAGCCTAGTGTCGAGGAGTGGCTTGCGGTGATGCATGAGGCTCATTGCCTGAATCTGCCAACTTCGGCAACTATGATGTATGGCCATATTGAGACCCCCCATCAACGAGTCGACCACCTGTTGGCCATCCGCGATCTGCAGGCGCGCTGCCCCGAGGGTAATCACGGTTTTGTGGCCTTTATCCCGTGGATCTTCCACTCTACGGCAACGCAACTTGAGCGCGAGGGAGTACAGACAAATTTCTCGCCGTTGGGGTATCTTCGCATTATCGCTATGAGCCGCCTGCTGCTCACCAACATCGATAATATTCAAGCTTCGTGGCTCACTGTGGGGCGTGCAACGGCTCAGATTGCTCTGCATAGTGGAGCTAATGATTTTGGATCAATCATGATTGAGGAGAATGTGGTTTCGTCGGCTGGCGCCAATAATAGTTTTGATGCAGAAGGTATTCAAAAGGCTATCGCCGAGGCGGGATTTAGGCCGCGATTGAGAGATCAACTTTACCAATTTAGAGATATATTAAATGTATAGTAGCCTTAAAGATTTTATTGATGAACTGGAGCGTTGTGGTGAACTTACAAGAGTCGCAGCGCCCGTTTCAACTCAATATGAGATAACTGAAATTGTCGATAGAGTTAGTAAAAGTCCCGATGGAGGCAAGGCTCTGCTCTTCGAGAATTGTGGCTCGGAGTTCCCTCTGCTGATAAATATGATGGGCTCGGAGCGTCGCATGGCTATGGTGGCGGGTGTCGAGCACCTAGAGGAGCTAACCGAGCGGATTGATTCACTGCTTCGAAGTGCGACAACGCCGATGGACTCCATTTGGGATAAACTCAAAATGTTGCCGCTTTTGGGCGAAGTGTCGAAGTGGATGCCTCGTAAATCGAGCTCAAAAGGGGCCTGCCAAGAGGTGCAGTATCTTGGTGACAATGTTCGCTTGTCGATGTTGCCCGTTTTGAAGTGCTGGGGCTTCGATGGCGGTAAGTTTATCACCCTGCCAATGGTTAATACCGTTGACCCCGATACAAAGGGGCGTAATGTGGGGATGTATCGTATGCAGGTGATCGACGAGTGTACGACCGCCATGCATTGGCATATACATAAAACTGGGGCTCGACACTACGACGCCTACAAACGTCGAGGTGAGCGTATGCCTGTGAGTGTCGCCCTGGGAGGTGATCCCGCCTATACTTATGCTGCTACGGCCCCCATGCCCGACAATATGGATGAGTATCTGCTCGCAGGTTTCATGCGCCAGCGCAGTGTGAAGCTAGTGAAGTGCATCACCAATGATATCTATGTGCCAGAGGATTGCGACATTGTGATCGAGGGCTATGTCGATCCCGCCGAGGAGAAGATCATCGAGGGGCCATTTGGCGACCATACGGGCTTCTACTCTCTCCAAGATCGTTATCCACTGTTCCATATCACGGCTATCACTCATCGTCGTGGTGCTGTATATCCAGCTACAATTGTAGGTGTTCCACCGCAAGAGGATGCTGCAATTGCTGTGGCTTCGGAGCGCATTTTTGTGGCTCCAATTCGTTTTGCGCTTCACCCTGAGGTGTGCGACCTATATATGCCTGCCGCGGGTACGGCTCATAACCTGGTTTTAACCTCGATTAAGAGTCGCTATGCTGGTCAGGCTCAAAAGATTATCCTTTCGATGTGGGGCTCGGGGCAGATGATGTTTAATAAATATCTGGTTGTGACGGATTCCGATGTTGAGCTGCGCAGTGAAGATGCTGTTGCTCAGCTGCTTAGTAGTGTCGATCTTCAGGGGCGTGTTGTGCGTGGGCGAGGCGTTTTGGATGTTTTGGATCATGCGACACCGACATGTGGCATGGGCGGAAAATTGGCTATCGACCTTACGGCAGTTACTCCGCGCGAGCGTAGGCCGAAGTGGGGTAGTGTTGAGGGCTTTACCGTAGATGATCGCTTGGTCGAAAAGTGGGGCGTTTTGTTGCTCTACGCTTCTCCTTCACTCGAAATTGATTTGTCGCAATTGTTAAGCGATTTGTGCGCAGAAGATATAAACTTTGTGGCTCTATTTGACTCATCTGCAGCCTCTTTGACCCCTTATGATCTATTGTGGTTGGGAGCCGCTAACACCGAAGTCGATCGCGATGTGGTGCAGTTGGGTGGTGCGTTACTCTTCGACGCACGCAGCAAGGTGCCAGGCCGTGGTTCGAACCCCGCGCGCTTCCCCAATGTTGTTGTGTCGCGCCCAGAGGTGATTGAGATGGTTGATGCTCGCTGGTCGGATTATGGAATAGGTGAATTTTTGGAGTCGCCATCGCGCAGATATAGCGTTCTGGAGCTCTCCGAAAAGGAAGATTGGTAGAAGATGGTGGTGAAGAGGCGTGGCTCAGATCGTGCAGTTATAGCGATAATTGGTATTATAATACTACTTATTTCTATCAGTTTTTCCTATAATTATATCGTCGATCGTAAGGCTATGAAGATAGCCGCCGAGCTGTTTTCGGATTATGATGAGGGGGATCGTTATTTTGAATTTGACCCCAACACGGTGACCCTGCCCGAGTTGATCGCTCTAGGTTTGACAAAGACGGAGGCGGTGAGCGTAATTCGATATCGCGAGTATGGCAAGGTCTTTCGCATAAAGGAGGATCTCTTTACATGTTACGGGATTAGCGACTCGCTCTACTACGCGCTGGAGCCATATATTGTTATTGCCGACACCTTTCGTCTAAAGACTCGCGCCGAGTATGAGTCGGCGAAATCGACTGTTGACAAAGGCAGTTGGAGCAGTGGCGAGAGGTATAAACGTAAGTTGTTGCCTATTTCAAAATTTCAGGTTGATACCGTCGGCGTTAAATATCTTGTGGCTGTGGGCGCTTTGAGTCGCCGCCAGGCCGAGGTCTTTGTGCAGTGGCGCAACAGATCGGGGATCTACAATATGGATGAATTGCGCGAATGTTATGTTCTCTCGGATTCGGTAGCTGCGGCTTTGCAGCCATATATAATCTTTCCTGAGTACGTAGAGCCAGAGTTGAAACTTGTCGATATCAATAAGGCTGACTCTGCGCAGTTGCGCTCGGTCTATGGAATTGGAGAAAAAAGCGTTGTGGGGATCATCGAATATCGTCAAAAGTTGGGTGGCTTCTACTCCGTAGATCAGCTTTCGGAGCTAAAAATGGTCACTGAGAGCAATTTTGAGAAAATAATTCAACAAATTTTGTGCGATAGTTGTGATATTTCAAAAATAGATGTTAACTTTGCATCCGCTAAAACAATGAAGGGTCACCCCTACATCGCCGATAGGGCTTTGAGGAGGTTGCTCAAGATAAGAGAATTGAAAGGAGGTTGGAGTACCGTAGAGGAGATGATCGACGATAAAATATTTACCGAGGAGGAGGCAACAAGAGTGCGTCCCTATCTTCTTTTCGAAGAGTTCGAAACACGCCAAGTGAGCGGAGACGAATTCTTATAGGTGCAGACCTGTAGACAATTTGAAATATCAAAATAGGTAGTTGAGATTCGTAGCGACTCTCCGCCGTAGAACCAAGGTTCGACCAACCGAAAAGGTCAAAAACAAAAATTAAAAAAACAATAAAAAATATACTATTATGATTATCATGCCAGTTAAAGAGGGTGAGAACATCGAGAGAGCCCTTAAGAAATTCAAACGTAAATATGAGCGCACAGGCGTATTGAAGGAGCTTCGTCGTCGTCAATACTTCACAAAGCCATCTATCGCTAAGCGCGTAGCTATGCAACACGCAGTTTACGTAAACCACATGCACCTCGACGAGGAGTAGTAGTGAGCTATATGTAGATAAGAGAGAGCAGTTAACTAGAGATAGTTGGCTGCTCTTTTCGATTAACCCTAATACCTAATCCAATGAAAAAGATCCTTATTACAGCTGTCGGCACCCTCCTTTGTGCCGCTGGATTTAGCCAATCTTTTGGTGACTATTTCGAAGAGAAGAGCCTGCGTATAGATTATATACATGCGGGTAATGCGCTCGAAGAGAGCTACTATTTCGAGGCCCTTAAAGAGGAGCCTCACTTTGCTGGAAGCAGAGTTAACTTGATTGATGATAATAACTTAGGTATGCAATACCTAAAGGTATATGATCTGTCTAGCGAAGAGCTAATCTACTCGCGCGGCTTCTGTGTGCTATTCACCGAGTGGCAGGCCACAGCCGAAGCTAAGCAGATCTCCCGCGCTTATCGTGAGTCGATGGTGATGCCATATCCCAAAAATGATGTGCGCATTGAGATACATTCGCGCAATCGCGAGGGCAACTTTGTGAAGAAGTTCGAGCATGTTGTTGACCCCTCCTCCATCTATATCGAGAAGCGCAAGTGTTCGCTGCCTACCTTTGAAGTGCATGGTAGCGGTGCGCCAGCTAATAGTGTCGATATCGTCTTTATTCCAGAGGGTTACAGCGCCGATGAGTATGATAAATTCAAGGCCGATTGCGAGAATTTTAGTAGCCAGATATTCACATTTTCACCCCTGAAGGAGGAGTCGGCGAGATTCAATATTCGTGCTGTGTGGTCGCCATCAGTCGATAGTGGGGTCTCGGTTCCAGGTGAGCAGTGGTGCAATACGGCGTTGGGTGCAAAATTTTACACCTTTGAGTCGGAGCGATATCAGATGGTGGATGATTTTCAGCGTGTTAGAGACGTTGCCGCTAACGTCCCTTATGACCTAATATATATCATCTCCAATACCACAAAATATGGCGGTGGAGGTATCTACAACTACTACGGAATCAGTTCATCGAGCCACCCTACAGAGGCAGGCCGAATATTTGTTCATGAGTTTGGTCATCTACTCCTAGGTCTAGCTGACGAGTACGAGGGGGATGCAAGTGTCGACGATTTCTACCCTCAGGGAGTTGAGCCTTGGGAACTCAATATTACACGTGATATAAAGCTCGAAAAGAAGCCCGTGTGGCGAAACCTCGTCGAGAGTGCAACTCCTGTGCCAACAGAGGAGAGCGACGCTAATAGTGCCGTTGTGGGGGTTTACGAGGGTGGTGGCTACGCCTCTGAGGGCATCTATCGTCCTTGGGTTAACTGCATGATGCGTACGCTGAATGATGGTGGTTTCTGCCCCGTTTGCCGCCAGGGGATATTGGATATGATAGATTTTATCTGCGAGTAGCAGCCCTCGAGAATTAGTCAATATAATAAGCTCTCTTACAGTGTGTTAATACCGTAAGAGAGCTTATTGCATTTGTGTGAATGGTGTTATTTCACAAGTTTATAGCTGCCATTCTCATCTATAAAATAGAGGTTGCTATTGCAGTTTACCGCCTCGATTGCGCGGATTTCGCTGTTTGTCAACTTTCTGAAATTGGTGAATTTAGCAGGGTAGCCCATGATTGATACTGTTTTGCGACCAAATGGGATAGCGATGGTTTGAACGCGTTTCTCGACAAGAACATCGGCGTCACACTCCTTGAGCATATCGTAGATGATTGTGCTCTCGGCTTTCTTGACCATTGTTGATTTGAAGAGCGACTCAACGTATGTCCAGCTAACCTCCTTTGTCACCATTTGGGTTGAAATATCTAGGTCAACCACTACGGGATATTGTACTACGTTCGTTGTAACATCAACAGATGTTGAACTCGCAGTGCGGATTGTAGAACACGATGTGATCAGCAGACACACTGAGAGTAATGCTATTATTTTTTTCATAATATTTGCAGTTTATAAGTGAGTGTGTCTACTATAGAGTCTTGAAGTTTTTGTATTTTGCAGGGTATCCTGAAACTGTAACCTTACGAATTTTAAAACCTTTTCTCTCTACTTGGTACTCAGTTGCAACCATTACATCGGCATTGCCATTGTTCTTAAGTGCTGCAGCGACAGCTTTCTCTTGCATCACCGCTAGTTTCATCTTTTTGCGCTCTTTGCGAGATGGGATGTAGTCGTATTCGACTCTCTGCTGAGCAACGGCTAGATCAGCTGTTGTAACGCTTGAGATAGAGGTGCTAACATCTACTGACTTAGATGTTGCGGTGCGCATAGTAGAGCATGAACTCAAAAATGCAACTGACAATGCTAAACAAAATAGTAATTTTTTCATAAATTTAAATTTTTAGTTAGATATATAAATTGTTAATCGAGTATTTATACGTATTTAAATTATACAAAGATAAAGAAATATATTTAGAAATCAATACTTTAAATACTTTTTTAATATATATTAATAAAAAATGAACATTCCATATTTCGGATGTTCATTTTTATAAGTTGTTATGTTTTGTAAGTTGTAGATCTATATCAATCCTCTACCAATCTTATTGATTCTGCCTTCGGCTGTGAGGTCGTTTACAACGCGATCTAGGACGCCATTAATAAAGGTGCTACTGCCAGGGGTGGAGTAGGCCTTAGAGATCTCGATATACTCATCCATTGTGACCTTAATAGGCACTGATGGTAGCGATACGAGCTCTGTCATGGCCATATTCATGATTAGGTTGTCCATGAATACAATTCTCTCGAGGTCCCAGTTGCTTGTGAATTTCTCGATATACGCCTGGTTCTGGTTGTAGTTGATAAGTGATTTTTGGAATAGCGTGCGCACGAAATCTAGCTCCTCGTCACTCTTGTACTTAGGCATAATCTTAAGCTCGGTGTGTGATGGGCGGATCGACGATAGGGTACGTGCAATCAGCGGAAGGATGTAGCTTAGGTCGTTATCCCACATAATCGATAGATCCTCTAGAGCCTCGTCCAGCGCCTCGCACTCCTGCATCTCTTTGATGAAGAAGTTCTCGATGAACGCGATATCCTCTTTGAGAGAGCTCTCCTGGCTTGTCATGTAGCTTTTGTAGCTCTCGCTTGTGATAAGTGAGTTGTAGATGCTCTTGATGAGTTCCGTGTCCTGAGACCAGTTCAATTTGCGGCGTGCGGCGTAGTCGTTCACCGAGTCGCTATTTTCGATGAGCCGAATGACGGTGTTGTCGACAAATTTACGGTTGGGGTTGAGATCTTCGTAAGTAGGTAGCTTCTTCTCTTTGGCCAACTCCTGGCGTGCTTCGGCGTAGCGTGCAACCTCGACAGGCAGCAACAGCATTTGGAAATAGAGATCGTAGGCTTTGTCAATCGACCCTAGCATACTCTTCTCCGATGCAATCATATTGTCACTCTCATTTTGGAGGTGAGCATAAAGCGCCTTAAGGGCTTTTATGCGAAGCAATCTTCTACTTAACATAATTCAGAACTGGTGCGGTTGCCCGCGGTTTATTTTTTTATAAAAAAAGTGGGTGTTCAAAAATATGAACACCCACCTTGGTGTTGAGCTACCAGGATTCGAACCTGGAACGACTGAACCAAAATCAGCTGTGTTACCGTTACACCATAGCTCAATCCGATGCTCGAAAGCGAGTGCAAAGATAAGGCAAGAATTTTGAACTTGCAAATATTTCAGCAAGTTTTTTCTAATTTTTTCTTTGGAAAAACCGCTTTATACGGCGTGGCACTCTATTTGTAGCCTGGTTTTAAGTAATTTAAACAGATCCTTAGATGTTAATGGAAAAAGATCAAAAAAATATTGTTCCTGCAGCTTGCCGAGGCGACTGGGCGCTACTTTATCTGCGAGTAGTTATAGGTGGAGTTTTGCTGTTGCACAACGTTGCGAAGATGCAAAATTATAATGTGGTCATAGATTCATACCACCAACTGTGGGGTGTGGGCGGTGCGACCTGGTATGTCTTATTCTCGTTTGTCGAGGTTTTAAGCGTGTTTCTGCTGATCATGGGGCGATGGGTTCGGGCTACGGCTGTTGTGCTAATTTTGGGCACTGTGGCGGGTATGATAATATATTTTGGATCGGCATCGGCTGCGACCATCGAGCTCAATGCGATATATATCCTTCTATACCTCCTTTTCCTCATCTCTGGCGGTGGTTTCTACTCGATGGATGGTGTGGGTCTACGTCACTTTAGACGCGAAAAGAGTGGCCAATAAATCCATATGGATATTGGCCACTCTTTATAAAGGTGTGTTTAAATTTACTCTTTCATGTCGCTGTAACAACGCTTTTCGCGTTCGCGTAGCTCGTGTACTTGAGCAAGCTCGACGTATGAACCTCCGCGTCCTGGTCCGAAGCTACCACCAACAACAACGATGATATCCTCACCGTGTAGTTTAACGTAGTTCTCCATGAAGTCAAGCGCATTGGTGATGAAGCGATATTTGTCGCTCTCCTCGTTGCGGAGGATCGCTACGACGCCGTATGATAGAGCCAAGATACGCTGTGCGTGGAGGGTGTAACATACCGCCATAACGGTTTTGCGACCGCGGAATGCAGCTAGGTAACGACCTGTGCGACCTGTTTGTGTGTCGATAATCACGTAACGAACATTAAGGTTGCTACATGCGCGTACAGCTGAACGTGCCAACTGAGCGGTGATCTCGTGGTTTACCGAAACCATGTCGATATCGATAATTGGTGCGAAGTGCTGGTCATCGCTCTCGATCTCGCGAGCGATACGAGCCATTGTAGCTACCGACTCAACTGGATATGAACCCATTGCGGTCTCGTCGCTAAGCATGATTGCATCCACACGCTCGTAGATAGCGCTAGCAACGTCGCTAACCTCGGCGCGAGTTGGGCGAGCTGAGTTAACCATCGAGTATAGCATCTGAGTAGCGATGATTACAGGGCGCTTAGCAGCTGTACAACGCTCAACGATCATGCGTTGGATTCCTGGGATCTTCTCCGCTGGAAGCTCAACACCTAGGTCACCACGAGCAACCATGATACCGTATGATGCCTCGATAATCTCGTCGAGGTTGTTGATTCCCTCTTGGTTCTCGATCTTCGAGATGATCTTGATGGGGCTATTGTGCTCGTCAAGGATATCTTGAACAGCCTTAACGTCGGCTGCGCTACGAACAAACGAGTGTGCGATAAAGTCAACATCGTTGTTGATTGCCCATAGGATAAAGCGGCGATCTTTCTCGGTGATCGATGGAAGAGCAATGCTAACTCCTGGGACGTTGACACTCTTGCGAGACTTCAAAACGCCAGCGATAGTGAATACACAGATAAGCTCGTCGGCATTTTTCTCGACAACCTCAATCTCGAGGGCGCCATCGGCGATAAGCATGCGGTTGCCAACAGATAGATCGTCGACAATCGAAGGAACATTCATAAATATTGTGTCGCGGCGAGTTGGCTCGGCGGTAGACGTACCACGAACTGCAACTTTGTCACCCACTTGGTACTCGATAGCACCATCGAACTCTTTTGCGATAGATGTAACGCGAATTTCTGGACCCTTAGTATCGATCATAACTGGGATCGCAGGGTTTACTTGGTGGACATTCTCCACGATTTGTGAGGCACTCTCCTCTGATACGTGTGCAGAATTAACACGTACTACATCCATTCCAGCTTCGTAGAGGCTCTTGATATACTCTTGGCCACATCTAAAGTCTGAGATTGTCGCAACAATCTTTGTCTTCTTCATTCTTAACATATATTCTCGTCTAAATTGTATTTTCTTTTTTAATAAGTGCCTCGACGCCCAATCGGTAGGAGTCGAGTCCAAAGCCCATTATTGAACCTATTGCAACGGGTGCGATCATCGAGATATGGCGGAACTCTTCGCGTGCCAAAATCGATGAGATGTGAACTTCGACAACAGGGGTCGCCACAGCTGCGATGGCGTCGCGTAGTGCCACCGAGGTGTGTGTATATCCTCCTGCGTTGATCACAACACCGTCGAGAGTGCCAACCGACTTGTGGATCTGGTCAATAAGCTCACCCTCAATATTTGATTGGAAATAGTCGAATTTTACAGCTGGATAGCTCGCTCTAAGTGTCTCGATATACTCCTCGAACGTGGTAGATCCGTAGATTTCCACATTGCGAGTGCCTTGCAAATTTAGGTTGGGGCCGTTGAGTATCAGTATCTTCATAGTCATTATGCGCTTTTT
>JAWXTG010000025.1:0-28015 GCA_044433705.1 Rikenellaceae bacterium | reverse complement strand
TTTGCTAAAACTCTATGATTTTAGAGGTTAGCGCGCCGCTTCAAATAAATTTGAGCTGCACGCAAACCTCTAAAATTTATTAAATGCTTGCAGCATTTAAACCCAATTCGAATTCTAAACCACTCAAATTTGGAATTACTCGGAAAGATTCCTATATTTGTAATGACTTTCATATTAGACCTGGCAGGGAAACTTGCCTATTAGCTGAGGTGGGCATTTTGCTCGCACCTCTCTATATCTGTACGGGTGGTTTCGCCCCCGTGCAGGCTATTAATGTACCTGCTGCCAGGTCTGGTGAAAGTCAACGGGTCAGCGAAATCACCCTCCTTTTTCGCCTCTCGATAAGTTCAACCATCAAAACTAAAGGCTATGGAACAGAGGCACAAAGTGAGGTTAACCACCTCAAACACATTCGATTTGGAGCGCGACGAGATCCGCCGACTCTACATCTATCTTTCACTATTTCAGTATCGTTGGCTACGCGTACCTGACTATCGCGAGCAACCACTCCTCGAGACTCTCGAAAAGGATTTTAAGAAGTTTTACGTCGAGATGCAACGCCAAATTGAGCGTGACCCTAACAACCTTACTCTCAATAGGATTTGTGGGTTTTTCGATCATCACTATCAGAAGATTAAAGAGCTCTCTGCGGCGGGGCGGGAGGTACGTTGATTTTTTTTGGCAGATCTCCGATCTGCTCGCCCTCTGCGCATTTTTTTTTGCAAAAAAATGCTTTTTTAGGAGGGATGGCGAACAGCTATGCAACGTCCCTCACTGCGCTAATGCCGCGCGGGCACCAAGCAAGCTTGGATTGAAAAACTGCGTTTTTCATCACCATTTCAACTTTCAAGTTGAGAGAGTTGTTGTATGTATATGTGTATGTATGTGTTTGTTAGACATTCGGAGATTCAAAGTGTCAACGCAGTTGACATAAAAAAATAGTCATAGATTACTCTTTCGAAAGTATACTTTCGAAAGAGTAATCTATGGCTATTTTTTGTAGGCGCTTTAGCGCTTTGAATCTCCGTAGGAAAAAAGTAAGAAGCCAAAGGCTTCTGCAGGTCCAGGCGAAGTCTGGCGGCCGCCCGCTGCAAGGGCAGTCCCAGGCCAACCCAAGAAGCCAACCCAAGAAGCCAACCCAAGAAGCCAACCCAGGCCAAAAAGCCTAACTCAAGTACTCGTCAATAGCTCGAGCCGCGGTACGTCCAGCGCCCATAGCGAGGATCACAGTTGCGGCGCCAGTTACCACGTCGCCACCTGCGAAGACTCCTTTGCGTGATGTTGCGCCGTTCTCCTCAGCCACGACGCAGCCCCAGCGGTTTGTGTCGAGGCCCTCTGTGGTTGAGGCGATTAGGGGGTTGGGGGATGTTCCCAGGGCCATGATTACGACGTCGCACTCCACCTCGAAGTTGGAACCCTCCTTGACTACGGGTGAGCGGCGTCCGCTTGCGTCGGGCTCTCCGAGCTCCATCTCGACGCACTCTATGGCGCGTACCCAGCCGCCGTCCTTAGAGAGGATCTGAGTAGGGTTGGTGAGCATCTTGAAGTCGATGCCCTCCTCTTTGGCGTGGTGCACCTCCTCGAGACGTGCGGGAAGCTCGGCCTCGCCACGTCGATATACTATTGTAGCCTTGGCACCGAGGCGCTTAGCTGTGCGCACGGCATCCATTGCGACGTTGCCGCCGCCAACAACCACGACGCTCTCGCCCGTGAATATCGGGGTGTCGTACTCCTGGTCGTAGGCCTTCATCAGGTTGGCGCGAGTTAGGAACTCGTTGGCCGAAACCACGCCGTTGAGAGTCTCGCCAGGGATGTTCATGAAGCGTGGAAGTCCTGCTCCCGAGCCGATGAATACAGCGTCGAAGCCCTCGTCGTCCATGAGTGAATCGATGGTCACGGTGCGACCTACGATCACGTCGGTCTCGAACTTCACGCCGAGAGCCTCCACTGCGGCGATCTCGGCCGCAACGATCTTATCCTTAGGGAGTCGGAACTCGGGGATTCCGTATACCAAAACGCCGCCAAGCTTGTGCAGCGCCTCGAATACAGTCACCTCGTAGCCCATCTTGGCAAGGTCGCTTGCGCAGGCCAATCCTGCGGGACCGCTACCAACCACAGCCACCTTCTTGCCCTTTGGTGCCACCTCGCACTTGGCGTTCGGCATATTGGCGATCTTCCAGTCGCCCACGAAGCGCTCGAGCTGGCCAATTGAGACGCTCTCGCCCTTGATGCCCAATACGCAGGAGCCCTCGCACTGGCTCTCCTGGGGGCATACGCGTCCGCAAATGCTTGGTAGGGAGCTATCTACGGCGATGGCAGCAACTGCACCCTCCATGTCACCTGCGGTGATTCGGCCGATGAAACCAGGGATGTTGATGCCCACGGGACATGCCGCCACGCAGCGTGGCTTCTTGCACTCTAGGCAGCGAGAGGCCTCGGTTTGCGCCTCCTCTAAATTGAATCCATAGCAAACCTCCTCGAAGTTGGTTGCTCTAACTTTTGGGTCTTGTTCGCGCGCCTTGAGGCGTGCTATCTTATTTGCCATAATCGATCTATTTATCTAAGCCAATTTTACATACGTGTCCCTCTTGACGCTCCTGCTCGATTGCCGCAGCGCGCTGCTCGAGCGAACGATACATGCCTATGCGGCGTAGCGCCTCGTCGAAGTCCACTTGGTGTCCGTCGAACTCGGGACCCTCGACGCAGGTGAAGCGCACCTTGCCGCCAACTGTCACACGACATGCGCCGCACATTCCTGTGCCATCGACCATGAGGGTGTTGAGCGAAACTATCGTTGGCATCTCATACTTCTTGGTGGTGAGGGTGACGAACTTCATCATGATCATCGGACCGATGGCAATGCATACGTCGTAGCTATTTCCCTGAGCTATAAGCTCTTCGATCTTAGCCGTTACAAGACCCTTGAAGCCCTTGCTGCCGTCGTCGGTACATATATATAGGTTGGTTGCCACCTGGCTCATCTCCTCCTCGAAGATAAGCATCTCGCTATTTTTAGCTCCGATAATAACGTCGGCCTCGACGCCATTCTCGTGCAACCACTTCACTTGAGGGTAGACTGGAGCCGCTCCAACACCTCCCGCAACGAAGAGGTAGCGACGCCCTTTGACCTCCTCCAAAGGTTCGGCCACAAAGTCGGATGGGTGACCTAGTGGGCCTGCGAAATCGGCCAAAAAGTCGCCCGCCTCGAGCGAGCAGATGTGGCGCGTGGAGACGCCAATGGTCTGAATAACAATCATAACCCACCCCTCGGTGGCGTTGAAGTCGGCGATGGTGAGTGGGATGCGCTCGCTACGTTCGTCGGTGCGAACGATTACAAACTGCCCAGGTTTTGCCGACGAGGCTACACGTGGAGCCTTAATCTTCATGAGTGAAATGCTTGGCGCAATTTCACGCTTCTCTAATACCTCGAACATAATCTATTTATTTGTTTGTTTTGAATCTTATTGTTCTTAATTTTCAATTGTGCCAACCACCCGAATGCGCTGCAGTGGCCCGTCGGGATCGTTGAGCGTGAGGGTGATGTAGCGCGAAAAGTTGCCGTAATCGGCCCCCGAGCTGTCGATCCACACCTCGGCTGCGATCTGCCCCGAAGGCTCGATGGTGGTGCCGCTTTTCAGGGTGCTCTTCACTCCGTCGGCCAGCGACACGTCGCGAATGATGAGGTCGGAAACCCCTGTATTCTCTATAGTTAGCATAGTTTTTTCGCTCTCTTTCCCCCTCTTGATGCTGCCCAAGCGGATCATTCTGCTGCTCAGGTTGCCGATTGGGGGCGTTGCACGCGACTCCGCCGTGAAGCGGTCGATGGCGTGGCCGTTGAACATCAGCTGATACTTGGCCTCCTTGCCGTTCACCTTCACTATGTATTTGTCGGCGAGCGGGCCGTAGAAGGTGCCGCCACTCGAGAGGTCGTAGGCCGCCGCCAGGGTGCCTTTGGCCCCCGCCGCAACGGTGAACTCGCGCTTGATGTCGAACTTGCCACTCTCGGTGATGGGCTGCAGGGTCACCTTAATGGCCTTTTTTGAGCTATTAATATAGGTAACCTGGGTCTCGACGCGCTCACCCTGCCCGATGTGCGAAAGGGGGAAGTAGTTGGCTCCGACCCTGAAGCCCTCCCCCAAATCAAAAGGGTAGAGCTCCTCGGTGCTCTTCTTGCGCGGGGTCACGTCGCCCGTGATGGTCAGCGTGTACTTTCTGTTGTCGGGCGCCACGACGATCTGGATGGTCTTGGAGAAGTCACCAGGTCGATTCATGGGGTCGAAAGTGACCGCGACCGTCGACGATGCGCCTGGTGCGATGGGTGCGCGCGAGTATTCGGGAGTGGTGCAGCCGCACGAGCTGTTGGCAAAGACAATGACAGCGGGCTGTGAGCCAGCATTTTTTAAGGAGAATGTGTGCGACACGCTGCCTCCATCTTCGGCAATTGTGCCAAAATCGAAGCTTAGAGAGTCGAATTCAAACTCTTGAGAGCGTGCAAAATTGGCGCTTAACAAGCATACAATCAGGCATATAACACCTTTAGAAAGTCTCATAAATAGTTCTATTTTAGGAAAAGAATCCCCCAAATGTACAATTTTTTTTATAAAAAAACGCAAAAAAGTTTTGCAGATAAAAAAAAAGCGCTTATATTTGCACCACGAAAACAAAACAAGGCTACTTGTTGAAGTTTTCAAAGTTCATTAAATTCTGCCTGAATAGCTCAGTTGGTTAGAGCACATGACTGTTAATCATGGGGTCCTAGGTTCAAGTCCTTGTTCAGGCGCAAACGTTCTTTTGCGAGGTTCGCCTTGTCGAAGCAACGGGAGTTTAGCTCAGCTGGTTCAGAGCATCTGCCTTACAAGCAGAGGGTCGGGGGTTCGAATCCCTCAACTCCCACATAACCACTCACAGAGTGGTTTTTTTATAGATATAACCCAGATATTGGGAGTTTAGCTCAGCTGGTTCAGAGCATCTGCCTTACAAGCAGAGGGTCGGGGGTTCGAATCCCTCAACTCCCACAATATTTTAAGTTGCCTACGAGGGCAACTTTTTTGTTTATATACCTTTCTGGATTATCGGGTCGTTCGTTGATGGATATATGCACAAAAAAAACGTCCCGATTTCTCGAGACGTTTTGAGTAGTGGATAGGGGATTCGAACCCCTATGTCCTGCGTGAGAGGCAGGTATCCTAGCCCTTAGATGAATCCACCATTTCGTTTTGGTTGTGCAAAGGTAGTGCAAATTTTTATATTTGCAAACTTTTTAGCAAAAAAAAGTTAAAAAAGTGAGTGAATAGCTTGCGTATTGCGTTACTGCCGCGCGGGCGCCAGGCTTCCCATGGGCTCAAAAACTTGCGCTTTGATCTTGTATTGCGCTGATTTACAACGCTTGAAAGCGCTTTGCACAATGTATAATTCATAATTGGTATGAGTTGTGTTACAATTCGAATTGGGTTTAAATGCTGAAGGCATTTAATAAATTTTAGAATAGAATTAGCTGAACAAATTTATTTGATTCAGCTGATTCTATTCTAAAATCATAGAGTTTTAGCAAAAAAACTCTATGCCCAAATCGCGGCGTAATATGCACCCGCGGAGGTGCTATCTCCGCCCGACGGAGTCAGTTGCAAGCGCACTGAACGCGATTTTCGCACCTTTAGGAGGAGTTTATTCTCAAGAGTTGGCGATAATCACATTTTTTTCGTAAATTTGTCACCTATAAACATATATACAAATGTATTACTTCCATATTGCTTTATCAAACTATGGCTGGCAGGGTGTGGCGCTTATCGCCGCTGTTGTTGTGCTGCTGGTCATCCAGATATACTACTATTTTCGATTCCGTAAGTTGGGTAAATATCTCAATAAGGGTCGTTTGGCGCTGCATCAGTCGCCGCCGCCAGTGTCGTTGGTCATCCCGATGTTCTCGGAGGATTACGACTATCTCGACGATACGTTACCCGTGCTGCTTGGGCAGGAGGGGGTTGAGTTCGAGGTGGTTATCGTCTATGTGGGCTGCGACAACGACTTTTTCGACGATATGGTGCGTCTGAAGGCTATCGTGCCAAATATCACAACCACGAAGATCGAGCGTAATGAGCGCTTCCCGATCTCGGTTAAGACGGCGCTTAATGTGGGAATCAAGGCCGCGAAGTATGAGCATGTCATCTTCTCGACCACGGATGCGCGCCCCGCCTCGTCGAAGTGGCTTCAGCTTATGTCGCGCGGTTTTCAGCGTGGCGATGTTGTGCTGGGCTATTGCGGCGTGGAGACGGTCGACAATAAATTCGACTCCTACTTCATCCGTACCTCGCGCTTCACCGAGTCGATGTTCTGGCTCGCTAAGGCGATCAAGGGCAAGCCTTATCGCGCCATCCGCTCGAATATGGGCTTCACGCGCTCGCTCTACTTTGGTGCTAATGGATTCAATCGACTCAATATGAATATCGGCGAGGATGACCTCTTTATGCAGAAGATCATGCGCAATGACAACGCCAGCGTGATCCTCTCGCCTCGCGCAATGGTGCTTCAGCGCAATTGGGGCCGCATGGATGGTCTGGTCGACACCACGCGCTACTATGGCTCCGCGTTTAAGTTCTATCCCGCTTCGGCGCGCAACTTTGTGGCGTGGGAGCTCGCAAGTCGCGTGCTGCTCTTTGTACTGAGCGTTGTTGGCCTGATCTTCCTCCCTATAGAACTTAAGGCAGCTATACTCCTATTTATTATAGTGCGCGTCTGGATTATGCTAAGTTCAGTGGGCAAGGTGGCCACGCGCTTAGGCGAGCAGAGGGTCGTCGGAAGATACCTCTTTTTCGACCTGCTTCAACCCCTCTTTGCGCTCTATATGCGTATTAAGATGATCAAACGCGACAGCAGAGTATGGAGATAGAGGAGTATATCATCGCTCACGACAATGCGCTTGTCGATGCTGCACTCGATGGCGACCATAGAGCCTTCGAAGCGCTCACTACGCGCTATCGCGAGGCGATATATCGCCTGATGCTTGCCCGTACAGGGAGCATGCACGACGCCAACGACCTGATCCAGGAGACGCTCATCAAGGCCTACGTCCGCCTGCCGCTCTACAGCAAAAAATATACCTTCGGGCAGTGGATCTACACCATCGCACGCAATACGCTGATCGACTCCCAGCGCCGCCAACGCGAAGATTTCTCGCTCGACGATCGCTACTCGATCTCGGATGTCAAGAATCCCACCCCCGAGCAGTGCGTCATAAATAAGCAGGATCGCAAGTTGATTGAGCTCTCGATCGAGCGACTCAGCCCCACCCACGCCCAACTATTCCGCATGCGCTTTTTCGATGAGTACTCCTACGAGGAGATCGCCGAGAAGCTGAAGATGCCGCTGGGCACAGTCAAAACAAATATTCACCGCGCTCGCGCCAAGATGTGCCAATATCTGCTCGAGGGCGACAACTAAACCCATTTATGGAACTCATTAACAAATACTTTCCCCACCTCACGGCTCGCCAAAAGGAGCAGTTCGAAGCGCTCTACGGGCTCTACGAAGAGTGGAACTCGAAGATCAACGTGGTGTCGCGCAAGGATTTCGACCAACTCTACCTGCGTCACATCCTCCACTCCTTAGCTATAGCTAAGATTTGTCACTTCGATGATGGCGCTCGCATACTCGATGTGGGTTGTGGCGGAGGCTTCCCCTCGATCCCTTTGGCGATCCTATTTCCAAATGTGCAGATTGTGGCGGCCGACTCTATAGCCAAGAAGATCACCGTGGTTAAGGGGGTGAGCGAGGCGTTGGGGCTCGAGAATTTGACCCCCTGTTGCTGCCGTGTCGAGAGTATCACGAGCCGCTTCGACTATGTGGTCTCGCGCGCGGTGACTGCAATGCCGATTTTTGTTGGCTGGATCTGGAACAAGATCGAGAGGGGCAAAAAGGGGACGCTGCACAACGGAATCCTCTACCTCAAGGGTGGCGATCTGGCCGAAGAGTTGGCCTTGACGGCAAAGCGTTGGGACATCTACGAAATTTCAGATCTCTTCGAAGAGGAGTTTTTCGAGACAAAAAAGGTGGTATATACACGTAAATAGTATCAGATTTATTGAATTGTGTAGATTTTCGTAACATTTTTATCGAATATCATCGTTTTTCTTATTAAAAAACATTATATTTGCTAATCAAATAAAACCTTTAAATAATTATGTACGGAAAGATCAAAGAGCATCTGCAGGCTGAGTTGGCCGAGATTAAGGAGGCTGGACTCTACAAGAGCGAGCGAGTAATCTGCTCATCACAAAGTTCATCGATTGAGGTTGCGGGCAAGAGCGTTTTAAACTTTTGCGCCAATAACTACCTTGGGCTCTCCAACAATCAACGCCTGATCGACGCAGCTAAGGCTGCCATGGATGCTCGCGGTTATGGTCTTTCGTCTGTACGCTTTATCTGCGGTTGTCAAGATATCCACAAGGAGCTCGAAGCGGCTATAGCAGAGTACTTTGGTACCGAAGATACTATTCTCTATGCGGCATGTTTCGACGCTAATGGTGGAGTTTTCGAGCCACTCTTCACCGCCGATGATGCCATCATCTCCGACTCGCTCAACCACGCCTCGATTATCGATGGTGTGCGCCTCTGTAAGGCGGTTCGCTATCGCTACGCCAATGCCGATATGGACGAGCTCGAGAATACACTTAAGTTGGCTCAGGCTCAACGCTTTAGAGTCATCGTCACCGACGGCGTCTTCTCTATGGATGGCAACGCAGCTCCACTTGACAGGATCGTTGAGTTGGCCGAAAAATATGACGCCCTCGTGATGGTCGACGAGTGCCACTCGGCAGGAGTGTTGGGTGCCACAGGTCGCGGAATTACAGAGCTTTACGGCCAGCGTGGCAAGGTGGATATCATCACAGGTACCCTGGGCAAGGCCTTTGGCGGTGCCATTGGCGGCTTCACAACGGGTCGCAAAGAGATTATCGATATGTTGCGCCAACGTTCGCGCCCATACCTATTCTCAAATTCGTTGCCGCCAGCCGTTGTTGGTGCTGGAATCGAGCTCTTCAAGATGCTCGGCGAGAGCAACGAGATTCACGACCGCTTGGTGAGCAACGTCGAGCACTTCCGCACGGCGATGATCGCGGCAGGATTCGACATCAAACCAACTGTCTCGGCAATCTGCGCTGTGATGCTCTACGACGCACCGCTATCGCAAAAATTTGCCGCTGCGCTTCAGGAAGAGGGCATCTTCGTAACTGGATTCTACTACCCCGTAGTGCCTAAGGGTCAGGCGCGTATCCGCGTTCAGGTCTCGGCAGGTCACACCCCCGAAGATATCGACCGCTGCGTCGAGGCATTCACAAAGGTGGGGCGTTCGCTGGGCGTGATAAAGTAGAAAATGTGAGCAAGTAAAAACATAAAAAATAAGAACATGGCAAAGACGCAACTCAACGACATCGACCGCAAAATCCTTAGATTTCTAATCAAGAATGCTCGCATGCCCTACCTCGAGATTGCGCGAGAGTGCGGAATTTCTGGCGCAGCTATCCACCAACGAATTCGCAAGCTCGAGGAGCTTAATGTGATCCAAGGTAGTCGTATCTTGGTCAACCCCAAGGCTTTAGGCTTTGACGTGTGCGCCTTTATCGGCATCACGCTCAAAGATCCTCAGCTTCTGCTCGAGACCATGGATAAACTTATGTCGATCCCCGAGATCGTCGAAAGTCACTTTGTGACGGGCGACTACAACATCTTGGTGAAGATCTATTGTACTGATAATGAGCATATGATGCATACTCTGTTCGATAATCTCCTATCGATTCCTGGTGTCGCATCGACTCAAACATCACTCTCGCTCAAGGAGAGTTTCCAACGTCAGATCTACCTCAGCTTCCTCGGCGAGGAGGATTAGATTAGTTGCAACTGCCGTGCAGAAGAGAAAAAAGAGTAAGTTCGATATAACGCAGCAGCAGGTTTTTCCCTCGCTGGTAACTCTCATAATTATGAGTGGCGTTGGGTTGTACTCGCTAATGACGGGGAGGCATTCGGGCATTGAACTTATTGCAAATGACTCACTGTTCGCAAGTTACATCACCGAATTTCAGCTGCAGCATGCCACTCTCTCGGCACTTTTCGCCTCGCTGCTTATTGTCGTAAGTGCAACGCGGTTGGGCCGAATCGTCTCCACTCAAAATATATGTGGCGTGCCCACATCCATCCAGCTGCCGATCTTGGGGGCGCTGCTTTGGAGTGTCACGTTGGGCGAAAATTATCTGGTGGTTGCACTCGTGGCAACCCTCGCTTCACACGCTTTGGGGGGATTTATTCTCACGGTTCGCAACAACTATAGCTTGGCTAATCTGTTCGATGCTACACTTGCAATATCTTTGTTGCCAGCGCTTTACACTCCATCGATTGTGCTGTGGTTCGCCACTCCAATCATCTTGACAATGGTGGTGGTGACTCTGCGCGAGTGGATTGTGGCGCTCGTTGGGCTGCTGCTGCCAATCGCCATGGTCTCGTATATTTATTGGCTCTGTGGCTCCGATCTGTCGTGGTTTGTAGTGGAGCTTTATCAAAGGCTCTATATTAGTTCTGATATATTGAGTTTCAGCACTATACTACCATTTAGGATGCTGCTTATTTTGCTTTCGATGGCCCTGTCTATTTTGTCGCTTATTTGGGTCAAGGGGCATGTTCATAAGAGTCGAGTGCGGCTCAATATTGCGGCTGTATTGCTGTTTGTGCCTCTTTTGGGGGGGCTCTTTCCATCGGTAAATCATTTGATATTTGCGCTACTGGCGCCAGCTGCGGCACTTTTAACTGTGTTTTCGCTTGTGAACCTGCGAGGTAAGGTGGCTAATACGCTCTATTTCATGATTATAGCGCTTGCTATATTAGCGATGATCACCCCTCTCGATCTACCTTTTGAGCCACTAAAACTCCGCCCAATAGTAGTGCCGCCATGGCTAGATAATTTGCTAGGGTAAGCGTAGCTTGTCCCCTGGCAACTACCACAATAGCAGCGATTAACGGCTGCATATAACGATAGAGCGACGTGTGCAGCGGTGACAAAAATTCAGTCCCCTCGAAGAGTAGCAGCAGTGGCAGCGCACTGCCGAAGAGCAGCAGTGCGATAAGTTCGACTAGATTCCAAGGCTTGAGTGTGCCGAGCGGCGAAAAGTGCAGCTCTCGACCAAAGAGCGTCAGGGCTACAATTGAGGCCACAACGGCGTAGCATAGAGCTATCTGCGCTAGGCCGTAGCGCTCGAGTAGGGGCTTGAGCAGTAGCGTATTAAGTGCTGCGATCACCACCGCCACAATCAGCATCAAGTTGCCGCCGACATTGGCGCTCTGCATCAAGGCAGATCCGCGACTCACCACCAAAATTGCAACTCCCGATAGCGAAATCGCTACCCCAGAAATTCGACCTCGAGTCAATCGACGACGCCCCATAAAGTGGGCGAAGATCAGTGTGAGCGATGGCCCAACGGAGGCGATAATTGCGGCATCGATGGGTGAACTCAGCGACATCCCCTTGAGCATCAGGTAACTCCACCCCATAGAGCTCAGGATGGCCACGGCGCCGATGGCGCAAAAATCGCGGAGCGAGATGGTTAAATGTCCGCGCGAGAGCAGTTGCCAGAGCACCATTGCGACTCCAAATATCAGAGTCTGAAGTAGATAGATGCACTCAATAGAGAGCGAGTCGCGCTCCATCACCGAGACGAAAAGCGAGTAGTTAAGCGCAAAAAGTGTGTTGGCGCAGAGCAGAGCGAGGTTGTACTTCATCAAAATTTTAGGCTCAATTTTTGTACCGACATTTGATATATCGACTAATATTTATTATATTTGCGTTTATAACCTCTTTTAATTGAAGTAAATGATGAAAATCTGCAGCGAAGCATATACGCGCACCCTTTGCGCTCTGTTCCAGAATGTTATACTCTCTTTTCTGCTCTTCGCAATAGCTAGAGTACTCTACTTTTTAATCAATTTTTCGCTCTTCTCCAACATCGAGACAGCCGAAATATTATCAATATTGCGCGGTGGTGTGGCCTTCGACCTGGCGGGTATGGCCTATATAAATATACTCTATGTGGTTGTTATGCTTCTGCCGTTCCATCTGAAAGAGAGAGCTGGATATCAATGCTTTGCGAAGTGGATATTCCTGTCGTTCAACTGTATAGCGCTGCTCGCGAACCTCGCAGACGCCATCTACTATCCATTCACTAAGCGCCGCACCACGGGCTCGGTGCTCGATGAGTTTGGCAACGATGCGGGTGTGGCCAAGGTGATCCTTGACGAGATTCTCAACAACTGGTATCTCGTGCTGATCTTTGCGCTGCTCTGCTACGCCCTCTACCGCCTCTACCGCACACCGCGCGGAGCTGCTTCGTGGGGGAATCTCTGGATCTACTACCCGCTGCAACTACTCTATTTGGCGGTGGCGTTGGGCCTCTCGGTCGTTGCGATGCGGGGTGGTGTCGGAGCCGATGTACGACCTATAACTATCAGCAATGCAACACTATACGTCAATAATCCAAACTATACGGCTCTGGTGCTCAACACCCCATTTTCGTTTATTCGCACCCTTGGCAAGGAGAGTTTCGTCGACCCTCGATACTTCAAAAGTGAGGAGGAGTTGGAGGCGTTTTTTACACCCATAAAGCCCGCCTCGCAGGAGCGGACAGCCAAGGCTAAGAACGTGGTTATCTTGATTGTAGAGAGTTTCGGACGCGAATATATCGGCGAGCTCAACGGCGATAAACCATCGTATACGCCGTTTTTAGATTCACTCATCGGTCACGCCTACACCTTCGAGCACTCATTTGCCAACGGCCTGAAGAGCATCGACGGAATGCCGTCGGTTCTTTCGGGAATTCCAATGTTTGTCGAGCCATTTTTCTTGACCCCCTCGTCGGTCAACTCGGTCTCGGGAGTGGCTGGTGCTCTGCGAGATAAGGGCTATCACACCTCGTTTTTCCATGGCGCCGCCAATGGCTCGATGGGCTTTCAGGCATTCTCGCACGCCACGGGTTTTGAGAGCTATTACGGCCGCGAAAATTACAATAACGACGCCCACTTCGACGGCCGTTGGGCCATCTGGGACGAGGAGTTTTTGCAGTACTACGCCCAGACTCTATCCACCTTCGACGAGCCCTTTGTCTCGGCGCTCTTCACCGCTTCGTCGCACCATCCGTTCAAGGTCCCAGCGCGCTACGAAGGCCATTTCCCCGCTGGCTCACTCCCTATACATCAGTGTGTTGGCTACACCGACAACGCCCTGCGTCACTTCTTCGCAAGCGCCTCGCAACAGGAGTGGTTCGACTCTACGCTCTTCGTCATCACGGCCGACCACACCAGCGTCACGGCCTATCCCGACGAGCAAAATTCACTCTCTGTTTTCAAAGTCCCGATCATTTTGTACCATCCCGCGGGCAACCTGCAGGGGCGCAGCGAGGTGATTGCGCAGCAGATCGATATTATGCCTACCGTGCTTAACTACTTGGGCTACGAGGGTTCCCACCTATCTTTTGGCTCTGATCTTCTCTCAACCCCCGCTGACGAAAGTTACGCTGTGAACTATTATAATGGCCTATATCAATACTTTGAGGATGGACTCATGCTTCAATTCAATGGCGAGACCAGCGTAGGACTCTACGATTTTGTCGGTGATAAGTTGCTGTCAATCAATCTATTAGGCTCTATGCCGCAGCAGCAGGCAGAGATGGAGCAGCGAGTAAAGGCGATCATACAACAATATATGGGGCGTATGGAGCGCGACGAGTTGGTAGTTAGATAAAATGTGCAATAAATTTACATTTTATAATAAAAAAGTGGTGATAATGATTGCAACTTATTAAAATATTACTTATATTTGTTACATAGTATAAGCAATATTTTAAAACCAACATAATAACGAAAGCTATGAACGTTCACAATTTAATGGCCGACCTCGAGCGTAAGCACCCCGCCGAGAGCGAGTTTTTGCAAGCAGTGCACGAAGTATTGACAACCGTGGAGGAGGTCTACAATCTTCACCCCGAATTCCGCGCCCTAAAGATTGCTGAGCGCATCGTTGAGCCCGATCGAATCTTTACCTTCAAGGTGGTTTGGGTCGACGACTCAGGCGTGCCCCAAGTCAACCTGGGATATCGCGTGCAGTTCAACAATGCAATTGGCCCGTACAAGGGTGGTTTGCGTTTTCACCCCTCGGTTAATCTCTCCATTCTCAAGTTCTTAGGCTTTGAGCAGACCTTCAAGAATGCCCTAACAACGCTGCCCATGGGTGGCGCCAAAGGCGGTTCTGACTTCAATCCCAAAGGTAAATCCGACGCCGAGGTCATGCGCTTCTGTCAGGCGTTCATGACTGAGCTATGGCGCCACATTGGCCCCGAAACCGATGTGCCTGCGGGTGACATTGGCGTTGGAGGTCGCGAAATTGGCTACCTCTACGGCATGTACCGCAAATTGGCTCGCGAAAATTGCGGTGTGCTGACTGGAAAAGGGATGACCTACGGCGGTTCGCTAATTCGTCCCGAAGCAACGGGGTATGGCGCTATATACTTTCTACAGAATATGTTAGCTAAGAGCGGAGGTGCCCTTGCAGGCAAGGTGATATCGATATCTGGCTTTGGCAATGTCGCTTGGGGAGCGGCCAAAAAGGCCACTGAATTGGGCGCTAAAGTGGTCACCATATCGGGTCCTGACGGTTACATCTACGACCCTGCGGGGCTCGACCAGGAGAAAATTGACTACATGCTCGACCTGCGCGCAACAAATAACGACGTCGTGGAGCCCTACGCCGAGGAGTTTCCAGGTTCGACATTCTACCCCAAAGAGAAGCCATGGGGCGTCAAAGTTGACATCGCCATGCCCTGCGCAACGCAGAATGAGCTCAACGGTGACGACGCCAAAGCCCTGATTGCTAACGGTGTAGAGATTGTGGCTGAGGTATCCAACATGGGATGCACACCCGAGGCCATCGAAGCGTTGATATCGGCGCGCGTGCTCTATGGTCCTGGCAAAGCGGTCAATGCGGGCGGCGTAGCAACATCGGGATTAGAGATGACCCAAAACTCAATGAAACTCAACTGGACCGCCGAAGAGGTGGATGCAAAACTACACCAAATAATGAGCTCCATACACCAGGCATGCGTAGAGTACGGCGCTGAAGGTGAATATATTAACTATATGAAAGGCGCCAACATAGCAGGATTCATCAAGGTGGCCAAAAGCATGGTCGAACAGGGGGTCTTATAGGCCACCTGGGTCGGCCTGGGTCTGTCTCCGACGGGCGCAGATAGCACCTGCGCGGGTGCATATTACGCCGCGTATTGGGCATAGAGTTTTTCTAAAACTCTATGATTTTAGAGCTCAATGAGTTGCCGCAAATAAATTTGCACAACTCACTGAGCTCTAAAATTTCTTAAATGCCCGAAGGCATTTAAACCCAATTCGAATTGTAAACAGCTAAGAATCAACACCAATTATGAATTATGAATTATGAATTATACATTGTAACTTATGTTGTTCTAACTCACTGATTTGCATTGTCAACTGGAGGTTGACAATGATATATAACAATAGCTGCGAGAGTTGAAAATTTATTTTCATAAGCTCGCAGCTATTGTTATATATCGTTAAGCGCTTAAAAAGCGCTGCAAATCAGTGCAATACAAAGGATCAAAAACGCAAGTTTTTGGGTCCAGGCTTGCCTGGTGCCTGCGCGGCATGAGCGCAGTAGGAAACGTGGGGAAACGTAAAAAACGTAAGAAAGAAGAAAGCTTTGCGGGCGAATTATGTTCCTGCGAGAGCAGTGTGGCGATAGCTGAAACCTTAACCCTTAACTAACCAAATAGCTATTGCGCTCCATAAATTTTCGCCCTAAAAGCCTCTGTTTCTTCTATTTGTCGTATGTTTTTCAACTTTGTCTCTAGTTGTTCCATGTTGGTTTTTGCTCTGGTGCTGCCTAAGTTAATAGCTCGCTGAAGCATGGTTCTAGCTGCGTTGTAATCGCCTGAGAGCATGTAGTAAGCACCTAGGCTGTTGGCCAATTCGGCTGAATTGGTCTCGGGATCAACTTGAGAGGCAACTTGGTCTACGGTACTGATGTTGCCGCGCCTGATCTCTGTTGCTAGAGCGTTGTTCTGCGCTACCTCGTCGTCGGGGTAGATGCTTACAGCAGTTAGGAATATCTTCTCAAATCGCTTGTTGTCAACGGTGTAGCTCTCCGATAGACGGTACATCTCCTCGAGACTTAGGTTCTGCGGTTTGACGTCGATTAGCTCCTCGATGCGCACTAGGTCGTAGGCGTCGACGTTGTAGTCGACCTCGACAACCACGAGACGTGTTGCGGGGAAGATGTTCTTTAGCAGATACCTATATGTTGTGCCGCCGTTGAGCGCCATTAGCTTGGATTCGCGACCATCCTCAATGGAGGTGTTGTCGATTATCTCCAATATCTGGTCGCGCTCCTCTAGGTCGCTTGCACCAACTATTTCGCTGAGTTTATCCCAGTTCTCGCCGCCAAAATCGACTCTGTATAGCTCGGGCGCAATGCTCTTGTAGTCGCGCTTCATCAGGGTCTCGAGTGCCGCTGCACGACCTTTTGACAGCTTCATGTTGGTCTCGAGTAGACCCTCGGGTGAGGCGTAACCAATGATATTTACCCCTGTTATGGTGTAGTCGCTGTCTGATATCACAGATTGCATCATCTCGTCGATTGAGGCTAGCTCCGCTCTGTTGCTCTCTAGATTGGGGTCGATGTAGGTTGAGTTAACTTTGAATATGAGGGCCGAGGAGTACTCGATGTCGCGCCTCTTGATGGCAACTTTTTCGGGCTTAATGAGCTCTACCAGAGGCTTAAGCTGATAGCTCTCGACGCTCATTATGTCGATGTAGAGAGTGTTGTCGTCGGGGGCGAGTGAGCCACTATCCTCCGCCGAGCAGCATCCGCAAGTGGTGCAGTCGACGGTTATTTGAGATTTGACCATCCAACTCTGGTATGGCAGCGTGAGGCTGTAGTGCACGCTCTCCTGCTTCTGCGATCCGAAGTACTCTACGACCTGGTAGGGCGAGCCATACCAATCGTTGTATGTCTCGATGCTGTTGGTGTTGTCGAGTGTGATGGCTCTGTTGTACAATCTTGCGCCTCCACGCCTCTGCACAACCACTGTCGGTAGCTCTAGGCCGCTCTCACCCTTTGTGATTTTGGGGGTGAAGACCACACTCTCATTTGTTCCGATATTGAGATCCTCGAGGTTGAACTGTAGCTCCACTTTAACCGAGTCTGCGTGGTAGCCAAACTCCTGAACGTCAATTGTTGCACCCAATCTATTTTGCGCCGTTGCCGCTGTGTGTAGTGCGGTGGCAGCCACGATTATTGTAATATATCTCTTCATAAAATCTCCCTTTACTTAATGATGTAAACCAGTGAAACGCCCAATTTTGTTAGACCCCAATAGTGCTTGTCTGTCTGCTCGAGGCAGGGATCGCACTTAGTTGGCCCATATCGCTCGTAGTCGAAGTAGATGTAGCCCGCGCCAACGGCAAACTCGATGTTGAAGCGGGGCGCGATGACCCAGCTGTAGCCGTAGACCGCACCTGCGCCATATCCCTCGCCTTGGTAGCGGCTCTTCTCCTCCTCGATGGAGCTCAGAGAGCTTGCGCTGTCGAAGATATTTGGCAGCCAGTGGTCGCCGCAGATGTTATACTGTAGTAGGTGGGCGTGTGCGCCGATAAAGTGTCCGCTCATGCGCTCGCAGAAGTAGTAGCGAAACTCTGGCTGGATGAGTAGGTGGCGCATCTTCTCGTTGAGATCGGTGTTGGTGTCCCACGCGTTGTAGTTGCCCGAGATGTCGAGTGTGGTGCGCTTGCCAAGTCCAATCTCTGCCCCTAGGTTTACTGTCGCTGTGGCGTCGTAGAGCAGATTTGTTTTGATGGCGATGTTCTGTGCCGATAGGCTGCAGACCATAAGCGCAAATAGGAGTGTTAGGTAGTATCTCATATTCTATTGTTCGTTAATTGTCTCATATATATCTTTTATGCAGCGTACCATCCTGCGCTCGGTCTTAAGCTCATAGAGCGGGAAACCAGTGATGGTGCTTATCGACCATCCGTAGCCAGGGGCACCCGAGGCGTAGAACTCTGTCGAGGTCCAATATATACCGTCGAGAACCTCGCTCTCGACCTCTCCTGACTGGATGTAGCCTAGCGCCTGCTCGATCACGGTGAACATCACCTGCATCTCGCGTTGAGTCGGTAGGCGCCACTCGCCCTCCTTGTCGGTGCCATTCATGCCTCGATATGCGGCGCACCCTGTTGGGGTCTCGGCCAAGGTGGAGACTCCAACGCCGACGCCCGTGGTTATGTCGTAGTACTCGCCAGCTCCAACGTCGATCGAGGTGTCCCAACCTGAGGCCTCGGACCAGCTCATCACGTCGCTGGTGCTCGAGGTGTGTTGGCCATTGATATCGACGTTGTAGGGCGACGCGATAAAGGCAAATGTTATCTTCTCGTTGGCGTTGTATCCTGCGTCGCCTATTCGCTCGTCGACACCCTTTGTTGTGTGGTGTCGCTTGGTGACCCCCGTTCCGTCGCCATTCATCTGCGAGGCGCGCATCTCGGCGTTGGTCTTCACCACGCTGCGCTGCAGGCCGTAGCTGTAGAGCGAGAGGAAATTGAAGCTGTTGTAGGTATATACCTCCATACGTTGCGCCGAGGCTACAAGTGGAGTGATAAGTAGTATTAAAAGTGCTAATCTTCTCATATCTAGTCTGTTTAATCTAAACCTCTTACACATCTGATGTGACACTGTCCCGACTCCCATGAGTTGTCCTTGGTCTCGTAATCGGCCTGTCCCTCCAACATGTTGAACATGATGACATACGATGAGAAGCTCGATGGCTTGGTCCATTCGTAGTCGTAGACCTTGTCGACCTCGGAGCATGACCAGTAGTATGGTCGAGAGTCTCCATCTTTGTTGTTGAGTTGGTAGAGCTCATCATCGGTATCGAAGATATTCATGTTGATCCACATGGCCAGCAGCTGATTTTGAGCTGGTAGGTACCATACGATTGGCTCGTCATCCTCGATTATTCCATTGCCGTTGACGTCGTTCTTCATGTAGCAGTAGTGGGCGGCAGAGGGTAGAGAGGATGTTGTGTTGTTCTCCACGATGTTCTTGGTGATTTCGAGTCCATCGACAAGGTTGTGGTAACGCTCGCCAAGACCTAGGTAGTCGCCCCAGATTGTCCCCTTGTAGTAGGTCTGCTGAGCCTCGGACCACACCATCACACCATTGGTGGCGCTCGATGTCTCCCACTCCGATTTCGCAACTATCTCGACCTCCTCGATCTTCTCGCAGATCAGGCCGTTGTAGTGGTAGAGGCTCTCGCTCGACGATGTGTTGCCGAAGTGACCCAGGTAGAATGGCGCTAGCTGATCGAGTTGAATCATCACCTTGACCGTTTCGCCCTTATCGTTGAGGTAGGAGTAGTAGCCCTTGCGGGTCTTTGGCGAGAAGACGGGGTAGGAGTCGACCGAGTATTGACCACTCACGTAGCCATCCATGGTTCTGTAGCCCGTTGGGGTTGCATTTTCGCCCATGTAGATTAGTGTCTGGCCATCGGTCTCGCCATACTGCGAACTTGTCGATCTGGCGCCAAAATCTATATCGTCGCTCTGCCAGCTACCCTCGACAAACTCATGCTCCTTGATGAGCAGTTGGCCTGGGTGGGCATCAAATGAGCCATCGCCATCGCCATTTGTTGCAATCTTCTTGATGGTGATCTCCTCGCGACCCATCTCCAGGTTGCCCAGTAGGATCCTTAGGGCGATTGTGCACTCACCCTCGCCCGAGAGGGTTATGGTGATCGATTGGCCCTCGCTTGTGAGTGTGCTCTTGCCGTCGGCGTCGAATGTGAAGTCGCTCGATGTGTCGACGATTAGCCCCTCGGTGTCGTTCAATATATTGAAAGTCACCTCGTTGGTGATAAAGTCGCTGCTGTCCATCTCGCCGCCATAGGGCAGAACGTAGCGTATGTTGTTGAACTCGAGGGTCGTCTCTTTGGAGCTATATACCAACACCTCGTCGTAGCTTAGGATCTCATCCATGCTGATGGCATATTGGCCGTTGGAGTATGTCAATCCTCCCTTTTCGTCGTATATCTCATACTCGATGTTGCTCGGTGGCATCTGGTAGGCCTCCTCGAGGCTATCGTAGCCGCGGCTATTGACCGCCGTGATCACCACTCGGTAGCTGTGGTTGGCCTCGACATCGAAGAGTGTCGACGAGACCTTGTCGAGAAGATTGAGCTTGTAGTAGCGAGCCTCATCTGAGGGTGTCTCGGTGTAGATATTTGTGTCGCTGTGCTTTAGGATGATCGCAAATCGATCCTGATCGTAGACTCCAGCGTCCAACTCGCTGCCATCGATGGCGCGTGTGGAGTAGGGGAATGGGTATAGATAGAGCTTGTTGCTGGTGTCGTTGGCCGATGAGTCGTACTCGGTGAGCTCATGCGGGAATACTCCGTCGAAGCTCTCCGTGTCGAAGCAGCTCTCCACGATGTAGGAGGGCGACGATCCGATGCCAACCGAGCCCATAGAGGTGGCGTTGACCACCGCATAGTGGAGGTTGTCGGCGTCGATGGAGTGGGTGTGGCTATCGTGTTCGATGGTGAGCCCCTCTTTGATGAAGAGCTCCATGCGAGCCACCGAGCGGTAGACCTCTCGTGTTGCTCTATCGCTGTCGGTGAAGTCGTTGAGGTACATGGGCATCCCTAGCGAGTAGTCGCCGCTATTCATCTCCGCCTCCACTCGAGAGAGATACTCCGCCGATAGGGGGAAGTAGTCGCTGAGGTTGTCGCTTTTTACGGCGCTAAAATCTGTGGGTAGCGCAGCGCTTGTGTCGTGGTTGAATATCGCAATTATCTTATCCGAGGTGGAGTAGTTGGCGCCCGTCTCAAACGAGACAGTCGAACCGCTCTGCGAGAGTGAGAGATCCTCGATAGCCTCGTAGCCCTTGAATGCTCCGCTTGCACTATTGTAGAAGAGTATATATCCTCGATCGATCGAGATGTCGCTCGAAGCGGAGCGCGTAGAGCTGATCACCTCGTCGGAGAATGACTCTATTGAGAGGGTGAAGAGTTGCCCCTGATCCTGGTCATAGGGGCCTATGTAAGGCTCCTTTATGCACCCAACCACTGCGAGCAGCACAACTGCTATTAACGATTTATATTTCATAATTCCACAATTATTGTAAGTCTTTTGCGCAGCGTACAAAGTGGCTCTCTGAGCCCTCTCTGCGCTCCATTAAATTCTCTATCATATAGTCACGCAGCATAAAGTCTGCTGTCCAATGCCACCCTGGGTAGCTGCTGCTCGCCGAGCTTGTCCAGTAGCGAGCCTCGGTGAGTTCACCCGAATCTTCGGCGCTACCGTTGTTCTGAAATCTATACGAGACGCCCAACATGTCGTACAACGATGCGATCTCAACCATATCTGCGTAGGAGGGTATATACCAACCCTCGCCAAAGAGGTTGGTGCAGTAGGCCGCACCCTCTTCGGCCGTTGCTTGGTACTCTCCGCGGTAGTAGCCATCATCGTCGCGATCGAGTATGTCGGCCGTGGTGGTAGGGTGGTTCCCCTCGCCTCGTTTGGCAAAGATTACCCCGCCTGGGGCGCGTTTGGCCCAATCGTCGGAGAGGAGCGTTGCGGGGAGGTAGCCATTGTCGTAGACCGCCTTCATCTGCTTGGTCACATTGTCGCTCTTTATGCGAATCGGGTAGCTCTGAATCTTGTAGCTCACCTTCACGGGGGTGTAGACAAAGTTGATATATCCAGATTGCGGCGAGGTGAAGTGTATGGTGGCACTCTCGATCCAACTTGTAGCGAAGATGTAGTTGTTCGATAGCGCTATCTTCTTGAGGTCGTACGATTTGCCTGCGCTCATATCCTCAAACTCGAAGAGTGTGAATTCGTAGTCGGGGATGGAGCTATCGTCGCTGCTCAAGGTCACGGGAAGGTAGAAACTGATGGGTTTGTTGCTTCCGAATGAGATGCTCTTCGAGGCGTATGTGTTGCCGTTGCGTAGCCAATCCATCGCCACCTGGCTATCCACTGCCATCATCACACCCTCGATCTCGGCGTCGATCTCGACATCGTCCCACTCCATGATCTCTAGGTCGTCGGCCACGATCTCGGTTCCATTGTACGATCCGTAGATTCGGTAGAGGTAGTTGCGATTGATCTGGGTGAGTGTTCCTGCGTCGCCTAGCGTTACGCTCTTGCTCTCGACCCTCGAGCCACCCTCGATGAGGCCATCAACCTCGATGGTGATGCTGTTGCTCGTCTCATATTTGCGCTCGGCGGTGTAGACCGACAAGATCCTCTCGTATTGAGCTGTCGAGATGGTTATATCTGACGATGACTCCTCTAGGCTCTTAAAAGTGCTCACTGTGGGGATATCTCCCGCTATAAGTTTCGAGTCGTGGCTCACGTTGTGCACTCTGAGTAGCGTTGTGCCATCGAGTTTGACAGAGCGTGAAGCTGCGCTTGAATCCTTTGTGAGGTATAGGTCGACGCGGGCAACTGCTCGCGATAGGCCAACGTAGATGTTTAGGTCAGCCATAGCATTTTGGACGCTGTAGGCTGCCGTGAGCGGCATAAGAAAATCGTCGGAGGAGAAAGTCGCAGCGCCGTTATGAATCTCATTCATCTGGTCGGCAATGGTGAACTCGATCTCTTTGAGCTCATCGGACGAGGTGATCTGGTCAAGATCGTCCGATAGCTGCGCGGGCTCATTGGCGACGAAGTAGAGCTCTTTGCTCAGATCCTTCGGCACCTCAATTGTCTGGTTGACAAGGTGGTTGGCGTTCAGATTCTCGTATATCTCCATCTTGTCGAGCGTGCCATCCGAGGCAAATACATAGACTCTTAGGTGGTCGATGATATACTCCGCCTCGCCCAACACACCATCTTGCAGGGCGTAGCTCGATGTAGAGCGCGAGGTTCCGCTATATAGTTCCATCGTTATGAAGACGCTCTGCTGATCCTCGTATATCTCGACAGCTTCGTTGTCTCTGCTGCACCCAATCGCGATGATCAGGCAGGCGAGTATTGATATGATATTTTTACTTTTCATGCGCTTACCTCCTAACTTAATTCGCCACTTGAGAACCACACAACCCAGCCGTTGATCTTGATGCCCAGCGCCACATATCCGCAGTCGGACTGCTCCTTGACGATGAGGGTGATATCCCACACCTTGTTCAGGTCGAGGAACTCCTGGTCGCTGAGCGTGCTATCGCTCTTAGTTGCTAACATATATTGTATCAGATCGATCTGGCGATCAACATCGTCGACGCTGAGCGTGCAACTCATGTCGGGGGTCAATCGTAGCGTTCCAACCATCGATCCCTGGTTTGTGTAGGTGAGTTGCGTGCACTGCTCACTTAGTGAGTAGTCGGTGTGGTAGATGTTGTTGGCGGCCTCGATGCTGACCGTGTACTCATTCATGTCGAGATCTGCAAGCGTGCCATCGGTGAGACTCTCCTGGAGGGTCACCTTGATGTCGGTGTGGAGCCTTGTCATGTAGACTCTATGGCGAGTGATCTTGGCGCAATACTCTATCGGCTCGAGGGGCGATGCCCACAGCGGATCGAGTAGGCCCGAGTAGCTGCTGTCGGCGGATAGGAGCTTCAGGCGGAAGTCGTTGTAGCTCTCTCCCAGCGCCATGCTTGCGCTATCGTAGTTCTCGCTCTCGAGTCCATGCCACACCACCGCGTTGTAGTTGCGATAGGCGATGGGCAGCTCAAACTCGAAGCCCATCTGGCTCAGTGTGCCATAGGTGAATGTGCGGAGGTCGCAGCAGATTCCATTAGGATCAAATATGAAGATGTCAATCTGCTCACTCTGAGCGATTTCATCTAATATCAGATCTGAATATGCCGAGTAGTCGAGTATCATAGAGCCAGGACAGTCACTCATATCCTCTTTGATATTACACGAAACAACTCCGAGTAATGCAAGCAGCAACAAGTTTATATTTAATACTAATTTTTTCACTTTTTTATTCTTTAAAAAGGGCAGTTAACCAACTGTTTAAATCTTAACAATTAACAAACATATTCGAAGGGAAGGGTTTCCGATTTTGCACATGTTAGTTAACTGCCCCAAAATACTTTTTCTTAGATTATAGTAGTGGAGACTCTTGGAACCAGATCACCCAAGGGTTAACAGAGATGGTAACAGTGATATAAGCGTTGAGCTTATCTGCTGGCTCTGGATCGGTTGGATCTTGATTCTCGGGGTCGACAATCTTGGGATCGGTTGGATCTGGAATGTATGGAAGACCCTCCTGCATGATACCTGTAACATCCATAGCGTATGAGTTGTTGCGAACCATACCCCAACGACCTACGTGGCCAATTGATTGTGCGTCGTCGTGTTGGATAAAGATGTCGTAGTAGTTGAGCGCGTTTTGGTAGTATTGAAGAACGTAGTCGCCCTCAGATGCAACTGTTGCAGCTTTGTAACCACCGTATGGGCGTGCGTCGAGCACCTCGAGTGAGAGTGTAGAGTCGCTCCATTTGCTGGTCTGGTTGCCCATGATGTTTTGTAGCTGTGCATCCATCGAATCTTTGGTCTCGTCGGTAGCTGTGAAGCCATAGACTGCGTCGCCGTTATATAGGCTTACCACCTCGTCGAAGGTTAGGTAGAGCGTACCCACACCTGTTGTGGTGTACATCTTGAACCAACTTGTACCTAGCACAAGCACTTCGCCGCTGCTCATCGTTGGGTTGTACTTAGCCTTAACGATTGCCTGAGTGAGGTTGTTCGAGTTGCTGTAAGATGGCTCGCAAGTGTTCTCAAGGACATACTCTGGAGTCGCCGCCACGCTTCCCGCAGTTGCGTTAGGTGCGATAAATGCTGCGTCGGTGGCCTCATTCTCGTTCTTGAGCCAGTTGAAGTTCGCCTCTAGGGCCTCGATGATGTCACCAGCCTCGGTTAGACCCTGTCCAACAGTCATATTGTGGTCGGTACGGTAGACGTTGCCCCCTGTGAGCTCGTCGGTCAAGATCATTGAGTATAGATTTGAAGCCTTGTTTGTTGCTGTCAAAGCTACGCCAACTACCTCACCCACTGCACAATCGTCATCATCGCCAAATTTAGATGTTGTATTTGCTTCGAAGTTGCTATTGATCGAGAACTCGAACTTAGAGACCATGCGATCAACGGTGATGGTGATAGGAGTTGGGTTCTCAACATCCTCGCTAAGCTCTGTGCTGATCGATACCAACGACTCGAGTAGGATTCCCGATGAGTTTTTAGATCCGCAGTTGACCATAGTGAAGCCGCGAGTCTCAGATGTGCTACCGCCCTTGTAGTTCTCGGTCGAAACAGAGGCTGCTGTAAGCGCGATCGCTGGAAGAGAAGAGAACTGAGTTTGGCTGAATGAAGAGACTGCGTTGATTGCTGCCCAGATCTCAGTGGTAGGGTTGACTACAGCGAAGAAACGACGTGCATCTGGAGCCACCTCACAGTTGAATTTACCGCTCTCCGACACGTAGGCCTGGTATGAGCCGATGTAGTCGTAGTTGTAGTCAAACGCTATGAGCGCAAGTGTATAGATCTTGTTCTCGTCGTCGATAGAACTTATAGCAGTTGTCCCATCCTCATCCTCAGAAGATGCAGCGCGAGTCGACGCAGAGTCGATCGAAAGCGAAACATAAGCTGCATCAGGTGTGGTTTCTAATCCATTGGATCCCGACAATTCATCTTTTTTACAAGATGTCGCCGCCGCCGCCACAAGTAGTGCGGCCATCAGTGTAATTCTTTTCATTTTTTTATAAATTTAAGTGTTTCTATAGTTTCATCTTATCCTTTAGCGACAGGTAGAAGTCGTAACAACTTGCCGCCTTCAGGTCGCTGACAATTATATCAACTGCAGAGCCAATAATGTTGCAAACCATGCAGTTATCATCTTCGTCGTGCTCCTTCAGCGAGCAGCGAGGATACTCAATGCGGCAGACCACCTGCGAGATATCGTAGAGCGATACGCTCCTGGGGTCGCGCAAAAAGCCGTAGCCTGGATTGAGCCCACCTGTCTGCGAGTGTAGGATGCCCGCCTGCACCAGCTTCTGCAAAGTGACATTCAACGTGCGACTATTGATGTCGTACAACTCGCCCAACTCAACAGCTGAAACACGCCTAGAACCATTTAAATGCGCGCTGATGATGGCTGGAAGAATCTTAAATATCTCTTTCGAACTCTGCTTGTACATATATACCTATTTATTATATACCCATTTAACCCTATTACATGTTTTACATAGCTATAATGTATTTGGTTCTTCATGTAGCTAATGTTCACATTGCAAAGATAAGGCACCATAATGGTTATTTTTTTGCTATTTTCTTCACTTCTATTCCCCTTTTAATCAGATGATTTGCATATATAGGCAGCCCGTTTGCTTTTCTGGTCATCTGCCTCTTGGGTCGGCCTGGGTCTGACTCCGTCGGGCGGGGATAGCACCCCCGCAGGTGCATATTGCTCTTGCGATATTGGGCATAGAATTTTTATTCTAAAACTCTATGATTTTAGAGATCAACGAGTTGCCGCAAATAAATTTGCACAACTCATCGAACTCTAAAATTTCTTAAATGCCCGAAGGCATTTAAACCCAATTCGAATCGTAAACAGCCAACATCAATTATGAATTGTGAATTATGAATTATACATTGTAACTTATGTTGTTCCAACTCGCTGATTTGCATTGTCAACTGGAGGTTGACAATGATATATAACAATAGCTGCGAGAGTTGAAAATTTATTTTCATAATCTCGCAGCTATTGTTATATATCGTAAAGCGCTTAAAAGCGCTGCAAATCAGTGCAATACAAAAGATCAAAAACGCAAGTTTTTGGGTCCAGGCTTGCCTGGTGCCTGCGCGGCATGAGCGCAGTGAGATACGTGGGGAAAGCGAGGGGAAAGCGTTACTTAGCCTTGATGAGTTCCGACGGCGTAACGCCACAGAGGCGTTTGCAGAGTTTTGTGAATTGGGAGGAGTTGTAGACTTCCACTTCGTACATTATATCTTTGACTGTGACGTGTGGTTCGGCGGCTTTTCTGAGGATCATGATTCGGGTCTGTATATCGATCCATTTGTGTGGGGTCATTCCGAAGTTCTCTTTGAATGTGCGATCGAATGTGCTGCGGCTCATGCTGGCCTTGGCGGCTAGCTCTTCGATTGAGACCGACACATGGTAGTTGTCGAGGATGAATGTCTTGAACTTCGAGTTCTTTTCGAGTGCGGGGTAGAATAGATTTAGGCACTCCTCTTTTGTGTAGCAGTTTTTGAACAGAACGTAGAGCTCTAGGAACTTAGCGTTTTGTAGCTGATGGTTATTTAGCCCATTTGTGATGTAGTACTTTACCGTATCTAGAAATATCTGTAGAGGCTCTTTGATCTTAAGGGTCGAGAATGTGAATGGTGTGGTCTCGTTTGCGACCTTGAGTAGAGAGCGAAATGTCGAATTTTCATCCAGTCCGTGGTCTAGTCTCGCCGCGATATATTTAATTTTGTCGCTGACCATGTATGCTGAGACACTTGCACCGCGAGGTAGAAAGTAGAACTCTCCAGGGCTCACTGTGATCTGCTGCTGGTTGCCCCAGTGGATCACTAGCTCACCTTCGAGCTGGAAGAATATAGCGTTGTGTGTCAGAGTGTGCAGCTGAAGTTTCTGCTCGCTGTAACTCAGCGTGGTTGTTACCTCTCGATATTTAAATCCGAAGTTTTTTTCAGACTTATTGTATTCAATTCTATTAACCTCTGTTTCCATGATGTTTTAATGAGGGTTAGTATTTAGATATTTGCCTAGAGTAGATTGTAAATAGCTGATACAAAAATACCATATTTTGCCGAAAAAATATAATGTAAAGTGCAGAAATAGTTGTTCGTTCAATTGCTACCTGACGAATTGTCGTACGTTCAAGTATAAAGCGCTTGTAGGGGCTGTTAAACAGCATGTTACCCCCCC
>JAWXTG010000024.1:0-28571 GCA_044433705.1 Rikenellaceae bacterium | reverse complement strand
TCCAGCTTCCTTCAGATTCCACCTTACGATGGACACCCTTGCTATTGGCTAGACACTTCCCACTATTAGGGCGTGCTGGGGACTTGCACCCTTTAGATTATACCCATGCTGGGCGTACACAACAAAAGGCCCTCATAATGAGAGCCTTTTGCATCTTTGACACTTTGGTTCTAGCTACCGAAGTTATCGTAGAGAATATTCTCAGCTGGAACGCCCAAGCTATCGAGCATATTCTCAACCGAAGAGATCATCATCGGAGGTCCACACATTAAGTATAGAGCTCCCTCTGGATCCTCGTGGTCACGAAGATATGTCTCGTATAGTACGTTGTGGATAAATCCAGCAGTATACTTCTCGCCGATCTTATCAGCCTCTGGATCTGGACGATCGAGACCCAAATTGAATGAGAAGTTAGGGAAATCGCGCTCAATCTGACGGAACTCATCAAGATAAGGAACCTCCTTAAGTGCACGCGCTCCGTAGTAGAACGACACCTTGCGACCACTCTTAACAGTCTTGAAGAGGTGCATAATGTGGCTACGCATTGGAGCCATACCCGCACCACCACCAACAAAGATCAACTCTTGATCCTCTGGCGACTCCTTAGGGATAAAGAATTCACCATAAGGGCCCGAGATTGTGATCTTATCACCAGCCTTACGTGAGTAGACATATGACGAGCAGATACCTGGATTCACATTAAGATAGCCACCTGCAACACGATCAGGTGGAGGTGTTGCAATACGGATGTTAAGCATGATGATATTTCCCTCTGCAGGGTGGTTAGCCATTGAGTATGCACGATATGTAGGCTCAGGGTTAACTGTAACAAGCTTCCACATGTCGAGCTGAGTCCAGTCATCGCGGAATTGAGGTTCAACATCCATATCCGAGAATTTGATCTGGTCATATTGAGGAACGTCAATTTGGATATATCCACCACTCTTAAAGTTAAGCGTCTCTCCCTCAGGAAGTTTAACGACAAACTCTTTGAGGAAAGTAGAGATACTACGGTTAGAGATAACCTCGCACTCCCACTTCTTAACACCCAAGACCTCTTCCGAAACTTGGATCTTCATATCCTCTTTCACCTTCACTTGGCAACCTAGGCGCCAGTGATCTTTCTGCATCTTGCGAGTGATAAAGCCAGTCTCAGTAGGGAGGATTTCGCCACCACCTTCCATAACTTGGCACTTACACATTCCGCATGATCCACCACCACCACAAGCCGAAGGCAAGAAGATTTGGTTGTCAGAGAGTGTGCTGAGAAGAGTTGATCCACTCTCAGCAGTTATGATTTTCTCGCCACCATTGATGTCGATTGTAACCTCGCCTGACGAGGTTAACTTTGCCTTTGCAAAGAGAAGTAGCCCCACCAAGATGAGGGTTACTACCAGAAAGGCAACTATTGAAGTAATAATTGTTGTAATCATCTGATTCTCTTATCTAAAGGTTAAAGTTTAATTCCTGAGAACATCATAAATGCGATACCCATAAGACCTGTAATGATAAAGGCAATACCAGGTCCTTTGAGTGCTGCAGGGATGTGTGAGTATTGAGTCTTTTCGCGAATTGCAGCCATCATAACAATAGCGATAGCCCAACCAATACCCGAGCCTAAGCCATATACAACCGAGTCCCAAGTCGAGGTGATCTCTCCTGCACCAACTTTCTGTTGCATAAATAGCGAACCTCCCAAGATTGCGCAGTTTACGGCGATAAGTGGCAAGAAGATACCAAGTTGGCTATAGAGCGATGGCGAGAACTTCTCGACAATCATCTCAACCAACTGCACAAACGAAGCGATAACGGCGATAAAGACGATAAAGCTAAGGAAGCTAAGATCGACACCCTCTTTAAGTGCATTGGGTGCAAGTACATACTCATTGAGCAGGTAGTTAAGAGGTACTGTCATCAACATCACGAAGATAACCGCTGCACCTAGACCCATTGCTGTCTTAACACTCTTCGACACGGCGATGTAAGAACACATACCGAAGAAGAAAGCAAAGACCATATTGTCGATAAAGATCGACTTAATAAATAGATTTAATGTTTCCATACTCTTGCCTCCTATTTTTCTTGTAGATCTTTATTAAACGAACGGTGAGCCCAGATGATACATCCCACGATGATAAGCGCCATCGGAGGGAAAAGCATCATACCATTGTTTGAGTAGAAACCACCTTCGGCGATATACCAACTCTCGGGAATGATTCTAATGCCCAAAAGCGAACCCGAACCAAACAACTCACGGAAGAATGCAATTGCAACCAAGATTACACCGTAGCCGATACCATTACCAACGCCATCGAGGAAAGCATCCCAAGGTTTGTTACCAAGCGCATACGCCTCAACACGACCCATGATGATACAGTTGGTGATGATAAGTCCAACATATACAGAGAGTTGCTTTGACACGTCATAAACAAACGCCTTTAGCACCTGGTCAACCATAATTACAAGAGCTGCAATAACTACTAGCTGTACAATGATACGGATACGCGTAGGTAGACCTTTGCGCAACAACGACATCACAAGGTTAGCGAAAGCTGTAACCACGATCACAGAGAGTGACATTACGATAGCAGGCTTAAGCTGTACGGTTACCGCCAATGCAGAACAGATACCCAGGATCTGAACAATCACAGGGTTGTTACCACTCAAAGGAGCGGTTAGAGTTTTTAAATTATTATTACTCATTGTCTTGCGGATTTACATTGTTAACACTTGATTGAGCTTTAAGATATGCAATATACTTAGCCAAACTGCTGCTAAACATCTCGGTAACACCATCGGCAGTCTTTGTACCACCTGAGATACCGTCAACCTCGTGAGCAATATTATCTCCCTTGGCACCACCCTTAATAAGTGTGATAGAGACAAAATCATCGCCTTCGAAGATTGTTTTGCCAACATATTGAGCTTGGTGTTTAGCTGTTGCAATCTCAGCACCTAGACCTGGAGTCTCACCAGCGTGGTCAAGTACCACACCCGAAATAGTATTCATATCTGACTCCAATGCCACATAACCCCAAATAGAGTTCCATAGACCGCTACCAAAGATAGGTACAACAACACGACCATCCGAGGTTTGGAAGATTGGATATACATCACCTGCAAAGGTCGATTTTAGGTCAGCTAATAGATCAAGAACCTTTTCGCCCTCAATGCCATCAACTTTTTCACCCGTAACGTCGATTGCGAATGCTGAGATTAGCTCATCATACGACTTATCGCTCTCACCTAGAGATGCAAGGATCGCATTTTTCTTCTCATTTAGGACATTTTCTGCTTGACGCTCTCTAAGCGACACGGCAGTAAACGCCAAGAAAAAAGCCACGATAACCACCATAATAGTCGAATATGTGATGATATAAGCATTACTATTCTTGTCGCCAAACAGGCCTGATTTCTTCGGTTTTTCGAGCTCGAAATCCGAAGCAGGAACCTTACAAACAGGACATAATGCTGGTGCGGCGTCACCCTCGTGAACATGTCCGCACACTTTACATATATATTTATTAGTTGCCATATTCTCCTATTTTGCTAATTTAACACGTTTACGACGACGAGCGATATTCGCTTCAACTACATAGTAGTCTACTAGCGGCGCAAGTGCGTTCATGAATAAGATCGAAAGCATCATTCCCTCTGGGTAAGCAGGATTGATCACACGGATCAAGATAGCGATAAAACCTGTCAAGAAGCCTACGATGTACTTACCAGCATCAGTTTGAGCCGATGTCACTGGATCTGTAGCCATAAATACAGCACCAAATGCAAAACCACCAACGATTAGGTGATAGTGAGCAGGAACTGCCATATAGCCCTCAGCACCAGTGAGGTTAAAGATAAGACCCATCACATAACCTCCGACAAATACGCTAAGCATTGTTTTCCATGAAGCGGTACCTGTAAAGAGCAAAATCGCCGCACCTAGAAGGATTGCCAATGTTGATGTCTCACCAACGCAACCAGGGATAAATCCAAGGAATGCATCCATTGCAGAGAACTCCATAGATCCTGTTGTCAACTGCTCAAGAGCTGTTGCACCTGAGAATCCATCAACAGCCTCAGCAAACCAGATGGTTTGACCCGACATCTGTGGAGTATAGGCAAAAAATGCAAAGGCACGAGCCAAAAGAGCTGGATTCCATACATTCATACCAGTACCGCCGAATACCTCTTTACCGATAACAACCGCAAATGCAGTTGAGACTGCCACCATCCAAAGTGGAATGTCGATAGGCATGATAAGTGGAATCAAGAGTCCCGATACGAGGAATCCCTCGTTGATCTCGTGACCACGGATCTGCGCAAAGTAGAATTCGATACCAAGACCCACAACGTACGACACGATGATCATAGGAAGTAGACGAAGTAGGCCATACCAGAAACAGCCCCAAACAGTTGCCACCTCACCCAACATGTTGAAGTGCTGTAGACCTGTGTTATACAGTCCAAAAAGAAGAGCTGGAAGAAGAGCGATAACCACCATGATCATGGTACGTTTCGAGTCATTACAGTCACGGATGTGAGCTCCCTTTTGGGTTGTTGTATTAGGAACAAAGAGGAATGTTTCGAAGCCCTCGAAAGTTGACTCGAGGAATGAAAGCTTACCACCCTTCGAGAAGGTAGGTTTGAGCTTGTCAACAATATTACGTAGTTGTTTCATATTTATGCCTCCTTAATCATTAAGTTAATACCGTCGCGCAAGATTTGCTGCATATCGATCTTCGATGGATCGACAAACTCGCAAAGTGCAAGATCCTCCTCTACAACCTCGTAGATTCCTAGGTTCTCCATCTTGTCGATGTCACCAGCCAAAATCGCCTTGATAAGGTAAACTGGCAGGATATCCATTGGAAGATACTTCTCATAGATGTCGCTCATGATGAATGGGCGAACACCTCCATTGAGGTTGGCATCCAAGCGATACTGCTTCTTGGGGCACAACCACGAGAAGTAAGAGCGCGAAACTGAGAATTTACCAAAGCGAGGCATAATCCAACCTAGTAGCTCGTAGGTATCACCCTCGGGGATCACAGTGAGCATATTAGCGTAGAATGTGATGAACCCATCAGCTGCTACTTTGGTACCTGTAAGGACGTTGCCCGAGATAACGCGAACTTTCTCATCCTCTTTTTGCTCTTTAATGCCACCTGCCAAAAGCGATGCGATAGGTGCTCCGCTGATGATTTGGTAATATTTTGGAGCCACAACCTCGCTACCAGCTACAGCAACGATCTTGGTCATATCAACCTTACCTGTCGAGAACAGACGGCCGATGATCGCCAAATCTTGGATGTTGATAGTCCAGACAACCTCACCCTTGTTGATTGGATCAACGTGGTGGATCTGAACACCAACATTTCCAACTGGGTGCTTACCCGAGAATGAGTTAATCTCGACACCTGCAATCTTCTGCAAATCGCTGTTAGCTCCCTGGCGCACGCCAAAGTGAACTTTACCCTCGGTCAAACGACCAAGAACCTCTGCTCCTTTTTGGATATTAGCCTGCTCGGCAGCCAGCACAAAATTGTAGTCTGGAGCGAGTGGTGCTGAATCAAACGTCGAGACAAAGATAGCCTTTGGCACTTGGTTTGGATCGGCAATAATACCGTAGGGACGAGCAATAAGCATCGACCATAAGCCCGAATTGAGCAATGTCTCGACAATCTCCTCGCGCTTGGCACTTTTAGTGTCAAGTTGAGCGAACTCCTTGTAGGTTTGGGTAGAGTCAGTATCGACAACCACGTTGAGAATTTTACGCTTCTCGCCGCGATTGATCGCCGAAACAGTTCCACTTACTGGAGAGGTAAAGATAATCCTCTCGTCAGCCTTGTTGTAGAACAAGGGTGAACCTGCTTCAACTTTGTCACCTACCTTAACCAACAACTTAGGAGTAACACCCTCGAAATCGAGTGGTGAAAGGGCATACTGCGTAGCTAGAGATAACTTCTCCAACTTAGCTTCAGCCGCACCCTGAAGATTGATGTCGAGACCCTTACGTAATGGAATGTTTTTCGACATAGTTAATTAAGAATAAAATTTGTTGTTATATTTATAGTATATTTTTCTCTGCTTTGCGCCTCTGTGGCCTGTTATTCTCATAACAGCACACATTAAACAGCGTGCGAAGTTACGATTTTTTTCGCATAAAAAGAAGATTATAATTAAAAAATATTAATTTTGCAGACAAATATGAGCATTATTATACCATATATTAATATACATACTCACAATAGGGGCGAAAATGAGATTTCGATCTCTTCGGTGGGCATCCATCCCCTCTTGGCCGAAAGCGGCATTAAGCTCAACCGAGAGAGTATCACCTCCGACACTCAATCCATCGGCGAGATTGGGCTCGACTTCTCGCGTCCGATCGATCGTCAGCTACAAGAGAGGCTCTTCTGCGAACAACTTCATATCGCCGAAGAGCTAAAACTACCAGTGGTTCTCCACTCAGTTAGAGCGGTTGATAGAACACTCGAAATTCTCAAGCAATTTAAGCTGCAAACCGCAATATTTCACGGCTTTATAGGCTCCGAACAGCAAGCATCAAATGCAATAAGGCAGGGGTACTACCTCTCGTTTGGCCACCGCTGTTTCGCCTCGCCTAAAAGTTTAATTGCACTGCGTAACTCGCCGCTAAAGAGTATCTTCCTAGAGACCGACGAACACAACATTACCATTCAAGAGATCTACAGATTAGCCGCCGCAGAGAGGAGCGAGAGCCTGGAGGAGATTAAAAAACAAATATACATAAACTACAAAATAATATTCAATAAATAATGAGCTGGTTAGAGCGCACAGAGCTCCTTTTAGGAGCAGAAAATCTAGATAAATTAAAGGGAGCAAACGTATTAGTCGTAGGTGTGGGTGGCGTTGGAGCCTACGCCGCCGAGATGATTGCAAGAGCAGGTGTTGGTCGCATGACTATTGCCGACGCCGACACCGTAGGCGAGTCAAATATCAATCGTCAATTGGTGGCTTTGCACTCAACAATTGGAGAGTATAAAACCGATATACTTGCCGCTCGCCTAAGGGATATAAATCCAGATTTGGAGCTCAAAGTTGTTGCCGAATATATCAAAGATGAGCTTACCGACAAGCTTCTCGATAGCGATAAATTCGACTACATCGTCGACGCTATCGATACCCTATCGCCCAAAGTTGCACTAATCCAGGGAGCACTCGAGCGAGCTATTCCTCTTGTTAGCTCGATGGGGGCAGGGGCAAAAACAGACCCTACGCTTATGGAGATCAAAGATATCTCGAAGAGTCACCACTGTCCTCTTGCACATATGCTACGCAAACGACTCCACAAAGCTGGAATTCGTCGAGGCTTCAAGGCTGTATTCTCGCCCGAACCTATACGCGAAGGGGCGATGATCCTATGCGAAGAGCGCAACAAAAAATCGAATGTCGGCACCATATCATACATCCCCGCACTCTTTGGAATTGGCTGTGCTTCGGTTGTAATTCGCGGATTAATTGGCGAAATGGAGTAAAAACCATACCTACATATTGCTATTTTTACCCCTAATGGCTCATTATTTTACATTTTTAGCCAAATGTTTTATACCTTTGCATCCCAGACCGCTTTTTTGGTTAGGTAAAGATTAATTTGCATTAAGGTACAAGACAATAGATGAAGTTAACAGACTTAAAGACAGGGGAGAGCGCCACCATCGTTAAAGTTGGTGGTTATGGAGCCTTTCGTCGACGCATTCTTGAGATGGGATTTATCCATGGCAAGGAGGTCTCGGTTATTTTAAACGCTCCTCTCAAAGATCCAATCGTCTACAATATAATGGGTTACGAGGTATCGCTCCGTCGCAGCGAAGCGGCATTGATTGAGGTAATCACCCAAGCCGAAGTTCTTGAAAATATAAATTTCAACGGCTCCAACGATGCCCCAATCGATGAGAGTTTGATAGCTCAAGAGATTGAACGATCGACTAAAAGGATAAATATTGCACTAGTTGGCAATCCAAATTGCGGCAAAACATCCCTATTTAATCGCGCCTCTGGCAGTCGCGAACATGTTGGCAACTACAGCGGTGTAACTGTCGACGCAAAACGTGGCTCATTTAAATACAAGGGATATGAATTTGTAATATACGATCTTCCTGGTACATACGCCCTCTCTGCATACTCACCCGAAGAGATCTACGTGCGTAAACATATCGTTGACCAAAGTCCTGACATTATATTAAATGTCGTTGCAGCGTCGAATATTGAACGAAATCTATACCTCACCACCGAGCTGATCAATATGGATTGTAGCATGGTTGTGGCGCTCAACATGTACGACGAACTAACCACCGAGGGATCAAAGCTAGATTACGACAATCTAGGCAAGATGTTGGGTGTTCCTATGATCCCCACAAACTCACGAAATGGTGATGGTTTTGAGGAGCTATACAACACTCTAATAGAGGTTTTTGAACGTCGAAACGAAACGGTTCGTCACATCCACATCAATCATGGTAGGGTGATCGAAGATGGTATCGACACCCTACATAAAGAGATTCGTCAAATTAAGACCCTAACAGCCAAATTCTCATCTAGATACCTATCTATAAAGATGTTAGAGAGAGATGAAGAGGTTGAACTACTGCTTGCAGGAAGCGATTCAATCTCAGCAATAGCCTCTCTAAGAGATCGCGAAGTTACTCGCATTGAACAGACTCTAGGGGAAGATATCCAGAGCGCCATAACCTCTTGCAACTATGGATTTATATCGGGAGCACTACGCGAAACATTTAGCCAAAATATAGTCGACAAGAAGGCAACGGCTCGATTAATCGACTCACTTGTAACACATAAATTTTGGGGATTCCCAATATTTTTGGCTATTATGTGGGTGATGTTCACCGCAACATTCAACCTTGGCGCCTACCCAATGGATTGGATTGATGCTGGTGTTGGAGCTTTATCAAATCTCATCGAAGGCTTCATGAGCGACGGAGTACTCAAGGATCTGGTTGTTGATGGCATTATTGGTGGTGTTGGTGGTGTGATTATCTTCCTGCCTAACATCATCATTCTATACCTATTTATCTCATTCATGGAGGATTCGGGCTATATGGCTCGGGCTGCATTTATCATGGATCGGGCGATGCACGGCATGGGACTGCACGGAAAATCATTTATCCCACTCCTGATGGGCTTTGGTTGTAATGTACCTGCCATTATCGGAGCACGCACAATCGAGAGTCGCAGCAGCAGGCTGATCACAATCCTTATCAACCCCTTCATGTCCTGCAGTGCGCGCCTACCTGTATACCTATTACTATTAGGCGCATTCTTCCCTGCGAATGCTGGCACGATACTATTCTTCATCTATATTTTAGGCATCATAATGGCGATTATCACATCGCTAGTAATGCGCAAAACCCTATTTAAAAAGGACGAAACGCCATTTGTCATGGAGTTACCTCCATACCGAATCCCCACTATGCGATCAATTTTCATCCACATGTGGGATAAAAGTTGGCAATACCTACGCAAAATTGGAGGTGTGATCCTTATCGCCTCGATAGCCATTTGGTTTCTTAGCTACTACCCTAGACCTCAGCACGACAACATAAGCAAAGAGGTGCAACAAGAGGGTTCATATCTAGGCCAATTAGGAAAGGGGCTAGAGCCTGTGATGAGCCCCCTTGGCTTCACTTGGCAATCTAACGTAGCGTTACTCTCGGGTATGGCTGCAAAAGAGATTGTCGTGAGCACATTAGGGGTGTTATACGCACATAATGACGAAGTTGACGAGGGAGACCCACAACTTCAACAGCAGCTCAAGGCGACAAATCCGTCTACTGGCAAGCCTAACTTTACACCAGCTACAGCGCTAGCATTTATGGCATTCGTTTTGTTCTGTTTCCCATGTATTGCTACACTTGCAGCAGTTGCCTCGGAGTGCGGTGATTGGCGCTGGGCGGCTTTCATGGCAATCTACAACACCTCCCTTGCATGGGTTGTAGCGCTGATAATCAAGACAATCGGAGAACTGCTATTATGACACAAGAGATTATTACATACTCAATTGGCATTATCGTAGCCATTATCATTGGCCGCTGGCTATACCTAATTATCAAAAATGGCCAAAATGGCGAATGTACATCCTGCACCACATGCAAACAAAATAAGAGCTGCAAAGAGAGTGAGTAATATGCCCCCGCGCAGGTGCTTGTTTGTGACCGACGGAGTTAGGCCCAAGCCATCCCCAGTACTCCGAAAGTGTCAATAAGCAACGTAAGAAAGCGATTATTCATAATGTTTTTACTATCTTTGTCCTCAAATTTTAATTTATGGTTTCAGTAGAGGGAATAACGGTAGAGTTTGGTGGCACATCACTCTTTAAAGATATATCATTTGCGATAAACGACAAAGATCGTATCGCATTAATGGGTAAAAATGGGGCAGGAAAGTCGACCATGCTCAAGATCATCGCAGGTGAAAAGAGTCCGACACGCGGCAAAATAACAATTGCCGACGGGGGCAAGGTCGGATATCTACCTCAGCACCTGATGGTTGACGATGGACGCACAGTCTACGAGGAGGCGTGTCAAGCATTTAGTCATCTTTTCAAAATCGAGAACGAAATAGCCGATCTTAATCACCAGTTAGAGACTCGCACCGACTACGAAAGTGATGAATATATGAATATCATTGAACGTGTCACAACTCTTTCTGAGAAGTTCTATGATATTGATCTCACTAATTATCAGGAAGATGTGGAGCGCGCACTGCTGGGCATGGGATTCGAACGCGAAGACTTTAACCGCCAAACTACAGAGTTCAGCGGTGGTTGGCGCATGCGAATCGAGTTGGTTAAGATTCTGCTACAGAAGCCTACCCTGCTGCTTCTAGATGAGCCTACGAACCACCTCGACATTGAATCTATCGAGTGGCTAGAGCAATTTATTATTAATCACACCAACTCAGTGATGGTGATCTCGCACGACAAAGCCTTTGTCGACAATATTACAACACGCACAATCGAGATCACAATGGGTCGCATCTACGATTACAAAGTCAACTACTCTAAGTACTTGGAACTTAGAGCTGAACGCAGAATACAACAAGTTGCAGCCTACGAGAATCAGCAAAAGATGATCGCCGAAAACAAGGAGTTTATCGAGCGATTTAAAGGAACATACTCAAAAACAAATCAGGTTCAGTCGCGCGTCAGAATGCTCGAGAAGCTGGAGCTAATAGAGGTTGACGAAGAGGATCGCAGTGCGCTAAATTTGAAATTTCCACCCGCACCGCGCTCGGGAGCATATCCCGTTCTGACTCAAAGTCTTGGCAAAGCATATGGCGACCACATAGTCTTCAGCGAGGCTTCAATAGCTATCGAACGTGGCGACAAAGTTGCCTTTGTCGGCAAGAATGGAGAGGGAAAATCGACAATGGTTAAAGCGATAATGCAGGAGATCGACTTTGAGGGTGAGTTGCAAATGGGTCACAATGTCAAAATTGGTTATTTTGCACAGAACCAAGCATCTATGCTCGACGGTGAATCAACTGTTTTTAAGACTGTTGACGATATTGCCGTAGGAGATATCCGCACCAAGCTGCGCGATATTCTCGGTGCCTTTATGTTTGGACGCGACGATATCGATAAATATGTAAAAGTTCTCTCGGGTGGTGAACGCACACGCCTGGCAATGATTAAGTTACTATTGGAGCCTGTGAACCTTTTGATTTTAGATGAGCCAACTAACCACCTCGATCTTCGCACAAAAGATATATTAAAAGAGGCACTAAAAAGTTTCGATGGCACATTGATTGTTGTATCGCACGACCGCGATTTCTTAGATGGCCTTGTCGATAAAGTTTACGAGTTCTCAAAGGGTCGCGTCGTAGAGCATCTAGGTGGAGTCTACGACTTCCTCCGCAATAAAAGGGTCGACAATCTTCGAGAAATCGAACGAAAATCGTAACTTAAGGCAAACACACGAAAATAACCTTCGAACTCTGTCCAAGTTGAAGTGGTAATTTAAACTTTATTTCCTGACGCACAGGGGCAATAAAAAGGCTAGAAATTCGTTATAAAAGAAAATCTCAAACCTAATAAATTCTTATGATGAAAAAAACTACGATTTTAGCAGCAATTTGCATGATGTTAGTCTCATTTAGTGGCTTCGCCCAAGGTATGGGTGGCGGTGGAATGGGTGGCGGCATGAGCGGCGGCGGCGGCGGCCGTGGTGGTATGGGTGGCGGCCAAGGAGGTCCAGGCCAAGGTCAAGGTCAACAGCAACAGCGATCTATAGATATCGATTTTATTGGCGCTACGGGTTACTTTGAAATCGATAGCGAAGAGGCTATCAAGAAAATGAAAATAAAAAATAGCGCTACTAAAGCGGCTGTAACAGAGATAATAAGCGACTTTATTGTATCGTGTCAAGATGTAGTTGACACCAACCGTAAAGAGGTCGACAATCTGGAGTTTGCAAAAGAGAATATCGAAGCTGCAGAGGGAGACATGACTGCTTTGCGCGAGATTATGAAGTCAGTTACCTCAAGTCGAGATATCGTTAGACCAATACTCGTTGAGAAGCACAAAACACTGAGCGCACGAATGGAAGAGGTGCTCAACGAAAAAGAGAAGAAACGCTGGGATAAGTATTATAAATCTGTATGTAACGACCACTCTTTCGATCCTAATGCTAAGGAGCGTCCATCAAGAACGCAAGGAGAAGGTGGTGAGAGACCTGAAGGTGGCGAAGGACGCCCGCCGATGATGTAGTATACAACTTTACGACTATTTAAGAACGTAACAGATAACAAAAAAAACGAGGTTGATGCCTGAAATTTAGGCATCAACCTCGTTTTTTGTCTAGAAGCTAGTATACCTAGCCTAGCAGTTCATAGCTCCACAACAGTGGATAACCTGTCCGCTAACATATGACGAGAGGTCAGAAGCGAGGAACAGCGCAACCTTAGCTACATCCTCGGTAGTACCACCACGACGAAGTGGAATTTGGCTATACCAACCCTGCTTAACCTCATCTGGAAGCTGATCGGTCATCTCTGTGATGATAAATCCTGGAGCAATTGCATTTGCACGGATACCGCGAGGACCCATCTCCTTTGCAATAGATTTAGCGAGGCCAATCATACCAGCTTTAGATGCCGAGTAGTTACATTGACCAGCGTTGCCGCTAACTCCAACCACCGATGACATATTAATAATTGAACCAGCCTTTTGGCGAGCCATAATTGGCGTCACGGCGTGAACAAAGTTAAATGCTGATTTCAAGTTTACATTGATTACAGCATCCCACTGAGCCTCAGACATACGCATCATAAGGCCATCTTTAGTGATACCTGCATTGTTTACCAAAACGTCGATACGACCAAAATCTTTGTGAATTTGATCGATAACTTCATGTGTTGCTGTGAAATCAGCAGCATTCGAAGCATAACCTTTGCCTTTAACGCCAAGCGCATTGATCTCAACCTCTGTAGCCAAGCCATTCTCGTCGATTACCAAATCGGTGAATGCTACATTAGCACCTGCCTTTGCAAATTCAATGGCAATAGCCTTACCAATTCCGCGTGCTGCACCTGTTACAACAGCAACTTTTCCTTCTAATAGTTTCATATTAAAGTTGTATTAATTTCAATTAATTGGTACAAAGGTAATAAATTATCGTAAAAATCAAAATTTAAACTCTTTGAACCAATGATTATATTTGGTTACACATACTCATGAACCTCTATCTCACCATGCAAAACGGCTAACGCATTCATGGCAAGAGCCTCCAGCTCATTCTCTCCAGGATATAGATATACGGGTGCGATAAAGCTACACCTGCGCTCGATAGCCGAGGTAATATAGTCATTATGCGCTACACCTCCAGTGAGAATCACGCCGTCGACAGCACCATTTACAACTGTTGCTAACGACCCTATATCCTTGGCTACATTGTAGCAGAAAGCATCTACAATCAATTTGGCATCGGCATCCCCCGCTCGCAAACGCTTCATTACTTCAATGGTCGAATTTGTACCCAGATGGGCAACAAAACCACCCTCACCCGTTATCTTCCGCTGCATCTCCTTGCGTGTGTAATCACCTGAGTAACACATGTCTATAAGTGCAGACGAGGAGACTCGACCTGTACGTTCAGGCGAAAATGTTCCATCGCCACCCAAACCACAGAATGTATCTATCACTCGACCCTTTGAGTGAAGACTAACAGTCACGCCACCACCCATATGGGCCACAATAAGATTCAAATCTTCTGCATTGTGGCCATACTTTCGAGCATGAATTTTCGAAGTGGCACGCGAATTTAAGGCATGAAAAATCGACAAGCGAGGAGCTTCAGGCATTCCCGTGATGCGAGCCAGAGGTTCCATCTCGTCGAGCACGACTGGATCGGCAATAAATGCACGTACACCGACCTGATCGGCGATAGCGCGGGCGATTAACGCTCCAAGGTTACATGCATGCTCCAAACGTGCATGCTTTGTATCGTGCCACAAAAGATCGTTGATCTCATAAACACCACCTTCGACAGGTTTGATAATACCACCTCGGCCAATTACAGCCGACAGCTGAGATATATCAAAACCCTCTTGTTCAAGGTGATAGATAACCAAATCTTGACGCCACTCAAATTGATCAACAACGGAATTATAGCAATTTAATTCATCATAACTATGCTCAATAGAGAAATCAAACAAAGGCTGCTCATCTTGATAGAGGGCAACCTTTGTCGATGTTGAGCCAGGATCGATAGCTAAAATATAGTAACTCATAAAGCTAACCAATTTATTAATGGCCTATGTTACATCTGTTGTTTAGTGCTTAACAGCCAAACAAGCCAATGCGATAGAATAGAGTTTTGTCTTACTTGAGTCTCCACGAGAAGTGAGGACACATGGTACCTTAGTACCCATAACCATAGCTGCTAACTCGCAGTTGCATAGGTGCGAAGCAGCCTTGAAGAATACATTTGCAGACTCCAAGTTAGGGAATAGAAGGCAATCTGGTTCGCCTGCAATTGAAGAGCCCTTAACTTTCTTATGCTCAGCAACCTCTTTGTAGAGTGCAACATCAAGCGAAAGTGGACCATCAACTACAACCTTACCCAATTGACCACGATCTCCCATCTTCGAAAGTAGCGCTGCCTCGGTTGACGAAGGTACATTTAGCAATAATTGTTCCGAAGGTGCAATACATGCGATCTTTGGAGTCTCGATTCCCAACAAGTTGGCAGTCTGCGCCAAATAGCCGATCTGAACAGTCTTCTGCTTAAGATCTGGAAGAGGTAGAACTGCAACATCTGAAATTGTAAGCAGACGTGGGTAGTTAGGCATCTCGATAATAGAGACGTGACTCAACACACCACGTGGTGGGAATAGGCCAGCCTCCTTATTAAGGATACCGCGCATATACTTATCGGTCGAAACCAAGCCCTTCATCAAAACATCTGCATCACCTGCAACAACCGATGCAACAGCCAAACGAACACACTTAACGTCCGACGACTCATCGATAATTTTAAACGCGTTGATGTCGATTCCTTCAGCTGCGCAAATCGCCTCAATAACTGATTTTTCACCAAAGACTGTTGGTTCAACTAAGCCCTCTTGATAAGCTGAATATACAGCTGCTAGAGTGTGAGAATCTTGACCATAAGCTACCGCCAAACGACGTTTTCCACGTTTGCGTGCCTCTTCTACAATTTGATCTAAATGTTGGATTGCCATTTTATTTTTTTAATTTTAAAAGTTTCCTATTTTAGTAGGTTGTAAGTATCGGTTGCGATAACCAACTCCTCGTTTGTCTGAAGAACCATCACCTTAACCTTAGATTCGGGTGTACTCAAGATCATATCTTTACCACGAAGCCCCTTATTGAGTTCGTAGTTGAATTGAACGCCCATAAATTCAAGGCCCTCACACGCCTCAGCACGCAAAGCGTCGGAGTTCTCACCCACACCACCTGTGAAGACGATCATATCCAAACCGCCCATAGATGCTGCATATTGACCAATAAATTTCTTGATACGACCATTGTACATATCGCGAGTCATAATAGCAAGCTCGTTGCCCTCCTCATACGCCTTATCAATGTCGCGCATATCGCTAGAGAGACACTCTGTCATACCCCAAACGCCTGAATCTTTGTTCAACATCGAGTTCAACTCGTCGTAGCTCATACCCTCTTTGCTTCCGATATATGTCACGGCGCTTGCATCTACATTACCGCAACGAGTACCCATTACCAAGCCATCGAGAGGAGAGAAGCCCATCGAGGTATCGAATGATTTTCCATTGAGGATAGCCGTTACCGAACCACCATTACCTACGTGGCAAGTGACAATCTTAGAGTTGTAGAAATCAAGACCAAAGATCTCAGATGCCTTTTGAGCAACATATTTGTGGCTTGTTCCGTGGAAACCATACTTACGCACGCCATACTTTTTGTAGTACTTGCGTGGAAGAGCATACATATAATTAGTAGCTGGGATACTCTGGTGGAATGATGTGTCAAAAACCACAACTTGTTTTACACCTGGCAACACCTTCTCAATTGAGAGTACACCCTCGAGGTTTGCAGGATTGTGAAGTGGTGCGATTTCGAAGAGTGACGTGATCTTAGCTTTAACATCCTCTGTAACGATGCAACTCTCGGGGAAATACTCTCCACCATGAGCCACACGGTGACCAACTGCCTTAATATCGTCGAGCGATTTAAGAACTCCGTGCTCTGAATCGAGAAGCGCTTCGAGGACAATTGTAATTCCCGATGTGTGATCTGGAATTGGCTTACGCACCTCAAATTTAGATTTGCCAACAGGTTTATGCTCGAGATGTCCTTCGGGAAGTCCAATTCTCTCAACAATACCTTTTGCCAAAAGTTCTCCTGCTCCATCCTCCATATCAATAACTTGATATTTAATAGATGAGCTACCACAATTCAAAACTAAGATTACCATAATGTTTTTTTTATATTTATTAATTAATTTTTCAAACGTTTGCACTCAAATTTGCATCTTTTTTTACTAAAATCACAAACTTGCCTACAAAAGTATATAAAATAGCGACAACTTCCTAACTCTAGATTTCATTTTTCTATTATTTTTTTAGATGTTATTTAATTAACAGCTAACATATTGATAATCACATGCGAAATCAACCACTATCTGCGAATTATTTTACCAATAACACCCTCCACTAAATCCTCAATCATAGAGACAGCGTTAACCGACGCTGGATTCGATGCATCGTGGATCACACCCGAAGTGACACCATGTTGATATGGATAGATCAGCACGAAGTTGGTACCATTAAAATAGGAGTTAATATATCGCGGTATGCTCTCCATACTCTCGTGATACGAGGGGTTGAGTCGCTTACTCATAACAAATATTAATCCATCGTCCGCTTTAAGATCTTTTGACACAATTAACAGATCTTTATAGCTCTCGAAATCTCGGGTCTCAATTGGAACGGGAATAGCCCTATTTATACCCATTATAACCTCCTGAGTCTGCTTATTAGCGTAGATCAGTGCACTAGCACCCGTCGAGCGCAAGAGGCTCCACACGCGAACGATCCAGCTGCGGAAACCAAACTCTAACTCTGCGTTTGGCGGAAGCACAATCACCTGACGCTTAATAGTTTGTATCGGTTGACATGAGCGATAAACAAAAGTTGTCACATCTCCATTATTAATCTCATTGTGCGACACTTTGGCTAGAAGCGACTCCTTGATAAACTTTTTCGAGTCGATATCCAACAATAGATCCGACACGTTGTACTCTCGCATAAGATTCAGGATTCCATTGGTGTAGCTTGTGTCATAACGCAAACAAGTATCCACTACCCTTTCGGCAGCAGCCGAACACTGTACTGCCCTTTCAAAAAGCTTCTGCGACCTCTTAACTTGTTTATATTGATCACCTTCACTATCGATAACTGCAGCCACAGAGACTAAATTATTCTCTCTGTTGGAGGTGATCAAATGAGCAAAACTAATAAGCTCGTCCGTCACCTGTTCGTTGTAAACGGGAATTAACAATCTATGCTCCTGTTCATCGTCATCATCAATGCTAATAACGTCACTCATAGAGATTTTATGTGCCGCTCGCTGCGCCGAGAAAGAGGCGACAGTACAGGTTATGAAGATCATTAGAATGGTGCCATTAAGCACACTATCACTCAAAAGTCGAATGGAGCTACCCTCTTCGGTGACACCTAAAATAAGATTGTAACCAACCAGCGCCATGGCCAATGTGGCAGCTACACGCGCACTGCTCAAGCCATATATCAAGGTACGTTCGTTTCGCGTAAAGCCAAAAGATTTTTGCGCAAAATAGGCCGCTAAATATTTGGATAACAGCGCTATTGTGGTCATCACAAGGGCTGTAATAATCGTATTCCAGTCTGAAATAAAGACTCTAAAATCGATCAACATACCCACACCAATGAGGAAAAATGGGATAAAAATCGCATTGCCTACGAAATCAATCCTATTCATCAATGCCGAAGATTGCGGGATCAGGCGATTCAAGGAGAGACCCGCAAAGAATGCTCCGATAATCGCCTCAAGACCAGCAAGTTCGGCCAATACAGCCCCAAGAAAAACCATAAAGAGCACAAAGATAAATTGCGAAAGCCCATCCGAAACACGTTTCAGAAAGAAGCGAGCAATAATCGGAAAGAGGATTATAACAATTGCCGAAAAGATAACCACAGAGATTAATAGGTGTATCCAGAAGGCTGAATCGACCTCGCCTTTGGCCAAACCGACCACTGCCGAAAGGGCTAAAAGAGCCAGGGTATCTGTGATGACAGTTCCGCCGATGGCCACTGTAACTGCACGGTTACGCTTAACGCCCATCTTTGCAACCATCGGATAGGTCACCAAGGTGTGCGAAGCGAACATACTACCGAGCAAAAGCGAAGTTACAAGCGAAAAATCCAAGATATAGAGACCCGTCAAAACACCCAATCCCAAAGGGATTAAAAATGTAAACAGACCAAAAACTACGCTTCGTACTCTATTGCGCATCAACTCATTAAAATCTATCTCAAGGCCCGCCAAGAACATCAAACACAATAGACCTGCAGTACCTGAAAGAATGATTCCATCGTCGCGCAAAATAAGGTTAAACCCAAAAGGGCCAACGATGGCGCCAGCGATAATAAGCCCCAAAATATGAGGTATGCGCAGCCTATCAAGCAGCAATGGAGCAAATAGAATTATGGCCAAAATTATTAGAAATTTGAGCACTGGATTGTCAATTGGCCGAGTAAAATGTTCGGCCGCCATTAATGTATGCATCATGAAATTACTATTTTAACTATCGTTTACAAAATTCCATGCCAAGATACGATTTTTTTTCGAACTATCCAACCTCTACAACCCGAATAATTTCTCAAAAAATTATTACTAGAGATGCCAATGAAGATAATATTACAAAAAATCGGAGGAAAATTAGATCTAAATGGAAAAAAATCATTACATTTGCGAGTTATAAATTGTAGTCTAACTAAATAGACCTGAAGATGGCAACTGAAAACCCTATCCTTTCTGCTCAAACAGAGCAAGTCAGCGCAGCTGAAGATACGCAAGTGAGCAGCTCAATTGAGAGCGTAGCTACTGAGAACCAAGAAGAGAATCCAACACTCACACAGAGCGTTGAGATCACAACAGAAGAGGCTGCTCTTGCAGCTGAAAGCGCAGGCCTAGAGCTTAGCGAGGCAACCTCCGAGGAGGAAGAACTCTCTAGCAACAACGCCGACGACTCATTCGACTCGAAGAGCAAAGAGGAGCTCGTCGAGATATTTGGCGCACTTCTGCAAAACGAATCTGTTCAAACATTAAGACGCAGCGTCGAGGCGATCAAAATTGCATTCTATAAAATTCACCGCACAGATGTAGAGGCTTTGCGTCGCACATTTGTCGAAGAGGGCGGCAAAGAGGAGGAGTTCGTAGCGCCAACAGACACTTATGAGGTGAGACTCAAAGAGTTGTTTAAAATTTATCGCAAAGAGCGCGACGAGTATATTGCATCGTTAGAGAGCCAAAAAGAGGAGAACCTCAAACTTAAACTCGCTGTCATCGAGGAGCTTAAAGAGCTTATCAACTCCGACGAGACGATCAACCACACATTTACCCGTTTCCGCGAGTTGCAACAACGCTGGAAGGATATTGGCTTGGTTCCTTTGCAAAACGTAAAAGATTTGTGGGAGACCTACAACCTACATATCGAAAATTTCTACAACTTTATTAAGATAAATAAGGAGCTTCGCGACCTAGACCTTAAGAAGAATCTAGCAACCAAAACTGAACTCTGCGAAGAGGCTGAGGCACTATGCACCGAGCCATCTATCGTTGAAGCGTTCCGCAAACTGCAAAAACTACACGAGCAGTGGCACGAGACAGGTCCTGTGGCCAACGAGTTCAAAGAGGCACTTTGGGAGCGATTCCGCTCTGCTTCGAGCCGCATCAACAAGTTACACCAAGAGCACTTCGAGTCTCTAAAATCTGAGCAAGTTGCCAACCTCGAGTTGAAAACCAAGTTGTGCGAAGAGGCTGAGAATCTGCTTACAGAGATGTTGTCAGCACGTAAAGATTGGAACAAAGCTAGTGACAAACTGCTTGAGTTACAAAAGGTTTGGAAGAGCATCGGCTTTGCACCAAAAAAGGACAACAACCGAATTTACGAGCGTTTCCGTCTAGCGTGCGACAAATTCTTCGAAGCAAAACGAGAGTTCTACTCATCGGCGAAGAGCGAGATGGATCACAACCTAGAACTTAAGAGCGAACTTTGCGAAGCAGCCGAGTCGCTACAGATGTCCGAAGATTGGAAAGTTGCAACCGACGCTCTGCTTGAGCTTCAAGCAAAATGGAAAAAGATTGGAGCTGTGCCTCGTCGTTACTCCGACCAGATCTGGAAACGTTTTAGAGCTGCTTGTGACACATTCTTCGAGCGTAAATCTCAACACTTTGCAGGTCGCGACAACGAACAAGAGTCTAACCTTGCGGCAAAAAAAGCTCTTCTCGAAGAGATGAAAGCTATATCTGCTGCTGGCATCAAAGAGGGCGGATTTGATATGATTAAAGAGTTCCAACGTCGATGGAGCGAGATTGGTTTTGTGCCAATTAAGCAGAAAGATGCGATACAAAAGGAGTACAAAGAGGTTGTTGATACGATGTTTACAGTCATTCGTGGCTCGGAGCGCGACCGATCGATGAGCAAATTCAAGGAGAAGGTATCTTCAATGAAAAGCTCAGGTGACCGCAGAATCAAAAGCGAGAGAGAGAGACTATATAATAGAGTACGCCAATTGGAGTCTGACATCGCTCTTCTCGAGAATAACATTGGCTTCTTCGGTAACTCAAAGGGTGCCGAATCGATGATTGCCGATGTGAAAGCAAAGATCGAACGAGCAAAAGAGGAGATGCAACAGACAATCGAGAAGGTAAAATTGATCGATCAACAAGAAGCGTAATTTAACTATAATCTGCGATGTATTATGCAGGTTATCAAAGGGATACAAACTATAAATAATATATGAAACTAGACAAACCGAAGTATATATTCGTTACTGGTGGTGTTGCATCATCACTCGGCAAGGGAATTATTTCAGCCTCGACAGCACGCTTGCTTCAAGCAAGGGGATACTCTGTTACAATTCAGAAACTTGATCCATATATCAATGTGGATCCAGGTACACTAAACCCCTATGAGCACGGAGAGTGTTACGTAACCGAAGATGGTGCTGAGACTGACCTCGACTTGGGTCACTACGAGCGTTTTACTTCGATTCACACATCGAAAGCAAACAATGTAACAACGGGTAAAATATACCAAAACGTAATTGAAAAAGAGCGTAAAGGTGAGTTCTTAGGTAAAACGGTACAAGTTATACCTCACATCACCGACGAGATCAAACGCAGAATTCAACTTCTCAGCCAGAAAAAGGAGTATGATGTAATCATTACCGAGATCGGCGGAACAGTAGGTGACATTGAGTCTCAGCCATTTATCGAGTCTGTACGTCAACTTCGTTACCAACTTGGCTACCAAAATACAGTTTTGATCCACCTCACCTTGATCCCATACATGGCAGCATCGGGCGAGCTAAAGACAAAGCCGACACAACACTCCGTAAAGTTGCTTTTGGAGAATGGCCTGCAGCCAGATGTCTTGATCCTACGTTCGGAGCATGCTCTTTCAGCGGAGGTGAAACGCAAAGTTGCGCTCTTTTGTAATGTTGACGCTAACGCTGTTTTGGAATCTATCGACGTACCTACTATATATGAGGTGCCTCTAAAAATGCACGAACAGAACCTCGACGAGGTGGTTTGTACAAAACTAGGACTTGAAACAGGTGTCAAGCCAGACCTTAAAAGTTGGAGTGCGTTTGTCGACAAGGTGAAGAACCCAAAAACAACAATCGAAATTGCACTGGTAGGTAAATACACCGAGCTCCCAGATGCATATAAGTCTATATGTGAGTCATTTATCCACGCTGGCACCGTCAACAACTGCAAAGTTAAGTTGACCTACGTTAACTCGGAGAAGATCACCGCTGATAACGTTGCCGAGAAACTTGGCGATAAAGCAGCAGTACTTGTTGCTCCTGGTTTCGGAAATCGTGGTATCGAGGGAAAAATCGAGGCTGTCAAATTTGCTCGCGAACAAAAGATCCCATTCTTGGGTATCTGTTTAGGTATGCAAAGTGCTGTCGTTGAGTTTGCTCGTAACGTAATTGGATACGCCGACGCTCACTCAAGCGAGATGGATCCAATGACATCGCACCCCGTAATTGATATCATGGAGGAGCAGAAAGGCATCACCGCAAAGGGAGGTACAATGCGCCTAGGAGGCTACAGCTGTACCCTCAAAAAAGGTTCAAAAATCGCTGAGGCCTACGGCACACTTAATGTCGTTGAGCGTCATCGCCACCGCTACGAGTTCAATAGTAACTACTGCGAAGATTTCGAGAAGCATGGTATGATTGCAACAGGTGTTAACCCCGACACCAACCTTGTCGAGGTTGTCGAGGTTAAGGATCACCCTTGGTTTGTTGGAACTCAATACCACCCAGAGTATAAGAGTACAGCATTGAACCCACACCCACTATTTGTGGCATTTGTTAAGGCTGCACTCGAAAATAACGCGAAAAATAACAAGTAAGAGGTTATAGATTAGATGGATAAGAATACAATTATTGCCCTAATTGCGGGAGTGGTTCTGCTTGGAGGGTATATATTTTATAGCTCTAAAGAGCAGGAGAGATATCAAGTCGAAGTTGCTCAATACAATGCTAAAATGGAGGCTCGAGCTCTTGCCGAAGCTGAAGCAAAGGCTAAGGCAGATGCAAAAGCGGCAGCTGAGTTGCAGTTAACTACCACACCAACTGACAGTTTGACTGCTGAGCAGATCGCTATGATCGCGCACCAGAAGAGTGTCAACGCTGTGGGTGAAGCCCTAACTGCTGCCATGAACAATAGCGAGCAGAGCTACACTCTTGAGAACGATGTGCTAAAGATCGATTTCACGTCGCGCGGTGCACAGGTGGCCGACGTAACTCTAAAGGATTACACAAAATACTCCGACGAAGAGCGCACCGAGTTAGTAAAACTATTCGACCCAAGCAGCGCTAAAATGGACTTCGAATTTTATATTCGTAATGGTCTCAACAACGTCAAGGTAAATACTACCGACTACAATTTTGTGGCGCTCCCTATACAGAGTGTCGAGGGTGGTGAGCGTCTCACTTTTGTGTTGGACTTTGGTGGCAACGCTGCTGTTGAGTATACCTATACATTATATAATGGTGAAGATGACAGCCGCAACTACCTTATTGATTTTGATGTAAATCTTCGCAACATGACCCCTGTCATGGCAAACCAATCTTCAATTGGTATCGACTGGCGCAATACATCATACCAAAATGAGCGTGGATTTAAGAATGAAAATACATACACATCGATCGCATACCACTTCAAGGGAGAGAACTCGATTGACCAATTAGGTATAAGCGAGGATGGCAAAAGTGACAAAATTTCTACTGCTATCGAGTGGATAGCGTTCAAACAGCAATACTTCACATCGGCGTTCATCGCCCATGAGAACTTTAGCTACGCCGACATCTCATACTCAACGGCAAAACCATATTCGGGTTACATGAAGAGCTTCACATCGAAGATGTCAGTTCCTTACACCTCGCAAACAGAGGGTTACAACTTTGCACTCTACTTTGGCCCTAACAAATACAAGACTCTCAAAGGTCTAAATGATTTGGGTTATGGTAAATTAGAGATGGATGAAGTTATTCCACTTGGCTGGGGTATCTTCGGATGGGTTAATAAGTTTGTTGTGATTCCAACATTTGATTTTCTTCGCAAATATATCGGAAACTTCGGTATCATTATCCTCATTTTAGCCTTTGGTGTTAAGCTTATTATCTCACCTCTGACCTACAGCAGCTACGTCTCTATGGGTAAAATGCGTGTAATTAAGCCCGAGGTTGATGTGATCAACGCAAAATATCCGAAACAAGAGGATGCGATGAAGCGCCAACAGGCTACAATGGAGCTATACAAAAAGGCGGGAATCAACCCAATGGGTGGATGTATCCCTATGCTCATCCAGATGCCAATCATCATCGCGATGTTCCGCTTCTTCCCCGCTTCGATCGAGTTGCGCGAGCAACCTTTCCTTTGGGCTAGCGACCTATCGTCGTACGATAGCATATTGAATCTACCCTTCAATATTCCATTCTACGGAGACCATGTCTCTCTATTTGCACTCCTTATGACCGCATCAATGTTTGTCTACTCATATCTCAACTACCAGCAATCGGCATCAAGCCAACCACAGATGGCGGGTATGAAGTTCATGATGGTCTACATGATGCCAGCGATGATGTTGCTATGGTTCAATGGTTACTCTAGCGGATTGTGTTTCTACTACCTACTCTCTAACCTATTAACTATAGGCCAAACCATGGTTATACGCAACATGATAGACGATGATAAGATTCACGCAATCATGAAAGCAAACTCGGCAAAAAATAAAAACGGAGGTAAAAAATCTAAATTTCAACAACGTTACGAGGAGTTGATGGCCGAACAACAGAGATTACAAGCAGAGCAAAAGAAAAAATAAAATAGATTCTTATATTATGACACAGGAAGAGTTATTCAAGAAATTAGTCGCACACTGTAAGGAGTACGGTTTTGTATTCCCTTCGAGCGAGATATATGACGGACTTGGAGCCGTATATGATTATGGTCAAAATGGTGTTGAGCTCAAGAACAACATCAAACGTTACTGGTGGGATTCAATGGTGAAACTCCACGAAAATATCGTAGGTCTAGATGCTGCAATATTCATGCACCCACGCACATGGGAGGCATCTGGTCACGTCGGAGCATTCAATGATCCTCTCATCGACAATAAAGATTCAAAGAAACGTTACCGCGCTGACGTTCTAGTTGAAGAGTGGCTAGCAAAACAGGATGACAAGATCCAAAAAGAGGTTGACAAGGCGAAAAAACGCTTTGGTGAGTCATTTGATGAGGATCAATATCGCGCGACATCACCTCGCGTAGTCGAGATCGCTGCTAAACGTGACGCGATGCACAAACGTTTTGCTCAGGCGCTGAACGACAGTAACTTAGATGAATTGAAGCAGATTATCATCGACTGTGAAGTAGTTTGCCCAATCTCAGGAACTCGTAACTGGACTGATGTTCGCCAGTTCAACTTGATGTTCTCAACTCAAATGGGATCTACAGCTGACGGTGCAAACACAATCTACCTACGTCCAGAGACCGCCCAAGGAATCTTTGTAAACTTCCTTAACGTACAGAAGAGTGGTCGTATGAAACTACCATTTGGTATCGCTCAAATTGGTAAGGCATTCCGTAACGAGATCGTTGCACGTCAATTTATCTTCCGCATGCGCGAATTTGAGCAAATGGAGATGCAATTCTTCGTACGTCCAGGCGAAGAGATGAAGTGGTGGCAAGAGTGGAAAGAGAGCCGTATGGCTTGGCACCGTGCGTTGGGCTTCGGTGACGAGAACTATCGCTTCCACGACCACGACAAATTGGCACACTACGCTAATGCAGCAGCAGATATTGAATACAACTTCCCATTTGGATTCAAAGAGGTCGAGGGTATCCACTCTCGTACCGACTTTGATTTGGGTAGCCACCAGAAATTCTGCGGTAAGAAGATACAATACTTCGACCCAGAGACATCACAAAATTATGTGCCATACGTAGTAGAGACCTCAATCGGTGTCGACCGAATGTTCCTTCAAATCATGTCTGCCTCATACAAAGAAGAGACACTTGAGGGTGGCGACAGCCGCGTAGTATTGAGTCTACCTCCAGCATTGGCACCAACCAAAATTGCCGTGATGCCTCTTATCAAAAAAGCTGGTCTTCCAGAGGTTGCTCGCAAAATTATCGACGATCTCAAATTTGATTTCAACGTCGCTTACGACGAAAAGGATTCAATCGGAAAACGTTACCGTCGTCAAGATGCTGTTGGTACACCATTCTGTGTTACAGTAGACCACCAAACACTTGAGGATAATACTGTTACCGTACGCCACCGCGACACAATGGAGCAGGAGCGCGTATCGATCGACTCACTTTATGACATGGTTAGCAAAGCTTCATCATTCCGCGAGCTATACAAAAAAGCTAACTCATAGTTTCGAGCACGTGGGACGAATACTTTCAATAGATTATGGTACAAAACGCACAGGGATCGCAGTTAGCGATCCCTTGCAAATAATAGCTGGCGGGTTAGAGACTGTTGCAACGAAAGAGCTGGAGCGTTGGTTGGCAAAATATTGCGCACAAAATGACGTTTCGATAATAGTCGTTGGAAAGCCATCTCAGATGAATGGTCAACCATCTGCTACATGGCGCTACATCGAACCATTGGTGGCAAGACTCAAAGCAGCCTACCCTACCAAGGATGTTGTGCTGCACGACGAGCGATTCACCTCAGTTCTCGCTCAGCGAACAATTCTCGAGAGCGGAATTGGCAAAATGGCGCGACGAGACAAGGCACTAGTAGACAAGGTTTCAGCTACGATAATCTTACAAAGTTACATGGATAGTCGCGATTACGCGAAATAAATAGATAAATTTTACAAATATACAAAATATGATATACCCAATCGTAATATACGGATCTCCAATCCTACGCAAAGTTTCAGAGGATATTGACAAAGATTATCCAAACATAGAGAAACTAATTGCAGATATGTTTCTAACGCTCGACGACTGTTCGGGTGTAGGTTTGGCGGCACCACAAATTGGCAAAAACATCCGCCTATTTATCGTAGATTGCACACCATGGGGTGATGAGCACCCAGAGTTAGCCGAGTACAAAAAGGTATTTATAAATGCGGAGATCTACGAAGAGTCAGAAGAGACAGACCTCTTTAACGAAGGTTGTTTATCACTACCAGGACTCAATGAGGATGTACGCCGCCCAATAGCAATACGCATGCGCTACCTCGATGAAAATTTTGTCAAACATGACGAGCTCTTCGAAGGTCTACCCGCCAGAGTGATCCAACACGAGTATGACCATATCGAAGGTGAGGTCTTTACCGATCATCTCTCTCCACTCCGCAAAAACCTGATTAAAGGAAAGTTGCAGAATTTTGCTAAAGGAAAATACCGCTGCAGCTACAAAGCAAAATAACCGAATATAGCCAAACCCTTACTGTGCGTAGGCTAGATATACAACATCGTGCGGATTACGTTGCAGCTCTCCTCTGCTTCCCAACGCTTAAAAAGCACGGTGTTAATGCCTTGGGCTGCTGCTGCCTCTAAGTTTGCAACTCTATCATCGACAAATAGTGCTTGCGAGGGGTCAATATTATATCGCTCAATCAAAATTCTAAATATCTCTGGCTCTGGCTTTACCGTACCCTCTTCACAAGAGACAACCTCTCCAGAAAAGAATCTATATATGGGGAGCTGACGTATGAATTGAATGAACTCGAGCGACATGTTTGAGAGGACTAAAAGCTGATATCCTCGCTCGTGAAGCTCCTCAATCAGTTTAGCAGTAGGCTCAATTGCCTCTTGCATGTTAATTGCATCGTGGACCGTATCGCGACAATAGCAACGGTCGTACCCACGAAGTTCAGAGATGATATCAATTGTCTCATCAATAGTTTGAGTTCCACGATCGTACTCTTCCCAAAATAGAGGCATCTGCTTATCTGCTAAAAACGAGAAGAATTCACGGAATTTCTCTGTGGTTTTTTGAGGGTTACGTGCAACGACAACGCCTCCAAGATCAAAAATTACAGTTTTCATGGGCACAAAGATAGTGCTTTTATTTTATATACCATTGCTTAAACCCCACCTTATCACACACGTGCATCAAAGGTGGGGTTGAGTTGAACTTATCTAGTCGACCCTTAAAAACAAATCAACACTTTGATTTATAATAAATTAAGCCGAGTTAAATTTGGAAATATCTGCAAGTTTTTGTATCTTTATGATGTAAAACTTGCAGATATTGTTTATG
>JAWXTG010000023.1:0-28947 GCA_044433705.1 Rikenellaceae bacterium | reverse complement strand
CAATCTCCGAAGCAAACTTTCTGAATAGTAAGTTTATATCTTCGGGTCGTTCGCGCAGAGCTGGCACCGAAATGGGCACCGTGCTAAGGCGGTAGAACAGATCCTCGCGAAAAGTTCCCGCTGCAATCGACTGCATCATATTGACATTGGTAGCCGCCACAACACGCACCGAAGTTTTTTGAACTTTTGCCGAACCAACTCGCATATACTCACCACTCTGCAACACGCGCAACAAGCGCACCTGAGTCGAGAGCGGCAATTCGCCAACCTCATCTAGAAAAATTGTACCACCATCGGCCTCCTCAAAGTAACCTTTGCGCGCCTCGAAAGCTCCTGTAAATGAGCCCTTTTCGTGCCCAAATAGCTCTGAATCAATCGTCCCCTCGGGGATGGCACCACAGTTAACCGCGATATATTTTTTATGTTTTCGTGACGAATAGTTGTGTATAATTTGAGGAAAAAACTCCTTACCAACGCCACTTTCACCCATCACAAGAACCGAAAGGTCGGTAGGCGCAACTCGCAAAGCAACCTCCAATGCTCGATTTAGGAGATCGCTGTTACCAATAATGCCAAAACGTTGTTTGATTGAGATAATATCCATTTGTAAATTGTAAATTATTCAGCGTCAGAGTATTCGTAAAGAGAGATTGGATAGCTATTACGCGCACCCTCGCGCAAGAAACCATAGAGGATAACGCCCAAAGCCAACACAACTGCCGACACTCCAATGACCAGCCACCAATCTACGCCAGATCTGCGTCTAGTGCGACGACCCTTAGCGCCACCATAGCTCAAACCCTCAAGATCTGGATCGGGCTCAAAGCGACCACGTGGCTGCACCTTTTTTTGACTCACTCTATTATCTCCGACGACAATTTTTTCAGCGGGGATGTCATCTTGATTTTCAAATTCATCATCCTCTTTTTCAGAGAGTTCTACAGGATCTACGACAACATCTAACGATGGCTCATCATCGACATGCTCCTCTTCGTGAATATCAACTTCCTCATCCGAAACAGTCTCAGATTCATCGGCCGCCACCTCAGGATCCTCTTGCGTCTCGGGCTCAAACGGCTCCTCCTCGCTCTGCCCGAAGTGCGATTCAAAGTGCAGAGCTCCACTCTCATCGAGCGTAAAGCGCCCCACGCCCACGAGCACAAACTCGCCACCATTGGCAATCACATAGCGCACATCAAATAGAAGTCGCTGCATCATTCCAGTAGCCTCCAACTCGGTCGCCCCTTCGCAGAGGAGGAGCGCATGTAGAACCCCGTCGTCACGTGTGAGCAACTGCGAAAATAGCACATCGTGGTTGGGCTCCTTCACCAAGAATGCACCCAACTGAGGCACCACCAAACGGCGATTACTCTCAAGATATTTCGATATAACTACTGCGATCTCCACAAACTGATTATTTTGAGGTCAAATTTACGCTTTTTCTTCGAAAAATAAAAATTGTTATTCAAAAAAAACACTACATATAAAAAAAGAGAGACGAAAGATTGTATATTTCAAAAAAAAGTTGAACCTTTGCATCGTCAAAAAATACAAAATCCGATCGAGCTACATTGGATATTTTCTGACAATGTAACTAAGTTGGATTATTAATTATTACAAAAACGAAGCGTGAAGAATAAATACATGGATCTCATCGAACAGACGTTCGACTTCCCACAAGATGAGTTTTCGGTAGAGGATAACTCCCTTAATTTTCATGATATTCCACTCATGGAGCTGATCAAACAGTATGGAACTCCACTGAAGGTGACCTACCTTCCAAAGATCTCGGCACAGATCAATCGTGCCAAGAGGATGTTCAATGTTGCGATGGCTCGTGTCGACTACAAAGGTAGCTACAACTACTGCTACTGCACAAAGTCGAGCCACTTCTCGTTTGTTTTGGAGGAGGCTCTCAAGAACGATATCCACCTCGAAACATCATCGGCTTACGACATTCACATCATCAATGCGCTCTACGACAGTGGCATCTTCGACAAGGATCGTTTTATCATCTGCAACGGTTTCAAGCGCCCTCAATATATCGAAAATATCGCACAATTGATCAACTCAGGATTCGAGAATACGATCCCAGTTATCGACAACAAGGACGAGCTCGAACTACTTGATAATGCGATAGATAAAGGGTGTCAAATTGGCATTAGAATTGCATCGGAGGAGGAGCCTAAATTTGACTTCTACACCTCACGACTTGGCATTCGTTACAACGAAATCATCGATTTCTACAAGAATAAAATTAAGAAAAACAAGAAGTTCAAACTTAAAATGTTGCACTTCTTCATCAATACGGGAATCAAAGATACCGCATACTACTGGAATGAACTTTCGAAGTGCATGCAACTCTACTGTGACCTTAAGGAGCTCTGCCCCGAGCTAGATTGCCTCAATATTGGTGGTGGATTCCCTATCAAAAACTCTCTTAACTTCACATACGATTACGAGTATTTGACCGAAGAGATCGTCGCACAGATCAAACACATCTGCGAACAAAATGGCATAGATGAACCCAACCTATTCACCGAATTCGGCTCGTTTACCGTGGGTGAGAGTGGCGCTTCGCTCTACTCGGTAGTCAACCAGAAGCAGCAGAATGATCGTGAGTTCTGGTATATGATCGACTCATCCTTCATCACTACACTGCCAGACACTTGGGGTATCAACCAGCGCTACATAATGCTGGCCATAAACAATTGGGATCGAGAGTATCAGCGCGTATTCCTAGGTGGATTAACATGTGACAGCGAAGATTTCTACAATGCTGAGTCGCACACCAACGCCATATTTATGCCGAAATTGGAGCCGAACAACCCTCAATACATAGGATTTTTCCACACGGGAGCCTATCAAGAGTCCCTCGGAGGCTTCGGCGGAATCCAACACTGCTTGATTCCAGCCCCAAAGCATATCATTATAGACCGCGATAAGGGAGATAGCGAATACTACACACGCCTCTTTGCAAAGGAGCAATCGTATCGCTCAATGATGAGAATATTAGGGTACTAGCACCCTTTAGAGGTCATAATATCTAGGACACAGTCATCGGTGATATTCATAGCATTAGCACCGATGGCTGTAAGATTTTCAATACATTTTTCGACGTCGTCATCTATAATTCCCTCCACCGAGGCCACACAACTGCCCTCGATAGCCATCGCCGCCGATATGATCGCCGTTGAGACACCGCTCGAGATCTTCAACGCGCAACTTGGCTTGGCGCCGTCACAAATAATTCCAGTGAGATTGGCAACCATATTCTTCACGGCATAGGTAATTTGAGCGTAATCGCCACCCATCAAGTAAGTTATACCGCAGCTAGAGCCCGTAGCGGCAACCACACAACCACACATGGCCGAGAGTCGCCCAAGCTTCTCCTTCATATATATAACAGTTAAGTGGCTGAGCGTCAATGCTCGCACAAGCCTCTCTTCGCAAATATCATGCTCGCGAGCATAGATTACCACGGGTAACGTAGCCGCAATACCTTGATTACCACTACCCGAGTTGCTCATCACGGGGATCATCGCGCCAGCCATACGAGCGTCACAAGCAGCCGAGGTATAAGAGAGAATCTTGGCAAAGGTGGTATCTCCAAATAGTGATCCAACCATCAACCGACCAACGTTATGACCATAATTACCTGCAAGAGCTGTCTGCGCAGCGCTCAAATTGAGGCGCTTCGACTCCAAAATAAAGCGCAGAGAGTCCAGCGGAGTCTCCATTGCGAAGTCGTAAACTCGACGCATAGATAGCTCTACAGCGTCAACATCTACAGTCACATCATCATTCAAAGCCCTATCCAACAACACTTTACCATCTTTAGACTCATAGATAATATTTGTATGACCAGTTGCCACAACAACCTCTGATGAGTGATCGACAGAAGATGTCTCGATCTTAATATATAGCTTATCGGTTGCGCCTGCAGCCAACGATATATCGATAACTCCAGCGTCAATTATACCCTTTGCATACTCGACCGACTCGGGGGTGACGTCACGCAGCACCTCCAATCCATACTCGGCACGCCCAACCGTCGCACCCAACGCAATGGCGATAGGCAGGCCTGTCATGCCTGTAGATGGAATGCCAACACCCATCGCATTTTTTAAAACATTGGAACTTAACTGTACATTAATTTTTTGAGGTTCGGCGCCAAGAATCTCAACGGCGCGCGCAACTGCAAAAGCCACAGCTATAGGTTCGGTACAGCCAATTGCTGGGATCACCTCACGGTGCAAAAGGTCAATAATTAAGGCTGTTTGGGTGCTATCTATCATAGAATTACTTACGTTTATAGGGCAAATATAGATAAAAAAACATTATCTTTGCATAAATTTAACAAAAAAGCTTACTACAATGCAGAAAAAAATATTACTCCTCGGCTCAGGAGAGCTAGGCAAAGAGTTCGTTATTTCGGCGCAACGCAAAGGCCAACACGTAGTTGCGTGCGACTCCTACGCTGGCGCACCAGCAATGCAAGTTGCAGATCAATTCGAAGTATTCAACATGCTCGATGGTGAGGCGCTGATGACAGTTGTCGAGCGCCACAAGCCCAACGTGATCATCTCGGAGATCGAGGCTATACGCACCGAAGAGCTATACAAATGCGAGGCCATGGGGATCAACGTGGTACCATCGGCAAAGGCTGTAAACTACACCATGAACCGCAAAGCAATACGCGACCTGGCGGCAAAGGAGCTCGGAATAAAGACTGCTCGCTATTTCTATGCCACAACCCTAGAGGAGCTAAAAACCGCAGCTACGGAGATTGGGTTCCCATGCATCGTGAAGCCGTTGATGTCATCTTCAGGCAAGGGGCAATCAATGGTAAAGTCGGCCGACGAACTTGCTGCCGCATGGGAGTATGGTTGCAACGGCAGCCGCGGAGACATCAAAGAGCTTATCATTGAGGAGTTTATACAATTTGACAGCGAAATCACGCTACTCACCGTGACCCAAGAGAGTGGCAAAACTCTCTTCTGCCCTCCGATCGGACACGTGCAGAAGGGCGGAGACTACCGCGAAAGTTTCCAACCAGCCCCAATCTCGCCCGAGCATCTATCTGAGGCGCAGGATATGGCTGCCAAGGTGACCGAAGCGCTAAGCGGAGCGGGACTTTGGGGCGTCGAATTCTTCCTTAGCGAGAAGAATGGCGTCTACTTCTCGGAGCTTTCACCTCGTCCGCACGACACAGGAATGGTGACTTTGGCTGGCACACAAAATCTCAATGAATTTGAGCTACACCTCAGAGCTGCCCTAGGGCTCCCAATTCCTAGAATTACACAAGAGCGCATTGGGGCATCGGCAGTAATACTTGCAACTAAGGCCTCTGAAGAGCGCCCTAACTACACTGGATTAGAGGAGGTTACAGCTCAAGAGAATATGCAAATACGCATCTTTGGCAAACCCACAACAAGGGTAAACCGCCGCATGGGTGTCGTTGTTGGCTACGCACCAAATGGCGACGACCTTGATGCTCTTCGCGACAAGGTGAAAAGAGCAGCCGCAAGAGTTGAAGTCGTATAATTAAAACAACAAACCCATGACTAACAAACCTAAAAATGAGAGAGTTAACGTAGTCGATGCACTGCGTGGTTTCGCCGTGATGGCAATCATGCTTCTGCACTTCATCGAACATTTTATCTATGGTGTCTATCCCGAAAATTCACCAGAGGCACTCGCTACGCTCAATCAAAATCTATTTGACTCGCTATTCTTCGTCTTTGCTGGCAAGAGCTACACGATCTTTGCGCTACTTTTTGGGTTCACCTTTATGATCCAACAACGCAACCAGGAGCTGCGCGGATCTGACTTTGGCCTGCGATTCGCATGGAGGCTTCTGCTTCTGATGCTCTTTGCAACACTAAATTCGCTATTTTTCCCTGGCGGCGACGTGCTACTCCTCTTCGCAATCATGGGATTTGTGATGATTCCGCTACGCAAACTCTCTGAGAGGAAGCTACTTATCATCGCTTCAATCTTCTTGATACAGCCTATCGAGTTGCTCGAATGCATAGGCATCAACCTTATCCCAACCGTTCTAAACGACAGCTACTACCCTCTTCTCACAGAGACAGTTACCAATGGAACACTTTGGGATATGATCGCAACAAATGCCACAACAGGGCAGATCGCAAGTCTTTTATGGGCTGTCGACGCTGGACGACTTCTTCAAGCCCCAGGCCTATTTATTATAGGTATGGTTCTATCTCAAGGCGGCTACTTTTTACGCGGGGTTGAGTATTGGGGCAAGATCTTGACGGTGGGAATTATCGCTAGCTTTATCCTTTTTATTGCGAAAAGTTCGACCGTAGACTCTGCAAATATCATCCTCACAATGTGGTACAACCTTGCATTCACAGCAATTATCGTATCAATTTTTGTGATTCTATATCAAACAGAGTTTTTCAAAAAGATAACTTGCAATCTGAATTTTTACGGCCGCATGAGTTTGACAAACTACATAAGTCAATCGTTTATTGGCAGTTTGATCTTCTTCCCCTATGCACTTGGACTTGCTGATACTCTTGGAGTTACGCTCAGCTTCATCGTTGGCATAGCTCTATTTGCCCTTCAATTGCAGTTCTGCAAATGGTGGCTCAAGGGTCACAAGCAGGGCCCACTGGAGCACATTTGGCATAAATTAACATGGTTAAAATAGATAAAATGTACAAAATTACAATATTTACTGCGCTATGCATCGCAATGCTTGCTAGCGCCAAAGCACAAAATAACAGCCCAACCACACTCGCCGAAGTCTTTGAGCCTGTGGTAGTTGGCATACCACCTAGCGACGCCTACATCGGCCTTTCAAAAATGGAGGATGGCGAACTACGCCACTATAATTACGGCGAGCAGCCCGAAAAGGCGACTCCACTCTACCTATCGAGCTACGACAACGGCTTCACATGGAAGGGCATACCTCTGATTCCAGATGTTCCATACGCTGACACAAAATCACCTATTTCAGGTGAATATATACGTGCATTTCACGGAGATAACTGCGTATATGTTGTTCGCACAGAGGGCGGAATCAACGGCGATCGAACTCTAACAAAGATCGATACTACACTGGCCATAATGCTCAAACCACCCGTATTTATCGACGGTGGAGAGCGAATTGTCATAGCTGCGCACGGCGTTGACCGCAAAGGTTGCTTCACCTACGTCTCGTCTGACGATGGCAAAACATGGCAGAAGTCGAACCGAGTAAATGCCCCTGCCCACGAGGCTATTGGTGTTCACAAAGGAATAAGGTGGAACCACGGCGCTGTCGAGCCAACTGTTGTCGAGATCGAAGATGGTCGACTTTGGATGATCATGCGCACGGCTCAGGACAGACACTACCAATCATTCTCGGAAGATGGAGGTCTAACATGGTGTGAGCCAACGCCATCACCGTTCTACGGAACTATCACTATGCCAACATTTTACAAGATAGCCGACGGCCGCATACTCTTCTTCTGGAGCAATACTACCCCACTACCTGAGGTGGAGACCGCAACCACTGGCTATTGGGAGGATGTATTCACAAATCGCAGCGCCTCGCACGTAGCCATATCCGAAGATAGTGGCAAAACATGGATTGGAATGCGCGAGCTGATCCTCGATCAAATGCGCAACTCCCCAGAGTTCGGAACATCGCAAGGACGCGACAAGAGCGTACATCAAGCTCAAGCTGTAGAGGTTGAGCCAGGTAAGATCCTTGTGAGCGCAGGGCAAAATAAGCTTAACCGCAAAATGTTGCTATTCGACGTCGATTGGCTCTACGAGGATAGTCGTTCTAGCAACTTTTCCGATGACCTAAACAGTTGGAGTGCATTTAGATACTACAAGGGTATTGTAGGCCACTGCGGCTACAACCGACAAGAGGCTCCACTACTCGTAGCACACCCCGAAAAGGATGGCGCAAAGGTGATGAAAATTGGGTACGCCCCTAATTCTGAGCTTGTTGACGACAAAGATGGTGCTATATGGAACTTCCCAGCTGCAAAAAATGGAGAGGTTACCGTACGACTTATGATACCTGAGGGGGCTGAGAGCATCAATCTAATCATCAACGACAGATGGTTTAATCCAACCGATGAGGTGGCAAAAGACGAGTGTCAATATTGCGTAAATATTGATCGCAGCACATTGAAAATCAAAGATTCACAATGGCATAACGTCACTATTCGTTGGCAGCACAACTCCTCTGCAACAATATATGTAGATGGCAAGAAACGCGGAACGTGCGACTTGGTATCACCCACAGAGCACGGATCTTCATACCTACACATACTTGGTGGCACAACGCCCGACCAGATTGGCGTCATGATTGAAAGCGTCGAGGCGCATGCTCTTTTGAAAATATAGTATACTACTGCCCTCGTCGCGGGCGGCGACCAGGCTAAGCCTGGACTCAAAAACTATTCGTTTTTGTCCTTTTGACTTGCGATAATTTGGTGGCGCTCTGCGCGCTACGATATGAATTAAGCTACTGAGACTCTTGAAAGTAAACTTTCATCGCTCAGTAGCTTAATTCATATCTATGGCAATTGTAAATTGCCATCACCAAATTAACGAGTGGAATATTCGACATAAAGTGGCAGACCATATACATCACCTAACGTAGATTATAAATCTTCACTAGACTTAATTACCGTCGAGACTGTGGCCATAATAAAAAGGTGACCAACACTCCGCACGCGCAGAGTGTTGGTCACCTTTTAACTTACGCTAAGGGGTTAGCAGCTTATTTTTTCTTCTTCGCGTCAGCTCTCTCCATCATATCGTAAGCAATTGGAGTTGCAATGAAGAGTGAAGAGTATGTTCCGACGATGATACCGATGATAAGGGCGAATACAAATCCGCGGATAGTCTCACCACCAAAGATAAAGATCGAAAGAAGTGTGATAAATGTAGTACCAGAAGTATTAAGGGTACGAGCCATTGTTGAGTTAATCGCGCCGTTGATATTTGACTTAAGATCACGTTTTGGATATAGGCCAATGTACTCACGAATACGGTCGAAGATAATCACGGTATCATTGATAGAGTAACCGATAATTGTTAGGATTGCAGCGATGAATGCTTGGTTGATCTCAAGGTTGAAAGGCATCCATCCGTAAAGGATCGAGAAGAGGCCGATAACAATAAATGTATCGTGGATAAGGGCTGCGGTAGCACCCGATGCCCACTGCCATCTCTTGAATCGAACGGTGATATAGAGTCCGATAGCAACCAAAGACAATAAAATTGACCAGATAGCACCCCAAGTCATATCCTTCGCGATTGAAGGACCGATCTTATTTGTCGAGATGATACCATTCTCGTCAGTCTGATTGTTGCAGAACTCGTCGTATGAGATATTGTAAGAGTAGAGAGGGCTCACAGCATCGTAGATCTTAGTGTAGATGATCTCGGTTGCCTCCTCGCTTGTGTCGTCGTATAGGTATTGAGTTACGATACGCATTTGATTCTCGTCACCATACTGCTTAACCTCGAAACTTACAGATGCAACATCCTCGACGTCAGAGAATTGATCCTCGATAGCTGAACGGATCTCCTCAGCCGAAACCTCTCTATCGAAACGAACTACATAAGCACGACCTCCTGTGAACTCAGTACCCATATTCAAGCCACGGATAGCAAGCGAAGCGATACCCAAAACGAAGATACAGCTAGAGAGAATGTAAGCGCTCTTACGCTTGTCGATAAAGTTGAAAGAGAGACCCTTCAACCAGTTTTCAGACCATTTACGAGAGAACTTGATACCGTCGAACTTCTCGTTAGCCCACTCGATAAGAAGACGAGTGATGAACACCGAGCAGAAGAACGAAGTCATGATACCGATAACCAATGTGGTTGCGAAACCTTGAACTGGACCAGTTCCGAAGATTGCCAACACGATACCTGTGATAAGAGTTGTTACGTTACCGTCGATGATCGCAGAGTATGCATTTGAGAAACCATCCTTGATCGCTGCGCCTAGGCCTTTACCCGAACGCAACTCCTCTTTGATACGCTCGTAGATGATAACGTTAGCATCCACGGCCATACCCATAGTAAGCACGATACCCGCGATACCAGGAAGGGTCAACACAGCACCAAACGACACTAGAACACCTAGAAGAAGGAATACATTTAGAATTAGAGCGATATCCGACAACCAACCAGCTGTCTTATAGAATAGACCCATATAAAGAAGTACCAAGCAGAATGCAATGATGAACGACATCAAACCTGCGTCGATAGACTCCTGACCCAAAGATGGTCCTACAACCTCCTCTTGGATGATGCGAGCTGGCGCTGGCACCTTACCTGACTTAAGTACGTTTGCTAAGTCCTTCGCCTCTTGGATTGTAAAGTTACCTGTAATAGATGTATTACCATCCTCGATCTTGGTTTGGATCACTGGAGCAGAGTATACATAGCCATCGAGAACGATTGCCACACACTTACCAATATTCTCACCTGTCAAACGAGCCCACTCTTTAAGACCTGTAGCGTTCATAGACATAGAAACCTCGGCACTTGCACCTTGGTCTGAGTACATCTCACGAGCATCGGTCACCACGCTACCATCAAGTGGAGCTTTGCCGTCGGCACGCTCAGCACGGATAGCATATAGGAAGTAACGACCCTCAAGCTCCTCGTAACCCTTGATAGCCCATTTGAAACGGATGTCAGCAGGGAACAACTCAAGCACCTCTGGCATAGAGAGATACTCGTCGATCTTAGCCATATCGCTAGCCGAAGCAGCACCAAGTACAGCGCCACCAGCATATTGAGGGTTCAAGAGTGTAAATAGAGGGTTCTCAGCAACTGAGAATCCTGCTGCTGCAGCCTCCTCTGTAGCGCCTACTGCTGAGAGTAGATCGTCAGCCTCTTCTGCGGCAACCTCTTCTGTTGCAACCTCTTCAACCTCAGCATCTGCATCGTTGATCTCTTTGATCAAACGATCAGCCGAAGCTAGAGCCGAGATCACCTCACGAGCGTCGTAAGTTGTCCAGAACTCAAGTGAAGCGGCACCTTGCAAAAGGCTGCGCACACGCTGTGGCTCTTTAACACCAGGAAGCTCAACCAAAACACGGTTTGAGCTTGGTAGGCGTTGGATATTTGGTTGAGTCACACCGAAACGGTCGATACGATTGCGTAGGATGTTGAATGAAGTTGCGATTGCAGCCTCAGCCTCGTTGCGCAAAACGCTCTCAACAGCGTTGTTCGAGCTGTTTGGCATGATATCTTTGCGCTCTGGGCTAACAAAGATTGAGGCCAATGACTCGCCGTTGCTTGTTGACTCGAATGCATCTACAAATGCACCGATGTAATCTTGAGTTGATCCATTTTTGAACTGCTCGTCGGCGATAGCCATAGCCTCAACAAAAGCTGGGCTCGATGCACTCTCGCCCGCCAATGTTTTGATTACGTCTTGTACTTCGATCTCCAACATCACATTCATACCACCCTTGAGGTCGAGACCCAAATTGAGCTCTTTCTCCTTCACCTGCTTGTAGGTGAATTGGGTGAAACCTAAGTTGTAAACAACTTGGTTTTGAATTGAGTCGAGGTAGTACTGCTCATAATTGAGCGCCTGAGCCCCATTCTCTTGGCTTAACCCTGCAGCATACTCTACTGCATCTTTCTCTACACTTCGCGCTTTAAACGTGAAGGAGAGCTGATAAATACAAGCGATTGCCAACGAAATCGCAAGTACCTTGATAGCACCTTTACTTTGCATCTGAACTAACTTTTGTTTATTATTATAATTAAATTTTATTCGCTATTTGTACAGTTATGTAAACTGCCTACCATATTAATAGGCTTGCAAAAATAGTAATTTTTATTGAAATATCACACTTTGGCACGAATTTATTACAATATATAATAAATATTATGCATTTCACGTTCATAATTGGCGAATTAATCTTAAATTTGCACTGCACAAAAACAGAATTTAATGCGCAAAGTAGTAATTATTCCGACATACAACGAGATAGAAAATATCTCGGCAATGATAGATAAAGTACTCTCGTTGGAGGGTGATTTTCACATATTAATAATCGACGACGGGTCGCCCGACGGCACGGCTGCAGTTGTAAAAGAGCGCATGAGAGAGTGCCCCGACCGAATCTTTATGATCGAAAGAGTTGGAAAATTGGGGCTAGGAACGGCCTATATCGCAGGTTTCAAGTGGGCTATCGAACGCAAATACGACTATATCTTCGAAATGGATTGCGACTTCTCACACAACCCCGACGATCTACTACGACTTTTAAGCTCAGCACTCTCGGGCAACGACGTTGTTGTTGGGTCGCGCTACGTTAAGGGTGTCAACGTTATTAATTGGCCTATGTCGCGCCTGCTGCTTTCGTACTGCGCCTCAAAATTTGTTCGCACAATGGCTCACATCGAGGTGGCCGACGCAACAGCTGGCTTCGTCTGCTATTCCCGTAAAGTGCTAGAAACTATTGATTTAGACGCAGTGCAAATGAAAGGCTACGGCTTCCAAATTGAGATGAAATACTCGGCAATAAAACTTGGATTCAAACTCGGCGAAGTCTCGATCGTCTTTACTGATCGCCAAGAGGGAACCTCCAAAATGAGTAGCGGAATCTTTGGTGAAGCGTTCTTCGGAGTGATCAAACTACCCTTCCGCAAGATCACCCCTAAAAGGTGTAAGGATATTTAACTCGACTCAAAAATAGCCCTTGTGCAGGTGCTCCAGCGCTCGCTCGAGCCAAGCATCGACTCTCGACGATTTCACCAAATTGTTCAACCGTATATTTGCCGCGACCTACATCTACTAGCGTCCCTACGATTGCTCGTACCATGTTGCGTAAGAAGCGATTAGCACATATCTCAAACTTCAATGCACCACCCTGCTCACGACTCCAACGAGCGTAAAAAATATCGCAGAGATTTGTCTTATTATTCGAATTTAACTTTGCAAACGTTGTGAAATCTTTGTGCTGAAGCAGCAACTCAGCTGCTTGGTTCATTTTATCCACATCAAGATCCACGTAATACTGCCACGAAGAGTGGCGCGTAAATGGATTTTTCTTCGACTCGATAAAGTATGTATACTCGCGCTCCTGGGCGTCGAAACGAGCATGCGCATCGTCGGCAACCTGCGCAACACTCATCACCGCAATATCCTCTGGCAGAATGACATTGAGCTTATATGTGAGCTGTGTGGTCGAAATTTTGATGTCGCGAGGAGCGTCGAAATGAGCGACATAATATGATGCGTTTACCCCCGTATCGGTACGCCCAGCACCAACAATTTCGATGGGTGCACGCAGCAGTGTCGAGAGTGCAATCTCGATCGCCTCTTGAACCGTCGGAACATTACCCTGGCGCTGCCATCCAAAGTAGGCTGCTCCATTATATTTTAGCTCGATAAAATATCTCATGGGGCAAAAATAGTAATTTTTTAGATATTATTTATTAAAATATTGTCATAACGTTGAAAATTAGGCTGCGATTTAGTATATTTGCAAACTTAAATGCAGTTATAATCGGGGCGAGGTCTCCATAAAAATTTAGACAATGAATATAGCAATCATAGGATACGGCAAAATGGGCCGTGAAATCGAAAAAATTCTTATCGAACGTGGCCACACAATCGCCGCAATTATCGACGTCGACAACCGCGATGATCTCAAATCTGAGGCCTTCGCAGCAGCAGATGTTGCTATTGAATTTACCACACCTCACACCGCATTCGACAATCTGGTAGCATCGCTTGAGGCTGGTGTAGCGGTAGTTAGTGGCACAACGGGGTGGCTCGACCGCTTCGACGAGATCAAAAACCTTTGTCAAGAGCGCAACGGAGCCTTCTTCTACGCTTCGAACTACAGTTTGGGGGTAAACCTCATGTTCCGCCTCAACCGCCAACTTGCAGCAATGATCAACTCGGTCGAGGGCTACAAAGTTGAGATCGAGGAGACACACCACATCCACAAACTCGATGCTCCAAGCGGAACGGCAATCACTCTAGCTGAGGGAGTTATCGACAATCTCGACTCTAAAAGCGGATGGGTAAACGACACCCCACCAGCGGCAGATCAAGTAGAGATCAAATCGAAACGCATAGGTGAAACTCCAGGTATCCACACAGTTACATACGATTCTGCCGAAGATACGCTAGAGATTAAGCACACGATCAAAAGTCGCAGTGCACTGGCTATGGGCGCGGTTGTTGCAGCTGAGTTCCTCTGCGGAAAACAGGGTATCTACTCGATGGATGACCTACTAAAATAGTTAATTATGAATAAGATAAAGGCGATGTTTGCCAATAAATGGGTCGGTTTTACGCTAGCATCCATCCTATATATTTTATGGTTTGTGGTGTGGACCGCCAACCTCTGGTTCCTATTGGGTTTAATCGTGATCTACGACCTCTACATCTCGCGATTTATTCACAAATTCATCGGCAAACGTAACGAAGAGTTATGTAAGCGCAATTCGCTATACCGCGGTGTATATGAGTGGGTTAACTCCATCATATTTGCCGTAGTTGTGGCAACCCTGATCCACACATATGTCTTTCAACTCTACGTAATTCCAACCTCATCGATGGAGAAATCGCTGCTGGTTGGCGACTACCTCTACGTAAGCAAAATGGCCTACGGACCCAAGATGCCAAACACCCCCATCTCGTTCCCATTTGTACACCACACAATGCCATTTTCGACCACCAAGCAATCATTCACCGAGGCTCTAAAGTGGCCATACAGACGTTTGGCAGGCCTCAAAGAGATTGAACGAGGTGATGTCGTAGTATTCAACTTCCCTGCTGGCGACACCGTACTCCTTGAGAATCAAGGGGTAACATACTACGATGTGCTACGCAGCTACCAAGCCCAATTTGGCCAAGAGAGAGGACGCGAGGAGCTATTCAACAACTTCACGGTGATAACAAGACCTGTCGACAAGCGCGAGAACTACGTCAAGCGATGTGTGGCTGGACCAGGCGACACAATCAAGATCGAGGGCTCAACGCTCTATGTCAATGGAGTGGCTGAAGAGGCTAACGAGGGTCGCCAATTTATATATGGCGTACAGACAACATCGCCAATCAGCAACGCGATACTCGAAAAGTTCAATATCACCGAGGCCTACGGCAATGGCTCGACATATCAAATCCCTCTCAGCAAAAGCAAAGCCGAGGAGTTCAGAAAACTACCCAACGTAATCGCTGTGACACAATATGTAGCACAAGGAACAAACCCCGACATCTTCCCAAGCGATAGTCGCTACCCTTGGAATCAAGATAACTTTGGTGAGTTGTGGATCCCCGCTCGAAGCGCTACTGTCGAGCTCACGATGGACAATCTACCTCTCTACAGTCGAATAATCGACCTCTACGAGGATAATGACCTAGAGGTCAAAGATGACAAAATATTTATAAACGGCATCGAGAGCAACTCCTACACATTCCGTATGAACTACTACTGGATGATGGGCGACAATCGCCACAACTCAGCCGACTCACGCTTTTGGGGCTTTGTTCCTGAGGATCACGTCGTTGGTCGTGCAGCTGTTGTAATGCTTTCGCTCGACGCCAACAGCTCATTCCCATCAAATATACGTTGGGATAGAGTGTTCAAATCAGTTAAGTAACAACTTGTGCAAGATACATATAAAACAATTTTAGCCCCCGCCGAGGCGCTTTACAAGGAGAAGAGCAGCAAGTTTCTGATCTATGCCTACCACGTCGAGAGCGAGGAGCAGGTCAAGGAGTACCTCGAGCCGCTTCGTAAACTTCATTACGATGCTACTCACCACTGCTACGCGTGGCGAATAGGGTTTCGAGGCGAGAAATTTCGCGCAAATGACGATGGAGAGCCCTCTAGCACAGCGGGCAAACCAATATTAGGGCAACTTATTTCGCGCGAGGTGACTAATTGCCTGATTGTTGTTGTTCGATACTTTGGCGGCACCAAGCTAGGTGTATCGGGGTTGATTGAGGCCTATCGAGACTCTGCGGCATTGGTCATAGATGAGGCTGATGTTGTCGAGCTCACGATCGACACAGTTGTCGAGATCGATTTCTCGTACCTCTCGATGAACTCCGTTATGAGGATCATCAAGGATGAGCAGCCAAAGATCATCTCGCAAGAGTTCGACAACCTATGTAAAATGAGACTTGCACAGCGGGAGTCGAAAGCGGAGATCTTAATTTCGAAGTTGAATAAAGTTGAGGGTGTAATCCTCGAAGTTTGCAATGAAGAGTAGAGAAAAAAAGAGCATAATAATTAAGGGTGCACGCGTGCACAACCTCAAAGATATCGATGTTGAGATTCCTCACAACGCCTTAGTTGTGGTTACGGGGGTCTCTGGATCGGGCAAATCGACATTGGCTTTCGACACTATTTTTGCCGAGGGGCAGCGCCGTTATGTTGAGTCGCTCTCATCCTACGCGCGGCAATTTTTGGGCCGTGTCGGCAAACCCGACGTCAAGCTAATCGAGGGCATCGCACCAGCAATTGCCATTGAGCAGAAGGTCAATAGCCGCAATCCACGATCTACGGTTGGTACAACGACCGAAATTTACGACTACCTCAAGCTACTCTACGCTCGCATTGGCCACACCTACTCCCCCATCTCGGGCGACGAGGTGAGTTGCCACTCGGTAGATGACGTTGCAGCTTACGTCTCTTCGCTTGGTGATGGTAGCCGCGTGGTGATCTGTGCTCCGCTTTCGAGCGACGAGCGCCAGGGGGTGGTCGACAAACTTCTCGGGTTGATGTCCGATGGAGTCCTACGCCTATATGTTGGTGGCCAGACCATCCTGATCGAAGATTTCATGCCTCAGATAACCGCTGAGACTCGCGCCGAAGATATCTTAATTGTCGTCGATCGACTAAAGGTCGCCACCGACGACGACGCGCAGAGCCGACTTCGCGACTCAATTGCCCGCGCCTACTCCTATGGCGAGGGGGTGCTAACAACCATTCACGAGGGGGTTGAGCGCACATTCTCTTCGCGCTTCGAGGCCGACGGAATGGAGTTTGAGATCCCAAATGAACATCTATTCAGCTTCAACAACCCAATTGGAGCCTGCCCTAAATGTGAGGGTTACGGCAAGACAATAGGTATTGACGAGGAGTTGGTTATACCAGACAAACGCCGAACAATCTACGAAGATGCTATCGCATGTTGGCGCGGTGAGACCATGCGTCAATGGAAGATGCAACTAATACTTAACGCCCCAAAATTCAACTTCCCAGTACACACACCATACTACGAACTCACGCGCGAGGAGCGACTGCTGCTATGGAGCGGCAACGAATACTTCAGCGGGCTCAACGAGTTCTTCAATTACCTCGACTCGGAGAGGCGTAAAATTCAGTTTAGAGTGATGAAATCGCGCTATACGGGAAAGACTATCTGCTCGGAGTGCGGAGGCAGCCGCCTGCGCAAAGAGGCTATGTATGTGAAGGTTGCGGGGCGCACTATTGCCGATTTAGTACTTATGAGCATCGATAAATTGATCGAGTTTTTCGACAATATCTCACTCGACGAGTACGACACGACAACCGCCTCGAGGGTATTTATCGAGATCCGTAACCGCCTGCAATATCTCACCGACGTGGGGCTAGGCTACCTCACTCTCGACCGCTTAAGTTCAACTCTTTCGGGTGGAGAGTCGCAGCGAATCAACCTCTCGACATCGCTTGGAAGCAACCTCACTGGATCGCTATATATCCTCGACGAGCCCAGCATTGGACTGCATCCACGTGACACCCATCGACTTATAAAGGTGCTCAAGGAGCTACGCGACATTGGCAATACCGTGATTGTGGTCGAACATGAAGAGGAGGTGATCCGTGCTGCCGACTATATAATCGACGTTGGTCCCGAAGCGGGATACCTCGGCGGAGAGATCGTTTTCAACGGAGGTTTTGACAAGCTCTCATCGGCCAAAAGGTCGCTCACGGCAGCTTATCTCAATGGCACAATGTCGATCGAGCTACCCCGCTCGCGACGCTCTCCCGCAGGCTACATCACACTGAAAGGTGCGCGCGAGAACAACCTAAAAGGGGTAGATGTAAAGATCCCGCTGGGGGTAATGAGCTGTGTCACAGGCGTCAGCGGCTCTGGAAAATCGTCGCTTGTCAAGGGTATACTCTACCCCGCACTCAAGCGACACCTCCACGAAAGCGGCAACCGACCAGGAGCATTCGACTCGATGGAGGGCGACTTAAACATGTTGTCGGCCGTCGAGATGATCGACCAAAACCCGATCGGAAAATCGTCGAGATCCAACCCCGTGACATACATTAAAGCTTACGACGAAATTCGCAAACTCTTCGCCGACCAACCATATGCTCGTCACACAGGCCTCACCGCCTCGTCGTTCTCGTTCAACATGGCGGGCGGACGATGTGAAGAGTGCCAAGGTGAGGGTATTATCAAGGTAGGCATGCAATTTATGGCCGACGTTGAACTCACCTGCGAAGCGTGTAAAGGGCGACGATTCAAAAGCGAGGTTCTGGAGAATAGCTACCGCGGCAAAAACATATTTGATATCCTCGAGCTCACGATCGACGACGCAATGGAGTTCTTCGGAGCCGACAGCAGCAGCACAACTGCCAAGCGAATTGTCGACCGAATTCGACCGCTGCAGGATGTGGGACTTGGCTACGTCAAGTTGGGTCAATCCTCATCGACGCTCTCGGGTGGTGAGTCGCAACGCGTTAAACTGGCCTCATACTTAGGTCGCGAAAATAGCGCTGGCAACATCATGTTTATCTTCGACGAGCCAACAACAGGACTACATTTCCACGACATAAACCGACTACTCAAAGCCTTCTACGCGCTTATTGAACGAGGCCACACGATAGTTGTAGTGGAGCACAATATGGATGTCATCAAGTGCGCAGATTGGATTGTCGACATCGGCCCCGAGGCTGGTGACTACGGAGGCAAACTCATCTTCGAGGGGTCGCCCGAGGAGTTAGTAAATGTCGAAAATAGCCACACGGCAGAGTTTTTAAGAGCTAACCTACAACGTAAATAATGGAATTTTACACCTATATACTACCCAACGGAATCAGAGGAATACACCGCCAAACAAAGAGCGGTGTCACCCACTGCGGCCTGATGATAAACGCGGGAACGCGCGACGAGAGGGCAGGCGAGATTGGGCTGGCTCACTTTGCCGAGCACTCAATTTTCAAGGGTACGACGCGTCGCAAGGCCTATCAGGTCAACTGTCGACTCGAGAATTTGGGAGGCGAGCTCAATGCATTTACCACTAAAGAGGATACGACTATTCACGCAACAACACTGCGCGCCGACTTCAGCAAAGCGGTGGAGCTCATTGCCGATATCGCATCCTCCTCGACCTATCCCGAAAAGGAGCTAGAGCGCGAAAAAGAGGTGATTTACGACGAGATAAACACCTATAAAGATTCACCGTCGGAGCTCATTTACGACACTTTTGAGGAGCTCGTTTTCAAAGATTCCGAACTGGGTCACAATATTTTAGGTCTAAAACGGGATATACGCCGATTCACGGGAGACTCCATCAGGGAGTTTGCCGCACGATGCTACACAACCGATCAGATGGTATTTTCGTCGATCGGCAACATCTCACCCAAAAGGGTCGAGGCCATTGCCGCGCGATATTTCGGCGATATTCCACCATCGACACGCACATTTGAACGCACGCCACCTCCTCCGATGATCCACTTCAACGAATCGCTGAAGCGACACACTCACCAAACACACTGCATGATTGGTGGGCGCGCCTACGGCATCTGCGAGCGCAAACGGCTCCCATTGTCGCTCTTGATCAACGTATTAGGTGGCCCATGCGCCAACTCAATTCTCAACACCGTGGTGCGCGAACGCCATGGATTGACATACAACATCGAGGCCTCATACACACCTTATATCGACAGCGGGTTGGTTTCGATCTATTTTGGCGCCGAACGCAACAACACAGACAAGGTGATCGAACTAATTGATAATGAGATATCTAAGCTTTGCCGCCAGCCACTCACCGCACGCCAACTGTCGATGGCCAAAAAGCAATTCATCGCCCAAGTTGCCATCTCAATGGAGAGCAACGAGGGGTATATGCTGGGCGTGGGCAAGAGCTACTTGGTGCACGGTTCGGTCGACACCACCGAAGAGGTTCAACGCAAAGTGATGTCACTTTCGGCCAGCGAAGTGATGGATGTAGCCAACGAAATTTTTAACGATAAGTCAATTTTAATATACCAATAATGGATCTTTTAGAACAATACGTCCACGACCATACATCGACAGAAGATGCTCTACTTCATGAGCTTGACCGCCAAACTAACCTGCGAGTTGTTCAGCCACGAATGATCTCGGGCCATATTCAAGGCAAGCTACTGGAACTGCTGGTGCGCATGCAACGGCCTAAAAGGATCCTTGAGATTGGAACCTTCACTGGTTACTCGGCGCTGTGCATGGCTGCTGGGTTAGAGGAGGGCGCTGAGCTTCACACCATTGAGGTAGATGATGAGTTAGAGAGTTTTGCGGCGGAGTTCTTCTCGCGAAGCCTCCACGCCGCGAAGATCCATCAACACATAGGCTCGGCGCTAGAGGTTGTCCCCACGCTTGGCGGCCACTTCGACATGGTATTTATCGATGGCGACAAGCGCGAATATCCAGCATACTATAACATGTTATTCGACTCAGGGATCGTCGGTGAGGGCTCTTTGCTAATTGCCGACAACATCTTATGGTCGGGCAAAGTGGTTGAACCACTGCATCATAACGACAAGCACACCAAGGCGTTGCTCGAATTCAACAAGATGGTTCAAGAGGATCCTCGCGTCGAGAATGTCATTGTCCCTATTCGCGATGGTTTGACGCTCATCTACGTAAAATAAAACCAGAAGAGACCACACTAAAACCACAACCTAGCCCTATGAAGATCTTAGTAATTGAGGACGAAAGAGAACTTGCGGAGAGCATCACGCGCTCGCTCGAACGGGAGGGATATGTTGTGGAGTTGGCCGAAACCTTCGATCAAGCGCACCAAAAAATCGGCCTCTTCGAGTATGATTGCATCCTACTCGACATTATGCTACCAGATGGTAGCGGACTCGATATTTTACGTAAACTAAAGAGCGACAACCGAATAGGAGGAGTAATAATAATATCGGCCAAAGATTCGATCGACGATAAAGTGACAGGTCTCAACCTAGGAGCCGACGACTATCTGGCCAAACCATTCCACCTCTCGGAGCTCACCGCCCGCGTGGGTAGCATAATCCGTCGCCAGGGCAACAGCGGGGGCAACATTATCACCATTGGCAATAGCTCCATCGCGCTCGATAAATCACTGGTTTCAGTCGATGGCTCCGTTCTCGACTTGAGCCGCAAGGAGTACGATATTTTACTCTACTTCGCTATGCGCCGCGGACATATCATCGGTAAGGAGGCTCTTGCCGAGGCTGTATGGGGTGACTTTATCGATCAGGTGGACAACTTCGATTTTATCTATACGCATATGAAAAATCTGAGGCGCAAGCTCTTGGCCGCAGGCTCATCAATAGAGATAAAGTCGATCTATGGATTTGGATATAAACTAATGTAACCACAAGATAATGAAGCTGATATATCATATAATGCTGCGCGTTGTCATCTCCATGGCAACTATCTTAGGAGTGTGGGCATACATATTTTTCTCTACAATTGTCGATGAAGTTCAGGACGAAACCGACGATGTATTGGAGGATTATTCAGCTCTGATCATCCAAAATTTCTTAGCTGGTGAATCCATGCCATCGAACGACAATGGATCCAACAACACATACTACTTGAACGCCATAGCGCCAGACAGCATCCCAGCGGCAAGGGCGCGCGAGGGGTTTTCGAATCAGAATATCTTCATAAGCTACAAAAACGAGGAGGAGCCAGCCCGAATTTTGCGCCAAATATTTATAGATCAAGATGATAACTACTTCGAAATTACTGTCATCACACCGACTATTGACCAGAGCGATTTGATCGATGCGATATGGCAATCTCTGGTTATCCTCTTTGCGCTACTACTCATTGTCATATTGATAACCAACAATTTAGCGATAAAGGACGGACTACGCCCACTCGAGAAATTCATGATGTGGCTCAACAGAAGTGACATTGAGAGTTGCACAACACCCGATATTGAGAGTTCAAAAATCAAAGAGATAGAGGAGCTAACTAAAGCCATTAACAGCTTTGCACAGAGGGGTAAACAGGCCTTCGAAGATCAAAAAGAGTTTATTGGCAACGCCTCTCACGAACTGCAAACGCCGATCGCAGTGTGTCAAAATCGACTAGAACTGCTATGCGAGAGTGGGCTCAACGAGAAGCAGATGGAAGATGTGGCTGGCTGCCTATCTACCCTATCGCGACTTTCGCGACTCAACAAATCGCTACTCATGCTCTCGAAGATCGACAATGGAGGTTTCGAGAGTCACGAAGTGAATATAAACGAGATTGTCAAAGCCAACATAACGTTTTTGGAGGAGGTATACCAAAGTCGCAACATCACATTAACTCTCAATGAAATAGGGATTTGCACAATTAATGCAAATCGAGAATTGGCCTCGACATTAGTTGTCAATCTCATAAAAAACAGCTACTCGCACAACTTCGATGGTGGCGTTATCCACATTGAAATAGGCACAGATTTCATCGTAATAGAGAATAGTGGATCCAAAATTGCACTTAATGAGGAGAAAATATTTAGCCGATTCTACCAGGGGAGATCGAAGTCGGGATCATATGGATTGGGGCTAGCTATAACCCACTCTATCTGCAAGTTATACAACTTCAAGATCACCTACTCATTTGAGAGTGCAAGACACTGTTTTAAAATAAAATTCAGATAATTTTTCAAAAAAGAGTAAATCTTCAGATTCTCTTCAGAATTGCGTACTACTTTTGTATAAAATTAAAAACCAATTAAAAGAGAATATTATGAAAAAGTTATTATTGGCGATCTTCGCACTGACAATCAGTTTCGCAACCCTAACTGCTCAAGAGAGAGCTATCGATAAGAGCGCACTTCCTAAAAAGGCACAAACTTTTATCTCGACCCATTTTGCCAAAGATAAAATATCAATCGCAACAGCTGAGAAAGATGGATTTGGCAAGGAGTACAAGGTGATTCTAACCAGTGGTACAAAGATTGAGTTCGACACCAAAGGCGAATGGAAAGATATTGAGTGTAAGCGCAATAACAGCGTCCCAAAGGCTATCGTCCCCACCAACGTAGCTCAATATGTAAAGAGTAAATTCCCATCCAATCACATCGTTAGCATCGAGCAGGATAGACGAGGAGTCGACGTTGAGCTCAACAATGGTGTCGACCTAGAGTTCAATAGCAAAGGCCAGCTTATAAAGATGGATCGCTAAGGCTCATCCGACTGACGACAATAGCCCAAAAGCTACCAAGAGGCTATCTAAAACCTATAAAATGGTTTTAGATAGCCTCTTTTGTTGCTCGAAGTCAGCGCACACTTAGCGTATAATATACCATTATGATTTTCAAGTTAAAATAGCCCTACAATGCTCTATTTTTAGATATTGCAGTGTAGTTAGCGTAAAAAAGTAACAAAGTTTGCAAATGCAGATTATAGTAACTAATTTTACAAAACCAAAAACCACCTAAAACTTCAACTACCTATGCAGGTACAAACCAACCATTCGCTCTCGGTCGACTGTGTTGTCTTTGGCTTCAATGGACAAACACTCAAAGTTCTACTTGTAGAACGGCGTTACCGTGCGACATCGCCAGGCGCGGAACGAGAGTATAAGTTGCCTGGCAGCATGATACTCGAGGCAGAGACTCTACCCAATGCTGCAATCAGAGTTTTAGACGAGATGACAAATCTCAAAAATGTATACCTACGCCAAACACACATCTTCTCGGATCCCGAACGCGTAACTGGCGACGAACTATCTTGGATTAATGAATACCACAACGTCGAGGCGCAGCGCGTAGTCACCGTGGGCTACTACGCCTTGGTCAAACTCGACGATACGATGGTAGAGCACACCACATCGAAGGGGGCTCACTGGGCAGCTGTCGACGCAATTAAACATCTGGCAATGGATCACAAATTAATCTTGGCCGATGCTCTGAAAGTTCTCTGCGATGAGATCATCTCCTCCCCGATCGCTTTTGAGCTTCTGCCTCGCAAATTCACAATTCGGTCTCTACAGAATCTATACAGCGCAATTCTGGGGGTCGACATCGACAACCGCAACTTTCGAAAGAAGATACTCACCTCGGGATTCTTGACCCCTACGGGCGAAAAGGAGCGCGGCGTTTCACATAAACCAGCTGAATACTACACATTTAACAAAGCTGCGTTCAACAAAGCAACAAAGAGCAAATTTAAATTAGGATTTATTTAATAACACCCATATAATATATGTATAGTTTAGGAATTGATGTAGGTTCATCGTCGGTCAAGGTATCGCTGATGGATATAGAGTCGGGAAAGTGCATCGCCTCGGCGACAAACCCATCTGTCGAGATGCCTCTAGAGGCTCTTCAGAGTGGCTGGGCAGAGCAAGATCCCGAGATGTGGTGGCAATACGTTGCTCAAGGCGTAGAGCAAGTGGGTGCCGCGGCACCGCTGGCAAAGGTGGCCTCGATTGGTATTACCTATCAAATGCACGGTTTAGTGGTTGTCGACGCTGCTGGCACACCACTACGCAAAGCGATTATCTGGTGCGACTCGCGTGCTGTCGAGATCGGAGCCAAAGCTTTCGAGGAGCTGGGCGAGGAGTTCTGCTTGCAACACCTACTCAACTCACCTGGCAACTTCACAGCCTCGAAGCTAGCGTGGATAAAGCGCAATGAACCAGAACTTTTTGCCAAGATCGACAAGATCATGCTACCAGGCGACTATATTGCATATAAATTGTCTGGCTCAATTTCAACCTCCGAGAGCGGACTCTCAGAGGGTATACTTTGGGACTTCAAAGAGGGTAAAAGAGCCGACACCGTGGCCGAATATTATGGAATTCCGAGCGAAATGCTCCCCTCGGCGGGACTCTCGATCGGAGTTGAGGCTCGCACAAATGGCGCAACGCACTCGCTTTTTAACATCCCCGAGGGCACCCCAATTTCGTATCGCGCGGGCGACCAGCCCAATAACGCCTTCTCACTCAACGTAATGGAGGCGGGCGAAATCGCTGCAACTGGTGGCACAAGTGGTGTGGTCTACGGAGTTATCGACGAGCCAAAATATGATATTAAATCGCGCGTCAATACATTCCTCCACGTCAACAACTCGGCGAATAACCCTCGCTATGGCGTTCTGCTGTGCATCAATGGCACAGGAATTCTCAACGCTTGGGTGCGTCGCAACTACGCCCCAAATATGGATTATGAGCAGATCAACGAGTTGGCGCAAACTGCCCCTGCAGGTAGTGACGGCGTTACGGTACTACCATTTGGCAATGGTGCTGAGCGAGTCCTAGAGAATCGCTACACGAATGGTGCAATTAGCGGCATCGACTTCAACCAACACTCTCTGCCACATATACTTCGAGCAACGCAGGAGGGCATTGCATTCTCGTTCCGCTATGGTGTCGACATCATGCGCCAGATGGGTCTCGAGGCGAAAGTTATTCGCGCGGGCAAGGCCAATCTATTCCTAAGCCCACTATTTCGACAAAGTTTGGCGACAATATGCGACGTGAAGATCGAGCTATACAACACCGACGGAGCATTGGGAGCTGCTCGCGGAGCTGCGCTGGGAGCGGGATTTTATAAGAGTCGCGAAGAGGCCTTTGCCTCGCTCACCAAGATCGACACGATCGAGCCATGCGCAGCCGACAGAGAGGCCTTGGAGGCAGCCTACGCACTATGGCTTAACAACTTAGAATCAAAATTACAATAAATCAACATATTAAAAACAGTTAAAATTATGGCACAAAAAGAGTATTTTCCACAGATTGGAAAGATCAAATTCGAAGGTAAAGAGTCTAAGAACCCAATGGCATACCGCTACTACGACCCAGAAAAGGTAGTATACGGTCGCAAGATGAAGGATTGGTTCCGCTTCGCAATGGCATGGTGGCACACACTTTGCGCCGAGGGTAGCGACCAATTTGGTGGTGGCACAATCGACCACCCTTGGAACGAGGGTGAGAGCGCCTTGGAGAGAGCTAAGAACAAGATGGATGCAGGCTTTGAGTTTATGCAGAAGGTAGGCATCGAATATTACTGTTTCCACGACATCGACCTTATCGAAGAGGCTGCAACAGCAGAGGAGTATGAGGCAAACCTAAAGGCGATTGTAGCCTATGCCAAAGAGAAGCAGTCTGAGACTGGAATCAAGTTGCTGTGGGGTACAGCCAACGTATTTAGCCACTCTCGCTATATGAATGGTGCTTCGACCAATCCAGATTTTGATGCTGCAGCACGCGCAATGTTCCAAATCAAAAACGCGATCGATGCAACAATCGAGCTAGGTGGTGAGAATTATGTATTCTGGGGTGGCCGCGAGGGCTACATGAGCCTCTTGAATACCGACATGAAACGCGAAAAACAACACATGGCAACGATGCTTACCATGGCACGCGACTATGCTCGCTCGAAGGGTTTCACTGGAAACTTCTTGATTGAGCCAAAGCCAATGGAGCCAACAAAGCACCAATATGACTTTGACACAGAGACAGTTATCGGATTCCTTCGCGCAAATGGCTTGGACAAAGATTTCAAAATCAACATTGAGGTTAACCACGCAACACTCGCAGGTCACACATTTGAGCACGAGTTGCAGTGTGCAGTAGATGCTGGCATGTTGGGATCTATCGACGCTAACCGCGGAGATGCTCAAAATGGCTGGGATACCGACCAATTCCCAACCGACATCTACGAGATCACTCAAGCGATGATGGTTATTCTTCGCGGTGGTGGCCTCCAGGGTGGTGGCACCAACTTCGACGCTAAGATTCGCCGCAACTCAACCGACGCTGAGGATCTATTCATCGCACACATCTCTGGTATGGACCTCTTCGCTCGTGGTTTGGAGTGTGCAGCCGACCTTTTGGAGAACTCGCCATACGAGGCTATGGTCACTGAGCGCTACTCATCTTACGACAGCGGCGCGGGCGCAGAGTTCGAAGCGGGCAAGATGACTCTCGAGCAGGTTGCCGATTACGCACGCAGCGCGGGTGAGCCAGCAACAACAAGTGGCAAGCAGGAGAAATATGAGTCTCTTGTGAACATGTATATCTAATATAGGTATAAAATCGATCTTCACACCTCATGCACCACGGAGGTGTGAAGATTTTTTTCATTCTAACAGACTCTAAAACTTCAACCTATATGAATCAGAACGAAAACGGTAGCAAACTCTACCTATTTGGCATAACAATGGTGGCGATCCTCGGAGGATTGCTCTTTGGTTACGACACGGCCGTTATCTCGGGTGCTGAACGCGCCATGCAGATATTTTTCCAGCAAGCCACAGACTTCGATTACACAAGCGCACTGCACGGCATGACCTCATCGAGTGCACTAATCGGATGTGTAATTGGCGGTGCAATCTCGGGCCTTTTGGCCAATAAATTTGGCCGACGCAACTCTCTCATGATCGCCTCGGCGCTCTTTTTTGCCTCTGCGCTAGGCTCATTCTACCCCGAGTTTCTATTTTTTGAGTATGGCAAACCTACACTTGCTCTACTAACAACATTTAACATCTACCGCGTAATTGGTGGTATTGGCGTTGGTCTTGCCTCGGCAATCTGCCCAATGTACATCGCCGAATTGGCACCCGCATCAATCCGCGGTACACTGGTTTCGTGCAACCAATTTGCAATTATCTTCGGTATGCTCGTAGTCTACTTTGTCAACTACATGATCAAAGGCTCACTACCAAATCCAGAGGTGATGTTCGCAGGATCAGAGGTCACACAGGCGATGGTCGAGACAGGTTGGCGCCGAATGTTCCTCAGCGAGGCGATTCCCGCAGGGCTCTTCGGATTGTTGCTTATAGCTGTCCCTAAGACCCCTCGTTATCTAATGATGATCGGCCAAGAGAGCGCTGCACTCAAGGTACTTACGCGCATCAACGGCAAAAACGAAGCGTCGAACATCCTGGAGGCAATTCGCGAGACAACAAAGGAGAAGAACCAACCGCTATTGACATTTGGCATTGCCGTTGTCGTAATCGGTATCCTCCTCTCGATATTCCAACAAGCTGTAGGTATCAACGTGGTTCTCTACTACGCACCACGTATCTTCGAGAGCATGGGTGCCTCGGGTGATACCGCTATGGTACAGACCGTTGTGATGGGTGTAATCAACATCATATTCACTGCCGTTGCCATATTCACAGTCGACCGTTGGGGTCGCAAACCACTCTTGATTGTCGGATCACTCGGTATGATGTCGGGCATGATCGCACTCAGCACACTCTCATTTATGGGTAGCATAGGCGTCGCAGCTCTAATCTCCATCATTATCTATACTGCATCATTTATGATGTCGTGGGGACCTATCTGCTGGGTTCTAATTGCCGAGATCTTCCCCAACACAATTCGCGGCAAAGCTGTTGCAATCGCAGTGGCTGCTCAATGGATTGCAAACTACACCGTGTCATCCACATTTATTCCTCTTTCGGAGTGGAGCATCGGCGGAACATATCTTATCTATGCCATCTTCGGCCTACTTTCTGTGATCTTCGTATGGAAGTTTGTCCCCGAAACCAAAGGCAAAAGCTTGGAGGATATGACCAAATTGTGGTCTAAGAAGTAGGGATTTAGAGCTCTTCGCTCCAAGATCTAAAATTTAAGATTTAAGGGTATCGTAAGTTGCGCAAATTTATTTGCAGCAACTTACGATACCCTTATTTTTTTTAACCACCTAAGGCATTTAACCCCAATTCGAATTGCTAGCAACTTATATCAATTATACATTTTTTTGCTTCTTACCATATT
>JAWXTG010000022.1:0-32006 GCA_044433705.1 Rikenellaceae bacterium | reverse complement strand
CCCTGTCGGAATCACTGAACAAAATGCTAACTATTTGATTTTTAAAATAGTTAGCATTTTTTATTTTGCCATCAAAACATCAGTAGTTTTCAAAGGCAGTCAGTAAAAGAGTAAAAAAACATAAGGTTTAGTTGTTTTGTCACTGCTTTTAGCGAGAACAACTTAAACAGATTCTTAAACAGATCGATCTCTTAAATCTGCTATAAATATCTACTCCGACTTTGTGCCCGCAAGCTTTGCTCGAAAGTTGTCTGCACCTGATTTCAGAGAGGCATAGGTATCGGGCGCAGCTTTGATAAGATTGTCAATAATGGTTAGTGTTTCAAGTGATTTCTTGGTATCTCCTAAGTAAAAGTATGAGTAGCCTAAGAAGAGATGAGAGTTGATAAAATCGTAATTATTTTTGATATTGAATTTGGTCATAATGTCAATACAAATGTTAAATAATTCTATAGATTTATCATAGTTCGCACACTTATACTGGATATATGCAGAGTAAAAGTGCGATAAGTAACTTTTAAATCCATACTTTTCATAGCAGATGTCAGCCGATTTTCTGGCATTCTCCATTATGGGTTCAGCCTTTTTGTATAATTTATTATGAATCAATAATCTTCCTAATGCCTCTAATGTTTCGTATGTTAGTGGTAAATGTAGACCTTTTGAAGTTTGAAAATCATACACTCTCTCCAGTAACTCAATCGCTCTATTATAGTGTGCTGTCTCTTTATATCTTAGGCACGCTTGAGCAAATTTGGCTGCTACAAACACCTGAGAGTTTATCGGGAGATTATACTGTTTCGCTACTTCTATGTTTTTAAGAGCTATATTTATCGCCTCCTCTTTTTTGCCTAAATTCATATTCACCAACATAGCATAGTGATTTGCTAGGCACTCAGTAGCTTTGCCGTCAAAAATCGCCTCATTTTTATATGCCATAAAAAACATCTTGTAGTTCTTCTTGTTATACCAAACAACCAAGCCCCGAATGTTCATTATTGCAACTGAAAATTGAGCATTATCTTTACAGGCGAATGTGTCTATGTCAACAATATCTCCATCCTCTACCGCCAAACAAAAATAGTTCTCGTAGAATTTTGAGATCTCTTTAAATGATGGTTTTAGATTATCTCCAGATAGACCGTTTATATCACTTGACGTGTAGCCATGTGCCTTTAGAGTATCCCAATAGAGTCTACGATCATCTTGCTTTATATACTTGTCATTCAGGACGTATGATATGTATTGATGTAGTTTTTTGTATTGGGCTGTTAATAAATATAAATTAGGTAGAGATTCCACCTGTCGGCGTGTTATGTCTATCTCCTTAGCCACTAATGCAGGGTCAAAGGTTCCATGCACATTTGGACCGTAACTTCCGTCGGAGCGGGTCTTACAATTAATCATAGATTCAAAGTAGTGAATCATCTTGTTCAATACGAAGTCGCGAGACCTTGAGCTGGCTAACTCAATGATGTAGTCTCTATATAAACTCGACGGAATAACAAACCGACGTTGTGTGTAGTGGCACAAAGAGACAATATGCCCACGAATCATTGACCATTCCATTGGTATGAATTGGCATATTTTCTCTATCTCCGCCTCGGTGAGTCCATGCAAACTTGCAGCGACAGCAACTAAAGCTATCTCTAAGGGGTTGAGGTTGCTCATACCTTCGAACTCCTCGATAACCTCACTGATACTTTTGGAGATTAGCATCTTGCTGCTCTTGATCGAGGCATACTCTGAGAGTTTGTCGTCTAGTTGTTCGAACGATCCGAAAGAGATCAAACGATTTAGGATCAGTTGCACATAGGATGGGTTGTCTATCAATTTGCACTGAAGGAAGAGCTCATACTGTCTGTCACTAAGCCTCTTGCTGTGTCGTTCGAGGTATCTCTTTGCAAATTCGAGCGACATTTCCTTGGTAAATCGGGGCTCTTTGATAACCTCGCACTTGAGTGTCGTTTCTAACTCTTTTGCAGCTGATGAGTTTGTCGTTGCCGTGAAAATCGTTTTTACGTTGGGCGGAAACGACTCTATATATTTTAGGGTCTCGTCAAAACCATCATCGCTCGCATCGATATTATCTATAATGATGTATACGATTTTATCCTTAAGTTTTGATAGCTTTTTAAAGTGTGATTTACTTTCGTTTTGAGGTGAGACGGCGTTGTGCACATCCTTGTATGCTCGACCTATCATCTCTGACCTATACTCTGCAATGAGTAGCATGACGAATGTTCTGTATATCATTTTAGGGATTACCCCCAAACATCCTACAGCTTCACGCATGTGTGTGTGCTCGAAGTTAAATTGATATGTCAACTCCTGGTTAATGTGCTCCGCCATTGTGTATATTGGCTCGCTATCGTTGCTGTCGTTAAGCGAATAGTCGTGGTAAATTATATTCGCGTGTGGCTGCTCACTGATTATCTTGTGCGCCCAACTACAGACCAACGAGGATTTGCCACAACTTGGTGAGCCACTTATCAGGAGTGTGCGTTTGCCTCCTGAGATCCAGCTGTTTATTGCTGCCATCGATTCGCTATCCTCGACGTAGCTATGCACCCTCTGTTGCATTATAAATTTGTGCTTGTAGTCCTCGTCCCTATCCCAGGGTAGTGGTGGGAACTCCTCGGAAATCATTGTTGTGACGTCGTCATAGATCTGTTCGCCGAGCTGTTCAATTGATTCGTAAATCATCGAAGGGTAGAGCTTCTGATTGGTGATCTTTGCCTTCAGCGCTTTTAGTTTTGCCTCTTCTTGACTTCCTGCTTTTTCCTTGAAGTCGGGATTTGTACTCTCAATTTTTGGGCTGCGCATGTAGAAAGCAGCGTGTTTGATGGCATTGTCTCGTAGAGCGGCATACTGCATCTCCATCTCGGTGATACTCATTCCATTGGAGATATCACTCTCGATCCATTTGAAATTAGAGAGGGTATTTAGCGGAATGTTTCGAAACTCATTAACACTCGGAACCCAGCCATATCGCTCTCCCAAAAGTCCAATGAAAAATGGTCTAGAATTATCGACCTCCTCAAGGCAGGTTGTGATAACTCGACCGTTCTTTTGCTCCTCTTCAGTGATACCCCAACGAAGGTCTAGTGGTATAAACTCCACCTCTAGCTCCTTACAAAATGCTGAAATGCGAGGAAATACTATATTAATAAGGTAATCTCTCTCCGCATTCATATCCCTGAATGTCGAAGAGAGAAAGATTCTAACCTTTCTCTCTCTCATAGTTTATGTTCTCTAATTTGTGAATTCTGTTATTACATTTTGGGAGGGAAGAATACTCTCCAGATGCTATTAGCTGTAGTTAAAACAGAACCCACGGCGCATATCCACCACCATATATTATACCATGAGGTGTAGTCAACAGCTTTTAGGAGTCTACCCTCAATAAATAGTGATAGGATCCAGTTAGATGTGAAGTGCATACCGTGCCACCAGCCATGGAACCAACCATAGTATCTGCTTGGGTCAATGTCGGCTGTAAAATAGGCTATCAACATACCTATTGCAAGCATAGCAATACCAGAAAATCGGGCAAATGTATTCATACGAAATTTAAGATTAAAGGGTTAATAATAAGTCGTGTAAATATTTCGCTCAAAGATATTTTTTAGAGCGTAATACAAAAGTAATATTTTTTTTTATTACTTTGATAAATTGTCATTTTTTTTTGACATAATTCGGATAGTTGCCGCTGAGGTTAAGTACCTTGTCAAGTCGCTACCACATTAAAAACTTGGAGGAGTTCCTGCAGCATGATATACGTGATAAAATCATGCGCGTTGATTGGGCCTCGGAGGGTATTTAAACAGGCTCGAAGAGCATAAGCTACTCAATCTTTTCAAAATGTTGATAATCCTTTAGGCTGCTCCAGCTGCCTCCCCACTCAAATCCACGCTCGGAAAACAATCTATAGCAGAGGTCCGAAGTGTCGATTTTGTATCTGAACGCCTTGCTTCGATCGACATACTCCTGCGCCTCGATGGGCTCTATAACGACTCTGTCACCGATATTTTTGACATAGGGATTATAGAGCGGGTTAATATCTACCGCCAAGCCTAAACTGTGCTTAGAGAGGCGTTTAGTCCCCGATATAAATCGGAAATTAAACGCCGACGAGTTGTTATTTATCATTGATAAATTGTCATCTGCCCCATATTCATCGACTAAGCGAACTCGCTCGATTGGATACTTTGCATCAAAAAGCTCTCTGAAAATATATAGTAAGTCGGCGCTAATTTTTTTATTGCATATCATCTCCCCAATCGCTATCTGCCCATTTGCATCATAATGCAACAACTTGATATATCGCAGTTCATCCAGCGACACCGTGCAGTTATCCTTATACGACAAACCTTTGATTCTCTCATACATAACACCGTCTATCGGCAACGACTCGAAGCATCGATCGATGCCATAATTCGCAACATCCTGCGCCGAAACACTCACCCCAGCAACCCATTCCGACAACATCTTTCTGCCTGCGGAGCTAAATTCAGATTGCGAAAATATCACACTACACCAAACACTACACAGGGTAGTCAACACTACTCTCACTGCGCTCATTCTATTTTTATTCATCTGTAAAGTTATGCGAATTATGGTTTGAAAACAGCCCAAAATAGGCGGCAAAAAGTTGGTTAATTTACTCTTATACATCATATTATAGCATTTTCGGTGCTATAATATGATGCGGGAACAACCACTCAAAGATAGATAAAAAATACGAGTTCGCGTGCGACACGATCAAAAATATTTGCAATAGTATTTATCGACCATAACACTATGGGTAGTTGTGAAAAAAATTATAATTTAACCCCATAATTATAAAAAGCTGCAAAAATGAAAATATAAAAAGTGAATAAATATTAAAAAATTTAGCGTTAAGTTTTGGGTATTACAAAAATGTTACTATCTTTGCATAACCTTAACCAAGTTAATGCAGTCGAAAGTAAGTTTTTCTGAGAGCTAACCACCCTCATTTACCGTAGACGAGCAATCTAAATGAAAGATAAAATCGCAGTATGGAGCTATATACTGCGATTTTTTTTCTTTTCCAGTGGCTTGCAGCGATTTCCTTGGGTTGGCCTGGGTCTGACTCCGTTGGGCGCAGATAGCACCTGCGCGGGTGCATATTACGCTGCGCATTGGGCATAGAGTTTTTTTGCTAAAACTCTATGATTTTAGAACATAATGAGCCGAATCAAATAAATTTGTTCAGCTCATTCTATTCTAAAATTTATTAAATGCCAAAGGCATTTAAACCCAATTCGAATTGTAAACAGCTAAGATTCAATACCAATAATGCATTGTAACCTGCGGTGTTCCAACTCACTGATTTGCATTGGCAACCGCAGGTTGGCAATGATATATAATAATAGGTGAGAGCGTTGAAAGTCTAGCTTTCATAAGCTCTCAGCTATTATTATATATCGATAAGCGCTTAAAAAGCGCTGCAAATCGGTGCAAGGCAAAAGATCAAAAACGCAAGTTTTTGGGTCCAGGCTAGCCTGGCGGCCGCCCGCTGTTAGGGCAGTAAGAAACGTAGTAGAGTAGAATTTTTTCCACCACCACCACAAAAAAATATATTTAAAAAGGCAAAAAATAGAAATAAATTGTCTATTTTTGGAGTTCGAAACATAAGAATAATGGCAAATAACTACACCACATCGCGCAAAAATAGAGAATCTTTCGACGCCTTGACCGAGGGGGCAGGCGTCGTTCCACCACAGGCTGTAGAGCTTGAGGAGGCGGTTTTGGGTGCTTTGATGTTGGAGAGGGATAGTATTATTGCGGTGCAGGAGTTTGTCTCGCCCGATGCATTTTACACCGAGCAACACCGCACAATCTATAAGGCGATTGAGGAGTTGTCGGCCGAGCTGAAGCCCATCGACCTCTATACGGTGACCGATAAGTTGCGCTCGAATAGAGAACTTACGAAGGTTGGCGGAGCTGCGTTTCTAGCGAAGTTGACCCAAAAAGTCGACTCTGCAGCCAACGTTGAGTTTCACGCTAAGATCATCGCTCAGAAGTATGTCCAGCGCGAACTTATCCGCTCGGCGTCGGAGATCCAGAAACGTTCGTACGATGAGTCGGTCGATGTGACCGAACTTATTGGATATGCCGAAGGCGAGATTTTCAAGGTGGCTGAGGGCCATGTTAAGCGCTCAGTTTTGTCCTCTAAAGATATATTAGCCAAGGCGTTGGCGCAGATCGAGGAGGCGGCAAAAAATAAAAATTCATTTAATGGTGTTCCATCTGGTTTCACCGATATCGATAAAAAAACATTGGGCTGGCAGCTCTCGGATCTGATCATCGTTGCTGCGCGCCCATCTATGGGAAAGACCGCTTTCGTCTTGACGATGGCGCGAAATATGGCTGTCGATTACGATCAATCGGTGGCTCTATTTTCGCTCGAGATGTCGTCGGTGCAGCTGATGATGCGTCTTATCGTGGGCGAAACGGGAATTCATAGCAATAAGATCAAGACGGGCGATCTTACGAGCGATCAGTGGCGCCAATTGGAGTCGTCGACAAAACCGCTGGCCAATGCGCAGCTATTCATCGACGATACCCCTTCGCTGTCGGTTTTCGAGTTTCGCTCGAAGGCTAGGCGCCTGAAGATTCACCACGATATAAAGATCATAATCATTGACTACCTGCAGCTTATGACAGGTGGAGGCGATAATAAAGGCAACCGCGAGCAGGAGGTTTCGTTCATCTCACGTACGCTCAAGGCGATCGCCAAGGAGCTCAACGTGCCGATTATCGCCCTTTCGCAGTTGAGCCGTGCGGCGGAGATGCGCGGAGGCTCGAAACGCCCACAGCTAAGTGACCTTCGTGAGTCGGGTGCGATCGAGCAAGATGCTGATATAGTGGCATTTATACATCGTCCTGAGTACTATGGAATACACCAAACCGAGGATGGAACTCCAACTGCAGGTATGGCCGAAATTATCTTGGCTAAGCACCGTAACGGTGAGGTTTGTGACGTTCCGCTTCGCTTCATTAAGGAGCAGGCTAAGTTCGTGGATATGGGGCAGTTAGATATCCCCGCAAGCGCCACTGGAGGCTCTCCTATGCAGTATGAGAGCTTCGAGAGTAGCTCAAATAGTTTCGAGGCGCCAGCTCCCGCAGTGCCGCTTGTGAGCAACGAATTTGATATAACCCCCGTCAAACCAGCCGCACCCGACGAAGAGGCTCCATTTTAAACCCCGCAACCGATGTTTGTAAAGAGTTATGCAGGCGCAATTGTAGGCATCGACGCTGTCGAGGTGACAGTTGAAGTGAACCTGGCCGAGGGCGGTCTGGGTCTCTTTTTGGTGGGCCTACCCGACAACGCCGTCAAGGAGTCTGGTGAGCGCATACGCTCATCGTTCGAGAATTCGGGAATGCGTTTCACATCGAAGAAACTCGTTGTAAATCTGGCTCCTGCCGACCTAAGAAAAGAGGGCTCGGCGTTCGACCTTCCCATCGCAGTTGCCATATTGGCAGCCACTTGCCAGGTGGAAAATAGCATGCTCGAGGAGTCGATGATCTTAGGAGAGCTGTCGCTTGATGGCTCGGTTAAGGGGATAAAAGGTGCACTCCCATTGGCTGTCGAGGCGCGCAGCAGGGGCCGACGACGGATCTTTCTGCCGCAGGAGAATGTTGCCGAGGCGGCCGTGGTCGATGGACTCGAGGTGGTTGGCGTCGACTCACTGCGTCATATCGCCGATATGCTCAGTGGCGTAGCTCCACTTGAAATCGCCAAGCGCGAAGTCGCTGAAAATTGGCAAGATGAGGATCTATTTGCTGAGGATTTTGCCGACGTAAAGGGTCAGGCGCAGGTCAAGCGCGCAATGGAGATCTTGGCCGCTGGAGGTCACAACGCAATTATGATTGGCTCGCCAGGCTCTGGAAAGACGATGCTGGCGCGCCGACTCCCCTCAATTATGCCTCCGCTGAGTGTCGATGAGGCACTCGAGACCACAAAGATACACTCTGTTGCAGGGAAGTTGGGGGCAACTAACGGCCTGATGCTCAGTCGCCCATTCCGTTCGCCCCACCACCTCACCTCGCAAGTAGCACTCATCGGCGGCGGGCAGACACCACAACCTGGCGAAGTCTCGCTATCGCACAATGGGGTGCTCTTTCTCGACGAGCTTCCAGAGTTTGGGCGTAACGTGTTGGAGGTGCTACGTCAACCCCTAGAGGAGAAACGGATCACAATTTCGCGTGCACGTTACAGCGTCGAGTATCCCGCCAACTTCACCTTGGTTGCATCGATGAACCCCTGTCCCTGTGGCTATTACAACCATCCGACGCGCGAATGTAGCTGCGCTCCAGGGTCGGTGCACCGCTACATGAATCGCATTTCGGGGCCACTGCTCGATCGCATCGATCTGCATATCGAGGTGACACCAGTTGCAATCTCCGACATGACGCGCGAGAGGGTAGAGGAGCCCAGCGAGTCGATACGCAAGAGGGTAGTGCGCGCCAGAGAGGTCCAGGCTCAGCGATTTAGCAAAATCGATGGCATATACACCAATTCGATGATGAACAGCAAGATGCTACGTGAATTTTGTCCGCTCGACGCTGCCGCTCGCAAGATGTTGGAGATGGCAATGGAGCGGCTAAATCTTTCGGCGCGAGCGTATGATCGCATAATAAAAGTTGCGCGTACGATTGCCGATCTTGCTGGAACAGAAGATATTACAACCGCTCACATATCCGAGGCTATCTCATTTAGAAGCTTGGATCGAGAGCAGTGGGGACGCATAATGTAAAGATAAAATATGGAAAAGGTAGTTGTTTTAGGTGGAGGTGTAAGTGGTTATGGCTCTGCCATTTTAGCAAAAAAAAAGGGGTTCGAGGTGCTTCTTTCGGATCGTGGCACCCTTAGCGCGGAGGTTTTGGCAAAACTCAACGAGTGGGAGATCCCCTACGAGCAGGGTGGACACACCCAGGAACTTATCCTTCAGGCCGATTTGGTGATTAAATCGCCTGGCATACCCGACTCGGTGCCTCTGGTGCGAAGCATCGCTGCGGCGGGTATCCCTATCATCTCGGAGATCGAGTTTGCAGGGCGATATTTAGGCACCTCGAGAACAATATGTATCACGGGTTCTAACGGAAAAACAACTACTACATCGCTGATATACAATATTTTATCTGATGCAGGATTTTCAGTTGCGGTGGGTGGAAACATCGGTGAGAGTTTTGCCTACTCTGTTGCAACAGGCTCTTTCGACTGGTATGTTTTGGAGCTGAGTTCATTCCAACTTGATGGCATGTTTGAGTTCAAAGCCGACATCGCTGTGCTGCTCAACATCACCCCCGACCACCTCGATCGATACGACTACAAATTTGAAAATTACGCCGCCTCGAAGATGAGAATTACCCAAAATCAGGGTGCCGCCGACTATTTTATCTACTTCGCGGGAGATAAAAGCATTGCGGCGGAGATGGCGCACCGCGACCTTGTCATGCGCTGCTTTAGCTTTGGTAATACGCTGAGTGACAGCATAGAGGTGGAGGTAGATAACACACGCGTAGCCTTCGACGCTGAGCAAATGCAGCTTAGTGGTCGACACAATATTTATAACGCCGAGGCAGCGGCAATAGCGGCAGCTGCTGCGGGTGTAGCTGCTGCGCAGATCGAGCGTTCGATTTGTGAATTCAGCGCGGTAGAGCATCGTCTTCAACCTATTTTAGAGATCGGTGGAGTGCTATATATTAATGATTCTAAGGCAACTAACGTCGATTCGGTGTGGTATGCACTCGAGGCGATGACTCGCCCCGTAGTGTGGATCGCAGGAGGCACCGACAAGGGTAACGACTACACGCCACTCAAGGAGTTTGCTGCTCAAAAGGTTCACACATTGATCTGCATGGGGCTCGATAACGCCGCACTTGAGCGTGAATTTGCGGGTGTCGTTCCAAAAATTATCTCGACAGATAATTTCGAATCGGCGATGAGCGAAGCAAAAAATGCGGCAACTGCTGGCGATGTAGTGCTGCTGTCGCCAGCCTGCGCTTCGTTCGATCTATTTCGTAGTTACATCCACCGCGGAGAGTGTTTCACGCAGTGGGTCAAGGAGTTAAGTAAAGAGTAAAGCGATGGAAAATAGCAATGAAAATAGAGCTCTAAAGATGATTTATGGCGACAAAGTGCTATGGGTAATCATCGCTATGCTCTCGATAATATCGATATTATTGGTGTTCTCGTCGACGGTGAAGATGGCCTACGACGTCACCGAGAGCGGCTCGCCCCTAAAGTTTCTCTCGGGGCAGCTTATTTTCCTCTTCGGATCCCTCTTTGTCGTATTCATTCTGCACAGATTCAGCGTCAGAATGTACGGAAAGGTGACTTGGTATATATGGGGCATCTGCATGATTCTCACTGTGTTAACTTTTTTTGTCGGAGGCACAACAAATGGTGCTGCTCGCTGGCTACCCATCGGCGTTGGGTCGTTGCAGATACAGCCATCCGAATTTTTGAAGGTCGCAATAGTCGTGCATCTCGCGGCAATGCTCACCCGAAAAAACCTGCAAATATCTACTCTAAAGCTATTTCCATCATTCAATAAGAGCGAAAAAGCGAAGAATAAAGCTGCGATAAATGACGGAGTGTTACGCATAGTGTTGCCAATTTTTGCCTCCGTAGCGGTGGTGCTCATCGCGCACACATCCTCTGCTGTCATGATCTTTATTGTCTCAATATTAATACTTTACATCGCGGGAGTTAAGAGAATAGAGATCGCAAAAGTCATTCTAGTTGCAGCGGCTGCAGGAGCGCTGTTCATGCTCCTGGGAATGGGGCGAAGTGGCACTGCGGGGGGGCGATTTGAGACTTGGTATGCGACATGGCTGACCGATAGAACCGAGATTAAAGTGGATTATATATCTGATACAGAGCGATCTATGGTTGCCATGCAGAATGGTGGACTTCTTGGTCAGGGCGCTGGACAAAGCGCCATGCGTGTCGAGATGATACACCCCGAGAGCGACTACGCCTTTGCTTTTTTTGTCGAAGAGTATGGCCTAATCCTCTCTATATTACTGCTTTTGCTCTACCTCTGGATCTTCTTCCGCGCCATGTGGATCTACGAGCGGTGTCGCAATACTTTCCGCGAGCTGCTAGTGCTGAGCCTGGCAACGCTCATTTTAGTGCAGGCGCTGGTTCACGTCATGGTCGCAGTTAACTTTATGCCCGAAACGGGCCAAACGTTACCCCTTGTTTCGCGCGGCGGATCGGCCCTTTTCTGTACATATATGGTATTTATGCTCATGCTCAGCATCAGCGCGAAGTATGAGGGCGAACCGCAACGAAAGAGAGCTACTCGCGCCCAAAAGTAGGTGGGTTAAATGAGCCTGCGACTCAATGCATTATCTAAAACTGGAAGTAGATAAAAGGCTGAATCTCACTCGATTTCATCTGCATAACGCACCAGATTGTCACAACAATTACGATCGCTTGAAGCACAAATCCGCCTCGAGCGAGGAGTCGACACGCCCAGGTATTGAGTCGCGAGGGGAGAAAATGAAGCAGGTATCCGAGGATAAAGATGGCGACAATTGCGACGTATCCAGCTACAAATTGAGGGATGAGCCCAGCGTTGAAGTTGGTGAAAATTTGGTGGAGCATGATGCGTACGGTCTCCATTGAGTCGGCGCGGAAGAGGAGCCAGCCTAGGCATACAAGGTTGAATGTTAGGATAATACCCATTAGACGCCCCATAAAACTCATCTGCGATCCATCCGTTTTAGCCCGAGGCGATATCGAGAGCCACATTTTGTGCAGCGCCAATGCTGTGCCGTGCAGCGCACCCCAAAGCACGAAACGGATAGCGGCGCCATGCCATAAACCGCCTAGAATCATGGTTATAGCTAGGTTGAAGTAGGTGCGGATTTTGCCCTTTCGATTTCCGCCGAGCGAGATGTAAAGATAGTCGCGCAGCCATGACGAGAGTGAGATGTGCCAGCGGCGCCAGAACTCTGTGATGGTGGCCGATTTGTATGGTGCATTGAAGTTCTTCGGGAACTTAAATCCGAGCATAAGTGCCAGACCTATAGCCATATCGGAGTATCCCGAGAAGTCGCAATAGATCTGCAGTGCATATCCGTATATCGCCATCAGGGACTCAAAACCAGAGTAGAGAATCGGCTCGTCAAAGACTCTGTCGACAAAATTTAGCGAGATATAGTCAGAAATAATCGCCTTTTTGAAGAGTCCCGTGACGATTAGAAAAACCGCGACGGCCAGCATGTCGCGACTCACGTGAAGTGGCTTACGAATTTGTGGTATGAAATCTTTGGCGCGGACGATGGGTCCAGCTACCAATTGGGGGAAGAAACTGAGGTAAAATAGATAATCTGCAAAGCGGTTAAGTGGCTCTATTTTAGCACGGTATATGTCAATAGTGTAGCTCATAGATTGGAATACGAAGAAGGATATTCCGACGGGCAAAAAGATATTTTGAAACTCCAGAAACCCCTCCCCAAAGAGTCCCGATGAGAGCTCAATAAAGAAATTTGTATACTTAAAATATATGAGCATACCCAAATTTATCGCCACGCTGAGTGCCACATACCACGCTTTTGAGCTCTGCGATTTTCGGCTGGCAATGGCGTGTCCGATAGAGTAGTCGCTAACCGCCGAGAAGAGCAGCAGCACCAGGTAGAGGCCGCTGGATTTGTAGTAGAAGTAGAGCGAAAAGGCGATAACGTAGAGAATACGCAAGTTGTTGCGATGCTGTAAGGTGCTGTAAATCACCATAAAGCCGCAAAATAGCAGCAGGAAGATTCCGCTGCTAAAGATCATCGGTTGATCGCAATTGTAGCTCAACAGATCGATGATCTTCGACAAAAGATTCTGCTCAAACTCCACTCCCACCATTGCTCTAAATCTTGATTGAATTTTGTGGTAATGCAACGCCTATACTGCGCTTAAGTAGCTTACGCTTAATGTGTTGATTGTCTCGTGGGTTAATGATCGGATCATAGTCGACCTTGATAACCATTCGGCTGCGCTCGCGCTCCACGCCGTCGACTATTGCATCGGTTATCGCCCAAGCAATTTGGCGCCCGCCACTGAGGTTAATGTGGGTGAAATCTTTACCCGCCCAGCCGTTGGCAACAAATTTACTCATTCCGCCCTGAGATTGCATCGCGGCGTAGGTCTCCCAGAAGTTAACGTTGCAATTTTGGGCTGCTCCGCGTTGATACTCCGTGAGGCTTAGAGCCTCACTCATAGGTTGATAGAGTCCGTTCACTTTGTATGAGCGATCGCTCACACCCATCACCATGATCGCCGCCTGCGGGAAACATTTCTGAGCGTAGGCGATCATCTTCTCGATTTGAGCGGCGTAGGATGTATATTTATTGACACCGCTCTGCATAATGTTGAGTCCATATTGCAGAACCACAAGGTCGTAGCCTCCAACACGTTTGTCAATCTGAGCGTTGATCGCGGGCGAAGTCCAGAACATCGCCTGGCCGTTGTTGCTACGCACCGAGTAGTTGTCGACAACCACGCCCGTGTCGCCCTCGAAGATGGCGCCATAGCCAACAAAACCCTTTGCGCCCGAGGTGACGCTCATACTCACTTTGCGGATGTCGGGTCGGCGTAACTCAATCTGCCTCAATGCGTTACTTCCGCCTTTTATCTCGAATGTGCGGCTTGCAGCGTCGTTCAAAGCCACCTCGAGAGTGCAATCTTCGAGAGCAACAAAGAGTAGACGTACACATTGGCACGAGTCGATATTGGCGCGTGCTGAGGTCGACTCCCAAACAGTGGAAGTTGCAGATCCTGAGGGTGTTGAGACCCATCCCGAAACGGCAAATAGTGAGTTGTAGGGCTCGGGGGTTGTGCGGTGCTGCATGACGTTGTATGACGTCCAGCTGCTGGCTGTTGTCTTAATGGTTTTGCGATACTGCGTGAGGGGCGAGTGCATTGGAGCAAAGCCAGCTCCGCAACCTCCATAGTAGCTCTGCAGCGCCTCGCGCAGGTCGGCGGTGATTATGTCAGCCTCGACAAATGAGTCGCCCATGAACGCCACTCGCACTAAGGAGTCGGGCGAGATAAGTTTGCGATAGAATCGGCGCATTGGAGACAGCTCCGTCGAGTCGTAATCCTCTATAGGTGTTAGTTTTACACCCTCGAGAAGTGTTGCGGGTCGACGGTGTGACGATGCCATTTTGGGCACTGATTCCTTTGCCGTTGAGTCGAGATCCATCTCGACTTCGGCCTCCTCGCTCCACTCGAAATTGCTCTCCACCGATGGCGTAAACACTTCAAGTGCCTCAACCTGTTGTTCGACCTGTTCGAGGTCGACTTCGTACTCTTCGACATCGATCACCAGCTCGACATCGCTAGCGATATTGTCGACACTGAACGAGATGAGGTCCGAGAGAACATTGGCGCGACGAAGCTCCACCCCTCTCACCTTTTGAGGGGGTATGAAGCTTATAGCCAGGAGTATAATGTAGCATGTGCAGCACAAAAATGCTGCTCGTTTGGTGTAGTTCATTGATCAGTATTAACGTGAGTTCTATTAAATCCCACTCTCTCATTTAGTCACGGCTGCGACCCATCACGATCATCACGTAGTATAGAACCGTCGCGATGGCCGAAAGCGCTGCAACTAGATATGTGCGAGCTGCCCAACTCAACGCCTCGCGTGCTTGTGCAAGTTGAACGCCTTGAACAGTTCGGGTCGACTCCATCCACTCTAGGGCACGTGCCGAAGCGTTGTACTCCACTGGTAGTGTGACGATTGAGAATAGTGCAGACATTCCGATTAGCCCTATTCCAATCCAACAAATGGTCTCGCCCAAGCCCGTCGAGAGCATCAACATTCCCGCGATGATCACCCACGTCGCGATGCTCGACGAGAAGCTAACAACGGGTACCAGCTGCGAGCGGAGCACAAGTGGAGCGTAGCTGCGCGCATGCTGCACGGCGTGTCCACACTCGTGGCAAGCCACCGCAATTGCGGCGATACTGCGACTGTTATAGACGCTCTCGCTGAGGTTCACGGTCATATTCGCGGGGTTGAAGTGGTCGGTTAAGTGACCACGGACCTGTGTGATTTTCACGTTGTGTATGTTGTTGTCGCGTAGCATCTTAGCTGCCGCCTCGGCTCCAGTCATACCACCTGGAGAGCTCACGGTTGAGTACTTTTTGAATACCGACTGCAACTTGCTCTGCACCAAGAATCCAGCGATACCGATGGCGATCATTAAAAAGAATGCGCCAGTCTGTGAGAATGCTGAAAAACTATTCATGTAGGCGCTGCCACTGTTGGCCGCCTCGGTTCCAGCTTGAAGAAGTGTGAATAACATAATCTTTAAATTTTACGGTAAGTTTTAAATGCTGAGGCCTGCTGTGCGGGCATCAATACTATATCATTAACGTTCATATGGGGCGGTAATTGTGCGATCCAGCCAATCGCCTCGGCGATGTCGGCTCCCGTGAGGGGCACAACACCTGTGTAAACGTTGTCGGCGCGCTGCTGGTCGCCGTGGAAACGGACGGTAGAAAATTCGGTCTCGACCATTCCTGGGCGGATCTCGCTCACCTTGATATTTGACTCCAAAAGGTCGGAGCGCATAGATTGCGTGATGGCGTGCACTGCATGTTTCGAGGCGCAGTAGACCGCTCCATTCTCGTAGGCCTCGGTGCCTGCAATCGAACCTATATTTATAATGTGACCCTGCTGAGCCACCACCATTTTTGGTGCGATGATGCGCGTAACGTAGAGTAGGCCCTTCACGTTGGTGTCGATCATTGCATCCCAATCGGCAAGATCTCCAACATCGATATGCTCCATGCCCGAGGCCAAGCCAGCATTGTTAACAAGTAGATCAACGTGCTCGATGGGCGTTAGGAACTCTTCGCATTGGGCGTTTGAACGAACGTCGAAGCAGAGCGTAGTGCACTCTGCGTCAGAGGCTTCCAGCTCCGACTTAAGCGCTTCTAGACGATCCGCACGACGTCCAGTTGCTATGATTGAGTAGCCCTGTGAGGCCAATTTTATCGCTGTTGCTCTACCGATTCCCGATGTTGCACCAGTCACTAGTGCTATTTTTTTGTTCATAATTGTTAATTCTTTGTGTCAAAAGTAACAAAAAAATGTGTTACTTTGCATATTATTATAATGATTTTTTAAAAGTGAGTGTAGAATATTTCATAGCCAAGCGTAGCGCCGAGACAAAAAGTGGCGGAAAACCATCGATTATGGTGCGTGTAGCCACGATTTCGGTGGCTCTCAGTGTGGCCATCATGATCATTTCGCTGGCTATAGTCTTCGGATTTAAGCGCGAGGTGAGCTCTTCGCTCACGGGCTTCATCTCGGAGGCCATCGTAAGCAACGTAGCGACCTTCGGCGGTTCGCAGAGCAGACCCATGACACTCAACGAGCCGCTCGAGGAGTTGATCATGGCGCATGGCGCAACAAACCTCTCGCCCTACGCCTCGTTGCAAGGGGTGGTTCGTAGCCCCGAGGGGATCGAGGGAGTCATGCTTCGCGGTGTCGATTCGCTCTACAATCTCTCGTTTCTTGGCGCGGCACTTGTGGAGGGTGCACTGCCTCGGTTGGACGAGGGTAGCGCAAGTCGCGATGTGTTGGTTTCGAGTAGTTTAGCACAACGCTTGGGGGTGGCGGTAGGAGATCGATTAGAGCTAATAATCAACGATGGGGGTGAATCTCTACGTCGAGACCTATTTAAAATATGCGGACTCTACTCGACGGGGCTCGACGAGTGGGACCGCATGGTGTTGGTCACCGACATCCGCAATATCCAACGCCTAAACTCATGGCAGGCGGATCAGATTTCGGGCTACGAGGTGCGTTTTCCGTCGCTATCCTACGCCTCGCGCGCCTGCGCAAAGCTCAACGAGGAGCTCTTCTATAGCGACATCGAGGGGATCGAAAACATCATGGCGATTACCTCTGAATCGCTCTATCCGTCGATCTTCGATTGGCTCAAGGCGCACAACGTCAACGCTGTTGTGATTATCATAATAATGCTAATAGTTGCAGGTTTTAACATGGCTACAGCTCTGTTAATCATGGTATTAGAGCGTACTCGCATGATCGGTGTTCTCAAATCGTTAGGTATGAATAATTCGTCGCTACAACGCATTTTTCTATTTCGCGCTCTGTCGATCACCCTCTACGGCCTAGCTTGGGGAAATGGTATCGCCATAGCTCTGTGTGCCCTGCAGCAGCACTATAAATTTTTGGCGCTCGACGCCGAAAGCTACCTATTGCGTTACGTGCCAATTGAGTTGGGCGCGGGGTGGATCATAACACTCAACGCGGCTGTCGTGGCTGCAATTCTTGCACTTATGATCATACCCACACGCATGGTCTCAAAGGTGCAGATAGAGAAAACTTTAAAATTTGAATAGGGATGAAACCATACAATAAAGCAGATAAGACAAAGAGTGAAGAGGTGACGGAGATGTTCGACAACATCGCCCCAACCTACGATAGATTGAACCATATTCTCTCGTTCAACATCGATAAAATTTGGCGTCGCAACGTCGTGAAAATCATCCGTTCGCTGCAGCCTGCCGATCTCTTGGATGTGGCCACTGGAACGGGCGATTTAGCCATTGCGCTGGCTGAAGGAAACCCCAAAACGCGAGTTGTCGCGCTAGATCCATCCGAGGGGATGCTGAGTGTAGCGCGCACAAAAATTGAGGCTAAAGGGTTGAGCGATAGGGTGGAAGTGAGGTGTGGCGCTGCTGAAGAGCTCGCTGCCGCCGACTCGTCGTTCGATGCTGTGACTGTCGCCTTTGGTGTGCGTAACTTTGGCGATTTGAGGGGTGGCGTGAAAGAGATGGTTCGCACTCTGCGTCAGGATGGCAGCCTTGTTGTACTTGAATTTGCGGTGTGCGAAAATTGGTTGATTGGACCCCTTTATCGTCTCTACTCGCGCTATATTATGCCATTTATCGGAGGGCTACTCTCGCGCGACAAGAGGGCCTACAGCTACCTGCCCGAGTCGATCGAAGAGTTCGAGAGACCCGCTGAGTTTCTGAAGATTATGGAGGAGTGTGGCCTCAAAAATTGCTATAATCGCCCTCAATTTTGGGGCGTCGCACAGATATATGTTGGACAAAAAGTAGAAGATTCTCAATAGTTATGAAAAAGATCAAGCAGTTATTAAGAGTTACATTATTTATAGGCGTAGTGCTGTCGTTCAGCTCATGCGCCTCGTCGCTCATCGACAAAGTTTCGCTCGAGGGGTACGACAATCTCCAGATGATGGGCTTCTCGGGGCTTAAGACCAATCTGGAATTTCGCAACGAAAGTGCCCGCAAAATCAAGCTGAGCAGTGTGGAGATAACCATCAAAGAGGCTGGTTCGGCAATTGTGACACTCGTGCTCAAGGATGACTTCGAGCTGCCGCGCCGCAGCGAGGAGATCATCATCCCCACAATATGGAAGTTGCAGGATGTTAACCTAATGGCCGCTTTGGCAGCGTCGAAAGTGATCTTGGCTGGCAACGCCGAGGGCTTCAGGGTCGACATCAGCGCAACGGTCAAAGCTGGGTTGATCAAACGCAACGTCGAAGTTAAAAACTTACTGCTCTCCGAACTTTTGGAGTCGGCCAATTAAATTATAATCCAAATGAAAAATATTGTTTTAACACTCTTCGCGCTCTGCTTCTCGCTGCAGCTATCGGCTCAGCAGATCACGCTACACAAGAGCGAAAGCGCCGAAAAGGCGCTATCACAGATCGACAAAATCCGTCAGCCAACCGAGGCGATGGGCTACCGTATCGGAATCTTCTTCGACAATGGTCAAGATGCTCGCAGCAAGGCAACTGAGGCCAAGAAAGCATTCGAGGATAGCTTCCCAACTCAGCCCGTATACATGGTTTACGAGAGCCCCTACTACAAGGTCTCAGCGGGCAACTGTCTAACCGAGGAGGAGGCGATAATGCTCTTCGAGCGTGTGCGAAAGGTCTTTCCAAGCGCCTACGTCATGCGCGAAAAGATGAAGATTACCGATTTTGTAAATGACAACAGCGCACTGCCCACCGACGAGCCCCAACCCGCGGTGAGACTCTCGGTCGACGATGAGGAAAATAATATTTCACAAAGTGATCGATAATTCGACTTTTTTGTGTAATTTTGTAACCAATAATATTTTAAACTATAGTAATATGGCAAATTTAAGAGTCCTAAAGAAAGGCATCGACTACATCCTAGAGGAGCTAGTTTTTGATTGCGACATGGCAATATGCTTCCAACCATCAAAGGCTGAGCAGGTTTTTGAGCTGATGAAAAAAGGTGTAGCGCTTCGCAACGAACTATACGTAAGAGCTAATAACCCAGTTGAGCCACACAACCGCTCATTAGTCCGCAAACACTACGCAGCACTAAAACGCGACATGATCGCCTCGTTCGAAGAGCTTTTCACTGAGCTTAGCGAGTTGAATCAATAGTCAACGCTGTGGGTTGGCCTGGGTCTGACTCCGTCGGGCGCAGAAGAGTACCTGCGCGGGTGCATATTACCTCGCGTATTGGGCATAGAGTTTTCTACTAAAACTCTATGATTTTAGAGATCAACGAGTTGCCGCAAATAAATTTGCACAACTCATCGAGCTCTAAAATTTCTTAAATGCTTACAGCATTTAAGCCCAATTCGAATTGTAAACAGCTAAGATTCATTACCAATTGTGAATTGTGAATTGGTCTAGTCATTCGGAGATTTGCTTTTGGCAACCTAGGGTTGCCATAGATAAAAGTGTTATAATATTTTTTTGAGAGTTTACTCTCGGGAAAATTATTATAACACTTTTAACGTATGAGCGCAAGCGAAAAGCAAATCGCCGCGGCGTAAGTAAGCACCCGCGCAGGTGCTATCTGCGCCCGACGGAGTCAGTTGTAAACGTCCGAAAGTGGAGTCCGAAGTGCACAAAAAAGGGGTGGCTAAAAATAACTAGCCACCCCATTTACATATAGTTCTGGATTACTCCTCGCTTTGCTCCATTGCTGCTTTAAGCTCAGCAAGACCTGCGATATCGCCCAATGTAGTCTTCGCTACTGATGCGTTGATCTTCTTAACTGAAGATTTTGTTGCGTCAGCTGCTGCACGCTTCTCAGCCTTCTCAGCTGCTACCTCAGCACGCTTAACCTCCTCGTAGATACGAGCGTGAGATAGTGTGATGCGCTTAGTAGCCTTAGAGAACTCGATAACTTTGAACTCTAGTTTGTCGCCTACTGCAGGAGTTGTACCATCCTCTTTCACTGCGTGACGTGCAGGACAAAAGCCCTCTACGTTCTCGCCCAAAGATACTACTACGCCCTTGTCGTTGATCTCAGTTACGGTACCCTCGTGGATTGTGTCAACGCTGTACTTAGCCTCGAACTCGTTCCATGGGTTCTCCTCCAACTGCTTGTGGCCTAGGCTCAAGCGGCGGTTCTCTTTGTCGATCTCAAGAACTACAACCTCGATTGCTGCGCCTACAGATGTGAACTCACCTGGGTGCTTCACTTTCTTAGTCCAGCTTAGGTCTGAGATGTGGATCAAACCGTCGATACCCTCTTCGATCTCAACAAATACACCGAAGTTTGTGAAGTTGCGAACCTTAGCGTTGCACTTAGTGCCTACTGGGTACTTAGCCTCGATGCCTGCCCATGGATCCTCAGTTAACTGCTTGATACCTAGAGACATCTTGCGATCCTCGCGGTCGAGTGTAAGGATAACTGCCTCAACCTCGTCACCAACCTTCATGAAGTCTTGAGCTGAGCGTAGGTGCTGGCTCCAAGACATCTCTGAAACGTGGATAAGACCCTCAACACCTGTTGAGATCTCGACGAATGCACCGTAATCAGCCATTACTACTACGCGGCCTTTGACGATGTCGCCAACCTTAAGGTCTGCGTTGAGCGCCTCCCATGGGTGTGGTGTAAGTTGCTTAAGACCAAGCGCGATACGCTTTTTAGTCTCGTCGAAGTTGATGATAACAACCTTGATCTTCTCGTCAAGCGATACGATCTCCTCTGGGTGGTTAACGCGTCCCCAAGATAGGTCTGTGATGTGGATAAGACCGTCAACACCACCAAGGTCAACGAATACACCGTAAGAGGTGATATTCTTAACGATACCCTCGTAGATGTTACCGTTCTTAAGAGTTGACATGATCTCGTGCTTTTGTGCCTCGAGGTCAGCCTCAACCAATGCTTTGTGAGATACAACTACGTTGCGGAACTCCTGGTTGATCTTAACCACCTTGAAGTCCATAGTTGTGTCTACGTATACGTCGTAATCGCGAATTGGCTTAACGTCAATTTGAGAACCTGGCAAGAACGCCTCAATTCCGAATACATCAACGATCATACCACCCTTAGTGCGGCACTTAACATAACCCTTGATGATCTCATCCTTCTCCATAGCCTCGTTAACACGATCCCATGATTTAAGCTGACGTGCTTTCTTGTGCGAAAGTGCTAGTTGACCGCCTTTGTCCTCTACAGACTCAACGTATACCTCAACTGTGTCACCTACAGCTAGTTCAGGGTTATAACGGAACTCAGAGATCGAGATGATACCCTCGCTCTTGTAGCCTACGTTTACTACAACCTCTCGCTTGTTAACACCTACTACAGTAGCGTCAACTACCTCTCCAACAGCGATGTTAGATAGGGTTCTGTCATATGCCTCAGAGATTGCTGTTGTGTCTTGGTCATAAACGCCAAGATCATTCTCAAATGCGTTCCAATCGAAATTCTCGTTTGAAACAAATGTTTTTGTCTCTTCCATTCTGGAAATAAATTGCGATACAATCGCTCGTTAAATTAATATTGTGCCCTCATTGCCTGTTTGAGGGCAAATCGGAGCACAAAGGTATGAATAAATATTTAATATTCAAGGGGTAAAGTGAAAAAATTTGGCCCAATTGGCGATTTTTCTTTCGGTGTGCTTCGGGCTGACTCCGTCGGGCGCAGATGACACCTGCGCGGGTGTCTGTTATGCTGAAGCTTTGGCCCACATAAATCTATGCTACAGAGCACTCTACGCCCAGAGCTTTAACCCTCTCTGCGATCTGCATGAGCTCTTCTCGCGAAACTTTTTCGAGCGTCTGACAGGGCGTATCGCGGTCGATCGAGTAGACCATAACAGCTTTGGGTGCGATTTTCGCTATAAGTTTTAGCCACGCCTCGACAGCCTCATGGGTAGCGTTGTCGATAGTTGTACCGTCGCACTCTCCACGAAGGAACATACTCTGAACCACAAGGTTACCCTCGAAGAGTAACATATTATCAACAACCTCTTCGATCGAGTAGGCTCCTTGTGGGTGGTTGATCTCCTTGGCCACCGCGGTGGCTGCAGCGTCGAGTTTTAAGATGTTGTTATCGACCCGCAGAAGAGCTCGTCGCACGCTCTCGACGCCAATACGCGTCGCGTTGCTTAGAACCGACACCTTTGCGCCTGGCACAATTTCGTCGCGCAGAGCTATCGTTTCGGCGATAATATCTTCAAAATCATGATGTAGGGTTGGCTCACCATTGCCTGCAAATGTGATGACGTCGGGAATTTCTCCCGCCGTGACCATCTCTCGCAACTTCAGTTCCAGCCCCTTTATGACATCCTCTTTTGAGTTGAACTTGCCACTTCCGCGGCGCTCAGCATTCCATCCGCACTCGCAGTATATGCAGTCAAAATTGCACAATTTAGAGTGAGTGGGGAGTAGATTCACGCCTAACGAGAGCCCAAGTCGACGCGAGTGGACAGGCCCAAAAATTATCTCTGAAAATAGCGATGTCATAGTATCAAAGGAGTTATTAATAACAATATCGTGAAATACGACGCACCTATATTATATAGGTGAAAGAGATGCCGCCATCATCTGTTGTAGCCCCACCGCGACTCGAACGCGAATCTAAGGTTTAGGAAACCTTCGTTCTATCCCTTGAACTATGGAGCCATTCTCATTTGCTGTGCAAATATAGCGATTTTATTGCTAATTCGACGCTATTTCAACTCTGAATATTTAATTTTCATCTATTCGGTCGTAGACCTCGAATGAAAAAGGGTATTCGAACTCCACCCCGCGCGGGAACTCATCCTTGCGACTGAGCTTCCAGGTCGAGTCATCCTCCCACTCGGGGAAATGGGTGTCGCCCTCGAAGTGCCCACCCACGCGGGTGATATATAGTCGGTCGGCAACGGGTAGAGTCATGGCGTATATCTCTGCGCCACCGATTATAAATGTCTCGTTTTCAGGACCTATAAGCGACAGTGCCTCATCTAAGGAGTGAGCCACATCGCACCCTTCAATCTCAATATCTTGGCGCGTGATAACTATATTTTGGCGTTTGGGTAGTGGTCGACCTATTGAGTCGTAAGTTTTGCGACCCATCACGACTGCGTGACCCGAAGTGACGGAGCGAAAGTAGCGCATATCTTCGGTTATGTGCCAGAGTAGCTGGTTGTTATTGCCAATAACACGGTCGTTGGCGATGGCGACAATTATACTGATCATATTAAAATGACATTGGTGCTGTGATAGTTGGGTGCGGGTCGTAACCCTCGAGCGTGAAATCCTCGTAACGGTAGTCGAAGATTGAACTCACTTCGGGGTTTAGCCTCATTGTAGGCAGCTGACGCGGAGTGCGAGATAGTTGCTCATCAACCTGCTCTAAGTGATTGAGGTACAAGTGAGTATCGCCCAAAGTATGGATGAATTCACCCAACTCAAGACCGCACTCTTTAGCGATCATCTGCGTGAGTAGAGCGTAGGAAGCGATGTTGAACGGTACACCTAAAAATGTGTCGGCACTACGTTGATAGAGCTGGCAAGAGAGCTTATTATCAGCAGCATAGAACTGAAAAAGCACATGACAAGGCGGCAGCGCCATATCTTCGACCTGCGCCACGTTCCACGCCGAAACAAGCATGCGGCGCGAATTTGGGTTGTTCTTGATGGTTTCGATCACCTCGCGTATCTGGTCGATGGCGCCACCATCGTAACGCCCCCAGCTGCGCCACTGATGTCCATAGACCTCATTGAGATCGCCAAAAAGATACCCCTCGATGGGCGATGCGGAGCCTGCCGAAGCTAGGAAATCATCCTTAGACAGGGGCTCAATTGCATGCTCTTTGCAGAGCGTGCAGTAGTGACGATAGGCGTCATTATCCCATATATGCACCTTGTTATCAACAAGATACTTAATATTTGTCTCGCCTCGAAGAAACCACAATAGCTCGTGGATTACCCCCTTGAGAAAAACTTTTTTGGTAGTCAAAAGTGGGAATCCATCAGCCAAGTTAAAACGCATTTGGTATCCGAATATGCTCTTGGTGCCAGTGCCAGTGCGGTCTCCCTTTACTGTGCCTTGCTCCTTGATTGTCGTTAGAAGATCTAGGTATTGTCTCATGGTATGAGTGTTATTTTACGCGGCGCAACTCAGCCTTACCATCCTCGCTTAGAGCTAGATAGTGAGGGTCGCTACTCCAATCGTTCATGAAAAATATTTGTGGTTGCTCCTTGTCATAAGCCTCGACATAGTGAAGATGACCAAAGATGTAGATATCGTCGTGATGCTCTTGATGGTGATCTACAGCGTAGTCGCGCAGATAGCTAAGGAGTCTATATCGCAGCTCGGGGGTCTCTACCGAGTGCTTTTTACGCGATGATGCGCTCCACCACTGGCCAAATTTCAGAGCTAGATCGGGATGCACAAGCGTCGAAAAGAGCGCGCGGGCAAGTTTTGAGCGGAAGAATGAGTTCATCAACTTCAATTTGAAGTTGCCTTTGATATTGAGGTTGTCGCCGTGAGCCACGTGGACTTTTTTTGCGCCAAGGGTAAATGTTGTGGGGGCGGTATAGATCTCCACTCCGCACTCCACCGTGAGGTAGTCGCGCACCCACATATCGTGGTTGCCCGCCATAAACAAAACCTTTACTCCACGCTCGGTCAATTCGGATATTTTGGAGAGTGTGCGGACAAATCCACGAGGCACAACTCGCTGATACTCAAACCAGAAATCAAAGATATCACCACAAAGGAATATCGCAGTGGCGTCGGCTGAAACCCTCTCCAGCCACTCCACGAAGAGGCGCTCGGTTGCTCTCTGCTCGGCCACCGAACCCGCCCCAAGGTGTATGTCGGAGGCGAAGTAGTACATTACTATTTTGCTAGTTCAGCTTTGATGCTATTGTGCAGCGCCTCGCCATATAGGTCGCGGGCAACGATGTCACCCTCCTTGCTGATCAAGAAGTTCGATGGCAACGCCGTAACATTGTATACTGTAAGGGTTTGCGAGCTACTCCCCTTAAAGTCGCTAACCGAAATCCAAGGTAAGTTTTGAGACTGAACAGCATTGATCCAGGTAGATTTTGAGCTGTCGATTCCAACTTGGTAGACCTCGAATCCTTTATCTTTAAGCTCAGCATAAAGCTCCTTTAGTTCGGCGTTGTGGCGATTGCTGCTGCCGATTTGCGCCGACCAAAAGTCGACCAAGATCACCTGGCCCTCAAGAGCTGACAATTTCTGGCTATCTCCATACATATCAGTAAGTTCCAAGTCGGGGTATCCACGCTCCTCGATATTGCTGTAGATACGATTATAGGCGTCGAACTCGTCAATTGCTGTCTGGATATTTTTGAGGTATGGCGAATCTGGATAGCTCTCGGCCAAGGCCTCGGCCACGGTACGGTAGTATATTGCATCGCTTCGGCCGTTGAACAGGTAGCTATCATTTGGAAGTCGCTGATAGAGCGCATATGCAGAGGCCAACGAGGATTTATTTGTGATGATAAACTCCAACTGCTCACGCTTAATGCGGTTATGCTCAACGCTATAACTCTTCGCAAGCTCTTGGCGCACCTCATCGGAGATACTCTCCTTAGCATACTCCAAAGCGATCTTGTCGAGTGCAGCGATTCCTTTGATATAATTTTGGTAGAATGTGCGGATCAGTTCAGACTCCTCGGAGCCCTCGACGGTGTAGTTTTTGGCTACATTACCCACCGAATTGAGCTTAATTTTATCTCCCGAAGCGGCAAAAAGAGGTATTGTCGACCAGTCGTATACTATATTATATAACTTATGCTGATTATCTTTAGTCTTAATGTCGAAAACAAACTCGCCATTCTCGGAGAGCGCCACCGAGTCAATGATACTACCATCGAGAGCCGAGAGCTCTTCGAGATATGCCACTGAGCTATCGCCGCCAATAAAGCGGCCTGAGATTCTAATTTTGTTAGATTGACAACTCGAAAATAGAGCTGAAAAGATGATGGCTGCTGAGAGCGCAACTGCATTATATCTCATTTTAACCTTTTGCATTTCTTGTCTCTTATAAGTTTATTTCTGTTAACCGAAGAACAAAGATAACAAAAATTTTGGATTTTGTACCTCTATTTTGGTTGATTTCGTCTTGCAGCACCATTTTTATTAAATCTGTTGCCGCTATAGCCTCCATTGTGACCCCCTGCGTGGCCTCCATTATGCCCTCCGCTGTGGCCGCTGCGGTTTTTGAAACCGTTGCGGTTATTGCTGCGATGTTGGGCCTTTGTTGGATGCGCCGAAAGGTGCTGTTTATAGTCGCTTTGGATATTGTTGATAGCATCTTCGTCGATTTGAATGACACCATTAGACATCATCCTTATATCTTTTATGATCGCCTCATTATTAGGGTGTTCCAGGTTGTACTCGAAGCTCTTGGCGCGCATAAAGATGGCGATATTGTCGATGGTTGTAGCAACCTTTGCTGGCTCCTCGCTCGATATTTTCTTCACGATTCGACCTATATATTTGCCATAGTGCTTGTGCGAAATTCGACACTGCGGGTAACGCATAGGGCGTGGTCTGACGGCAAGATCCTCGCGCGAAGGCTGAGCGTAGGGTGAATCCACATCTAGCTTAAAGTCAGATATAATAAATAGGTGATCCCAAAGTTTATGGGTGAAAACGGGGGTGTCGCGCAGCAACGGATTGACATTACCCATTACGGCGATTACGGCTCTTGCCTGTTTATTTCTCTCTGCTCTATCCTCGATAGTGCAGAGGGTTTCGACCATCTCCTGGATGTGTCTACCATATTCTGGTAGGTGCAACTTTGGTCGAGCGCTATTATAATTTTTTTTCATGTAGAGAGTGTTGACACTATTAATAACGAATAAATTCGATAAAATATTTTAGCTCAACTCTATTAAATTTGGGTCGTTTTTATACCGCTGATAGTCTTTTAATTACTTGACAGACAGTAAATTGTTTAATTTTTGCAGTAGCTCTTATATGAAAAGATGTTACTAACTTTGACACAAAAATACGAATTATTTTTAATATAATTGCAATGAGTAGAGTTTTAATTTTAGATCAATCAAAAAGCATGCGCAAAACGTTGCGCGAAAGATTAGAGTTTGAGGGCTTCGCTGTCGAAGAGGCGTCCGCGGCCACCCAAGCCATCGAACAGTTCAACCGAGATCGTATCGATATAATATTGGTAGACAACCACTTCGCGGATATGAGCGACGATATGCGCACCACGCCCTTTGTCGTGATCTCCTCCGACGCCTCGATCGACTGCGCACTTTCGGCCGCCAAATGTGGCGCTATCGACTTCCTGACGCGGCCCGTTGACATGAACCGCCTACTCAAATCACTCCGCGCGTCATCCGATACAGCGACTGAGCCAATCCCCGAACCCGCTAAGCGTCAGCCAACTCGTCGCCGAAGTTCAGCTAACCACATCGAGCCAATGGTTGGCGAGTCGTGCGCCATGAATGAACTCAAGCACCTCATCGACAGGGTTGCACCCACCGACGCCAGGGTACTGATCATGGGTGAGAATGGAACTGGCAAAGAGCTTGTAGCCAAATGGTTGCATTACAAAAGCCAGAGGGCAAGTGCACCGTACATCGAGATAAATTGTGCAGCTATCCCCTCAGAACTCATTGAAAGTGAGTTATTTGGCCATGAAAAAGGGGCCTTCACATCGGCCATAAAGCAGCGAAAAGGAAAGTTTGAGCAGGCCGATGGCGGGACTCTCTTCCTCGACGAGATTGGCGACATGTCGCTCTCGGCGCAGGCAAAGGTGCTTCGAGCGCTACAAGAGCGCAAAGTCTGTCGCGTAGGCAGCGACCGAGACATTGACGTTGACGTTAGGGTTGTAGCAGCCACTAACAAAGATATCAAAGAGGAGATTGCAAAGGGTAATTTCCGCGAAGATCTCTACCATCGCATTGGTGTTATTGTAATGAAAGTCAAACCTCTACGTCAGCGCTCCGAAGATATTCCACTGCTCGTCGAGCACTTTCTAGCGCGCGTCTGCACCGAGCTCAACGTCGCCCGCAAAGAGATCACCCCCGAAGCACTATCGCTACTGGTTCAGATGCCCTGGAGCGGCAACATCCGAGAACTGCGCAACGTCGTGGAGCGCCTGGTAATATTGAGCAACGAGCAAATCGAAGCCTCAGATGTTAACTGTTACTGCTTTTAATTGTGTCGCCTGCTTGCTTTCCACTTGCTTATCGCGCTCATGCCGCGCGGCATCAGGCAAGCCTGGACCCAAAAACTATCGTTTTTGATCTTGTAGTGCGCCGATTTGCAGCGCTCTAAAGCGCTTTGCAAATCATCGAGTTGAATCTCGCATAGAATTGAAACTTAAGTCAAATTAAAAAAACACAATTGGTTCAAACCCAAGTTGGATTGAACTCGATTTGGGTTTAAATGCCTAAGGCATTTAATAAATTTTAGGATGTAATTAGTTGTGCAAATTTATTTGCGTGCAACTAATTACATCCTAAAATCTTAGAGCGATGAGCTCTAAGCCCAAATCGCTAGGTTTATCTGCACCCGCGCAGGTGCTATCTGCGCCCGACGGAGTCAGACCCAGGCCAACCCAAGCCGACCCAGGCCAAAAAAATAGTCGACATCTTGGATAACAAGAGTGGCGACTATTAAGAAATATAAGAACTTCTAACTTATGCTTTGTTAGCAGAACCTAGAACGCTCTCGCACTTGTGCTTGTAAAGTTTCTTCAACTCGTCACGAGCTGGACCTAGGTACTTACGTGGGTCGAACTCAGCTGGGTTCTTAACGAAGATCTCGCGAACTGCAGCAGTCATAGCCAAGCGGCCGTCTGAGTCGATGTTGATCTTACATACTGCGCTTGATGCAGCCTCACGAAGTTGCTCCTCTGGGATACCGATTGCATCCTTAAGTGCGCCACCATTCTCGTTGATGATCTTAACGTACTCTTGTGGTACTGAAGAAGATCCGTGAAGAACGATTGGGAAACCTGGGATACGAGTCTCGATCTCTTTAAGGATGTCGAAACGAAGTGATGGTGGAACTAGTACGCCGTCAGCGTTAAGTGTGCACTGGTCTGGAGTGAACTTGTTAGCACCGTGTGAAGTACCGATTGAGATAGCAAGTGAGTCAACACCTGTCTTCTTTACGAAATCCTCAACCTCGTCTGGCTCAGTGTATGTGTGGTGCTCTGAAGATACCTCATCCTCAACACCAGCCAATACTCCTAGCTCGCCCTCAACAGTTACGTCGTGTGCGTGAGCGTACTCTACAACCTTCTTAGTTAGAGCTACGTTCTCCTCATATGGAAGGTGAGAACCGTCGATCATAACCGATGAGAATCCCATGTCGATACAGCTCTTGCAAAGCTCGAAAGAGTTACCGTGGTCAAGGTGAAGAACGATTGGAATATTTTTACCCAACTCCTTAGCGTACTCTACAGCACCCTGTGCCATGTAGCGAAGAAGTGTTTGGTTAGCGTAGTTACGAGCACCTGCAGAAACCTGAAGGATAACTGGTGAGCTACACTCAACGCAACCTTGGATGATTGCCTGCATCTGCTCCATGTTGTTGAAGTTGAACGCTGGGATAGCATAGCCACCCTCGAAAGCCTTTGCGAAGATCTCGCGGCTGTTAACTAGGCCTAAATCTTTGTAAGAAACCATAATGTTTTGTTTTAATAAATTATATTGTTTGGTATTATCTCTCAATAATGCACCGCAAATTTACGGAATATTTTTATTAAAAACATATAAATGCGATTAATTTTCGCAAAAAGTTGGATCCAAAATGCAAAATAGACTCCCCATCGTGCCCCTGCAGCACTGTACAAAGTTGAACCTGGACTCAAAAACTTTAGTTTTCGAGCCCAGGCCAAACCGCTAAATCGCCAGCTTCCTAGAAGCTAAACTGCGCCAAAAGGTTAAATCGATTAGCGTGATTTCGTTGGCTGTCGGTATCCTTACGACGTCCGTAGAGGTACTCTCCGCCCAGCTTAAGGCGTGGAGTCACAGCATAATAGAGGTTGCCGAAGATATATTCGCCACGAAGATACTCATCGCTTGTGTAGTAACCGTTCTTGTCGTCGATAGCCGCTGTCGAGTAGCCCGCATTGAGCGATGTGCGCTCACCAAGAAGGAACTCACTGCCAATTTGGAATCCCCACATTGGTGTGGTTTGAATCTTGGTTGCATCCTCGGGATCAGGTGTGAAATCAACCCCCATACCCGTAAAATCAGCTATGTATTGACCTATTGCAGAGCCATATACGCCGCTAAACTTAAGGTTCATCCATGGGAAGCCATGAATCGATCCACTCGCCTGAACACCCCAACCCGTGAGCGACGTGTTCTCCTCGGTGGTCATATTGTGCATGTAAGGATTGCGGATCACACCCGAAACGCGGAAGTGACTTTGGCGATAGTAGCCCCACTCATACTGCAAGTAAAATGGTATATCGGGTACGCGCTGTGGAATCGCCGTGAAGTTATCGCCATAAGTGCCCCAATATTGTGGATACTCAGCAGCGATACCCATCGAGAGGTGGTCATTAGCCAAGTTGCACTCGTAGCGCACCAATGTCGCAAAGTTCATGTTGTAGGCGTTAGGTCCCTGAAAATCAATCGTTGAGACCGCCGCATCGAGGTCGCAAAAAGTTGTCACATCACGACCAATAGTGAACCCCTTAAAAGAGGCATAAGCCGAGCGAATACGTGGAGTGTAGCTGCCCGAAACGCCCCCACGATAATCGGCGTCGATAAATACCTCGACACGACCCAAAGCGCGACTATTGACGATACCCTTTGCAAAAATGCGAGATGTCGATGCATCCATAGTCAGCTTCGCCTTAGTCGCGTAGTTGCCAGGAACGGGTATGTCGGCCGTGATAAAATCGATGTTGCTAACCGCTCCATCAAGGTCGTAGCCAGCCCTAAGGCTGATGTAGCCACCCACAGCAAAAGAGAATTTATTTTCGCGCTGCGCAATGATCAACAAAGGTTGCTGCACCTGCTGATAACCAGTGCGATAGGTCTCCTCAAAATCTAAGATCGCCGCCTCGACAGCCACCTTGTTCTTCATTGATCGACCCTGCTTCGAACAGTCGTCGTCCGACATCGGAAGCTCCTCCTGCGCTGCAATGAGGTAAACTGTGGATGTTTCGCTGCCCTCGGGAGCTGAATAACTCTGGGCCAATGCCGCTGGCGCAAATAGCACAGCTGCAACTAATAGTCTAAATGTTTTCATAAATGAGTGTTTTGTTGTTTTAAAATGTAATCTCATACTACTGTTGTGACACAAGAACAATTTTGAAAACTACAAAAGCAACTTATATGCCAAAGTTGACCTGGGTCGGCCTGGGTCTGACTCCGTCGGGCGGAAAAAAGCACCTCCGTGGGTGCTTACTTTTCCTGCGGCAATTTGCTGGTCGCTTGCAGCTCCTTACGCTAAAAGTGTTACAATAATTTCCCCGAGAGTAAACTCTTAAAAAATTATTGTAACACTTTTATCTATGGCAACTAAGTTGCCATCAGCAAATCTCCGAATTGTGATCAACTAACTACATACACATACATATATATTATAGACTGTTTCTGTTTTTTATCCAGGGCAAACGCATGAAAAAAAATCATGCTGACTTTCGAAAATGCTCATAAATTTAAATGTGTAATTCGCTAAAAATAAGCTAATTATAATTTGCATACCTCGCTAAAATTTCGTATAT
>JAWXTG010000021.1:0-35849 GCA_044433705.1 Rikenellaceae bacterium | reverse complement strand
TTCCCTTATGAAAACACACACCTCATTTGGTTCCCTATTCAGTTCCCTTATAAAAAATATAGCCTCATAATCAAGTGATTACGAGGCTAAAAGTACTCGGAGCGGGAATCGAACCCGCACGGCCGTTGCTGGCCACAGGATTTTAAGTCCGGCGTGTCTACCTATTCCACCATCCGAGCAACATCCTTTTGATTAAGGTGTGACAAAAGTAGCAAAATTATTGTAAACTGCAAAATTATATTTTAAATTATATCAAAAATATTTTTGCCTACAAGCAATTTTCCAGATGATCTATCACTGGCTCAGCGTCGTAGGAGCCGAACCATGCAATATTTTCATCGCGGCGAAACCAGGTCATCTGCCGTTTGGCGTAGCGACGTGAGTTGCGCTTAATCAGGTCAATCGCCTCATCTCGGCTAATTAAACCGTCAAAATAGTCGAAAAATTCGCGGTAGCCGACCGTCTGTAGCGAGTTGAGCGCTCGGTGCGGGTAAAGCTGCCTCGCTTCACTCTCCAAGCCCTCGTCGATCATCATATCTACTCGCAGATTAATCCTATCATATAATAGCTCTCGTGGCATGTCGATTCCGACTTTAAGTATCTTGAAATCACGCTGTTGTCTATCTCCTTTGCGTTGCGTAGAGTAAGGCTGGCCGCTAGCCAAGCAGACCTCCAATGCTCGCAAAATGCGAGAGGGGTTTTGCCGATCGACCACCTCGTAGAATGCGGGATCAAGTCGCTGAAGATCGCTCAATAGAGGCTCTAGCCCCTCCTCGGCATACCTTAAACGAAGCCCGCTACGAAGCTCGTCGCTAACCTCAGGAAGCGCGTCAAGCCCCTCACACAACGCCTTTATATATAGGCCTGAACCACCTACTGCAATCACTACATCATGCTGCTCGAAGAGCTGCTTTAGTCGTACGAGCGCCTCGGTTTCGTATGATCCGCAGTTGAACTCTTCGTCTATGTTGCGACATGCAATGAAGTGATGTTCAGCAGATTGTAGTTCATCTGCAGTTGGTTGTGCGGTGCCAATTGCCATCCCACGATAGAGTTGCCGTGAGTCTGTCGAGATGATCGGTGCGGCGAAGTGTTTGGCCAATTCGATGCTGAGTTTGGTCTTGCCCGAGCCCGTTGGGCCAACCACAACGATCAATTTTTTAGTATGCGTCGTCATAGGCATCATCGCCGTCAAAATCATCAAAATCACCCATCATTTCGTCGAAGATAGAACCATCGTCGACCGATGAATCGGGGTCGTATTGGTCGGGTGCTGTTGCGTGTGCAAAGCTCTCGCGAGGATATCGATCGGGATTGTTAATCTCTTTTGCTTCAACTAGTTCAAGGTAGTATGCGCGATTCGCAAATATATCGAAATTGTAGATTAGTCGATCATGCATATAGTGCAAAATTTCACACAAAACAGCGGTCGCCATAGGGCGTGGAGCAACCACATCTTCACCCTCCTCCTCGGGCTCAAATCCCATGTCGACGGTGGTGAATTCGCCAGTTTTTTCCCACTGCGCATCGGCCGTGAAGAACGATGTGATGCAGGGTTCGTACTCCAGAGTCTCGATGATGAAGTCGTGGAACTCCAAGAGGGTGAGCGTTGCGGGCACCTCGTAGTCGCGAACGAAGTGGTCGTTTTCGTCGCTGAGCATTCTAAATTTGTATACGATCATAACTTATACCTTTTTTTATGAGAGCAAAGGTAACACAAAAAGTTGAGCTAAAAAATTATTATCGATAAGATATTATGCAAGAAATTTCCAATTAAAATTGTATCTTTGCACTCTAAGATATAAATTGAAAGATGAAGAGAATACGTAATTTTTGTATTATTGCACATATCGACCATGGTAAAAGCACCCTGGCCGACCGTCTATTGGAGAAGACTAACACCTTGAATCAGCGTGAAATGCAGTCGCAAGTTCTGGACGATATGGACTTGGAGCGCGAGAAGGGAATCACAATCAAAAGCCACGCGATACAGATGGAGTATACGTCGGTCGCTGGTGAGCAGTATACGCTCAATTTGATCGATACCCCAGGTCACGTTGATTTTTCGTATGAGGTGTCGCGCGCGATTGCCTCGTGCGAGGGCGCTTTATTGGTTGTCGATGCAACGCAAGGTATTCAGGCTCAGACGATTTCGAATCTATATTTGGCTGTGGGCAACGACCTCGAGATCATTCCTGTACTCAACAAAATCGATGTAGAATCGGCTATGATCGACGAGGTGAAGGATCAGATCATCGATCTGATTGGCTGCAAGGATGAGGATATTTTGCTCGCATCTGGTAAGACTGGATTGGGCGTCGAGGATGTTTTGGAGGCAATTATCGAACGTATTCCCGAGCCTAAGGGCGACGACGATGCTCCTCTGCAGGCGCTAATTTTTGACTCCGTATTCAATCCATTTCGCGGCGTAATTGCCTATTATAGAGTCTTTAACGGCGTTATACGCAAAGGCGATCATGTGAAATTTTTCAATACAGGAAGCGACTACGATGCCGACGAAATCGGTGTTCTCAAACTGAAGATGTCTCCTAAAAATGAGGTTCGTTCGGGCGATGTAGGCTATATTTGCTCGGGAATTAAAAATTCAAAAGATGTCAAGGTTGGTGATACGATCACCTCGATGAGCAACCCATGTTTGGAGTCTATCGGTGGCTTCGAGGATGTGAAACCGATGGTCTTTGCGGGTGTCTATCCCGTCGAAGCTGATCAGTATGAGGATCTTAGAGCCTCGCTCGATAAACTGCAATTGAACGATGCCTCGCTCACATTTGAGCCCGAAAGTTCGTTGGCGCTAGGCTTTGGTTTTAGATGCGGATTCCTTGGTCTGTTGCACATGGAGATCATTCAGGAGCGTCTGTACCGTGAGTTTGATATGGATGTAATCACCACAGTACCAAATGTTTCGTACACAATTACCACCACAACGGGTGAGGTTATCGAGGTGCACAATCCATCGGGGCTGCCAGAGGTAACTAAGATTTCAAAAATCGAGGAACCATATATTAAAGCGCAGGTGATCACAAAGTCAGAGTTCTTGGGCAACGTGATGAAGCTATGCATTGACAAGCGTGGAACGCTTACTAATCAGACCTTTATAACCCAAGATCGTGTGGAGGTAAACTTTGAGATGCCACTCTCTGAGATTGTCTTCGACTTTTATGATAAATTGAAGAGTGTCTCTAAGGGTTACGCCTCGTTTGACTATCATCGCACTGGTTATCAGGCTAGTAAGCTTGCAAAGTTAGATATTCTACTCAACGGTGAGCCTGTCGATGCACTCTCGTCGCTGATCTATGCCGACAACGCTTATGATTTCGGTCGTAAGATGTGCGAAAAGTTGAAGGAGTTGATCCCGCGCCAACAGTTCGACATTGCGATTCAGGCTGCGATTGGTGCCAAAATTATCGCTCGTGAGACGGTGAAGGCTGTGCGTAAGGATGTTACAGCTAAGTGTTACGGTGGTGATATCTCGCGTAAGCGTAAGCTGCTCGAGAAGCAGAAGGCTGGTAAGAAACGTATGCGTCAAATTGGGTCGGTTCAGGTGCCACAAACAGCATTCCTTGCGGTCTTAAAAATGGATTAACCACCACTTAAGTCGGTGTTAATAAGTAGCTTATGATTAAGATCCAGAGTAAAGATAGATGTTGTGGGTGTGGCGCTTGTCAGCAGGTGTGCCCCACAAATTGCATCTCTCTTGCCGAGGATCAGGAGGGTTTTTTATACCCGCGAGTTGATGTGTTGCGGTGTGTCGAGTGCGGCCGTTGTGAGCATGTGTGCCCGCTAATTCATCGAGCGCCTAAACGCAGACCTTTAAATATATATGCCGCGAAGAGTCGATGTGATACAACTCGAGAGCAGAGCTCATCAGGTGGGCTATTCACACTCCTCGCCAATAGAATTATCGAGGTTGGTGGAGTTGTCTTTGGCGCGAAATTTACCGATCGTTGGGAATTGGAACAAGCTGCTGCTGAGACTATTGATGCTGTTGCGCCTCTACGTGGCTCGAAGTATCTCCAAAGCCGTACGGGCGATACATCTACTCGAGTTAAATGTGAATTGCAGAGTGGGCGCGATGTGATGTACGTTGGTACGCCGTGCCAAATCGCTGGGCTAAAACGCTTTTTATCAAAAGATTACGACAATCTCTTAACCGTAGATTTCATATGCCATGGGGTAGCTAGTCCCAAGGTGTGGCGACGATATCTAGGGGAGCTTTCGAGCGGTGGTAGTAGTGATTTTATAACCGCTATTTCGTTTAGAAATAAGGAGTTAGGGTGGCGAAACTATTGTTTTAAAATTTGGGCAAAGGATAACACTCCAGATAAGCCAGACCAATTAATAGTCAACGAACACTTTGCAGACAATATATATATGCGCGGCTTTCTTTCAAGTCTCTACTTGCGCCCTTCGTGTTACAGCTGTCAGGCTAAAGATGGTAGATCGCGGAGCGATATCACGCTGGCCGATTATTGGGGTGTGGCTACTTCGCGGCCTGAGTTCGATGATGATAGAGGGGTGAGTGCCGTGATGATAAATAGTGCAAAGGGCAGGCAGTATTACCCACAAAATCAGGTGATTGCATTCGATTTAACCCTCGAGGAAAGTAGGGTAGATAATGGCGGATTTCTTCCGTATCGTCCAATGCACCCACAGCGCTCGCGCTTTTTTAAAGGTGTAGATTCTGCGCTTTCGATGTCGGAGCATATTGCCAGACATGCGGCAACCAGACCCCGCTATGCAAGGATTTACAGTAAAGTTGTGGCACGCTTAAAAAATATGTTGAGTTAGTGGGGAAGATTCAATAATGTCAAGAATCTCCTATAAGTTGTTAGATTTGGTTTACTTTTTCATCAATAAATTGTTGACTTTTGTGGTACCAAAATCTAATACTGAGAAAATGAAAACTAACCGTACAGTTAAATTTTTATCTACCATTGTTGCTCTTTTAGCGATGAATGGTGTTGTGGTGGCGCAATCTACCCAGCAGGAGTATCCATACGGCTACCCTCAAACCGAGCGTGTTAAGAGCTCGATTAATCAAGATTGGCGATTTCACCTAGGTGATGCAGATGCTGATTACTACAAAACGAACACCAACGACAAGCAGTGGGAGCGAGTGAGTGTGCCACACACATTGTCACTCACGTCGTTAGGGCTTAATGGTGTGCAAGACAGCAAGATGCAAGAGACTTTCCAGCGTGAAGTGGGCTGGTATCGACGAGATATTGAGGTGTCGAAGTCCGATAAATTGGTCTATCTTGAGTTCGAGGGCGTCCATCAAATTACCACATTGTGGGTCAATGGCAAGGAGGTAGGTACCCATCGCACAGGTGGTTATACTCCATTCGAATTCGATATTACCCCCTACGTGCGTCGTGGTGCGGTCAACCAGATCACCGTAATGGCAGATAATCGTAGCAGCCTGGTGACTCCGCCCGATCCAGGGCCGTTCGACTATATTAAATTTAGCGGTCTCTATCGCGACGTTTACCTTGTCGAGAAGAGCAAAATGCACATCACATCTAATATCGAGTCACTTAATAGTGGTGTGACAATCACCACGCCTACAGTCGATTACGTCAATGGCAATGCAACTATAGACATTCGCACTGAGGTGAGAAATAGTGGTAAATCAGCACAGCGGGCAACACTCGTTCAGCGCGTAGTTGATGCAGATGGTAGGGTAGTGCTAAAGTTGGAGCAGAGCGCAATGATTGCTGCTGGTCAGACGCATCGTTTCTACCAAGTGGGTGGTATCGACGACGATATCAAACTTTGGGATATCGACAATCCATACCTCTATACGGTAAATACATTGCTTAAAGATGGTAGCGGTAATGAGATCGATGTTGTTGATAATCCGCTAGGCCTCAGGGTGTTCGAGCTGGATCATCAACGCGGCTTTATCCTCAATGGCAAGGTGATTGAGTTGATCGGATTTAACCGTCACCAGCACTATGCATACATCGGCGATGCTATGCCTAACTCGCTACATTACAAGGATATGCTGCAGTTCAAGCAGTGGGGCTTCAACGTTATGCGTACGGCGCACTATCCTCAAGATGATGAGATACTTAGGGCTTGCGATAAGTTGGGTATATTGGTCTATGAGGAGGCACCAACGTGGATTTCGATCTCCGACGAGCAGGAGTGGTACGAGAATGAGATGAGCGCTGCGAGTGCAATGATTCGCAACCATAAAAACCACCCTTCGGTAGTGATTTGGGGCGGAGGTATCAACCACAGAGGTGCGGTGCCACAGATTCAATTTGTCACAAAAATGGAGGATCCAACGCGTCTAACTTCCTCACAGAGTAGTCGTTGGACGGGTGCTCAACACAGTAGTTGGACCGATATATTTGGAAATATGAACTATGGACCAGGAATCTGGAACCGCAACGAGGCACTATTTGCGATGGAGGGTAACGACGGCCCTGCAGTGGTGGCACAATACAAGCTCGATCCAATGATGCCAGGTATCATATCGTGGACTGCGCATGCCTACTATACATTCCATGATTTTGGAGGTGGTCCCGACGATAAAACGCGATTAGGAGCGATGGATTCATACCGTTATCCAAAGTCTAGCGAGCTCTTCTGGTATCCCTCTGAGATGAAGCAAAAGCCTTATATTCATATGGTTGACGATTGGTCAGCTGAGAACTCGCTCTACACGATTTACAGCAATGCAACATATATTGAGCTGATCAATAACGGTCGTAACTTAGGTCGTTTCTACCCATCTAAAAGTACTGTGTACCAAGGTCTTGACCACGCTCCATTTGAGATCTCATCGCTCCCTTATCAAGATGGTGAGTTGGAGATTGTTGGATATCGCGATGGTGAAGTGATGCTAAGTAAGAGCTATTATACTCCGCAAAGCGCCTCTGCATTGCGTCTTGTTGTTGACAAATATGATGTCGATTTCGTTGCAGATGAGAATGATATACTTGTTGTTCATGCTGAGGTTGTAGATGCTAATGGTATGATAATCAAGGATTACCAAGGAGAGGTCAAATTTACAGTGGATGGCGACGCCTCGGTGGTTGGCGATGATGCCGAGATTGGTGCAAATCCAGTTGCCGTAGCACGTGGCAAGGGTAGTGCGCTGATTCGTTCGGGTGCTACAGCTGGCAAAATCACGATTTCAGCTTCAGCCGATGGGTTGAAGGGCGATAGTGCAACTGTTGAAACGGTTGATAATGCGACAGATATGATGTTGGCTAATGCTTATCCAATTTTCGATCATCAAACACTTCTTGTAGATATCGGAGGCGAGGGTCAATTACTCCAATTTGGCTGGACTAAGTGGGTCGGCTCTGAGGATAGCTCGTCGATTTCGATTGTGCCTACAACACTCAAAAACTTTGTGGCAGGCAATACCCCCGCATGTGAGAATGTGGCCGAAGTTGTAGATTCAGCAACACCTGGCGCATATCAATTTACGCTCTCAACAGTCTCAGGCAGTGGTGTTTTGCGTTGGTTGGGCGAGATGAATGTCATTGGCCGAATTGGTTATGTATATGGTGACGGCGTTCTGTCGATCGATAGTGATGGCCTACTTTTGGAAATCGAAAATCTGCCTGCTGGTGACTATACCCTCCGAGGTTATCACCACGCGCCTAGATCCAACACCAACGACATGGATCCAAATCTCGAGCGCCTCAAGAGCGAGTCGATCCCCAATTTACCATACGCAAAGGTGCTTTCGGTATCTGTGGATGGTGTTGAGCAGATTTCTTCGCTTCGTATTACGCAGGGAGCCGAGATGAATAGTGCACCAGTTGCCACGTCAGATGTAATCTTTACCGTTGATAGTGAGGACGATAAAATCTCTATTATCTACAAAAGCGTCGATGGAATCAATGGCGTTTGGCTAAATGGTTTTGAGCTAGAGAGGGCGTTATAGTTCAATAATCTCATATATAAACTTAAATTGGGCTTAGAGCTACGGCTCTGAGCCCAATTTGTAATATAGTATGCGCACGCATAGCTTGTGCCAAACTATATTTTTATGCGTTTAGCCCTATATCGATTTAATTTGTGTACATTTGTGGGCAATAAAAGAACCTTTTAGGGGTTTGTTAATTTGTATAAATGTATATTTGTTCAACCCGCAAATAAATTTAATGAAGAGAATATATTTGATTTTACTAGCCCTCGTGTGTGTAGTTAGTGCTGATGCTCAGGTGCTTGGGCGTTTGAGTGGTCGGGTGACCGATCGAGATATGAATCCCATTGTGGGCGCTATTGTCACACTTAAGGAACTGCCCCAAAAGGGCTCAGCTACAGATATTGATGGTCGATATGCGATATCGGTTGAAGAGGGTGAGTACACCATTGAGGTTAAATATATTGGTTATGAGCCGTGCGAAAAGCGAGTCAGCATCCAAAAAAAACGGGTGGTTGATCTGATCATAGAGCAGAGCGCAACCGATATAGATCAGGTTGTCGTGTCGATGACTTCGTCGGCTGCAAAGCTGCAGAGCGTGCAGATCGGAGTGGAGCAGGTTGACATTAAAGCGTTGTCGATGACTCCAGCGCTCTTTGGCGAAAACGATATCATTAAGTCACTTACGCTGCTACCAGGCGTCAAATCCGAGGGTGATGGATCGAGTGGATTTCAGGTGCGCGGAGGTACTTCATCGCAGAATCTTATACTTCTAGACGACGCTTCGATCTACAATTCGGGCCATATTATGGGCATCTTTTCGGTCTTTAACGACGATGCTTTGAGCAGCGCTGCACTCTATAAGGGGCAGATCCCCGCAATGTATGGCGGTGCCACCTCGGCTGTGCTCGACATCCAATCTCGGGCGGGAAATTACGATACATTTGAGGCGGGCTTCGATATCGGCCTACTCTCGTCGAAGGCCTATCTCGAGACTCCAATTGTCGATGATCGCCTCTCGCTGTTCGTCGGTGGGCGACGCTCCTACTTCGACCTTTTCCTTGTCTTCTCCGACGAGTTTCGTGGCAATAGTCTCTACTTCTACGATTTTAACGCCAAATTAAACTATCGAGCATCGGAGGATGACTTCGTGACGCTGTCATATTTCAAGGGTCAAGATACTATGAGTCTGCAAGATATGATGGATATGGGGTGGGGTAATGACGCACTTAGCGCCAAGTGGTTCCACCGTTTTAATAATAGATTTAGCGCCAGCACGTCGCTCATCGCGACTAGGTACGGCACCGAGAATGGTATCGATGTTGCCGACATTTACTGCGCATTTAATGGTTACATTCGCAACCTTAGCTTGAAGGAAAATTTTGAGTATACGGCCGATAATCACACGTTGCACTTCGGCGCCCAATCAACGTGGATCGACCTGTTGTCGGCTGAATGGCAGTTTAACGACTACGTGGAACGTGAAGAGCGTCAAGGTGTTGAGAGTAGCGTTTGGCTCAACGACCAGTGGAAGATCAGCAGAAACGTTGAAATCTCGGCAGGCTTGCGACTCAACTCATTTCTATCTTTGGGCGGTAGCCCCTACTACCTGCTTGACAGCAGTGGTGATATTATCGAGACGCTCGATTACTCAAGTGGCCAGGTTGTGCAATCCTACCTCCAGCTCGAACCCCGATTCAGCGCCAATTGGCGAGTGACTCCAACGCAGAGCCTTAAATTTGGCTATAGTCGTAGCTCGCAAAACGTTCATGCTCTGCGCAATAGCAGCACAATGTCGATGCCATTCGACCGTTATGCCATGTCGAGCAATATTATTGAACCCGAGGTCTCGGATCAGGTGGCGTTAGGCTACATTGCGCTGACTCCTTCGCACGATTACGAGTTCACCGCTGAGGCCTATTTCAAACATATTGATAATGTCTATGATTATCGCGATGGAACCCTATTCAACTCCGAAATTGAGTTGGAACGTCTAATCTTAGGTGGCGAGGGGCGCTCCTATGGTGCTGAGTTTTCGGCCAAAAAGAGCGTCGGACGATTTACGGGATGGGTAAGCTACACTCTCTCGTGGGTAGAATCGCGCATCGATGGAATCAATGGCGGACAGTGGTATCGTGCTTCAAACGACAAGCGCCACGACCTCTCGATTGTTGCTCTCTACGACATGCGAGGCGGGTGGAGTGCCTCGGCAAACTTTCTGTATAATACGGGGCAGGCGCTCACGGTGCCCAGTGCAAAGTATCAAATCGATGGTGAGACATATTACTATTACCCCGAGCGAAACAACTATAGCACACCCGATTACCATCGTCTCGACGTAAGTTTCACCCACTCAAAACGTAAGCGTAACTATACTCGCCAATGGTCGTTTGGATGCTACAACCTATACAATCACTATAACCCCTATATGGTCTATTTCCAGGAGAATGAGTCGAGCGCAACGGGTAGCGACGCGATCCAATACTCGCTCTTTGGCATCATTCCATCGGTCTCATTCGGTATAACTTTTTAAATTTTAAGCACATCATGAAGAGATATATAACAGCCTTTTTGATACCTGCACTATCCATGGTTGTAGGTTGTTCCAAGGTGATCGACATTGATTATACGAGCGCTGATCCGCTCTATGTTGCGGTCTCGACCCTCTCGACGCAGGGCGGTAGTCTGCTACTCACTCAATCCTCGGCAATGGATGAACCTGCGCAGAGCGACCCCATCACCAAGGCGGTAGTGAGCGTGAGTGGCACAAGCGGCGATCTATACTATTTTGAGCCTGATGCAGATGGTATCTATCAGATTGATAGCGATATATTGCTAAGCGTAGGTGATGACTACACGCTCACAATAGAGGTCGACGACCAAGTTTTTACCTCCACATCACACCTATATGCAGCGCCCGAAATTGCTGATGTCTCCTTCTCGATGCAGCAGTTTAGCTCCGATATGGATCTGGTTTTTTGCACCTTTTCGATCATGGATCAAGCGGGTGAAGAGAACTACTATCGCTATCGTTTTCGCTACTTCGCCAACGACAATGAGGAGAGTGGCGAGCCAGATTGGTCGCTGACCAAGGAGACGTTCGACGGGGAGCCCATTACGCTGATGACACACCTATATACTATGGATCGCGATTTGGAAGATGGCGATGTTATCACCATCGAGGTGCAGGCCATCGACAAGGCTGTCTACGACTATCTCTACACGCTGAACCTCAGCGGCAGTAGTGCAACAAATCCAACGTCCAACTTTACAGGGGGCTGTTTGGGCTATTTTTCAGCCTACTCGCTCTCGACAAAAGTTACTGAATTTTACTACGAAAATGCAGTAAGTAGTGGTGAGTAATGTGCTGTTTGTCAGCTGTTACATTACTCATTCTCAGGTTTATTAGGCCCTCTATTTGTGCGATTCTGCATCTCGGAATTCATGCGTTCAGAGATTTGGCGTTCGATGTTGTACATCTTGAGAATTTGATGGGGTGATAATACCGTCTTAAATTTTTGGTAATACTCTTTTTTGAGAGCCGTTGACTTCTCGGCCATTTCGAAAGAGTCCAAAATCTGCTCTTCTATCTCAGCCTCAGTTGGTTTTGCTCCATCAGCATTTCTCTTGTGCTTTGGTCGCATGGCTCTCATCTGCTCGGAGTATTGTGTGTATATCTCCTCGAACTTTGCCCTCTTCGCTTCGTCGATATCTAGTTGCTTGGTGATCAATTCGACCTGGAATTGGTGAAAATTGCCCTGTCCACGCTGAGGTTGCTGTGGTTGAGCCCAGAGATGAGTGATGCTTGTAAGTAGCACTATGCATATGGTAATAATCTGTTTCATAGCATGTTAGTCAATTGGTAAATTTGAGAAAAAATCATCATTATATGAATTTTCTGCAAGTAGATATGCAAGTTCATCGTCGGAGAGGTTGTCGAAGAACGAGTCGATACTCTCGTCGAGATTTTCACTAATGATATAGTCGTTGCCCCATGCTGACTTGTCGCCACCAAGGTTCAAGGTTACAGATAGCACAACAGCCACCGCTGCTGCGATACCCCAGACTGGGGTGAGTTTGCGGCCAAGCCAAAACTGTCTCTTTGGTTGTGGTGCCACTTTGGCGAGTAGGTCATCGGTGAACTCCTCGAAAAATTTCTCGTCGGGAGCCTCATATGGCATTTTTTTGCCAATCTTATTAATATCAAAATCTTTCATGTTTACTCCTCCATATAGTTTAACATTAACTCTTTAATTTTTGTTGACGCATAGTGGTAATTCGTCTTTAGTGTGGCGACGCTGCTGCCCGTCACCTCGGCAATCTGTTCGTAGCTCATCTCCTCGTAGTAGCGAAGGTTGAATACAACCCTCTGCTTGTCTGGTAGCGAGAGTATCGAGCGTTGCAATGTCGCTTGTACCGACTCGAAGTCAATATTCTGCTCCGAGCTAAATAGGTCGACTAGTCGGCTCTTTTGATCGTATGACTCAATCTCTAGCTGTCGTTTTGTGCAGTGCCTAAGCGCTTCATTTGTAGCAATTTTATATATCCAAGTTTTGAGTGATGAGTCACCTTTGAACTTATCTATATATTTATATACATTTATAAACGCCTCCTGCATAATATCTTGAGCATCTTCGTGGCGAACGACCAAGCGACGAATGTGCCAATATATTGGCTCTCGGAACTTTATCATCAGAAGTTTGAATCCCTCGTTACGGGTTTCGCTTCGCGATATCAGTTCTATTATCTCCTTTTCATTTGTCATCTTTTGTTAGCCATTTTTTGCTTTACATTAATGTAGAACAAATAAATTGATAAAAGTTAAATTTGAAAAATAAAAAAACTTTTTTTCAATTTATTTTTAACCTTTTATCGAATTGCTGTTCTATACTTGTGAGCCCACCGATAAGAGCGGTTGCGGCAGGACAAGATAAAAATTATTAACTAATAAAACAACAAGAATCATGAAAACTTTAAAAATTAAAGCAGCATCAGCAGCACTTCTTTTAACTCTATTTGCAGTAAACGCCTCTGCGCAACCTCAGCGCAAAGCACCTCAAGGTGGTGGCGAAAAACCTACAGCAGAGAAGATTGCTGAAATCTCGACAGATAAGTTAGATCAGAAATTGGAGTTGACCGACTCGCAAGAGAAGAAGATCTATGCGATTAATTTGAAGTACGCTCAAGAGCGCGATGCTAATAAACCAGAGGAGCGCCCAGAGAGAGTAGAGCGTCCAGAGCGTGGAGCTAAGGATGGTGAGGCAGCTAAGGCAGAGCGTCCAGATCGTGAAGAGATGAAGGCTAAAATGGAGGCTGCACAAGCGAACCGTAAGGCGCATATGGTTGAGATTATGAGCATTTTGACCGATGAACAGAAGGTTGATTATGCATTAATGTTGTCTGAGCAACAGGGTCGTGGCCAGCAAGGACGTGGTCAGAAAGGTCAGCAGGGTCAGCAAGGTCAACGCGGACAAGGTGGTCAACGCGGACCAAAGGGTCAAGGTGGTCAAGGTGCAGAAGATGGCAAACGCGGGCCCCAGCAGCAAGATGGTGAGCGTGGTGGTGAGCGTCAAGAGCGTCCAGGTCGTCAAGATCGCCCAGAGCGTCCAGAGGCTATCGAGGAGTAATCTTTGAAAGATCGATATAAAAACAGTGAGACCAACTACCGTAATGGTGTTGGTCTCACTGTTTTTTTTGTATTTATCTAGCTGTTATTGATTAGCTTTCATCTCGTTGAACATGTCGTTGTACTTAGTGTACTTATCCATGATACCATCTTCGTCGCGAAGACGGAAGCACAAAGATTTAAGGTACTCAACAGTTGAAAGGTCGTCGCTCTTGATCTCGAGTGCGCGCTCCAAGATAGGAATTGCAGCAGCGTAAATCTCGTTAACCTCCTCAAGATCTTTAGCATAAGCAGCGTTTTCGGTGTAAGTTCTTGATCCGATCTCCTCGTTTAGACCATCACCTTTGTAGATGTAGAATAGACCTAGGTAGAAGTGACCATCAAATACATCTGGAGCCAATTTTGTATACTCTGAGAATGATTCGATACAGTTGTCGAAGTCCTCAAGAGAGAAGAATACACGTCCGCGAGCAAACCACAAATCTGCATTAGATGGGTCGGCAGCGATAGCGTTATCGATCATTGCAACGAGCTCACTTGGATCACCCATGCCCTCTTCGGTTGTATAGAGCTGAGTCAATGCATCGATGATCTTTTGGTTCTTAGGGAACATCTCAACACCCTTAACTAGAGCCTCTTTAGCCTTTAAGATATTTGCTGAATCAACATCTTTTTGACCATAGTAGCAGTGGTAAAGATAGTAGAAAATATTACCTTTCTCTTTGTCGTCAACATCTGTTATCTTCAACTCAGACTCAGGATAACCAGCCTCAACAGCTCTGTTAAGTGCAATAACACCAGCAGGGTAGAGTGATTTATCCTCGTTTGCACCAATAGTATACATGTATCCTGAGTAGTACAACATCATTGGGTTTGCAGTGTTGTATGCAGGATGGTTCTGAATGTCATACACTTGTGTGTAAGCAGCACCACCAGAAGCGAAATCTGAAAGTGTGTTAGAGATGTCACCAATTTGTGCGTAGTAGTTTGCTAGTCTCTCGAGACCCTCTTTAATCTTAGCCTCGCTTGGATCCAGCTCATACGCTTTAGTGTATGCATCAATAGCAGTTTGTGTCGCCTCAGATGTGATCTCTTTAGTTATTTTCCATCCAACAAGCTTGCTGTCAGCTACATAAGCGTTGAAGTATGGGTATACAAGAACCTCATACGATGTGCCACCGATTGTCTCGTTTTTTGTCGACTGTGGCTCTCCGCTAACTGCCTTAAGCATAGTTAGATCCATAGAGATAAATAGGCTTGCAACGGGAGTTTGCAACGCCTCGAAGTATACGTTGCCACGGTCAACCCAAGTAGCCACTTTCGCTGCTTTCTTAGGGTTTGCGATAGCCTCATCGCTCTTTTCCAATTTTGCCTGATAAGTTTCGGCCTTGATTTTTTGAGCCATTGTAGCAGGTGCCGAGAAGATCAGCACGGCTGCAACCATCATAATAATCTTTTTCATATCAATAATTTTTAAAAAGTTACTCTTGTTCTGTTTGTGGAGTCTCAACAACAGCGCTCTCAGCTACCTCTTCAACAGGGGCATCAGCTGCAACAACGCCATCGATAGCAACAACCTCCTCTTCATCCTCACTCTTTGGAACAGCCATCACCGAAGCAATAGCATCGCCCTCGCGAAGATTGATGATGCGTACACCCTGCGTAGCACGTCCAGCGACACGGATCTGGTCTACCGATGTGCGGATGGTAAGTCCAGAACGGTTGATGATCATCAAATCATTCTCGTCGGTCACCGCCTGAATCGAGATCAACTCGCCAGTTTTTTCGGTAACATTGATTGTCTTAACACCCTTGCCTCCACGGTTGGTAACGCGATACTCGCCTAGGTCTGTACGCTTTCCATAGCCGTTTTCACTTAATACCAAAACGTCTTGAGTTGATTCAGGTTCGATACAGATCATGCCAATTACCTCGTCGCCAGCATCTAAAGAGATTCCGCGTACACCAGCACCAACGCGACCTATCGAACGGACAGTCTGTTCGTTGAAGCGGATAGCCTTTCCGCCGCGCGCAGCTATCATCACCTCTGCCGATCCCGATGTCAAAGTTGCCTCTATTAGCTCATCTCCCTCGCGGATCACAATTGCGTTGACACCACTCTGACGTGGGCGAGAGTATGCCTCTAACTTGGTCTTTTTGATTGTACCATCTTTGGTACACATAATAATATAGTTCGAGTTGATGTACTCTTCGTCGGTGAGTTTCTTGACGTTGATATATGCACGAATCTTATCATCTGGCTCAATTTGAATCACATTTTGGATTGCGCGACCCTTTGACGAACGGGTTCCCTCGGGGATCTCGTATACCTTCAACCAGTAGCAGCGTCCCTTCTCGGTGAAGAAGAGCATTGTGTTGTGCATTGTCGCAACGTAGATATGCTCGATGAAATCCTCATTACGAGTTGCACTACCCTTAGCACCTACGCCTCCGCGATTTTGTGTGCGGTACTCAGCAAGCGGCGTGCGCTTGATGTATCCCATGTGCGAGATGGTGATTACCATGTCGTCGTTAGCATAGAAATCCTCTGGGTTGAACTCCTCCGAAGAGTATACAATCTCCGAGCGACGCTCATCGCCGTACTTCTCTTTGATGTCGATAAGTTCATCTTTTATGATCTGCATCTGTAGATCGCGACTAGCAAGTACATCGTTGTAGTATGCAATTTTGCCAGCCAACTCATCGCGCTCTGCGGTCAACTTGTCGTGCTCGAGACCAGTCAACGCACGAAGACGCATCTCGATGATTGCTGCAGCTTGCAATTCGCTAAGGCCAAAACGTTCGATGAGACTATTGCGAGCCTCTTCGGGGTTCTTAGCTGCTCTGATTAAGCGGATTACCTCATCGATATTGTCCTGCGCGATAAGCAGACCCATAACGATGTGCATGCGCTCTTCAGCTTTGCGTAGATCGAATTGCGTGCGACGAACAACCACATCGTGACGATGCTCCACAAAGTGGTGGACCATGTCGCGAAGGTTGAGAAGCTGCGGACGGCCATTAACCAGTGCGATATTGTTTACCGCAAATGATGTCTGGAGCTGAGAGTTTTTGAATAGGGTGTTGAGCACCACGCTCGACACGGCGTCAGCCTTAACTTTGATAACGATACGCATACCGCTACGGTCACTCTCGTCGTTGATATGTGCGATTCCTTCGATCTTCTTGTCGTTGATCATGTCGGCAATCTTCTTGATCATATCAGCCTTGTTGACCATGTATGGGATCTCTGTGATGACGATGCAATCGCGGCCATCGATGATCTCGATATCGCTCTTTGCGCGCATTACAACGCGTCCACGTCCAGTCATAAGGGCCTCTTTAACACCCTCATAACCATATATTAAACCTCCCGTTGGGAAGTCTGGAGCCTTGACATAGTTGAGCAACTCTTCGCACTCAACCTCTGGATTGGCAATATATGCGCAACATGCGTCGATCACCTCCGAAAGGTTGTGAGGAGCCATATTTGTAGCCATACCTACCGCGATACCGCTTGCGCCATTTACTAGCAATAGAGGTACCTTTGTAGGTAGAACCGTTGGCTCTTGGATCGTGTCGTCGAAGTTCAGGGTCCAATCGATAGTATCCTTGTCGATGTCGGCAAGAACCTCGTCGGTGATCTTCTGCATACGAGCCTCGGTGTAACGCATTGCCGCAGCCGAGTCACCATCCATAGATCCGAAGTTACCTTGACCGTCGACCAAGAGGTAGCGCATGGACCAAGGCTGAGCCATACGAACCATAGCGTCGTAGACCGAGGTGTCACCATGTGGGTGAAATTTACCAAGTACATCACCGACAATACGCGCTGACTTACGGTGTGGTTTGTCGGAGTAGAGGTTCAACTCCGAATTCATATCAAAAAGTATACGGCGATGAACGGGTTTCAATCCGTCGCGCACATCGGGTAGAGCTCGTGAAACAATAACCGACATCGAATAATCGATGTAGGCCGACTTCATCTGCTCTTCTATATTGATAGGTATGATACGTCCTACCAACTCTTCATTCTTTTGCTCTTCAGTTAGCATCTTATTTTACATTATTAACGAACAAATATAGCTATAATTTTGGATATACGCAATTTTACGCCTATAAATTTACTCAAAAAAATATTTTAATATGCTTTATTTGGCTATTTTTAGGCGATCTGAGGCGATTAAAAAAATGTTGCGTAAGGTCGACGAGTGTAAAACTTAGAATCTGTTGCTCTATTCAAAATAAATTTCAGTAACTTTGCAGCTTGCAGACTATAATAAGCAGAGATAATGACAAATATAATAGAGATAATCGACGGCGAATCGCGCCAACCACAATATAAATTGCCCCAACCGATCAATTTTTCAATAGCTGCAGGCGAACAGATGGCGCTGGTCGGGGCCAATGGATCGGGGAAAAGTATAATTATAGGTGCCGTAATGGGCGCAATACCGCTCAAAGGTATTGGCGTGAGGTACAATTTTGGTGAGGGGAGTTCAAATAAAGTCTCAGAGAGTGTAAAATATCTGGCTTTTCGCGACTCATATGGCACGGCCGACAAGAGCTACTACCACCAACAGCGATGGAATAGCTTCGATCGCGAGGATCAGCCAATCGTTAGCGATATGCTGCCTGCGAGCGATAATGAGGACCTCAAAGCCACTCTGTTCGAGCTATTTAATATTGATGCAATGCTCTCCAAGGAGATGATCCTACTCTCGTCAGGAGAGTTGCGTAAGTTTCAGTTGACCAAGGCGTTGTTGAGCGATCCGAAGCTTTTGATATTGGAGGATCCATTCATCGGCCTCGATGCCAAAACACGCCAGCAACTGCGCGATCTACTAGAGGTTCTGACCACTAAAAGATCGCTCCAAGTTATTATCGTACTCTCTAATGGTAGTGATATTCCGCCATTTGTTACGGCGGTAGTAGAGATGCGTGGTGGTGTGTGCGGAGCTAAAATGAGCCGAGAGGAGTATCTTAAAAGTATCCCAGCAGTGCCAGATAAACCCCTGAGTGATGCAGATATACAGCGCATTATAGATCTTCCAGTAACGGCTTCGGAGCATAAATCAGATAGCATTATTGAACTTAATAACATCTCGATACGTTACGGTGAGCACACCATCCTCCGAGATCTAACGTGGCAGATGCAGAGGGGTGAGCAGTGGGTGCTAAGTGGTGAGAATGGTGCAGGCAAATCGACACTTTTGAGTTTGATATGTGCCGATATCCCTCAAGGCTATGCATGTGATCTTAAGCTATTTGGCCGAAAAAGGGGCTCTGGCGAAAGTATATGGGATATAAAACGACATATCGGCTACGTAAGTCCCGAGATGCACCGCGCATATTGCACGTCGGCGCCTTGCATCGAGATCGTCGCAAGTGGTCTGCACGACACCATCGGGCTCTACAAGCGAATGAAGGATCACGAGAGTGACGTATGCGAATTTTGGATGGATATATTTGGTATTAAGCAACTTCGAGATTGTGATTTCACAAGAATTTCGAGTGGTGAGCAGCGCCTAGTATTGTTAGCTCGCGCATTTGTCAAGGATCCCGAACTGCTGATTCTCGATGAGCCACTTCACGGATTAGATCCTTACAATCGACGTCGCGCACTTCAAATTATCGAGACATTTTGTCGTCGCCAGAGCAAGAGTCTGCTCTTCGTAAGTCACTATAAAGAGGAGTGGCCCCAGACCATAACAGACTCGCTGCACCTCACTAAAAGATTGCGAGATTAATCTTTACGATTAGGATTCTTTGGGAACCAACCTTTGCGAACTCGTTCGCGCTGTTCAAATATTTCGATGATTGACCAGAGAAAGGTGATACCTAAGACTCCCAATATCACCGAGATAACCAGGTCTGTTACCACAACCGACACCGCAAGAGTTGCCAAACCCAAGACCAAAAATAGCCACCAGCATTTGACCCCCCAATAATATTCGGCCTTGATCACAATAGGGTGAAAAAGCCCAATGATTAGAAAGGTTGCAACAGCCGTGATTAGCCCCGTGAAATTAAAATTCATAATTCTGTCAATTTTTGTGGCGTAAATGTACAGCGCTTTTATTTAATATCCAAATAATTCTGTGATTTGCTCGGGGTGGATGCATGATTTTCTTTCAGTGCGCTTACATCTAGTGACCTGCGCCCGACGGAGTCAGTTGTAAGCGCACTGAAAAAAAAGTTAGTGCGAAAAGCGTTTGAATAGTTGTATCAAAACAAAGATACACGAGATAATTGCCACTACCCATACGATATTTATGTAGGCGAGCCAGAAGTGTGCAAAATATGCACCAAACAGGAGTCCTACAGAGAAGATGTAGATCTTGAAAATTGCAAAGTCAACCATGTTGAATTGATTTGCTGCGCGCTGGAGTTTCATTAAAAAATCTTTCATAGTACATCTATTTTTAAGGTTAGTAATGATCATCTCTTGGTGTAATATGTTAATTATCAGCTATAACGCTCTTTAGTCGCATTGTGGTTTTGCCTCCTGTTAGTAGTACCAAGTCGCCATCTTCGACGGTGAAGAACGATGCCGATTCAAGAGCCTGAATATACTCAACTTCAGTGGCCATATCGGGGCACATTGAGCGAGTAGAGGCGAGTTTCGAGATCGAAAGTTCCCCTGAATTGTTCTGCGAATAGCTGCCCATAATAACATTGCAGGCCCCTTTTCCGCTGAGGGTATTGTCGATGTTTAAAACTAACATAAAGTTACCCTCAGAGGGTTCAATGCTTTTACCGTTGAGCTCCATAACCTGCCAGGTTGTAGCTCCAAGGTTTAGAGTGTCACCCTGCGAAACTTTTCGAGTGGTGGCGCAACTACTTGATAATAACAGAAGTGCGACGAAAATGAATTGTAATTTTTTCATATCTAAAAATGTATCTTCAACAAAGATAATAAAAATGTAGATATGTACAAAAAATGACCTATTTTTTAGCGTCGATACGTTCGATAACCTTACCGTATACAATTAATGCAACGGCAGATACGAGCGCAATAACCGCGAAATAATACCATATATAGTGGGCATTGCTAGCGGCCTGGGCCCACGCCTCGTGAGTGGCAAACTCGGTTGGTTCGGGGCAGTAGCGACTTAGAAGATATCCAGAGAGTCCAAAACCAAGGATAGACGACAGGAATGAGTGTAGGTGGCTGAATCCTAGATACATACCCTCTTCACCCTTTGGTGCCTGAAGCGAGAAAAACTCAAGGAATCGTGGTGAGATAAATGTTTCGGCCAAACCTTGGAACACGATACCAACGATCATCATGAAGGCTACAGGGTGTATTCCTAGGATGTTGACAGAGGGGTCAAGTAGATTTCCCGATGCCATGCAGAGTGCCGAAATAGGCATGATGAACATACCGATTGTCATGGATCTGAGGGCGGAACCTTTGCTCATCATCTGCGTAACTAGGTTTACGGTAAGAACTACGACAAGAGGGTTGACGTTAGCGTACCACGATGGGGCAGAACTTTCACCAGCTAAGCGGAGTACATACTTTGGCATTGTTGCGTAAAGCTGCTGTTGAACCATCCAGAAACCTGTGATAATCAGGATTAGAGTGATGAGTCGACCGTTGCTACATATCTTGACAAGTGCATGCCAGATCTCGCCAAAACTCTTACCCTCACCTTTGGTGTGGCTACTTTTGTAGAAGAAGAAGATGGCGATGAGTGCGATGAGTGTCATTGCTGCCGAGAAGTAGTTTAGAGTGATAAATCCCTCATTACCAAGTGCATCACGAAGTGGTTTTACTACGGTTTTGCCCGAGAATGCACCCACGTTAACCATTGCGTAGAAGATAGAGAATCCTTTTGCGCGGTTCGCTTCGTTAGTCTCTTTTGCAACTGTACCAGTGATTACGCTCTTGATAAATGAGCCACCGATAACGATGATAACCATGATTGGGATGATTCCGTAGCGCATACCGCTCTCGAGTAGTCCCGTGAAGTTGGTTGTTGTGCCGTACTCAACCAATCCAGTTGACTCTAGGTAGGTGGGGTAGACCGCCAAACCAAGGTAGCCGATAGTCAATAGGCTGAATGCTAGAAGCATTGCTGAGCGGAAGCCAATTTTATCAGCTAGGGCGCCTGCAAATGTTGGTAAGAAGTAGAGTAGTGCCGAAAATCCTCCAGCGATTGTTGCCGACTCAATGTCGTTGAATCCGATGATTCGGCTTAGGTAGAGGGTGATCACTACGAATACCCCATAGTAGGCAGCTCTTTCGAGTAGTTCGACGGTGTTGGCCACCCAGAACGCTCTGCTAAAAGTTGTTTTAACGCTTTCGCTCATTTTTTAATCTATTTAAGTTTAGTAACGGTGCAAAGATAGGCATTTTTAGAGAGTTGTGCAAGTTGAAATAGGGGTATACAAACACAAAGGGCACCCTGATGGATGCCCTTTGTATTAGTTTAGGTTGTCCTAAATCTAATAACTGAATTACTTCTTGTCGAAGAACTCTTTGATATCGTTGTTGTGAACGATAGCCTCTTTGAATGTGTATGCGCCAGTTTTGTCTGACTTAACCATCTTGATGCACTTTGTAAACTGTTTACCTGCACCTGTTTTCAGTGTTGCAACTACTTTCTTTGCCATAACTCGCTAAAATTATTTAATTTCACGGTGTAAAGTTACCTTCTTCAAGAATGGATTGTACTTCTTACGCTCCAAACGATCTGGTGTGTTTTTTTTGTTTTTTGTTGTGATGTAACGAGACATACCCGCAACTCCACTCTCTCTTTGCTCGGTGCACTCTAGGATGACCTGAACTCTGTTACCTTTTTTTGCCATTTTTTACTTTTGTTTAGTAAACTTTCTTAGGAGCAACTGCCTCACGTAGAGCTACAGCCAAACCTTTTTTGTTGATTGTTTTCATTCCGGCAGCTGTCACTTTTAGTGTGATCCAGCGACCCTCTTCTTCTGACCAAAAACGCTTAGTCTTCAAGTTAGGACTGAACGTGCGTTTTGTCTTGTGGTGTGAGTGAGAAACATTGTTACCCACCATTACCGCTTTACCTGTAATTTCGCAAACTTTCATTATACTTAAATTTTATTTTACCCCACAAAGGGAGCGCAAATATAAGCATTATTTTTTAAATGGCAATGGATATTGGCTAAATAAACGAATAAATTATCTACAACTCTTTATTGAGTAGCGAAATTGCTGTAGCTGTAGCTCGTCCGATGATCTGTGAACGCTCTGATCCGCAATCGATAAGCTGCGCATAGGCTCCATCGGGGGTGGCTACACCGAACCAGACTGTGCCGATAGGTTTTTCGTCGCTGCCACCTGTTGGCCCAGCTATTCCAGTGGTCGATAGCGCATAGTCGGCGCCCGATATTCGTTTGGCTCCTACAGCCATCTCTATTGCAACTTGCTCACTGACAGCGCCATATTCCAATATGGTCGAGTGGCTAACCCCCAACACATGCTCTTTAGATTCGTTGCTGTAACTGACAACGCCACATGTAAAATAGGCGGATGCACCTGCCATCGCTGTAAATTTCGAGGCTATAGCCCCTCCAGTGCAACTCTCGGCCACTGCTAATTTTAGATTATTGCGAATCAACTTTTCGTGTGCCAATTGCTCGATGGAGGCCGATTGGTAGCCGACAAAATATTGAGGTATAATCTTTTCGAGTTCCGAAAATGCGTTGTCGATCTCTTCGCGAACATCGTTGCCCTCCACTTCGTAGGCCGATAATCGAAGCCTTACACGCCCAAAACTAGGTAGATATGCAAGCTTAATGTAGTGGGGTAGAGCACTTTCCCACGCTTCGATTGTCTCCGCTAAGATTGATTCAGCCAAACCCGAAGTGATCATGGTGCGGTGGATATTCTCCCTGAGTGTGAAGTGCGACTTTAAGCGTGGCGCAACAACGTTTGTCATTAGCTGTTCCATCTCAAATGGGACACCTGGCAGCGAGATCAACACATGCCCATCCTGCTCGAACCACATTCCAGGGGCTGTGCCATGGAGATTGAATAGGGGTGTGCATGCCTCGGGCAGCATCGCTTGTCCTTGGTTGAGCTCATTGTACACGATGCCTCGCTTCTCCAATATCCCCTTAATGTGGTCGCTGATATCGGCGTGGTGAACCATTTTTGAGTTGAATAGAGCGGCTAATGTATGTTTTGTGATGTCATCTTTGGTGGGTCCTAATCCACCTGTGACTACAACTAAATCGCTTATGGCTAGCTCTTTAGATATTGTGCTGCTGATCTGTTGGGCGTCGTCAGCAATTGAAATTTTATCGGTAATTCGAAATCCTATATTGTTAAGTTTTTCGGCGATATATGCTGAGTTTGTATCGACAATTTGACCAATTAGGATCTCGTCGCCTATAGTAATTATTGAGGCATTCATTGTTGACTATTTTGTTCTTGGATAAGCGATTGGCAGATATTTTTTGCTATCGATGGCCCCTCATATATAAATCCAGAGTATATTTGTATTAGGGAGGCTCCTGCCTCTAACATCTTTTTAGCGTCGTCGGGGGTCGATATGCCGCCCACACCTATTATTGGGTAGGCCCCTTCCGTCTTGTCGTGGATATATCTGACCACTTCGAGCGCTCGTTCGCGCAGTGGTTGGCCACTTAATCGGCCTGTGCCAATTTTAGAGATTGAGTTCTGTGAGGTCTTGAGATTCTCGCGCATCTTCGTGCCTGCGACCGCCACTATCCCATCTAATGGGGTGTCTACTAAGACTTTAATAATAGTATCGAGTATCTCGTCTGTGATGTCGGGCGAGATCTTTACCATTATTGGACGGTACTCGCTCTGACCTCGGCGGAACTCGAAGAGGGGCGCAAGGGTGGCACTCAATGAGGCTGCAGAGTAGCTCTTTGTGTCGAGCGCTGCGTTGTCCGAGGTGAGATTTACCGTGAAGTAGTCGGCATATTGATATAGAGTGCGGAAACTCTTTAGGTAGTCTTGAGCAGCCTGCTTTGGGTTGGTGTTTGCGCCCACGCCAATGTTGCAACCCACGATGATGTCGGTGTGTTTTTTACGCAGATTCTCGATTGTGTATTGCCATCCACGGTTAGCGTGACCAATTCTATTTACAATTGCATGATCTTTTGTTAGGCGAAAGACTCTGGGCGTTGGGTTTCCCGCTTGAGGCTCGGGGGTGATTGTGCCTAACTCAATGAACCCGAATCCTATTGCAGCCACCTCGTTGATAACATCTCCATTGCAGTCAAATCCCGCTGCAAGACCTATCGGATTTCGGAATTTTGTTCCGAAAACCTCCCGCTCGAGCGATGGGTGGTCCACTCTATACGATGCCCTGAGTAGCTTATCGCCATAGGGCATGACCCCGACTATACGCAACATCCAGAGTGCAGTTGAGTACGCTTGCTCAATTGCTGATTTAAATAGTAGTGGTTTAATAAATTTCTGATACATCTTCGATATATTCGATTTACGATACAAAGATACAAAACTATTTGATAAAAAATATAAAAGTTGTCTTGAAATTTAGGTTCCAAGACAACTTTATTTATGTGAGCGATGATCTACTTCTTAACCTTTGGGGCTAGGATCATATTCATCTTTTTACCCTCTAGTTTGGGCATAACCTCCACCTTAGCAAACTCCTCGAGGTCGGTTGCAAAGCGAAGAAGTAGGATTTCACCCTGCTCCTTGAACACAATCGAACGTCCGCGGAAGAATACGTAAGCTTTAACCTTTGATCCCTCTTTGAGGAAGTTTTCAGCATGCTTCAACTTGAAGTTGTAGTCGTGATCGTCGGTTTGTGGACCGAAACGGATCTCCTTGATTACAACCTTTGTTTGGTTGGCTTTCAACTCTTTAGCCTTCTTCTTCTGTTGGTAAAGATATTTTGAATAGTCGGCAATGCGGCATACAGGTGGATCTGCCTTTGGAGAGATCTCGATTAGATCGAGCTCCATCTCGTCAGCTAGCTTTATTGCCTCACGGATTGAAAGCACAATTGGTTGCTCGATATTTTCACCGACGATACGCACCTGCGCTGCGGTGATCTCATCGTTAATACGATTTGGATTCTCTTTTTCTGGCAATCTGCCTCCACGATTCCTACCTGCATTAGGTTTTGGTCGTGCTGTATTTGCCGCATTATACGGTCTTGGTTGAAATGGTTTTGGTGCTGCTATAGCTTTGTCCTCCCAAAAATTAGTTAAACGTGTGTTATATATTGCTTTACGCTACAAAGGTAAAACAATTTCTTTTTTTATACAAAACTTTTTGAACAAAAGTTGAAGGTTATCTCGTTTTACTTTGAGGTAACCCTCAACTTTGCTCTCAATTATTGCATTTTGTTGGCCTCAATCTCCTCTTTTACAATGTTCGAGATGTATGCGCTAAACTCCTCTACGCTCATCTGTCCTTTGTCTCCGTCGCCTTGTGCGCGAACCGAAACTAGGCCGTCTGCCTCCTCTTTCTCGCCTACGATAAGTAGGTATGGGATGCGTTTGAGCTCGTTGTCGCGGATCTTGCGTCCAATCTTCTCATTGCGATCATCGACCTGAGTGCGAACGTCGCAGCTATTAAGTTGTGCTGCAACTCGCTCAGCGTAGTCGTTATACTTCTCCGAGATCGGAAGGATGACAACTTGGTCGGGCGATAGCCACAATGGGAACTTACCTCCAGTGTGCTCCAACAATACTGCCACAAATCGCTCCATCGAACCAAATGGTGCGCGGTGGATCATAATTGGGCGGTGAAGTTTATCATCCGAGCCTTTGTATGTTAGGTCAAAACGCTCTGGAAGGTTGTAGTCAACCTGGATTGTACCTAGTTGCCACTTGCGACCGATCGCATCTTTGACCATGAAGTCGAGCTTAGGGCCGTAGAATGCCGCCTCGCCGTACTCCACGATTGTGTTAAGACCCTTCTCTGCAGATGCTTGGATGATTGCGCTTTCGGCCTTCTCCCAATTCTCGTCGCTACCGATATACTTCTCGGTATTTTTTGGATCGCGAAGTGAAATTTGAGCTGTGTAGTTGTCGAACTTCAATGTCTTGAAGATGTAGAGCACTATATCGATTACGCGCTTGAACTCATCCAAAAGCTGATCTGGACGCACAAAAAGATGGGCATCATCTTGGGTAAATCCGCGTACGCGTGTCAATCCGTGAAGCTCACCAGTCTGCTCGTAGCGGTATACGGTACCAAACTCAGCTAGACGCACAGGAAGATCTTTGTAAGAGCGTGGTTTCACCTTGTAGATCTCGCAGTGGTGGGGGCAGTTCATTGGTTTGAGTAGGAACTCCTCATTCTCGTCGGGAGTGTGGATTGGCTGGAATGAATCTTTACCATATTTCGCATAGTGTCCCGATGTTACATATAGCTCCTTGTTACCGATGTGTGGAGTCATAACCTGCTGGTAGCCACCCTCTCGCTGAACGTTGCGCAAGAAGTTTTCGAGGCGCTCGCGAAGTGCAGCACCTTTAGGGAGCCACAAAGGCAGACCCTGACCCACGCGTTGAGAGAATGCGAAGAGCTCGAGTTCTTTACCCAATTTGCGGTGGTCGCGCTTTTTAGCCTCCTCCATCATCACCAAATACTCGTCGAGTAGAGCCTTCTTGGGGAATGTGATTCCGTAGACGCGAGTAAGCATCTTATTCTTCTCATTGCCACGCCAATAGGCTCCAGCAACAGAGGTTAGTTTGATAGCTTTGATTCCCGCTGTGGTTGGGATATGTGGTCCACGACATAGGTCGGTGAAGTTACCATTAGTATAGTATGTGATGGAACCATCCTCCAGGTCGTTGATAAGTTCAACTTTGTATATTTCACCTTTGTCAGCAAAGTGCTTAAGTGCGTCAGCCTTAGGTACCTCTGTGCGAATTAGCTGCTCTTTTTGGCGCGCCAACTCCAACATTTTACCTTCGATTTTCACCAAGTCCGACTCGGTGATTGGGGTAGGTGAGTCTACATCGTAGTAGAATCCACTCTCGACTGCGGGGCCAATACCAAATTTAATACCAGGGTAGAGCTCCTGCAATGCCTCGGCCAAAAGGTGAGCTGAGGTGTGCCAGAATGCATGTTTGCCCTCTTCGTCGTCCCATTTGAAGAACTTGATTGAGGCATCTGAATCAATTGAGCGAGTCATGTCGACTACCTCTCCGTTAACCGAGGCAGCAAGGCAGTCAGCAGCTAGACGAGGGCTGATACTCTCTGCAACCTGGTAGGCAGTTGTTCCCGCTTCGAACTCACGAATTGAGCCATCGGGAAATGTAACTTTAATCATAATTTTGTTTTTTATTTAAATTTACCCTTGTCGACCCTTCCACAATTACGAGACGGAATAGATCTAAAAGGAGCGTTTTAATTCTCTGTATGTCCGTGATGGTGAAGGTCTTTCAGTGACATGTCACGGCGCGATTTCTCTCTTTCGGCGCGCTGCAATGGGTTGGCGTGAGCCTTGAAATAGCTGCGGCGAGCTCTAACAATGTCGATAGCCATATAGAGTGCGTTGCGCATCGAGTCGGGATTTGCAACACCTTTACCTGCAATGTCATAAGCCACCCCATGGTCGGGTGATGTGCGAACAGCTAGCAATCCCGCTGTGAAGTTGACCCCCTCTGGCGAGAGCGTTTTGAATGGGATGAGCCCCTGGTCGTGGTACATTGCCAATATTGCGTCGTATTTTTTGTATGTCGATGCTGCGAAAAAGCCATCTGCGGCGAATGGACCAAAGGCCAAAACACCACCCTTATACGCCTCAGTGATAGCAGGTTGCAATATGTTTATCTCTTCGTCACCGAGCATGCCACCCTCACCCGCATGTGGGTTGAGTGCCATCACGGCGATACGAGGTTCGATAATGCCGAAATCTTTTTTGAGCGATTGGCGCAGGTTCTGCAGATCTTTAACGATCTTCTCTTTGCTAAGAGCCTCCCCAACTCTGCTAAGTGGTACATGTTTGGTAACCAGGCCGACACGCAACATGTCGCTGCACATCATCATCATTGATTCGCCATCAAACTGCGAAGCCATATATTCAGTGTGACCCGTGAAACTGAAGGAGTCGCTCTGTACGCTCTCTTTATTGAACGGTGCAGTGACGATGGCGTCGATAACGCCGCTTTTCAACTCTTCGGCAGCCCTCACCAAAGCCTCGATCGCCGCTTTGCCAGCTTGCGGTGCAGCTACGCCAGGGGTGATGTCACCCTCAACGGCTCCGCACTCGACAAGGTTGATTTTATCTCCTTTAGCCTCGCGCGCAGAGGTGATTTTATTGAATGAAAAGCGCTCAACCTCAACGAGTTTCTTATAGTGATCTGCCACTCTCGATGATCCATAGATGATCGGTGTACAGAGTTCGGTGATTCTGCTATCAGAGAATATTTTGAGGATAATCTCCCATCCAATACCGTTGGTATCACCTTGTGTAATACCTATCTTTAATTTGTTATCTGCCATAAAATTATATTTCAATGCAGCGAATATACGAAAAATATTTAGATTGACAGCTATTTTCTTGTTAAAAATAGTCGTCGCGGTAGTTATAGTTGTTGCGCAGGCTCTCGAATTGATCTTTGTGCATCTTGAGATAACCGCTCAACTCCATTATATCAAAATGTTGGCCAATACTTTTTTTAAGATCGTTCCAACTAATGTTGCCAGGCGTAACACTATCGATCTCGCTGCGCCATGAGATGAGTGGAAGCGATAGTGAGCGGGCAATATCTCTCACGACCATCTCCGAGGCGTTGGCCTTGCCCTGCTTGGAGTATCCCGCGATGTGAGGGGTGGCAATCAGAGCTCTTTCGAGTGCCTGCGAATTGATTTGAGGCTCACCCTCCCAAACATCCATCACGAATGGATTTCCGCTGGCCAGTAGCGCCTCTGTATCTATCACCGAACCTCTCGACGAGTTGAGTATCGTTGTATTGGGCGATATGAGTTTCAGCGTTTTAGCGTTAATTAAGTGGTGGGTAGATTGATCGAGTGGGGTATGTAGAGTGATGATGTCGGCTTTGGCGGCGAGCTGCTCAAAACTGACAAAGTCACCCCCTTCGAGCGCTTGCCTTGGTGGGTCGCAGCAGATAACATTGAAGCCCCACAATTTGGCGTATTGGCTCACGAGTAATCCAACGTTACCAACCCCGACAACTCCTAGTGTGCGCTCCGATGGTATCCACCCTTGCCTTTGTGAAAGCTCTACCATGACTGCGCTAAACCACTGTAACACAGCACGTGCATTGCATCCAGCAGCCCTCGTTACCTCGATATTGTGGGAGCGACAGTAGTCGGTATCGATGTGGTCAAATCCGATGGTGGCGGTGGCTATATGGCGCACAGTGGTCCCTTCCAGAAGCTCTCTGTTGCAGTGAGTTCGGGTGCGAATAATCAGAGCTGTTGCATCTTGTACAACACTCTTAGTAAAGTTACTACCATCAATATACTCTACGCTGCAATATGGTTCAAATATACCTATAATATATGGTATAGCGCTATCGATTACAATTTTCAATTCTAGGTTATTTCAAATTCTTGCGACAAATATAGCACATTAGATGCTAATAAAGAATAGTTTCTTATTTTTTTTATTAATTTTGCAGCGTTAATAATTTTCTCGACTCTATGAATAATATAGATAATTTTGATCCAAATGGTGTGGGCGTTGATAATGGTGCCTACTTTTCGATGCCATTCTCGGTCGAGCAGGCTCGTTTGGTTTTGGTCTCAGCCCCTTGGGATGTGACAGTATCCTATGCCGCAGGTGCTGCAATTGCCCCCGATGCAATTATCGAGGCCTCGATGCAGCTCGATTTTTACGACTCGTCGGCTCCCGACGCATGGCGCCAAGGTATAGCGACCTCTGCAGTCGACTACACCATACTCGAAGAGTCGCAACGTTTGCGCCGTGATGCTCAGCGTGTTATCGACTATCTCGAAGAGGGTGGCGATGTGGATGATGATTATATTGGTCGTTTCTTAAGACGAGTGAATAGTGGATGCGAGTCTTTAAATAATAATATTTATAAACAGTGTCGCGAACTCTTGTCGCAAGGTAAATTGGTTGGATTGGTTGGTGGCGACCACTCAACGCCATATGGCGCCATCCGAGCAATTAGCGAGTGCCACGACTCGTTTGGTATTTTGCATATTGATGCACACTGCGATCTTCGTGATGCATATGAGGGCTTCGAATTCTCGCATGCCTCGATTATGTTCAACGTTTTGCGCGATTTCCAGCAGGTGGAGCAGATTGTCCAGGTTGGCGTGCGCGACTACTGCGACGATGAGTTGGCGCTTGCAACCTCTTCTCCTCGTATCACCTCTTTCGATGATTATGCCCTTTCAAAGGCTCGTTTCGAGGGTGTCACATGGCAGCAGCAGTGTCAGGCAATTGTCGCTAAGTTGCCGCAAAAGGTCTACGTTAGTTTCGACATCGATGGGCTCTCGATGAGCTATTGTCCAAATACAGGAACTCCAGTGAGTGGAGGTATGAGTTTTAATGAGGCACTCTATCTATTGGAGTGTGTCACCGCCTCGGGGCGAACGATTATAGGCTTCGACTTGGTCGAAGTCGCTCCTAACCCCAAGCAACGTATCGACGCAATTGTCGGTGCGAGAATGCTCTATAAACTTTGTGGACAAACATTAAAATCGAATATTTAAAAATGAGATATATTTCAAAATTTAGTTGGGTGCGCTACCGATATAACTTCGGCGAGCGGCGCCGTAGCCTCTTCCGTGAACCTTGGGCTGGGGGCGTTGTACTTGTTTTATGCGTTATCGTGGCGCTGCTGTTAGCCAATCTCGAGGCTACTCGCCATTGGTATCACGCTATTCTTTCTGCGAGTTTATCGTTCAATATCACCTCGCACGATGGCTTCAATATCGTTTTCCCACACGATCTTACCGTTGAGAAATTTATCAACGATGGTTTGATGGTGATCTTCTTCTTTGGTGTGGGGCTCGAGATTAAGCGTGAAGTTATGTCGGGTCAACTGTCATCGTTTAGGCGTGCGATTCTGCCCGTGATAGCCGCCGTCGGAGGAATGGTTGTCCCCGCGATTATATATACCATATTTAATAATGGTACGCCGACAGCTGGAGGTTGGGGTATCCCGACAGCCACAGATATCGCCTTCGCGATTGGTATCATGTCCATTTTGGGCGATCGGGTCCCTCTTTCGCTTAAGATATTTCTTACCGCCCTGGCTATTGCCGACGATTTGGGTGCTATAATTGTCATCGCTGTGTTCTACGGCGGTGCTGTCAATTGGTTGTGCCTTTTTATCGCTTTCATCATCATGGTAGCCATCTACTTTATGCGTCGTCTGGGCGAGCGCCGTCTGCTATACTATCTGATTCCCGCGATCGTGGTGTGGAGCCTCTTCTACTACTCGGGTATTCACGCGACATTGGCTGGTGTGTTGATGGCGATTCTCGTTCCCAATAATGCTCGTTACACCAAAGCGCACCTTTTGCGCCAATCGGGTCACATCAAGGGCTATATCGTCAAGTCGGTAAAGGAGGATGACGATGAGGAGTACCATAAAAATCTATCGGAGTTGGGGCATCTATCCTATGGCTCGATGAGCATGAGTCACTTCCTAGAGTCGATCCTCTCTCCATATGTGACATTCTTAATTCTGCCAATCTTCGCATTGGCAAATGCAGGTGTTATAATCAACTTGAACGACCTCAATATCTTCACTTTCGCCTCAGCGGGTGGCTCCATCGGTATGGGTATCTTCTTCGGTCTTCTATTGGGAAAACCAATCGGAATCTTCTTGGCAAGTTGGCTGGCGATTAAATTTAAGTTGGCCGAGATGCCTGCAGCAGCCTCCTGGAGAATGCTCTTTGCGGTGGCATGTCTAGGCGGTATTGGATTCACCATGTCGATCTTTGTCGACACTCTAGCCTTTGGTGCGGTTAGCGCAGAGTTCGTCGATCAAGGAAAAATCGCAATCCTGTTCGGTTCGCTCGCATCGGCCTTACTGGGCTTCATATTAATTAATATTTTTTCAAAGAAAACTACAAATGAATAGAGTTATCACCTCACTCCTAATATCTGGAGTAGCTCTTTTTGCCTCGTGCAGTGGAGAGCCCAAAAGCGCAACATCATCAGCACTTAAGAGCGAGACAGATTCGTTGGCGTATGTTATAGGTATGAATATCGCCGACAACTTGATAGCGATGGATTCAACCATAAATGTAGCTGTAGTGTGTCGAGCAATTGCCGAGCAAACGTCGTCTAAAGCGCTGCTAACCACCGATCAAGCGCGTACCTACTACCTCAGATACCTCACCTACGTCGAGCCAGAGCGTAAGCGCGGTTACGAGGAGCAATACCTCGAAGATCTAGCGAAGAGCAACCGCGACTTCACGCGCTCGAAGAGCGGTTTAACCTACAACATCGCGGTAATTGGCGATGAAGAGTTCACCCCCAAATCACCTAACGATCTCGTATCGTTACGCTATACCATCTCCCGCATCGGAGGCGAAGAGGTATTCTCATCGTACGAAAATGCTGATACACTCGTCCTAGGTCTCAAAGAGCTGCAGGCAGGTGTGCAAGAGAGCGTAAAGATGATCGGTAAAGGCGGCAAAGTCAACGCCTGGCTACCATCGAAACTAGCCTATGGCGAGGCTGGTGATAGCCTGCTCCGCATCACCCCTTTTGAAACCCTATATTATCAAATGGAGTTGGTCGACATGGAGAAGAATGGAGCCACTCGCAATAAGCGCTAAGTGCTGTTTTTTTTTGCGTGGGCTTGACCTGAGACTACGTATACAACTGACTCCGTCGGGCGCAAAAAAGCACCTGCGCGGGTGCATATTATCTCGCGCATTGGGCATAGAGTTTTCTAAACTCTATGATTTTAGAGCTCAATGAGTTGCCGCAAATAAATTTGCACAACTCATTGAGTTCTAAAATTTATTAAATGCTTTCAGCATTTAAACCCAATTCGAATTACAATTATACAATTATACAATTATACAATCATACAATCATACAATCATACAATCATACAATCATACAATCATACAATCATACAATCATACAATCATAGTTTTGGTTTATATTAGTTTGGGATTGTTTATAATTCGGAGATTTGCTTTTTGGCAACCGTAGGTTGACATAAGATAAATGAGTAATACCAATTTTTGAGAGTTTACTCTCGGGAAATTGGTATTACTCATTTATCGTACAAGGAGCTGCGAAGCGACGAAAAGCAAATTGCCGCGGCGTCATATGCGCACCCGCGGAGGTGCTATCTCCGCCCGACGGAGTCAGTCCCAGGCCTAACTAATAGTGTTACATTCTTTCGGGCACGTTGATACCAAGTAGTGCCATTCCGCTATTGATTATGCGTGACACTTGGTCGGCCAGTTGAAGTCGGAAGCTACGGATCTCTTCGCACTCCTCTTTAAGTATTGAGTGGTCGTGGTAGTAGCTGTTAAACTCTTTGGCGAGGTCGTAAACGTATGATCCAATGATCGATGGGGCGCAGTTGTCGCCTGCTGCTTTAACCGCATTGGGGTAGTCGGAGATCATCTTGATGAGCGTGATGTCGTCTGGTTGCAGCTCGGTTTTGATCTCTGATCTGAATGTGATACCAGCTTCAGCCGCTTTGCGCTTGATCGAGCATATGCGTGCGTGCGTATATTGAATGAATGGACCTGTGTTGCCGTTGAAGTCGATTGACTCTTTAGGGTCAAATAACATTGTCTTTTTGGGATCTACCTTCAAGATGAAGTACTTAAGTGCACCTAGACCAACGGTGGTGGTGATGTCGGTAATCTCCTGCTCGGAGCATCCGTCAAGTTTACCAGCCTCTTGCGAGATCTCGCGAGCCGATGATATCATATCTGAAATTAGATCGTCGGCGTCGACAACAGTTCCCTCGCGGGATTTCATCTTGCCCTCGGGAAGTTCAACCATTCCATATGATAGGTGGGTGATGTTGTCACTCCATGCATAGCCTAACTTTTTGAGTACTAGCTTAAGCACCTGGAAGTGGTAATTTTGCTCATTGCCAACGACATAGATCAAATCGTCGAGTTTATTCTCTTCGAAACGGTTGTATGCGGTGCCAATATCTTGGGTCATGTATACAGATGTTCCATCGCTGCGAAGAAGAAGTTTTTGGTCTAATCCATCGCTCTCTAGATCAATCCAAACGGAGTTATCCTCTTTGCGGAAAAATACCCCTTTGGCTAGCCCCTCGTCGACTATGCTCTTGCCTAATAAGTATGTTTGTGATTCGTGATAGACCTTGTCGAAAGATACACCAAGTGCTTTGTAGGTCACGTCGAAACCCTCGTAAACCCAACCGTTCATCATCTCCCAAAGTCCGTAAACTTCTGCATCTTTAGCCTCCCACTTGCGCAACATCTCTTGTGCCTCGAGAATCATTGGGGCGCTCTTTTTTGCCTCATCTTCACTCATGCCGCCAGCTATAAGCTCCTTGATTTCAGCTTTGTAGTGCTTGTCGAACTCTACGTAATATTTACCCACTAGGTGGTCGCCTTTCATGCCCGACGATGCAGGCGTTTCGCCTTGGCCAAACTTTTGCCATGCAAGCATCGATTTACAGATGTGGATGCCACGATCGTTGACCAGATTTGCCTTGATAACCTTGTGTCCGTTAGCCTCCAAAATCTGAGCCACGGAGTAACCTAAAAGGTTGTTGCGGATGTGTCCTAGGTGGAGTGGTTTATTTGTATTTGGCGAAGAGTACTCGACCATTACAGTTTTGCCGCTGCTCGAAGCGCGACCAAAATCTGAAGTTGAGTAGCAATCGGTGAAACATGTAGCCCAAAATGCGGGTGATAATGAGAGGTTCAAAAAGCCTTTAACAACGTTGAATCCAGAGAATTCACTGTTGTTAGCCACGATATGTTCGCCTACCTGATTTGCAGTAGCTTCGGGCGCCATTCGGCTGCGACGAAGTAGAGGAAAGACAACAAGGGTGTAGTCGCCTTCAAACTCCTTGCGAGTTTTTTGTATCTGCACCTCCTCGATAGGGAGTTCGCCATAGAGTGCAGTTAAAGATGTAGCTGCAACTTTAGTGATAAATGATTCTATATTCATTATAGGTGAATTAATTACAAATAAGTGCACAAAGATAGGAAAAAAATTAGCATCTCTCTGGAAAATGAGAGAGAATTTAAACAATTTCTAAACAATGCGATTTTTTTATATCTTTGTCCATTAGTGTCCCATTAAAATCGGGACGAGTTAAAAATTAAATAAATTTGGCTCATTAAGCCTAATAAGTTCTTTGTCATTTTGTCATTTAGTTTTGTCTAACAGCTCCCGAAGAGGCGTT
>JAWXTG010000020.1:0-38393 GCA_044433705.1 Rikenellaceae bacterium | reverse complement strand
CCATACATAGAAACTGTAGTGTAAGTAGACATTACGTAAGTAGCCAAGTAGTTAGACTTAAGCTTAAGTGCGATAGAGAAGTCGTCGCAAACCTCCTTGTCGTTGAGGATAGGACATGCAGTTGTAGTTGCAGTAACTGTGATTGCGTTGCTCTCGCCTGCAGCCTTAGCTACAGATACGATCTCGAATGCAAGCTCGTCAGTTGATGCGCGAGAGATAACCTCAGACTTGTTGATCAAGTAGCTGAAATCGATCTTACCAGCCTCGTAAGCCTCGATAACCTCAGATACTGAAGATTTTGGAGAAAGAGTGTAAGTAGCAGTGATTGTTGAAGCGTCACCAGTTTTGTATACATCCATTGGGATGATATCAACACCATAATCATTTCTGTAGTCTGCAGCAAATGCAACAGTCTCAACTTGGTTGAGAAGAGTCTCGATTGTGTCAGCCAAATCGTCGATTTGTGATTGAAGATCCTCTACTGTAGTCTCAAGTGCAGATACACGAGTGTCAAGATCAGAGATAAGCTCTTGAAGCTCTGCGTTCATCTCTGTGATCTCAGCTGAAGTGTAGTAGTTTGTTGCAAGATCAGCTGCAAGACCTCTCAATGCGTAAGTAAGAGCCTCCATGTATGCATCTTGGTCAGCATCAACGTCTGCCTGTACGCCAACTGCGACAGCCAAAGCTTGAAGAATCTCAGCGTCAGCACCCTCTAGGTCATTGATAGCAGACTCAAGTGCAGCTTCGTTGTCAGCTTGTGCTTGACTTAGAGCAGCAATTGTTGCAGCAATTTGGTCGCTTAGATCATCGTAGTTGTCACCAACAAGCTCCTCTAGAGTTGCAAGATCTTCTTGAAGTGCTGCGATCTCATCTGCGTTCAAACCGATAGCCTCTGCGTTCTCTGCGATGTTGTATGCATTCGTGATGATGTCATCAGACCACTGTGAAATGTCAATCTCTAGACTAGTATATAGTGTGAAAAGAGAAGTGATATCACCAGAGTATGAAGCAACCTCAGCAGCAAGATCAGACAAACTAAGAGACAAAGCTGCGAACTGAATCTCCAATGCGTTGATGTCAGATGCGTTTAATGCGATGTTAGTAGTGTTGTTAGACACTGTAGACGCAAGTGCTGTAAGTGAAGTTGAAAGATCAGTGATTTGCTTTTGAAGGTCAGTATCTGTAGTCTCAAGAGCAGCAACTGCCTCTGCCAATTCAGCGATGTCACTAGCGTTAGCTGAGATAGCTGAACTGTTGTTAGTGATTGAGTTTTGGATAGTTGTGAGAGTGTTGTTGATTGTGTTGATCTGATCTTGAAGATCATCATCCTCACCTTCCAATTTCTCCTCTAGTGCCTCAAGAGCGGCCTCAAGAGCAGCCATATCTTCCTCTAGGTCGTCCATGTCGTCCTCTAGGTTGTCGATATAACCGTTAAGAGAGTTCAATTTCTCATCATAGATAGCTTGAGCTGTGTTCCAAGCTGCGATTTGATCGCTAAGAGCAGTCTGAAGATCCGCTAGATCCTCTGCCAACTCATCGTCACCAGCCTCGCGAGCTGCTGCCTCATCCTCGATAGCTTGCTCTAGAGAAGCCTCCAAGATGTCGATTTGCGTCTGAAGATTGTCAGAAAGCGCTGCTAGATCCTCTAGGTCGATGCCGTAGTCAGCAAGAACATCCTCTACGCTCTCGAATTTGTCGAGGGTGCTGCTGTTAGCATCGTCAATTTGAGACTGTAGATCTCTCAATTCGTTGTCATAGTCCTTAGAGCATGACGTTGTTGCAACTACCGCTCCAGCAAGAAGCAATAGACAACAATTTTTAATTGTACTTTTCATCATTACTAATTTTGTTTGGGTTATTAATGTTTGTTATACTTTTATTATCTGTCTAACCAAGTTTTGTAGTTACATATATTTTAACATATTGAATAGCCTAAATATTATCTCTACACCTTTTTTTTGTCCTTTTTCTAACACCCTCTTCCCTCTTGGCGCTCTCTATCACCTACTAATAAATAGGTATAGTGACGAAACTGCACATTTCGGGTGTCTAGATAGTACAAAGATAGGGCTTTTATTTTTATTTTGCAAATTTAAGCACGACAAAAGGTGCGATTTATGATAAAAAAATTAAACGTATTATTTTTAACGTAAATTTGATGCAACAATCTGAACAGTAGTAGGGTTATAGAGGTTGCGAAAAAAAGTGCTTCACGATGCGGTTTCAACGCATGGTGGGGCACTTTTTAACTTATGTGGGTGAATTTTCTAAACTTAAACAGTTCCTTAGAATGAAGTTATAAACTCGATAGTGTATTTATCTTGAAGAAGCGGGTTGACGGCGGCATCGGTGTGCGAGGTGCCAACCATATACTCTTCGTAGGAGAGTCTGATCTCGGATCCGATCCACTTCTTGGCTAGTCCGATGTTGAGCGCCACGGTTAGGCGGTTGGCGTCGTAGCGGTCGATGGTGTAATCTTGTTGGTTTACGAACTCAATGCCGTAGCCCATGTCCCAGCGGAGGTGTGGGGCGATGTGGTCGATCATGCATTTGTCGTCGAGGTGGAAGATGTGGTAGCCATGAACGTGGGCCGCTGTTGCCACCTTTTCGCCATCTTGTTGCAGCATGCGCTCGGCGAAGGCCGCCTCGATCAGGTAATCTTTGCCCGCGTAGCGTAGCTCGGCGCCATACATCTCAATCTCTTGATCTAGAGGAGTGTAGCCATAGTAGTAGCTGGCGGCGGCTTGGAATCCTCGCTTAGCGCCTACGGCAAGTCGGCTGACGAAGTTCACATTTTTACTCCACTCGGGGTTGTTGGCGCCCGAGCCATTCATCAAGCCTGCGGAGAGCAGAATGGGTATCTTTGTCTGGAATTTGTAGCTTGCCACGGCTCCAATATCGCGCGATCCGATTGTGCTAACCGATTGATCGGTAGGGTCGTAGTAGGTGGTGAGGTACTTGGAGAGGAATGAGCGATTCGAGAAGAGCGAGCTGCTGGGGCCGCGGTCCAGATCGGCGTTGAAGTGGTACTGCTGCTGACCTAGTGAGAGCTCGAAATTTCCCCTCATGAAGGCTACGTATGAGTCTAAAATTGAGACTTTTCCCTCGTTGTTGAAGTCGATTTGGATTGCGTAGCGCATATACTCCGAGGTGAGGCCCTTGACTCCCAAGCGCGAGTTGCGCACGTTGAAGCGGTGGATGCCAGTCTCGGTGCTCTGTTCATATTTTGCGCGCACGGCACCGAATAGCTCGGGCTGGTAGCTCACCTCCTCCTCGTCGGGTAGGGTGTTCTCTTGGGCGTATGTAGCTGTACAAGAAAGTGTTAGCGCGATAAGGATGAGTCTAGATATTTTTTTCATAGTGCATCAGTTAGAGTGAATATTTAACCGATAGGCTTAGGCGCTGAGCATCGACAGCCTCGCTTCCAAATCTTGTGAGTGAGCCGTTGAGATACTCCACTCCGAGCGAAATTTTGGGCGCGGGGGCGTAGAAGAGCACCGCAGAAACATAGCTGCTGCTCTGGTAGCTGCCCGCAAAGTAATCTTCGTCGCCATAGTTTTTAGCTATTGAGCCGCTGGCTGCAGCTGACCACTTTTTCGACAATTTTGCCCCGATGCCTACCGATGCACCTCCCATTGGGGTACTCTCCATATCGGTGCCGTTGGTCGACATCATGTTTATCGATTGGCTGGCTAGATCGCTGATGTAGTTGTTGGCTCCTTGGCCATATATCGCTTGACCATAGAGGGTTATCGCTGTTGTTGCCTTTAGCGAACCAGAGAGCTGCCCTGCCCAACCAATCTCGTCGAGGCGCTGGTTATTGGATGTGTCGCCATACTGCAGCACGCGGATGGCACCCGACAATTTGATGTGTCCCGCCTCGCCTTTCGATTGGATATATAGGGGGATGTTTGGTATGGTTTGGTTTAGGTCGGTGTAGCCTGCAGCGTAGGTGCTTTTGAGCGTTGGCACCTCAAGGGCGATACCAGCCGAGAGCCCCTCGCCGAGGCTGCGACGGTAGCCGACCATCTGTGTGCGTAGGAATGAGCGCGAGCCCACGCCGTTGATATCAATGGTTGGAGCGTTGGCCGCCAAGTCGCTCATGAAACTCCAGGCAAAACCTGCGATCACACCCTTGGCCTCGATGTAGGCTTGGCGTAGGCGTGGGATGTAGTTGCTTGCGCCGCGAAAATCGCCCTCGACGTAGACCTTGACGTCGCCTAGCGCCTCGGTCGACTGCGTGATCTCCATCGATAGGCGCGTTGCCGAGGGGTCGAAGTTGAGGTAATCCTCGTCGCGCCAGTCGGTTGTCGTGGGTATGTTGGTGGATATGAAGTCGTTGCCTCCGCTCACGCTGCCCGCAAAGTCGGAGTTGATGTTGAAGCGGACGAAGCCTCCGATCTTCACCTTTGTGTTGTTTGATTCCCACTCAAGTGGTGAATTTTGTGCTGTGGCTGCAGTCGAGATCGATGCTACAGCGAGTAGGGCGAGTATAGTTTTTTTCATATTGGTATAAGAATATGTTTAAATAAAGATGTCTACTAATCTATGTGTTAGGCATAGATTAGTAGACAAATGTAATTAAAAAAGCTATATCTTCAAACTTTTTCACCTTGTATATTACATAGGTGAAAAAATTTAAGTAGTTATACCTATCGCATGGAGTTCATTCGGATGCTAGCCTTGACTAGTGCGATTGCACGAATGCGATCTAGTGCGATATCCTTTTCGGCGTGGTGCGAATTTTGGCTCACCAACTTCACATACCCTTCGCGGTCGGACTTTTGAAGATATTTAACCGTTACATACTCCTCGTCGTCGATGTCGATCGAGAGAAGGTACATATCGCCCCAGAAGATGTCGGATAGATCCGAGAGCTGTTTGTAGAGTACGATGTCGCCACTTTTGAGCAGCGGATACATCGAATCGCCAACGATGTAGATAGCGCCGTCGCACTTTGGTAGGTTGGGGATGTGTATGTAGTTTTGTGGCTCGCTGCGGGTTTCGTTCGAAAATAGTGGTACCAATCCCGCTGTGCCCTCGATTGAGTAGAGGGGGACGCTCTGCAAAGGTAGTGAACTATCTGTGCGAAGCATAAATTTATTGACGTTAGGAATGGCATTGAACATCTCTCCAACTCCGTCGTCGAGCCACTCGGGATTGACATTAAATTCGTGGATTAGGATGTTGCGGTTACGCGACGAGAGACATGCTTTTCCAGTTTCAATCATTGAAAGTGCTGCCTTACCAACACCAAGATGCTGAGCTAGTTGCTCTTGTGTCATTTTTAGCTCCTTTCTTAGAAGCCTGAGTCGTACCTTTACCATGTTGCCAGTATAAATAGTTTTATTTTTTATTTGCGAAAAGTAAATCGCTGAATTATCTTTGTCTCTGCAAAATTAATAATTTAATTAAGTAAAACCAAAAATAGTTATTCAAAAAAGCCAATATTATGTCTATAATTACCCATTTCTTCTACGAAAGGTTGGCGGAACTGCTCATAGAACAGATAGATGGCCGAGAATTTTACTCGGATATCATCAATTTCGACCTCTCGCAAGTGGAGTGTCAATTCTCCGCAACCCTTATGATATACTACACCAATCACCGTTACCCCGAGGGTAACGTTATGCAAATCAGTAATATTGTTCCTGTCTGGTGGGAGTTTCACACCACCACGGCAGAGGGCGAAGTTCTCAACGACTTCGACTTCGAACTACTAAAGCAAATTGTATGCAATTAGTAGTGCCGCCACCATCACCGCCCCTGATGGATTTTGCGCAGGGGGTGATGCCATTTATCGAGTTCGAGGAGTTTCACATAGCCTACTACCGAATTCTGGAGGCCTTTGCTCAGGGGCGGATCCGTCGACTGATCATCACCATGCCGCCGCAGCACGGTAAGAGTCTGGGAGCCACCACTCTGCTGCCTGCCTATCTGTTGGGGCTCAACCCCGATCTCAGGGTGGCTATTGCCTCCTATTCGGCGTCGTTGGCCTGCAAATTTAATCGTCGCGTACAACGAATAATCGAGTCGAAGGAGTATGCCGAACTCTTCCCGCTGACCACCATCAAGCGCGGCGCCAAGCCTCCAAACTACATCCGCACGGCCGAAGAGGTGGAGATCATCGACCACGAGGGGTCGCTTTTGGCCGTTGGGCGCGAGGGGTCGCTCACGGGCAATCGTGTCGACTGCTTTATCCTCGATGACCTATATAAAGATGCAATGGAGGCCAACTCGCCACTCATTCGCGAGAATTGCCTCGAGTGGTACACCTCGGTTGTCCGCACGCGAACTCACAACAACTCCTCGGAGCTTATCGTATTCACCCGATGGCACGAGGAGGATCTGATAGGCTCGATCTGCCAAAAGGAGTCGTGGGAGCCTCTGCTAAGTTGGTCGCAGCTAGACTCCACGCCGCATGAGTGTTGGTTGTATCTCAACTTCGAGGCGATAAAGCGGTCGCCTCCATCGCTGGTCGACCCACGCGGTGAGGATGTCGCTCTGTGGCCGTCGCGCCAGAGTCGAGAGCTGTTGCTGCAGAAGCGCGCTCTCGACCCGTTGCGTTTTGAGTGTATGTATCAGGGTCACCCCTCGGCGCGCGAGGGTCTGCTCTATGGCGACAATTTTCAAACCTATACCTCGCTGCCCTCGAAGATCATGAGGCACGACAACTACACCGACACGGCCGACACGGGCGACGACTACCTATGTTCGATCTGCTACGCCACCGATTCGGCAGGAGTGATCTATATTACCGATGTGGTCTATACGCGTGAACCAATGGAGATTAGCGAGCCGTTGGTTGCCAATATGCTGCTCGACAACAACACCTCGCATGCGGCGATCGAGAGTAACAACGGCGGCCGCGGATTTGCCCGTGCCGTGGGGCGTTTGGCCCCTTCGGTCAAGGTCGAGTGGTTACACCAGAGCGGAAATAAGGAGGCTCGAATACTCTCGAATTCGGCCACCGTGATCCAAAATATCCTCATGCCCGAGGGGTGGCAACAGCGCTGGCCCGACTTGGCGGCACACCTGACAACCTACCGCCGACAGTTCCGATCGAACCGCTGGCACGACGCTGCCGATGTTCTGACGGGGATCGTCGAGCGCGAGGTGGCGGCCCAGCGAGCAACCAAGGGTCAGATTAGTTTTTTTTAACAATCAACAATTCTAAATTGTGCCCTAGAGTGCTCTCTGGGGCAACTATAGCAAAATTGTGCATTAATTGTCAATAAATATTTCAACAAAGTCGTTGTTTTTTTGTTGAATAATTACGACTTTTGTAGTCGCTGCTTTTCATTGAAATAACACGAAAATAAAATAAAATATTATGTCTAAAGAAGTTACACCCCCAGCACTGCAAGAGGTGAGTTACAACGACGCCGTAGCTGCATCGAAAGAGTACTTTGCAGGTGACGACCTAGCCGCAACGGTGTGGGTCAGCAAATATGCCCTGAAGGATTCATTCGGCAAGATCTACGAGAGCTCTCCGCTCGATATGCACAACCGTATCGCTTCGGAGATCGAGAGAATCGAGAATAAGTACCCAAACCCAATGAGTCGCGCCTCGATCTTCGAGCTGCTCGACCACTTCCGCTACGTCATCCCTCAAGGTGGCCCAATGACAGGTATTGGCAACACGCTTCAAGTGGCCTCACTCTCCAACTGCTTTGTGATTGGTCACAAGAACCCAGCTGACTCTTATGGTGGAATCTTCCGTATCGACGAGGAGCAGGTGCAGCTCATGAAGCGTCGCGGTGGTGTGGGTCACGACCTTTCGCACATCCGTCCGCAGGGCAGCCCCGTCTTCAACTCGGCTTTGACCTCGACAGGTATCGTTCCGTTTATGGAGCGCTATTCGAACTCAACGCGTGAGGTGGCTCAAGATGGTCGCCGCGGAGCACTTATGCTCTCAATCTCGGTGAAACACCCAGACGCTGAGTCCTTTATCGATGCCAAAACCGACATGGGCAAGGTGACTGGAGCCAACGTTTCGGTGAAGCTCGACGACGAATTTATGCGCGCTGCTGTCAGCGGAACCAGCTATACGCAGCAGTTCCCAGTTAAGAGCGACGTGCCAAAATATAAGAAGGAGATCGACGCTAAGAAGTTGTGGGACAAGATTATCCACAACGCTTGGAAATCGGCCGAGCCAGGAGTGCTATTCTGGGATACTATCATCCGCGAGAGTGTGCCCGACTGCTATGTTGACCAAGGCTTTACCACAGTTTCGACAAACCCATGTGGCGAGATCCCTCTCTGCCCATATGACTCATGTCGTCTGTTGGCAATCAACCTATTGAGCTACGTCGAGAATCCATTTACACCCGAGGCGACGTTCAATTTCGATCTATTCAAGAACCACGTCGAGCGCGCAATGCGTATCATGGACGATATCATCGACCTCGAGCTTGAGAAGGTTGAGCAGATCATCAGCAAGATCGCTTCAGACCCCGAGGATGACGATGTGCGCCGCGTAGAGTTGAACCTCTGGAGCAACATCCGCGAGATGGCTCTCAAGGGTCGTCGTACAGGTCTTGGAATCACCGCTGAAGGCGATATGTTGGCCGCTCTAGGTTTGCGTTATGGTACCGACGAGGCTACCGAGTTTGCCGTTGAGATCCAGAAAACTTTGGCCGTTGAGGCATACCGCACATCGGTGAAGATGGCTTCGGAGCGTGGCGCTTTCGAGGTGTTCGATGCCGCGAAAGAGAAGGGTAATCCAATGATTGAGCGCATCCGCGAGGCTGATCCTGCGCTCTACGAGGAGATGCTCAAAGTGGGTCGTCGCAACATCGCAATGCTCACCATCGCCCCTACGGGAACAACATCACTCATGTCGCAGACAACATCGGGAATTGAGCCTGTATTCCGCCCTGTGTACAAACGTCGTCGCAAGATCAACCCTTCGGATAAGAACAAGGTTGCAACCTTTGTCGACGAGACTGGCGAGAAGTTCGAGGAGTACTACGTATACCACCACAACTTTGTGAAGTGGGCGGCAGCAGCTGGCTACGACACTTCTAAATTGGAGACAATCAGCGACAAGGAGCTTGACCAGATCGTTGCAGCATCGCCATACCACAAAGCTACAGCCAATGATATTGACTGGGTGGCTAAGGTTAAGATGCAGGGTGCAATCCAGAAATGGGTCGACCACTCGATCTCGGTAACTGTGAACCTGCCCAACGACGTGTCGCAAGAGCTCGTTGCCGATGTATACCGTACCGCATGGGAGTGTGGATGTAAGGGAATCACCGTATATCGCGACGGTTGCCGCGACGGTGTGTTGATCGAGAAGAGCAACAAACCAGCTGAGAATGCTCCAAATACCGCAAAGCGCCCACTCTCGATCCCTGCCGACGTCGTGCGATTTAAGAATGGCTCGGAGGATTGGATAGCATTCGTAGGTCTGCAGAACGATCGCCCATACGAGATCTTCACTGGAAAGATCGAGGAGGATGCAATGTACATCCCACCAAAGATCAAGAAGGGCTCTATTATCAAGGTGCGCGAGGCTGAAGGTAACAAACGTTACGACTTCCAATATATTGACCGCTACGGATATACCAACACCGTTGGTGGCGTCTCTCGTCTCTTCTCCGAGGAGTTCTGGAACTACGCTAAACTAATCTCGGGAGTGCTCCGCCAAGGAATGCCTATCGAGAGTGTGGTTACCCTTATCGACTCTCTACACCTAAACTCAGAGAGCATCAACACATGGAAAAATGGCGTTGAGCGTGCTCTGAAACAGTATATTGTCGACGGAACAAAGTGCAAAGGAACCTGCCCAACATGCGGACAAGAGGAGATGGCATACCAGAATGGTTGCCTCACCTGCATGAGCTGTGGCTACTCTAAGTGCGGTTGATCCTCTGTAGATGTTATAATATAGCCGTGCGAGCATCAGTGTAGACTGGTGCTCGCGCTGTGTGTATATCGTTGTAAGTATGATAAATAATTTGTAAAAAGATTTGAAACTCTTGTGAAAATGCTAAAAAATAGTTATTTTTGTATTAGAAAAGTCTATCTATTTCATCAGGACTTCACACAGAAAAATAGTAAGCCATGAGCAAAGATGTGTTGAATAGAACCAAATCCATTGATAATCAGAGTGGAGAGCACGCGCTAAGCGGAGAAATTTTAGAGTTGTCAGAAGAGTTGGCGCGCCATGTGCACGAGGTGTGGATGGCGGGACGCATTGCCGATGGTTGGCGGTGGGGTAGTGAGCGCAATGATGCAGAGAGGTTGCACCCCTGTATCGTTGAGTATGAACGCCTTAGCGAGGAGGAGAAGGATTACGATAGGCGCACTTCGCAGCAGACTCTAAAATTCATTTTGGAGAGAGGTTTCGAAATCAAAAAAGTTAAAGGATGATAGCGGTAAGAAATATTATTATTTTAAGTGTTGTCATCTTTGGCATCATCAGCGTGCTGCATTATAACAAGGCGGTGAGACGTTTTATGGAGAATTTTGTCGAGTTATTTGACAGAATGATCTCGGGTGGCATCAAGAAGCAGCTGATCTGGTACGGCGGGATGGTTGTGATCCTGCTTGGTCTCTTTGTTTTGGTGGCCCTGCTGATGGATAGCCCGAGTATCTGTGGTAGCGATAATACGACGTGGGATAAGATCCGAGGGATAATTCAGCATTTTATCGACCCTGGTAACTTGATGGAGGAGAAGGAGGGCGTGGGAATCCAGATCTTCACTTTTGTTGTTACGATACTCGGAATGATCGTCTTTAGTGGCTTGCTGCTCACCACGTTGATCAATGCTATTGATCGCCGCATTGACGATATAAATAATGGCCGCACCGTCTATAAAAATATCAAAAATCACTATATCATTATAGGTTCGGGCGAGGTCTCAAACAGCCTCTTGAGCGATATTTTCGAGAACCGATTTTGGAAAAATATTAAGGATCTGCCTCAGAATCAGTGGCATGATAGCGCGGAGGCCTATAGGAAATTTCGGGAGATGTGCCCTCGGGAGGCTCGCAAATGGGTCGAATATATGCCCAAGGTTGTCATCTTCACATCGCAAGATATTCCAGCCTTGAGAAGCAATACATTCTCCTACTTTAGCTCAAACTTGAAGAGTGCAATCCTCTTTTATTCAGGTGATATCGAGTCGGAGGAGCAACTCTCGAACCTCAATTTTCATAGCGCCAAAGAGGTCTACGTGTTGGGCGAGATGGATGAGTATGGACGCGATACCAAGAACCTCGAAGCGGTGAATAAAATTAGCCGTCATCGTGGCGCTGATAAGGAGCTACTCACGGTTCATGTACAGTTCGATAGGTTGACCTCATACTCTATCATTCAGCGACTTGCGTTGCCTAAGAGTTATACCCACTTCGATGGGAAGCCAAATATTTTGATGCGTCCATTCAACTTCTATGAGAATATCGCGCGTCAACTTTGGGGCTTCACAGGGGCGGTACCTGCCTACGAAAGGTTGGATTTCGAACCCGTCGAGGGGGAAAAATATGTCCACCTACTTATCGCAGGATTCAATAGAATGGGGCGCGCGCTGCTCTTCGAGGCGCTGCGACTCTGCCACTTCCCAAACTACGTGGAGGCTGATGCTCAGAGCGGCACCGAGGCGAGGAATAAGACAAAAATTACGGTGATCGATAAGGAGATGAATGATCAACTTTCCACCTTCTTGGCCGAGTTCCCCTACCTCGATCAGATTCGAGATGTGGAGATCACCTACATGAATAATCGCATTGAGGATGAGCAGGTTCGTGATTTGATAGCGCGCGAGTCGGAGAGCGAAAATGCGCTGCTGACCGTCGCAATATGTCTGCAGGATCCCGATTATAGCCTCTCGGCGGGCTTAACGCTGCCCTGGCAGGCTTACTATAGATTGGCGGAGAATAGACCCACGCCAACCAATACCCGAATTCTGATCCGCCAGGAGCTGCAAAAGGGTATGCAGGAGGTGTTAGATGCCGATGTTAAACGATTTGTCAACGTGCACACTTTTGGTATGCTCACATCGGGCGTAACAAGCCAAATGCTCAATGACGATATTCCCATGTGCGTGGGTGCCTATTTTGATACTAAATGGCTCGATTATCCGCAGAATGATGATAAAAAAGTTATACTCGAAGAGTATCGCAACTATATTGTTAGCAATGGTTTAGATCTGGAAGGCCGAGACTTTATCGATCTATTGCTCGTCGAGGAGCATCGCGATAAGATGATGGAGTTCGCAACGCGCCTATGGCTCTACACTAGCGAGGATTTCCGCTTCGCAAACCGCTATCAGGTAGATGCTTACATCAATCATATTGTCTATGAGCAGCAGAACGATAAGTTGGCTCAGATGGAGCATATGCGTTGGAATGCCGATCGGAGTATAATTGGCTATCGCGATATGAGCGCTGAGAAGATTAAAGATACAGATTATCAAATACATAAGCTCATTGTTCCGTTCAATGAGCTCGACGTCGGTGAACGAAGGAAAAAGGAGATTGAAAAGGATGAAGATGTGATTCAAAATATGAACCGACTGTTCAAGGTGTTTGGTGTTGACAAATACAGTTTAGTGAAAAGATATTAAATATCTATTGTAATACAAAAAAAGTGGGCGAAAAATTATTTTTTCTCAGAAAAAATAGCTATATTGCCAAGCGTAATCTATCGAAAAATACTATAAATTATGAAAATTCTACTAAAAACAACCTTTTTAGCACTCGTGTGTGCTATTGTCTGTTCGTGCGTGGGCGGCAAAGTTGGCGTATTCAATAAGGAGAGCTACTTGGAGTCGTTCGAAAATTTCATCACCGAGATCGAGGCTATGGAGGAGGCAAGTCCTAGCCAGTTGACCGAGGTCAAAAAGAGCTACCTCGACTACAGCGAGACCTATTACTATAAGTATCAGCAAGATCTAAGCGCAAGCGAGAGCCGAACCGTCGATAAGCTAAAGATCCGCTACTACAAAGTTATGGCTACATATGGCCTAAATGAGTTTGGAAGCGAGGTTGAGAAGATAACCAATAAGGTGGTAGATTTTTTCAATGAAATAACCTCTGAACAGTAATCTAAATCCAAAGAGATCAAAAGATGAATAGTAAAAAATACATTTTTTTCACCCTCTTTTTAGCGTTTTTCGCCCTCAATGCGATGGCGGAAAATCGTCAATTTAAGAGTGAACGACGAATATACTTGTGGGACGTAACCCTCTCAATGAAAGGGTATAACGGGTCGCCCAATATCTACGACCCAGTGGTTCAAGCCATCAAAAAGGATATCAACGCTATCTCCGACGATCAGACGGAGATCGTTGTGCTTCCATTCCAAACTCGCGTGCTCGAGAGTTGGCAGGCGAAAGCTTCGACACAGGGCAAGGCGGAGATTATAGGCAAGATCGAAAAGTATGTCAATGAGGAGGTTACCTACACCAACGTCAACACCCCACTGCTTAAGGTGATGGACGAATATATCGACTCAGACCGTCGAGACGTTTTGGTTCTACTCACCGATGGAGTGCAGAATGACCCTGGCACAACGATGCAGGATTTGATCGTCACAATTAGAAAATGGTGTAAACTGGCCGAGGAGGAGGATGCCTATGCATTCTACGTTATGCTTACGCAATTTGCTACAAATGAGAGTCTTATCAGCGCAATCGATGCAACATGTAGAATGGACAAGATCATAATGGAGGAGAATGGCGGAATAGATATCACATTCATTGAGCTGCGACCTCAGGAGCGAGTTCTTTTCAATATCAAGGAGGATGCAGGCAAGGCGATGAGCCTAGCTGTGACTAGCAAGAAGAGTGTCACACTGCCCGACAACCTCAAGATCAAACTTGAGAGCATCGACAATCCTTATGTCAAAGTGGATCAGAGTGCTAAGATTGAAAACGGCGTGCTCAAATTTGACGTGGAGCTACTCGAGAGCTACCAAACGCTCAAAGAGCAGCTGCCCACCGATAGCAACGAGGAGGTGATCGTAACCATTGAGGTCGAGGGCGACAATCCACGCATTCAGCTTATGGATCAATACTTTACCATTGAGCTTATTAACAAACCAGAAAAAACGTTGAGAATCTATGTTAAAGAGTAAATACCTTTTCAGCCTCGTTGCTCTATTGGCGCTATTCTCGTGCGCGGAGCAGACATCAAACGCCATGCTTTGGGGTGAGACAAAGTACTATGATGATTTCATCTTCAAGAAGTACGAACCCGTAAAGATGGAGCGTACACTATGCTTTGATTTCAATGAAGATGCTCAACGCTTGTCGCGCGACGTGAAGTTAGGCATCTTTACCAAGAACGCAAATGGCGACTATGTGCCTTTAAATGATGATGTTATCATATATGTCGACTCTAAGCGATGCAGTGGAAGCGAATTTGCAGTAAGCCCATCAACCCGTGAGGTTAAGTTGGCAATAGAGTTCGCTAAAAATGCTAAGGAGGGAAGCCATAACTGGTACCTTAAGGTGTTGGATAATGGTGGTTTAGATCGTGTCAATGAGTATTCGAGTGAGCAGCAAAAGCAACCTCTGTTGCTTGAGTGGAGCGCCAAGAAGAGCGATATCATGAATCCATCGTTGCTCTTGACTCTTATTATCTTAGCTGCCCTCGTTGGTCTTTTGATCATGTGGATCCTAGCATTACGCCCGTTCATATTCCCCTCGATCAAGCCAAGCACTCTCTATGTGGAGAGCGACGGCGCGTGCAAACCCGCTAGAATCGTCGGCGCCAAGAGGGTGATTCTCTCGTCGAAGAGGCAGTCGCAGAACATATTTAGCACTATATATAAAGGTAAGAGCGTCTTTGTTCAGATGCCATTCTTCCAAGGTGCTGATGTTGAGATCTCTCCGCGCGACAAGAATAGCGTTAGAATTCGCTGCTCGGCTGCGCACTACTACACCAACTCCAATATTATAACTAAAGGAGAGCCTATCGAGATCCAGCAGGTGAGCGACAAAGATCAAGTAGCACAAATAAGAATACAATAATAAATTAAAAATAAAAGAGTTATGACAGTCCTAAGAAGAAGCCTATTTATAGGCGTAGGTGGTACAGGTATGAATGCAATCCTTAACACCAAAAAGATGTTTATCGACAACTATGGTGGTGAGGTGCCACCAATGATCGGATTCCTTGGTATCGACACCGACGGTGGCGTCTATGACAAACACCTAGATTCAATCTATGGTAAAGTTGTGCTAGACAGATCGGAGCAGTGCTCGGTTAGCGTGGGTAACCCTGTCGATTATTATAATCTTCAGCGCAGCGAGGGAAACTTAGATTGGCTGCCAGCTGAGAATTCGGTGATGATCACCACTTTGGATCGTGGTGCGGGTCAGGTTCGTACAAACGGACGTTTGGCTTTCATCTATAACTCTGCTGCTATCGAGCAGGCCATTCAGACCGCTTTTGCTAGAATCAGCGACCGCGATATCATCGAAAATGATAAATATGAGCTAATGAACACCACCAACGACGAGGTACATATGGTATTCTCATTGTGTGGTGGTACGGGTGCTGGTACCTTCATCGATATCGCATACCTTATCCAAAAGATCCGCAGAACGGTGACCGTTAATGGTTACGCGGTGCTTCCAAATGTATTCGAGGAGATGCAGAGAAGTGGTATCGCAATGTCGAGAACCAAACCTAACGCTTACGGTGCGCTTAAAGATTTGGACTTCTTGATGTCGCTTACTCCAATGTCGAAGCCTATCGACTTCCCATGGGGCTACACATCTAACAGCAAGCCTTTTAGCTCGATCAATATTATCGACAACACCAACAGAAATAAGGTGACATATCGCCACGTCGATCAACTCTCGGACATGATCAGTCTTGCCCTTGTATCATCTACAGGTCAGGTGGGAACCGAGACTGCAAGTATCGGTGATAACACCAAGGTTAACATCGCAAATGGTAACCTTAACATTGGCGGTAAAGTGGCTTGGGTCACTAGTTTAGGTACCTGTGAGATTATCTTCAGCGGCGAGATCTTGGCTAGAATTAGCGCAGCGAAGATCGCACTTAAACTCATCAACTTGATGACCAGCAATGGTGGCGATGCGAACAACATCGCTAACAACTGGATTGACTCTCCAGAGATCCAAATTCGCGAGAATCAGAAGCAGGATAAGTTGATCGACTCACTTTTGAGCGCGCAGCCTAAATACCCATCTTCGGGCATCACCAACTTCGATAATCCAAAGATGGAGGTTGATTCATACATCACAGCTGTTGTGCCAGAGGATAAGAAGATCCAGGTGGGTTGCGACTCGAAATTGAAGGCTGTTTGTGCATCATTAGAGGCTCTTATCATCGAGACTCTTAACACCACAAAAGAGGGCGGAATCACCCTTGCACAAGCTGTGCTTAAGGATATTAAGTCACAAGTAGCGATCTTTAAAGGTGAGATGAGCGAGGAGCTAGAGGCGATCCAAAGAGAGGATATCCCACGCCTAGAGAATATCCTTAAGGTGGCGTATGACGATATCAAAGAGTCGCAGACCAAACTCTTCGGCAAGAAGAAGAAGGCGATGGCAATTGTCAACGACGTTGTCGATATTCGCGCTACAGAGCTAGCTAAATCTCATCTTGAGGTTAAGCGTAGAATCTTCGCAATGCAGTTCTACACAGCACTCGAAATCAAGATCGATGAGATTGCAACTAAGATTCAGAATATCAGCGACATCATCAACTTGGTGAAGGATAGCATCGAGAAGGAGTTGACTCAAACTCAGAACCTAATTGGTAAGGGTAAGAGCGCCGTAAGAATCGACCTTGCAGAGGGTCTTGCAACAAAGATTGGTACTAACGATGACAACATTTTGGTTCTAGAGTTTATTAAGAACCTCGACAGCGAGAGTATCTATCTAATCAGTGATGCTGAGCGACTTAAGGCTGCCTTTGAGGCATATACACACAACCATATCGACGTGGGTACATGGCGCGAGAAGAGTATCGATGAGGTGCTCAACGCACTCTCTCCAGAGGAGTTCACTTTTATCGCAAAAAATGCTCAGGAGATCGCCGAGCCACTCATGAAGATCAACGATTGTGGTTACACTGTGCCAACACCTCAGGGTCCAAAACCAATCGACACGGCTATCGACAAGAAGTACTTTGTCTGCGTTCCAGATAAGACTGCTAACCGCTTCAGCACGGGCGAAGAGTTTAAGAAGATGAACAAGGGTGATATAACCTATATCTCTACAGGTCTGAACGATAGAGTTATCATCTACCGCCAAGAGGGTACCGTGCCAGTCTTCACGATCGACTCTGTTGCAGCTTGCAAAACTACCTACGAGGGTTCGGAGCACCTATTCCACTTCGATGCATTGATCCACCGTCGCATGAAGGAGGAGGGATTCGATATCAACCCAGCTAAGAATATCTCGCCTGAGAAGAGCGAAGATGCTGTTGCACTGTGGGTTAAGGGCTTCATCTTTGGCTTTATCACAATCAAAAACAACAAGTACTGGTACAAAGATACCTCTCGCCTTGATGCTGCGCTCGACGGATATTGGATCGACACCAAAGAGGCAAGTCGCGACCTAGCATTCAAGGAGTTCTGCAAGGTATTCAAGACTCTAGATCCTCAGTACGAGAAGGAGATCGACGATATCATCGCTCAAAAGGGTAAGAAGGAGATCACCGCGATGATCGATGAGTTGAAGAGCGGTAACACCTACTACGAGAGGTTCATTCCTTTGAATAAGGAGACCCTTAAACAACGTGGTTATGAGGGTGTTGCAGACTTGGTAACTAGAGAGTTAAACTTCGTTTTCCATAAACTATCAGAGTAAATTTATGCGTCATACAGTTCAAGTAATGTTCTCACAGGGGTTTGCAGCCCCTGTGTTAGAGCTTAGTAGATACATCCTTAAGAATGAGTCCAATGGCGAGAGCGGCTTCTGTAAAGCGCTGCTCTACTCCAAGGGCGAAGATGGCTCTGCGTCTATCCAAGCGGTCAAGAGATCAGAAGTAGATCCAAACAAGTTTGACTCAGGCATACAGTCTAAATTCAACGTTGAACTGTCTGAGGCGCTGCAATCTCCTGCTAATGAGCTCAAAGAGAGCGTGGCAGCATTTTTTAGAAACCTAAAAAGTAGCACCATCACTCTCGATAATCCTGGCGACTACAAGCAGTTGCACCTATGTTTATATGTCCCAGTCTACGACAGGGAGATATGGTTGTGGGCCAAGGAGCTAATCGAGATCATTAAGTCAGATAATAGCTCTTATCAATCTCATATTGAGATTATTGCCATCTATAGCGACCTGGCTAAACTCTTCTGCTGCGACGATAAATTGGCCGCCGAGGTCGAGAAGAGATCGGCCGAGCTTATCAAGATCTCGAACAATACCATCAAGGAGATCATCGATTATCGTAACAGCACGGGGCCAGATATCATGCACTTTTTCGTGCTCCAGAATGTCTCTAACAAGGGGCTTTCGCTCAATCTCAACCCTGTATCGTTCATTCGCGTTATCGGCGAGTTTACGCTTCTGTGTATCGAGCGTTATCACGATATTTTCGGTGTTGGACGCGGAGAGGGTGATCTTCAGGGCTTTGGCCTCTCGATGATCAGCCTCGACAGCTACTACTTCATAGAGTACCTCTTGACCAATGTATACCTATATACTATGGAGAAGGAGGGTATCGCTCAGGAGAAGGTCGATGTGAATATGGCCATCAACAGAGCTCACGAACTTGCTACCAAGTGGTACGATCACATGGAGAGGAGCTTTAAGGAGCAGATGAAGCCGATGCTCGATAAGGGCGAAAAGGAGGATGCTGTTGTTCAGCATACAGCTAAATATATTGAGGAGAAGCACGCAGAGATGCTCGAAGATTTCACCGCCTTTATCAAGGAGGAGGAGTTGTCGATACCCGAAAAGAAGGCGATCTTGGCGGCGATTTTATCCGATGATGATAGCCTATTTAAGAATGATATCTACAGCAAAGACTCTCTAGCTTTGGCCGACCTCGACGATCAACCGCTCAATGCGTTTATCCTCGAAAACAACAAAATTTTGGAGACCGACGATAGCGATTTGATCCCCAAAGCTAAGCTTTCGCCCGATCAGGAGCCTGCGTTTAACCCTCTTGCACAGATCAAACAGATCAAGACTAAGTTGCGCAACAGCAAGAATTACGAGAGGTTACTTTGCGAAGAGGTCGAGGCGTTAAAATCTCAGATCGAGCACCGCGAGCAGTCGCAGAAGTTCTTGATTCAGGGTGGTATATTCTCGTACGGCCAGGAGAAGTTTAGGCTTCTTGGTGACGATATCGGCGAGGCGCTTGAGAATGATTATGTACCTCACAAGGTCTCCTCTCCCGCTGTCGACCTACGTTCGGGCTTCACCAAGATCAAGAATCAGGGTCAGCAGGGTTCATGTTTAGCCTTTGCTGTCACCAGTATTTATGAGTACTTCTTAAAATCGAACAACGATCCAAATCCAGATTTGAGCGAGGCATTTATCTACTACAACGCTCGTAAAAAGGCGGGTAAGGTCGATAGCGACAGTGGTTCGCGCGTGGATTATGCGATGGAGTCGTTGGTCGAGGAGGGAATCTGCACCGAGGAGGTATTCCCATACACCGACAAAATTTACGACCTCTGCCCTCCGCAAGAGGCGTACGACGACGCCAAGACCCGCAAGGTGAAGGTGGCGTTGAACGTTACATGTGATGTTGAGGCGATCAAATCGGCTCTCGAGGATGGATTCCCCGTGTTGGGAAGCTTCACGGTGTTCAACTCGTTCGATAAAAATTCGAACGGTATCATCTCGCTTCCGACAGCCGAGGAGCTCGCAGATATGGAGAAGGGTATGCACGAGAAGCATGGTTACCACGCAATGGTAATTTGCGGTTATAGCGATAATTACAAATTCTTTATCGTTCGTAACTCGTGGGATACTAGCTTTGGTGATAATGGATATTGCTATATTCCATATAGTTACATCGCCGATAAGACACTTTTCCGCCGAGCATCGGCCATCACCGAGATCGACAACTATGGAGTGCAGTTCGCGCGCGAGTACAACACCGAGCTCAACTTCGGTCAGCGCGACGCAGCATTCATGTTGCTACTCAACGAGACTCTAATCGAGGAGCAGCGTCAAGAGCAGGCGCACATGATGAAGGAGTACGACGCACTGCAGGCCTACTACACCGTTCTTAAACAGAAACTTAAGGATAAAGAGACTCAGGATCAAATCGTTGAGGGCGCAATCGGCAGGTTGAACAAAGTTATCGACGAGAAGCAGACTGCGCAGCGCGAAAAGGAGACTGAGAAGCAGGAGAAGCTCAATGAGATGAAATCGAAGTTCGTCAAGGGGTGCATCATCATTGGTCTCATAGCCGTTGCACTATTTGTTATAGCCTTCATTTTGAGAGGAGTAGCAAATGGTCTGTTTAGTGGCGATAGCTCCGTGAGTGAGGCGATGTATAGCCTCTTCAAGAAGGGTGGCTTCACCATGATTATCTTGGGTGTCTTAACTATTGTTGCAGGCGCATTAATATATGTACCCATCAAACTAAGGGATCAAAAAGTTGTTAAACAGGAGTACGACGACTACTTAATCAGAGTAGGTATGGAGATCGCCGACCTTAAGAGAGAGTTGAAAACCAAGAAGTTAACACTCTACTTGGCAGGATTGATTATGCCTAGACTCTACGATCTTTCGTCGAAGATGCAGAAGATGTATAGCGCAATCAACTCATTCTATATCAACCTTCGACAGTGGTACAAGGAGGAGCAGGAGGCAAAACGCGAGATGAGAGCTATCAGCCAATCTCCGCTCATCACCATCTTGGATAACGATGTGTTGGACAACTTCTTCGAGAAGCGTAAGAGCGACCTGGTTAAGGATATCTACCTATGGAAATTTATTCTTAACTACGACATCAGCGACGATGGTATAATCAAGTTTAAGCAGGCGCTTAAGGAGGATGTCGAGAGCAATATCTCCAAACCACTTGCAAGCTTCAGCCTATACAAATACCTGTCGAAGCAGGAGGAGTATCCATACCTAAGTCCAGTGGATCGGGACGTGCGTAGCCGCCTCGAGGAGATGGATGACAAGGCCGAGATCTTCTTGCAGTGCAACGATAGTCTAGGGGCTGTCAAGGCGCAAAAGATCCTCATGACCAACACGATAGATGATATTAACTCTCGCGAATTTGCAAAGATCTATAACTCTAGCTTTGCAGTTCAACCGATATTCTACCAGATCAGTTCAAGTTGCAAGATGGTGCTTATAACCATCAAGAATTTGAAGTATGAGCAGGTGAATATCCACAATAAATAGAGAAAAAATGGAGCAAGAAACAGTAATTAGTGGTGTTGCACCCGACGTTGACATTGCGTCGGATGATGCAGCATCAAAGACATACGAGGGCTTTAGGCCATATATATTTGTCAGCTACTCGAGCGAGGAGAAGCCCACCGTTGAGAGGGTAATCCGTAAACTCACAGAGTCAAAGTATCGTATTTGGTATGATGAAGGTATCAAGGTTGGGCGTAATTACGCCGCTGAGTTACACGACCATGTGAGCCGCAGCAACACCCTTTTGGTCTTCCTTTCGGATCGTTCGATTAAGTCGAAGCACGTGATCAACGAGGTGGGTATCGCCTTTGATAACGACCAAATTATTGTTCCTGTGTGGATTAGCGAGGTGCGCAAGCTGCCCAGCGAGTTGGAGTACTGGTTGCGTCACACGCAGCAATCCTCATCGCTCTTGAATATGGAGAATGGTTTCGATGCGATGATCGAGAACCTCAAAAACTCGCTACCAGACATCACGCGTGATGTCTCGGTGGTCGAGGGAGATGTCTACGTCTATAGCGAGGATACCATCCGCGACGCAACTTTTGGTCCCGACATCACTACAATTGCCGACGAAGCGTTCAAGAACCGAACAAAACTTCGCGATCTGAAGATCACCGAAAATATTAAGGTGATCGGTAACGAGGCGTTCCGAAATTGCAAATCTTTGAAGGAGGTGACCATCCCAAAATTTGTGAAGCAGATCGGCACCAGCGCCTTCCGCGACTGTATAAATCTTGAGTCGGTGGTCATCGCGCGACGCGACAAAAATCCGATCGAGATTGGCGAACGATGTTTCGAGAACTGTACTAATCTCACCTCTGTAGAGCTTCCTGATAACATCGCCGAGATCTACGGTGGCGTCTTTAATAGTTGCCGCTCGCTCGAGGAGATCTACTTGCCAAATAGCATAACCGTGATCGGTGATAATGCATTTGGAAGTTGTGACTCGTTGCGAAGCATCGATCTCCCTGATTCGATCACAAAGATCGATGACTCAGCATTTTATGGCTGTTCGAAGCTCAAAGAGGTTGTGATCCCCGACAATGTGTCGAAGATTGGTAAAAATGTCTTTAAGGATTGTCATGCACTCGAGCGAATCACCCTATCGAAGAACCTTACGAAGATCGCAAGTGGTTCATTCAGAGGTTGTACAGTGCTCAAGGAGATATGTATAGATAAGAAGAATAAGTTCTATAGAGTCAGCGACAACGTGCTCTTCAACAAGAGTAAATCGGAGCTTATCAACTTCCCGCCAAACAGCGATAAGGAGGAGTATGAGATTCCAGATAGCGTAACGAAGATTGGCGACTTGGCATTCTGCGACAACGTGAATATCAGAAAGATAGAGATTCCAGATAGTGTAACGACAATTGGTGAGTGCGCATTCTTTAAGTGTACCGCTCTCGAGAGTTTGGTTCTTCCCGATAGCATCGAGGTGATCGAGGACAATGCTTTCCGTGGATGTTCAAACCTCAAAGAGATCGTCATTGAGAGTAGCGTAATCAAGGATCTTGGCTGGGGTATCTTCTACGGATGCAGCGAGGATCTTGTGGTTAAGTGCGTCTCAGAAAAGATGGCAAAATATTGTACCGATAGAACAACTAAAGCTGAACTAATTACGATTTAATGTCTTTAATCATATCTATCCTAACTATATTGGGTGTGATACTGGGCGTTCTTTTTGTGCCGAGCATCACAATAATGGGTAAAAAGTTGAGTAGCTACTGGGTCATAGCGATCCTAGGAGCTGCTCTTCTTGTGCTTACGGGATCTATCGGCGTGGGCGAGATTTGGGCTAGGCTGGGCTCCAATAACTCCATCAATCCGCTGAAGATACTCACGCTATTTATCTCCATGAGTATATTTTCGGTTTTTTTGGATAAAGTTGGTTTCTTCCGCTATCTGGCTAACAGCACATTGCAGCGGGCAAAATATGGCCAAACATCACTGTTTGTCTCGCTCTACCTGCTAGTCTCGGTGCTTACAGTTTTCACATCCAACGATATAGTGATCCTCACCTTCACCCCCTTTATATGTTACTTCACCAGAAGTGCGAAGATCAATCCGCTGCCATACCTCATAACGGAGTTTGTAGCTGCAAACACCTGGAGCATGGCGCTGATCATCGGAAATCCAACAAATATCTACATTGCCACGGCAAACAGCATCGATTTTATCGAATACCTGAAGGTGATGGCCTTGCCAACAATTGTGAGCGGAGCCACCTCGTTTGGGCTTCTATATCTGATATTTAGAGAGGATCTAAAGGTTAAAATGACCCCCAAACCCGAAACCATAGAGATCTCGGATAGGGTTCTACTCTACATCGGCCTCTTCCACCTTGCTGCCTGCACCATCTGTCTGGTGTTATCGTCGGTTTTAAGGTTCGAAATGTGGATCATCGCATTCGGATTTGCCCTATCGCTCTTCGCTTGTGTCTTGATATATAGCTTGATAAGTAGAAAAAAGGCCGTTATTTTGAGCGATACATTGCACTCGGCACCTTGGGAGACAATTCCCTTCGTCCTCTCGATGTTCATATTGATCTTGGCTCAGGAGCAGAGCGGAATGCTAGCCAATATTGCATTGGCGTTAAACTGCGAGGTGCCCATATTTTCATATGGACTCACCTCATTCTTCGCCTCTAATGTGTTGAATAACATCCCCATGAGTATACTCTTCACCTCCGTATTAGACTTCACCACAACGGCGCACGAGCACCTCATAAGTGCATACAGCGTCATCATCGGTTCAAATATCGGAGCCCTCCTCTCGCCTCTAGGGGCTCTAGCAGGCGTCATGTGGTCAAATATTCTTAATACTCAAGGTATAAACTTCTCATTCCTAGGCTTCGTACGTTATGGAGTGATGATCTCTATCCCCACGATCCTCGCGGCACTCATCGCCCTTCATTTTATCATTGGATAGAGCCCGCTCTTTCAGTGCGCTTACAACTGACTCCGTCGGGCGCAGATAGCACCTGCGCGGGTGCATATTATGCTGCGATTTGGGCATAGAACTTTTATTTAAAGTTCTATGATTTTAGAACACAATAAGCTGCCACAAATAAATTTGCGCAGCTTATTCTATTCTAAAATTTATTAAATGCTTGCAGCATTTAAACCCAATTCGAATTATAACCAACATGGGTTTATTTAAATTCAACTATGTTCTATGTTTTGCTTTTAAGTTGTGTTGTTCCAACTCGCTGATTTGCTTATGGCAACCGCAGGTTGACAATGATATATAATAATAGCTGCGAGAGTTGAAAATTTATTTTCATAAGCTCGCAGCTATTATTATATATCCGTAAGCGCTGAAAAGCGCTGCAAATCAGTGCAAGACAAGATCAAAAACGACAGTTTTTGGGTCCAGGCTTAGCCTGGCGGCCGCCCGCTGTTAGGGCAGTCCGAAGCGTAAGAAACGTAAGAAACGTAAGAAAGCGGCTATTTTGTAGCTATGTAAAACAGGTCGAAAGAACCATCTGAGACGGGCTCAAGTCTGTAGTTATCCATTGTTATTGATGCTGTCAGGGAGTTGTTCTCCTTTAGCAACTTGTTGCGATTCAGTCTATTAAGTATATCGTATGGAATCTGTAGCATCCAGCGTGGTAGACGATACTGTAAGTTGAGAATGTCGAAACGGGTGATGCGCTTAACCCCCTCGCGATTCTTCTCATAGTATGCCATTATCGACTCGTCGCCAGCTACGCCCAACGCCTCGATGCTCGAAAATTGAGGCGATAGTAGGGCGCTGAATTGCTCCTTGGTGTACTCGCGCACGTGCCATGGATTGCGTGTGAGCGACATTATAATATTGGGGGTCGAGACGATAAAACAGCCACCTGGTCGCAGTACGCGTTTCACCTCAGCGATAAAGTTGTGGTCATCCTTGATGTGCTCGATCACTTGAAATGATATCACGCAGTCGAATGATTCGTCATCAAAAGGAAGTGGGGGTACCGTAGCCTCCAGAAATTCAACGTTTTTACCACTGATCACACTGCTTGAAGGGCGGTGCTTATCTATCGTTACAAAATGTGCGGCATGTGGCGCGATCACCTCGACACCATAGCCAGATCCTGTTCCAATCTCCAATACACGACCCCAAATGCGCTCTGCAGCAGCATAATAAGCTAGGCGCGAGCGCTGCAACACGAAGTTATCGGAGGGCTGGGTTGAGACCCTTTCGGCTGTAGCCAACTTGCTCATTACTTTGCGATTAGGCGGATTCCATCCTCGGTCATCTCTACTTCGCCACGCTTGAGTAGCACGCCCAGAGATCGCTTGAACAGCTTCTTGCTCATTTGGGTGTATTGAGCCACTGTAGCGGGCTCGCTATTGTCGTTGATCGGCAACGAACCACCCGCCTCGGTGATAAGCTCGAGCAGTGTCTCGGCAGAGTTTTTAACCTCCTTGTAACCTTGCTGTTGAAGCGTTAGGTCGACGCGATTATCCTCGGTGATACGACGCACAAAAGCCTTCATGCGATCGCCAATATTTACACTTTTGAATATCTGATTGCGATAGATCATGCCCCAGTGACGGTCGTTGATAACCACGCGGTAGCCGATCTCCGACTCCGAAGCCACCAAGATATCAACCTCTTGGCGAACGTCGATAGTGAGAGCGTCGTTGCTGATGAAGCCCTTCAACTTCGAAGAGGCAACACACCGCCCCGTAACATTATCCTCGTAGGCGTATACTATGCAGTAGCGGTCGATCATGACCCCTCCCTGCTGGTTGCGGTTTGGCAAAAATAGATCCTTGCCAAAGAGTCCCCAGTCGAGGAACGCACCGTGTAGATTTTTGTCGACAACCTTCAAAAAAGCCACCTCCCCAACCATGATTGTTGGCGTCTCGGTGGTAGCCACCAATCGATCCTCGGAGTCGTGATAGATAAAGACCTCCATGGTGTCACCCTCCTTATCGCTGAGCGATACATAACGGTTAGGGAGCAAAACCTCGTTCTGCTCGTCATCTACTAAATATAGTCCGAAATCCGAAATTCGGCTCACTGTAAGTGTTTGTCGTCTACCTGCTTTTATCATTTGTTTCGTATAATTTTCACAAAAGTAACCATTTTTGCGGGACTTTTGCTAATTTTGTTCCATTATATTTGGTATAGGGAATGAAAGATGATAAAATAAAGATATTAGGAGCGCGTGTTCACAACCTCAAAAGCGTTGATTTAGAGATACCTAGAGACTCCCTCGTGGTGATAACGGGGCTTTCAGGTTCTGGAAAATCTTCGTTGGCCTTCGACACGATTTATGCCGAGGGGCAGCGTCGATACATGGAGACCCTCTCGACCTACGCACGTCAGTTCGTTGGAACAATGGAGCGCCCCGATGTAGATAAAATTACGGGGTTGAGCCCCGTTGTTGCCATCGAGCAGAAGACCACTAACAAAAATCCACGCTCGACGGTTGGAACCGTTACCGAGATTAATGACTTTTTGCGCGTTCTCTTTGCTCGTGCGTCGCGCGCTTACTCCCCTCAAACGGGCGAAGCGATGGTTCATTATAGCGACGAGCAGATACTCGAACTTATCCTCGAGGGCTTTGCTGGTCAGAAGATTGCGGTTGTATCGCCCATCATCAAGGGGCGCAAGGGTCACTACCGTGAGCTCTTTGAATCGTTACGCAAAAAGGGTTACCTCTACGCTCGTATCGATGGCGAGATTCGCGAATTTTCGCAAGGGTTGCGACTCGATCGCTATAAAACCCACAATATCGACCTTGTGATCGATCGACTCAGAGCCACAGCGGACAACTCCGATCGCCTCTTCAAATCGCTCAAGGAGGCGCTCAAGCAGGGCGATGGCACCATGGCGATATACGACTATGAGTCCGACGCTTCACGCTACTATTCGCGCCATCTGATGTGTCCAACTACGGGCGTAGCATTCGAAGAGCCAGCACCTTACACCTTCTCGTTCAACTCCCCCAAGGGAGCCTGCCCACGATGCAATGGCTTGGGTGTAGAGGCGGTCTTCGAGATCGAAAAGATCATACCCGACATGGGGAAAAGTGTGCGCGAGGGCGGCATTGAACCCCTCGGAAAGTACCGCAACAACATGCTCTTCGCGATCCTAGAGATGCTCTCGCGCCGTCATGGCTTCTCGCTCGACGATCCGTTAGAGACGCTCGACACGGAGTGTTTAAACGCACTTTTGTATGGCGATTCAGACCCCTTAACTGTCGATATGTCAGAGTTTTCACACTCTCATGGTGTGCAATTTATGGCCTGGGAGGGGGTTGGCGAGTATATTGCGCGCACCGAGGATGACGACTCGAAACGTGGCCAAAAGTGGCGCGAGCAGTTCTTCGTAACGAAAAAGTGTACCGAGTGCGGAGGGTCGCGCCTGCGTCGTGAGGCTCTTCAATTCCGCATTGGCGAGCAGAGCATAGCCGATCTGAGTGCGATGTCGATTATCGATTTTGCCGAGTGGATGCAAAATATTGAGCAGCACCTCAATCAAAAGGAGCAGACGATAGCGCGCGAATTGGTCAAGGAGATCCGCGAGCGTTTGCGCTTCTTGATCGATGTCGGATTGGGCTACTTGTCGCTATCGCGCGCCTCGAGAACCCTCTCGGGAGGCGAGAGTCAGCGCATTCGCTTGGCTACGCAAGTGGGCTCAAAACTCGTGAACGTACTATATATATTAGATGAGCCCAGCATTGGACTGCACCAACGCGACAACCACCGATTGATAAAATCCCTCAAAGATCTCCGCGACGCGGGCAATTCGGTGATCGTTGTCGAGCACGATGAGGATATGATGCGAGCCGCAGATTTTATCGTCGACGTAGGGCCCAAGGCGGGGCGTCGAGGGGGTGAAATTATGGCCGCGGGCACCTTTGACGCGATTCTCCAAAGTGGCTCAATCACCTCCGATTACCTCACGGGTCGCCGCTCAATCGCGCGTCCAGAGGCTCTACGCGAGGGTTCTGGCGAGAGCATAATTTTGCGCGGGGCACGCGGAAATAACCTCAAAGGTGTCGACGTGGAGTTTCCCCTAGGTAAATTTATATGCGTCACGGGAGTCAGTGGCTCAGGCAAATCCTCCCTCATTAATGGTACCTTGCGCCCAATCATCAGCCGCCAGCTCTACCGTTCACTCGATCGTCCACTCGACTACGACTCTATCGAGGGGTTGGAGCATATCGATAAGATGGTGGTTGTAGATCAATCTCCGATTGGGCATACACCACGCAGTAATCCAGCCACTTACACCAATGTATTTGGCGATATACGCAAGCTCTTCGAAGCCACGCCCGATGCACAGATACGAGGCTTCAAAGCTGGCCGTTTCTCGTTCAACGTGCGCGGCGGACGCTGCGAAACCTGTCGCGGAGCGGGTGTGCAGACCATCGAGATGAACTTCCTGCCCGACGTCTACGTCACCTGCAAGGCGTGTGGCGGAAAGCGCTACAACCGCGAAACGCTCGAGGTGAAATACAAAGGCAAGAACATCAACGATGTGCTCAATATGACCATCAACATAGCTGTAGAGTTCTTCGAGCATATACCAACGATCCACCAAAAACTCAAAGCAATTCAGGATGTCGGCTTAGGCTATCTCACACTGGGGCAGCCATGTACAACCCTTTCGGGCGGCGAGTGTCAACGCATAAAACTATCGAGCGAACTCTCGAAACGTGACACGGGGCGCACTCTATATATCCTCGACGAGCCTACCACAGGACTCCACTTCGAAGATATTCGACAGCTGCTCGACGTACTCTATAAATTGGTTGACAGAGGCAACACCGCCATCGTGATTGAACACAACCTCGATGTGATCAAGGTGGCCGACTACATTATCGATATCGGCGCCGAGGGTGGCGCAGGCGGTGGTATGCTTATCGCGGCGGGCACCCCCACAGAGGTGGCTAATTGTAAAAATAGCTATACGGGTGAATTTTTACGTCCAATTTTACATAAATAGGTATTTACATCGACATTTTGAGAAAAGTAATTTGCATTTATACATTTTTTTTATAACTTTGTGCGGATATCTCCAACTTGAAATTATAAACTATAATAACATAGACAAAATGAAAAAAGTAATTTTTGCGGCAGTAGCTGCTGGTGCTTTTGCGATGACCTCTTGTGGAGGTGCTAGCACAGGCACAACAATCACAAAGGGTAGTCTCTCTGAGTTCGACACACTATCGTATGCTGTAGGTGTGAATCTTGCATCGATGACAACTAATCAACTCGCTGATCTTCCACTAGATTACGACGTATTGGTTAGCTCGTTGATCTCTTCGGCTACAGGCACCAACAAAGTGTCACATGACGAAGCTACTTCTACTCTTCAAGAATACTTCATGAACAAGCGTCAAGCTCGTGCTGCTGAGGTTGCTACCACTCGCGATCAGGCAGATAGCATCGCTATCGCTAATGGTGCCGATGAGGCTGCAGTTCGTGAGGCTCGCATGAGCCTACCAGCTGACGCTGCAATGTTCGAGGATGCTGCAGAGCGTAAATTGGTATCTGCTGCATTGGGTAACGACCTAGGTACTAGCATCGTAAATGCTAAGATCCCAGCTCAAACAGTTTGGATCAAAGAGGCATTCAAAGATGTTATTGCAAAAGAGGCTAAGTTGACAGACCAAGTTGCAAACACTAAGATTCAAGAGTTCTTCACAGTGACTCTTCCAGCTCAAAACCAAGCTGCTTCTGAGGAGTGGTTGGCATCTATCGAGAGCAAATCAGGTGTTCAAAAGACAGAGTCTGGTATCCTATACAAGATCGAGGTTGAGGGCGACAACTCAATCATGGCAACTGACGACCGCGACGTAGTTAAAGTTAAGTACACAGGTAAAACTCGTGATGGTGAGGTATTTGACTCATCACGCTACGACGATATGGCAGAGGATCGCAAAGAGTACCTTATGTCTCAAAGCGAGGACGGCACACTTCCAGAGGATGGTGAGCTAGTAGAGTTCCCTCTTAACCGCGTTATCAAAGGTTGGACCGAGGGTATGAAGCTAGTTGGTAAAGGTGGCCGCATCTCATTGTGGATTCCAGCAGAGCTTGCTTACGGCACACGCGGTGCAGGTGGTAACATTGGCGCTAACGAGGCTCTATACTTTGATGTTGAGCTAGTTGAGGTTACACCTTACGAGGAGCCAGCAACAGAGGAGTAGTAAACAACTCTTTATAATATAAATAGGTTATCCTTAGTCGATTACGATTATGGATAACCTATTTTTTTGTGCTTATGGTTGGCCTGGGTTGGCCTAGGTCTGACTCCGTCGGGCGCAGATAGCACCTGCACGGGTGCATATTGTGCTGCGATATTGGGCATAGAACTTTTTGCTAAAGTTCTATGATTTTAGAGCTCAACGAGTTGCCGCAAATAAATTTGCACAACTCATCGTTCTCTAAAATTTATTAAATGCCGAAGGCATTTAAACCCAATTCGAATTATAAACAGCCAAGATTCAACACCAATTATGCATTATGAATTATACATTATGCATTGTAACCTGTGTTGTTCCAACTCACAGATTTGCATTGGCAACCGCAGGTTGACAATGATATATACTAAAAGAGATGAGTGTTGAAAGTCTAGCTTTCATAAACTCATCTCTTTTAGTATATATCGGTAAGCGCTTAAAAGCGCTGCAAATCAGTGCAAGACAAAGTCAAAAACGCAAGTTTTTGGGTCCAGGCTTGCCTGGCGGCTGCCCGCTGCTAGGGCAGTCCGAAACGTCCGAAACGTCCGAGAAACGTAAACACAAGTTACTCAGACAGGAACTTATTAATACTCCTAGCGGCGTCACGGCCTGATGCAATAGCGCGCACAACGAGGCTTGCACCCATCGCGGCATCTCCTGCTGCGAAGACCTTAGCTACTGAACATTGGTTCTTGCTGTCGATAGCGACATTTTTGCGTTCTGATAACTCAACACCCAACTGCTCGAGAAGTCCCTCGTAGAGAGGATTTACAAATCCCATGGCTAGGAATACTAGATCGGCCTTGATGATCTTGTGGTTGTTGGTCTTGCTGAGGCTCATGCGACCTGTGGCATCCTTTGTCCACTCAACTTCGGTCACTTCGACCTCTTTGACTACACCATCCTCGCCGATAAAGCGCTCTGTGTCAAGAGACCAGAAACGGTCGCAACCCTCTTTGTGTGAGCTCGATGTCTTGAGCACTACGGGGAAATATGGCCATGGAGTATCTGGATTGTCATCTACTGGAGGCTTTGGCATGATCTCAATTTGAGTCACCTTAGCGGCACCTTGACGGTTTGCTGTTCCGATACAGTCGGAACCAGTGTCACCACCACCAATCACCAATACATGCTTTCCTTTGGCGTTGATCAACTCATCTGCCTCGAATTTCTGTCCCGCAACAATGCGGTTCTGCTGCTGCAGATATTCGAGTGCGAAGTGAACACCTTTGAGTGAACGACCCTCGACTTTCGCCAAGTCACGTGGTACACCCGAACCGATCGCAACGCAAACAGCATCAAACTCCTCGAGGAGCTCCGCTGCAGGGATTGTAACACCAATGTTAGCACCATATTTAAACTCAACGCCTTCGGCTTCCATCAACTTCACGCGACGCTCGACGATACTTTTGCTGAGCTTGAAATCGGGAATACCCAAACGTACGAGACCTCCTGCGTACTCATCTTTCTCGAAGATAGTCACCGAGTGACCCTTGCGGTTTAGTTGATTTGCGCAGGCCATACCTGCTGGGCCAGAGCCAATTACGGCCACCTTTTTACCTGTTCTCTTCTTTGGGATGAAAGGCACGATGTAACCCTCGGCAAATGCCTTTTCGATGATCGCCACCTCGTTCTCGCGAATTGTTACAGGCTCCTTTGTCTTGTTGAGTACGCAGCCCTTTTCGCATAGCGCGGGGCAGATGCGGCCAGTGAACTCGGGGAAGTCGTCGGTCTCGAGCAGTAGCTCAGCCGCCTCTTTCCATCTCCCTTTGTAGACCATATTTTGCCACTCTGGCTGCTTGTTGCCTAGCGGACAACTCCAGTGACAGAAGGGTACACCACAATCCATGCATCGTGATGCCTGCAGCTGTCGATCCTCCTCGTTGAGCGTCTGCTCGACCTCGCCAAAATCTAAAATTCTATCTTGGACTGGACGGTAGCCAGCCTCTTTTCTCTTTATTGTTAAGAATGCTTTAGGATTTCCCATCTTCTCACCTCCAATTAATAATCGTGTTGTACTTTATCTAACTTCTGTTGCAGAGCCTGCATCTTCTCCTCTTGTAGCACCTTTTTGTACTCAATTGGAATCACCTTGATGAACTGCTCTACATACTCTGGCCATGAGTCTAACATCATCTTAGCCAGCGGACTACCTGTATGTTTGTAGTGGTTTGTGATGTATGATCTTAGCTCGCGACTATCGCTCTTATCGTCGATCAACGAGAGTTCGACCATCTCCATATTACAGAAGTAATCGAAGTTACCCTCCTTGTTCCAGACGTATGCCACACCGCCGCTCATACCTGCGGCAAAGTTGCGGCCAACGGTTCCAAGAACCACTGTGCGTCCACCTGTCATGTACTCACAACAGTGGTCGCCCGCACCCTCAACAACAGCTATCGCACCGCTGTTACGCACGCAGAAGCGCTCGCCAACGCGGCCATTGATGTAGATTTCGCCCGAAGTTGCACCGTAGAGTATCGTGTTACCTGCGATGATATTCTCGCTAAAGTCAAATGTTGCTCCACTTGGAGGAACAATTATGATCTTACCACCCGAGATACCCTTACCGACGTAGTCGTTGGCATCGCCCTCGAGGCGGAATGTGATACCGTGTGAAAGGAATGCGCCAAAGCTCTGACCTGCAGAACCTTTGAACTTACAAGCGATGGTGTCGTCGGGGAGCCCTGCGTTGCCATACTTAGTAGCTACGACGCCCGAGAGCATCGCACCAGTCGAGCGATCGGTGTTGCATATTGGCATCTCGATCTCCGCTGGCATTTGACGCTCTACAGATTGAACTGTAGCGCTAATTAACTTACGATCAAGAATTTGGAAGATGTCATGCTCCTGATCCTTCACTTTGCGAATAGCATTTGTTGCAGCCTCAGCGGGAACATATAGAAGATCCGAGAAGTCGAGGTGCTCGGTCTTTGCAGCCTTTTTAGCAGGGTCGACCTCCAATAGCTCGGGGTGTCCGATAATCTCATCGAGCGAGGTGTAACCCATCTCAGCCAAGATTTCGCGAACCTCTTCAGCCAAGTAAACCAAGAAGTTAACAACATATTCCGAACGACCCAAGAATCGTTTGCGAAGCTCCTCATTTTGCGTTGCCACACCCACTGGACAGGTGTTAAGGTGACACTTACGCATCATCACACAACCTAGAACAATTAGGATACTTGTAGCGAAGCTGAACTCCTCAGCACCCAAAAGTGCTGCCACAACAACGTCGCGACCAGTCTTAAGCTGACCATCGGTCTGAAGTGTTACCTGACCACGTAGGTTGTTGAGTACCAGCGTCTGCTGAGTCTCGGCCAAACCTAACTCTGGTGGTAGACCAGCGTGGTGGATCGAACTGATAGGGCTAGCTCCTGTACCTCCCTCGCTACCGCTGATAACGATGAGATCGGCCTTAGCCTTGGCAACACCCGCAGCGATAGTTCCAACGCCACTTTCCGATACGAGTTTCACGCTGATGCACGCCTTAGGATTCACATTCTTAAGGTCGTAGATAAGTTGCGCCAAATCCTCGATCGAGTAGATATCGTGGTGAGGTGGAGGCGAGATAAGCGAGATTCCTGGAATCGAGTGACGTGTCTTTGCGATCACCTCATTGACCTTAAATCCTGGTAGGTGACCACCCTCTCCTGGTTTTGCACCCTGAGCAACCTTGATCTGGATCTCATCGGCGTTAACTAGGTACTCCGAAGTGACTCCGAAACGGCCCGATGCAACCTGCTTGATTGCGCTACGCGCCGATGTTCCATCCTCGCGAGGTTTGAAACGCTCTGGATCCTCACCACCCTCACCAGTGTTTGAGCGGCCGCCCAACTTGTTGAGTGCTATAGCGATAGCCTCGTGTGCCTCCTTGCTGATCGAACCAAACGACATCGCACCTGTGGTGAAACGGCGTGTGATGCTCTCGACTGGCTCAACGAGCGAAATATCGATCGGTTTACGCTTGAATGAGAAGAAGTCACGAATAAATACGGGACTCTCTTTCTGGTCGACGTGAGCGGTATACTCCTTAAACTTCTTGTAGCTTCCCAGGCGAGTTGCCAACTGAAGAGTTGCAATTGTGTCTGGATTCCACTCGTGGTGCTCGCCATCCTTGCGGAAGGTGTATAGACCCGCGAAACGCAGAGATTTGTTTGCGTCGAACTCCTCGTCGTACGCCTTAGTGTGCTCTTTGAGTAGATCTACAGTTAGATCTACAAGGTCGATTCCGCCAATTCGAGAGGTTGTTCCAGTGAACCACTTGTCGATAAGCTCTGGTCCAATGCCCACAGCCTCAAAGAGTTGTGCTCCGCGATAGCTGCAGATGGTCGAGATACCCATCTTAGACATGATCTTCAAGAGACCCTTGTCGATAGATTTAATATAGTTTTTCTCGGCTGTGTGGTAGTCGAGTTGAATATCTTTACGTTTAACCGAGTCGTCAATAACGGCGAATGCCAAATATGGGTTGATTGCGCTTGCACCATATCCCAACAGCATCGCAAAGTGGTTCACCTCGCGTGCCTCGGCAGTCTCGACAACAAGGGCGATCTGCACACGCTTGCGCTTACCGATTAGGTAGTGGTGAACAGCCGATACGGCCAACAGCGATGGAACAGGTGCGTTCTCAGCATCTACGTTGCGGTCGCTGAGAATCATGTAGTTACATCCGTCATCCACAGCCTGCTCAGCCTCGGCGCAGATGCGCTCAATAGCCTTTTCGAGGCCCTCGGCACCCTCAGTTGCGGGGAATGTCATGGCGATTTTTACCATGTTGAAGCCCTTGTAACGAAGATTCGAGAGGATATCCAACTCTGCATTTGTCAAGATTGGACGCTTAAGCTCCACCATCTTACATAGCTCTGGATTTGGCTCCAATAGATTCTTGCTAATCGCTCCAATATAGCTACTTAGCGACATCACCAACTCCTCGCGAAGTGGGTCAATTGGTGGATTAGTCACCTGTGCAAAGTGTTGGCGGAAGTATGTAAATAGGCGTTGTGGCTCGTTGGAAAGCACCGCTAGTGGGGTGTCATTACCCATTGAGTTTACAGGCTCCTTACCCTCGGATGCCATCGGAAGCATCAACTTTTCGACCTCCTCACGAGTGTATCCAAAGACTTGAAGCTTCTGAGCATAATCCTCAACGGTGTTCTTCACGGCACGACCCGAGCTGATCTGATCCAACATAATACGGTTCTTCGACAACCACTCCTTATATGGTTGAGCAGCTGCAAGATCCTCCTTAAGTGCGTCATTATTATATATTTCGCCCTTTTCCATGTCGACCATTAGGATCTTACCTGGATTTAAACGGCCACGCTCCTTGATCTCGGCACCCTCGAAGTTGAGAACACCCGTTTCAGAAGCGACGATGATCGTATCGCTTTGTGTGATGACGTAACGTGCTGGACGCAAGCCATTTCTGTCGAGCATACCGCCAGCGTAGCGGCCGTCGGAGAAGAGAAGCGTTGCGGGACCATCCCAAGGCTCCATCAAGATACTGTGATACTCGTAGAAGGCCTTAAGCTCTGGCGAGATTGGGTTCTTGTCGTTGAAACTCTCGGGAACCAACATCGAAAGTGCGTGCGGGAAGCTCATGCCCGACATCACGAAGTACTCCAAGACGTTGTCAAGCGAAGCACTATCGCTCATCGCCTTTTGGATGATAGGGCCCATCTCCTCGTTATTCATCAACTCGGGCGATGCCTTGAGGACACTCTCGCGAGCCTCCATCCACAATCTATTACCGCGAACCGTATTGATCTCACCATTGTGACCTAGGCAGCGGAATGGCTGCGCCAACGACCACGTTGGGAATGTATTGGTGCTGAAGCGTGAGTGAACCAGCGCCATACCCGAAGTGAAGTAGGGGTTTACCAAGTCAAAGAAGTAGTGGCGAAGCTGCAACGATGAGAGCATACCTTTATATATAATAATACGGGTCGACAAGCTAACGATGTAGCACGACACCTTATCCTCGATATCCGACTCCTGGATTCTCTGCTCGATCTTTTTGCGCACGCAGTAGAGGCGTACGTCGAGTGAGGCGTCGCTAGCCTTATCCTCGACAACAAAAATCTGCTTGATATCTGGCTCAGTAGCACCCGAGCCAACGCCCAAGAGCGAGCTGTTGACTGGTACATCGCGAAGATTTAGCAGCGATAGGCCATCCTCGACAATTGTACTCTCGATGATCTCGAGCGCTTTAGCCTGGTCGGTCTCATCTTTTGGAAGAAAGACAAGTCCAGTACCGTAACGACCCTTCTCAGGAACTGTAATACCTTGAAGTAGAATGAACTCGTGAGGAATCTGCACCATAATACCAGCACCATCACCCGTTAGAGGATCTGCACCCTCGGCTCCACGGTGAACCATGTGCTCCAAAACTTGAAGCCCCTTTTCGATAATTTCATGCGATTTCACGCCACGGATATTAGCCAATAGTCCAACACCACAAGCATCATGTTCATAGCTTGGATCGTATAGACCTTGCTTTTTTAAGTTCTGATTTTGTTGCATATTCTCTTTTTTATAATAGTAAACGCCTTCCCAACACCTTTTCGTATGAATCGTCACTAAAGGTGGATTATGCAAAAATATAAGTAAATTTGTACTTTAGCAAATAAAAAGTGCAAAAAATCGCAATATATAACAATTTAAAAGGTAAATACACCTATTTAATGATAAATTTTAACTTGTAAATACTTAAATTTTTTAGCAAATTATTATCATATTTTGAATATGTCTATCAGGCGGCTTTAGTTTTAGAGGTTTACAGTGTAAAAAGCTGTAAACCTCTGTTTTATTTGGGTTATAGCAGGTGGGTATAGACGGATCAGAGTGTATTAACCCTTTTTGGAGTTAAACACTATCCTTTGTGTAGTCTTATATGTCGGGTTGGGAAATGTGTATTTTATGAGCTGTTCTTAATTGAAGAGCAGATGATAACAACACACTACCAAGACCTTATATATGTAGCTACATATTTTTGAACGTTAAATTCTAAAGAAGTATGTTTACAATTAACATCAAGGGTAAGGCCAATTCCAAAGACAACAAAATGGTCAAATTAGAGATTGTTTTAGAGAGTGGCGAAGTACGAATATAGCAAATACAAAATCATCATTGACCCTGAGTCCAAAAAGACTCAGGATTTACGTGTTGACTTCGTCTTCCTCCTTCTTACTCGGCATAGTCTGCAAGCAGCCTCTGCTCTCGCTACGTACGTCGGTTGGTGATGTAATGCGTAGGCAATACTTTGATGTAAAGCTATTTCAGCATAACATCAAAAAACTGTAAAGCCTATTCAGACTAATAGACTAAAAACTGTAAAGTTTTTTTAGGGTAAGTCACATCATAGACATCTCGCCACACTCCCTCACCTCCTCACAAACGCCACTCTGCGCAACCTCCTGCCCGACAAGTGGGGCGCATTAATCTAAAATCTTAACTTCATAGATGTGGTTGCGGAGATGGTTACGCACTATCCCTATTAACGAGTCTAGCTCTTTGATTAGTTTATCTATTGTTTTTATCGTTACTTACTTGAATATCTCCCTAAGTTCGCTATTGCTCAGCTCACCAATCCACTTTTCGCCTGTCGAGACGGTCATATTTGCCAGGTGGCGTTTGCTCTCGATCATATCGTTGATACGCTCCTCGAAGGTATCCTTGGTGATGAAACGATGCACAACAACGTTGCTCTTTTGACCAATGCGGTAGGCTCTGTCGGTCGCTTGAGCCTCGACCGCAGGATTCCACCATAGGTCGTAATGGATAACGTGAGTGGCTGCGGTGAGGTTCAATCCTGTACCTGCTGCTTTCAAAGATAGGATAAATATTTGGTCGCTCTTATTGGTTTGGA
>JAWXTG010000019.1:0-39541 GCA_044433705.1 Rikenellaceae bacterium | reverse complement strand
CGACCGCAGGATTCCACCATAGGTCGTAATGGATAACGTGAGTGGCTGCGGTGAGGTTCAATCCTGTACCTGCTGCTTTCAAAGATAGGATAAATATTTGGTCGCTCTTATTGGTTTGGAAGCGCTCAACCATCGCCTCTCGCTCCTTGATCGAGCAGCCTCCGTGATAGAAGAGTGGACGCATCGAAAAACGCTCCTCTATAATCTTCTCCAAGATCGCCCCCATCTCCTTAAATTGCGTGAATATCAACACCTTTTCGCCACTTTGAATGACAGAATCAACAACGTCGAGCAGCATCTGCGCCTTTCCCGACAGCTCAGCTGAGAACTCACCATTTTTGATAAATAGTGCAGGATGGTTGCAAATCTGCTTAAGGGCAAGAATCATCTGCAAAATCAAGCCCTGACGCTTAAATAGTGCCTGCTGTGAGCCTTCATCAATATCCTCAATGGCACTCATTGCGCATGTGAGAGTCTCCTGATATATTGCCGATTGCATCGAGGTGAGTCGAGCATATTGGTTCTCCTCGATCTTGTCGGGCAGATCAGATATGATCGATTTATCGCTCTTTAGGCGGCGCAGCATAAACGGAGCTGTCACCTTGCGGAAACGCTCCACACACTCCATGTCGTTGTCTTGTTGTATAGGTCGTGAATACTCCGAATTAAAACTCTTAACCGTACCCAAGTAACCCTTGTTAGTGAAATCCATAATCGACCAAAACTCCGATAGGCGATTCTCAACGGGAGTTCCACTCATGGCAATATGTGCGGCAGCAGGAATTGAGCGAACAGCCTTGCTCTGTGCCGTCACTGCATTTTTAATATTCTGCGCCTCGTCGATTACCACCACTTGCCACCTCTTACGTTTTAGGATGTCGGCATCGGAGCGCAGCACTCCATAGCTTGTAAGCATAACATCTGACTTGAAGTCAGCAATTTTACGTGATGGGCCGTGGTAGATGTGGCTTGTTAGCTGTGGTGCAAACCGCTCCAACTCTTTCTGCCAGTTGTAGAGCAGTCCCGTCGGGGTGATAACAAGAACCTTGCGCTTTGTGAGCGCACCATCCTCTTTGAGCCTTTGGATAAGTGTTATAACCTGCAAGGTCTTACCAAGTCCCATATCGTCGGCAATGATAGAGCCAAAGCCAATGCGCATATTGCGATACATCCATGAGTAGCCTCGCTCTTGGTAGGGTCGAAGCTCTGCATTAATTCCTGTGGGTAGCTCCGTACTCTCCTGCTTGGTCAGCTCTCGGATAAGCTCTCGCACCTCATCGCTGAGGGTGATTGGTGCTCCCTCATACTCCTCGCTTAGTGCCGCTTGGAGTAGCTGCGCTCCATTGAGTTTGCTGCCACCAGCCATCGCCTTGCGAAGTCGCTCAATATCTTCGGCTCCGACGTAGATGAATTGCCCTTTGAATTTGAGCAACCCCGTAGCCTTAGACGTCAACTTCTCGAACTCCGTTCTCGATATCTTCTCCTTGCCCAAAGCTATCTGCCAATCGAAGCTAAGTAGGTCGTCTATACGTATAAATGAGGCAGAATCTTGCTCCTTTTTCGAGAGCTTAACGCTCGCCTTGGGACGGATAAGATACTGAAGCGATTTAGGGAGTATTACCTTTATATCTAGCAATTTAACTGCAGGTATCACCTGCATCAAGACGGGGGTAAACTCCTCGAAAGAGAGGCGTATATCCTCTCGTGCTGCTCCATTGATATAGTCACCCAATGATGGAATCATAGGCACCAACATCGAGACTGCTTTTAACACTTCGTAGCGGATCTTCTCATGCCTCTTCTCTGTGAGAATAGAGCTTAGAGTATACGTTTCAGGTATTGCCTCGGTGCGATCCTCTACTCCCAAACGCATTTTGAAGAGGTCGTTTTCTATCTCCTCCTCCACAATGAAAACAGTTCTATATCTTCCGCTACTGATTGAGTAGTGATCCAACCATGCCTTGATGCCGCCTGCAACTTCGCCCTCGCCTACGCCATCAAAAAATGTTCTAGATTTGCAGAAGAACATATTAAGATAATCATCCACTCCAAAGCGAGACAAGCGATTAATTAATGTCGTAATAAAATATGAGGTGAGCAGCTCCGCTTGATTCTTAACCAAGATAGGCGTTTTGCGACCCTTAAGATGCCCCTCCATGATCTTTGGAGGCATCACCTCTTGCAGTCGATCGATCGTCTGACGAACCTCTGCGCTATTGTGGGCTGGAGTCCATATTATTCTATATGACTTGACGCTATCTTTTGCTATCTGAGGCGTTATTGCGCCACGAGAAACAAGCGCAATAGCGGTGTAGAGAGCTTGATGCAGCGCAAAAATGTTTGGCGAGTAATCAGGCAGGAAATCACTATTTATAGAGAGCAGAAGTTCTATCAAGTCGTTTATCGCATAGAGGCTCTTATCATCCAAATCCTGCTCTCCGACCATATTATAGTTGCCATCGTAATCGACAACTATTGTTGGTGAGTATCTCTTCGAGAGCTTTTTGTCACTCATAATCCCAAGCAGTGTCTCCGCTGAGAGTCCAGCTTTTTGAGCTCGTCGCACCTTCTTTATAATCGACATAAGGGCAGCCGAATATTTCGTCTTGAAGTTGTGAGTTCCACAAAATGTTGGCTCGTCGGGTAAAATGCTAATCATCGGCTCGGCAATGTCGGGCAGGGAGCTAAGGCTAACTCGCTTGGAGATTGGGACAATCTCTTTAGCCTCCTTTGGGGCTCTCTTCTCAAGAAGCGATGAGAAGTCAGGCACTTCGAGAGCCTGCTTCTGCTCTATGACCACACCCCTCTTTTGTATCTCTTTGATTAGATCGACATTGTGAATGCCAAAAGCAAGGAAAGGGTTGTTGTCAATCTCGCGACTAACCATATATATCGCAGCAGCTAAATGTTTACACGGCACCGCCCAATCTGGACAGCTACACTGCATCTTAAAATCTGTCCACTGTCGAGGAAATATCTTCAATCCACACGACGAGGCAATATCCATTATCGAGGGGTCGAGCTGACGGTTAAGCAGTCGAGAGATGATTATGGGGTGCTTGAGCAGCTCGCTAGTCAGACGCTCGATGTCATCTTCAAAAAATGGAGGAATGATAATATTAACCCTGTAGGGGGTGCGCCTGCTACCTTGTACGGCAGCCGAGATAGAGTTTCCTCTGATACTCACACTCTTTACACTACCATTGCGAGCATAGGTTGCTCCACGAGGCAGACGGTTCGAGTAGTCGATATTATCCAATGAGCGAAGCCATGCCTCACCCCACCAAGTATTTCCAAATTTTTGCGCCATCGATAAACTATTTTGATACAGCCCAAAATTAGTAAAAATAATCGGATTATTTAGAATTTGCTTAAATGGTAATTCATCATCTCCATAAAAAAATATTTTCCCTATTTTAAAAGTTGCATTTACTAATCGAACTTAACTCACATCTATATAGATTTCCTTTACCTCCATCATTATCTTCTAAGTACGGAAAAAGAAAATTGACTGTAACTTTAGCATGGTTTACGCCTATTGTGTCAAAAACCCAAAAATACAAGAAAGTCAAATTATTTTTTGAGCAGAACTCCAAATTAGATATCGTTAGAGGTGATGCAGATCGGCACAAAGTAAGAAAAGGTACCTTACAACATGAAATATTTGAAGGAGTAAAAGCAAGTGCTTTTGAAGATGATGATTATGTCGAAATCAAAGTGACATGTATGGCTGATGCTCAAAAAGATGTTACACAAATAATACCCTATTCAATAGCTGTGACCCATGAAGTTGCCGATGGTGTGGATGTGCCAATTTATCAAGAAGTAAGAGACAGGCTAATTACACCGATTACTATTGAGTCAATACAATAAGTAAATGTAATCTTTTAGCTATCATAATAGGTCTGAATAGCTGAATTATAGGAATAGGAAAACAGCGATGTAGTTGTATGTGCTATGTTTATTAACTACAATGATACTGTAAACACATATTTCAAAACTTTAGACATTAAAGCCTTGAAAATTACAAAAAGACTGTATATCTTTGCACTCGAAATAAAACAAATATAAACCAAGTTCGTGTAGTCCTACACAGAGGGTTTAGTGTTTAATTCCAAAATATACACTGATATACAGTCTTTTACAAGCTATTCAAAGTTGCCCACTGGGCGGTTCTATAATTGCCGCCCCATATAATCAAAAGTCACCCACTTTTCCTCTCGCTTTGCGCGGCTATGTCCCGTAGCTGGATCGAACTCCACAATCTGGTAACGGGGCTCGATTATATAGTTCCCATTGGCGTCAATTAATCCCATCCCGCTGTTGGTCTCAACCTCGGCGCGCCCTTCGCGCATATCTCCAGCCCAAAGATATGTTGGCGGGATTAGCTCATCGCCCTCGGGGGTGATGTAGCCGAAGCCTTGGTCTTCCTCAGCCACGCACATACCCTCAAACGGATTGCCCACATATCGGTAGCCGTAGAGTTCGTCACACGCTATCTTCTCGTGCTGAAGGTCAGCTATCTCGAATGGCTCTACGCTCTCTACGCTCTCTTCGCCGTGGCTAACAAACTCTAATAGAGCGTCAAAGGTAGGTCTCATGTCAAACTCATCAGCATCAACTGCGTAGTGCAATGCTGCTGGGTATAGAGTATTATGCTTGTCGACATATATATTATCTGGCGTCAGATTTAGGTGCGACAGCTTCGCGCGAATAAAGTAGTAATAGAGTCTCTGAAGCTCTTGACGAAGCAAATTGCGATGCACAACCTTAATGGCATCGGTGAGTGTGATCACATCTACGGGGATCTCCATGGCGACAATATCGGCTGTCGCCACCTCCCCCTGCGAGTTGATGTAGCTCATCTCGTCGGGCAGAACCCTATAGCTCCAACAGGCTCTAAACATCCCATTCGAAATCTTCATCGCGGCAATTTTTGACATCTGCAGCGCCTCCGCCTTAAGAGGTAAAAACAGAAGGTACCTCTTTGTGTACCAAAGAACGCTCGCCTCGGCGAAGTTCGCAGAGCGTCGAATGACTACGTTTCCCTGCGTATCTCGCTGAGCACGAATAACATCGAGGCTTTTCATGAAACTGCTTGGTGAGTTTAGCGCCGAGATGAAGTTGTTGATTGTTGCAGCCATAACTATCTCTATCTTAATTTCACGCTTATAGAGCCAATGTTGAGGATCGTAATGAGTTCAGTAGCAGAGCAGTTGTAGCTCATTGCTCTGGCCTCCTCGATCGCGTCGACGCCCTTGATCTGGCACAGTGCCTCGTTGAATATTGGTGGTAGGATGCTAGCTGCATTATATTGTGAGAGGGCGCTTCTAGAGCACTCATTCCACTGCGCCATCTCCTCTAACGATGGTATTATAAGTGATTTAGATGAGCTATTAGAGGCTATATGTATATTGAACAGAAGGGTCTGTCCATCGTTTGTTGAGATAGATTTGATCTGCGAGGCGATCTCCCCGATATCGTCGTAGCTGCAGTCGGTCGACTCGCCATCGGTGATATTGAAGATTATCGGAGGAAAGCTATCGCGGTTCTCAGCCTTTGAGCACCACTCTGCCACGATATCGCGAACCGTGAGCAGCGTCTCGTAGATTGGTGTCGAGCCCGAAGCGTGTGGCATCACCCAGCGGCGTACATGCTCTTTGAATATCTGCATTGAGCCATCGGCCATGATATATTCTCGTTCCACATCAACCTCCTCGGTACAACTCTGGTCGAGGGCCGTGATGGGAGTGCTCCATGAATCAGGGGCAAGAAGTGAACTTACCCTATCATTCGAGTAGCCGATGATTGAGATGTCGTAGTAGTTGCGCACGCCATCGCTGCGTCGCGAACGCTCCACCAACTCCGCAATTAACTCATTTGCAACCCTTGCGACCATCTCAGCTTTTGAGATCACTGTGCCGCCAACCTTCAATTCGCCCACCATAGAGCCAGATTGATCAATGGCGATTACAAATAACGTCCTATGACGTTGTGTGATACTTTGTGTATATTTGGTAACTTCCAATTTTTCTCTGTTTACATCTTCTATGGCCGCAAAGGTAACGAATTTGTCGCAAAGTTCAACTGATTGTGTGGTGCTTGTGCGAAAAAATATAGGCCTGCTTAGGTTTCTTACTGCCCTAACGGCGGGCGGCCGCCAGGCTAGCCTGGACTCAAAAACTTGCGTTTTTGATTTTGTAGTGCACTGATTTGCAGCGCTTTTTAAGCGCTTGCCGATATATAATAATAGCTGAGAGCTTATGAAAATGAATTTTCAACACTCACACCTATTATTATATATCATTGTCAACCTGCGGTCGCCAATGCAAATCAGCGAGTTGGAACAACATGGGTTGCAATGCATAATGTATAATTCATAATGCATAATTGGTGTTGAATTTTAGCTGTTTACAATTCGAATTGGGTTTAAATGCTGCAAGCATTTAATAAATTTTAGAATAGAATAAGTTGTGCAAATTTATTTGCGGCAACTTATTGTGTTCTAAAATCTTAGAGCTAAAAGCTCTAAGCCCAAATCGCGGCGTAATATGCACCCGCGGAGGTGCAATCTCCGCCCGACGGAGTCAGCTGTATACGTAGAGAAGTAACTGCATGCAAAAAAGCGTTATAACCTAGTGAGTTATAACGCTTGGCGTTTGCTTTGTGACACCGCCAGGACTCAAACCTGGAACCTTCTGATCCGTAGTCAGATGCTCTATTCAATTAAGCTACGGTGCCTTGCGGAGTGCAAATATATGGCATTTTTTTATTTTGGCCAAATTTTTTGATAAAAAAATTCCAATTAAAAATCTAACATGCTATTTACTAGACATTTTTGCAATTGTCTTTGTTGTTGAAAAACCATTGACAAAGTCGATTGTGGTGGTCTCTTTGGCATATTGGCGACCCACGATATCCTCGATTGCGTAGTCACCACCCTTAACCAGGGTGTCGGGGCGAACCATTTTGATTAGTTCGAGGGGCGTATCTTCGTCGAAGATGACAACGTAGTCGACGCTTTGGAGCGCAGCCATGACCACAGCCCGCGACTGCTCATCATTTATGGGTCTGCCCTGGCCTTTGAGGCGACGAACCGAGGCGTCGGAGTTGAGTCCAAGAATCAAGATGTCGCCTAGGCTTTTGGCCTCTTCGAGGTAGGCTACGTGACCGCGATGCAGGATGTCGAAGCAGCCGTTGGTGAATACTACGCGGCTCTTCTGCTCGCGCAGTAGATGCATCAAGTCGGATACTCGCTCGCGGCTAACGATCTTGTCGTTGAAGTCACTTTGAATCATCAATTCGCCTTTGAGTTCGTGGAAAAGGATGGGCGATGTTCCCATTTTGCCCACGACAACCCCCGCCGCCTTGTTGGCTAGGTAGATCGAGTCGTTGACTGTGAGTGAGGCGCCAAGGGCCGCCGCTAAGGTTGCAACGACTGTGTCGCCAGCACCCGAGACGTCGAAGACTTCGCGTGCCTCGGTGGGGATGACAATATTCTGAGTGCCAGATATGTATGACATGCCACGCTCGGAGCGTGTCACAAGCAATGACTCGAGGTCGTAGCGACTCAGTAGGGCGGAGGCGGCACTCTCGATGACCTCATCCTCGTTGGAAATTTCGATGCCCGACACATCTGTGAGCTCTTTGAGGTTGGGGGTGATGATTGTTGCACCTCTATACTTTGACCAGTTAACACCTTTAGGGTCAACGATTACCATCTTGCCAGCGGCACTCGCTGTTGTGATTATGGCTTGCGATAGCTTGTCGCTGCACAACCCCTTATTATAATCCGAAATCACCACAATGTCGCAACTCTCGATACGGCCCTCGATGGCAGTCATGAGCGCCGTTTCGGTCTGGGCGTCGAGCTCCACTTGATCCTGCTCGAAGTCGATACGCACAACCTGCTGATCGTTGCCGATGACTCGAGTTTTGGTGATTGTTGGGGCCGAGGAGAGGCTTAGTGCACAATCAACGTTGAGTTCTGCAAACATCTCGCTCACAACCTTTCCGTTAGCGTCGTCGCCCACAACGCCCACAACCATTGGCACTGCTCCGAGCCCAATTAGGTTGCGCGCGACATTCGCGGCACCACCCAATACGCTGTAGCTGCGCTTGACCTGCACAACGGGGACTGGCGCCTCGGGTGAGATGCGCTTCACGCTGCCAATGTGGTAGGTGTCGAGCATCAAATCGCCGACGACCAACACTCTACATCCCTTTATTTTATTTAGTTCAATATTCATAATCGATTGTTAATTACCTCTTTACTCCAATATAGTAGATCCTCTTCGCCGCTGATGAGGCGCGCGGTTAGTCCCGCAGCCTGGCCACACGCCACATCCGAGGGCTTGTCGCCAAACATATATGAGGTGGCCACGTCGATATCGTAGCGCTCGATCGCTCTCTGTGCCATGTAGGGGTAGGGCTTGCGGCAGCTGCAGAGATCATCGGGAGAGTGTGGACACATAAATGTATCGGCGATCTCGATCCCTTCACCCTTGAGTTGTGTTACCACTACATCGTTAAATGTATTGTATTGATCTTCAGTGAAGTATCCACGCCCAATGCCCGACTGATTTGTGATAATAATCAAGATATACCCCTCATCGGCAAGCATCTTTAGTGCCTCGACAGCTCCAGGTAGAAACTCCAGGAGCGCAGGGTCGTGCATATATCCATGGTCAACGTTGATCGTTCCGTCGCGATCGAGTAGTACAGCCTTATTCACCCTTCACGATCCACTTTTCTGCCACACCGCACAAGATGTGACCTATTAATATATGTACCTCCTGCACGCGGGCAGCCTCTTTAGAGCCAACGACAATCGAGTGGTCGCAGAGCGCAAGGCATCCGCCGCCTCCGCCACCAAGTAGGCCAACGGTGGTCATCCCTTTGGCGCGGGCGCACTCGAGCGCCTTGATAACATTGGCCGAGTTTCCGCTAGTTGAAATGCCGATAAATATATCGCCTGCTGTGCCAAGCGCCTCGACCTGTCGAGCGAAGATCGTCTCGAAGCCAAAGTCGTTGCCAACGGCCGTAAGGATCGACGTGTCGGTTGTGAGCGCTATAGCTCCAAGAGCTCGACGAGCCTCGACGAAGCGGCCAACAAACTCTGCTGCAATATGTTGGGCGTCGGAGGCGCTGCCCCCATTTCCACATATCAGCAACTTACCTCCACGCTCGAAGAGCGTAGCAATAGCCTGGCCGACAGCCTCCAAAGTTGCCATATCTCCCTGCGATGAGAGCAGTTGCTCCTTGAGCGAAATGCTGTTTTTTATCGACTGCGAAATATACTCTATCATACCTACGAAAAATTATTTATTCACAAAGATAATCATTATAATTTAAATTTGATATCTCTCAGTGGTAAGAACCTCTAGAAAGGTCTAAATTTTCTATCGAGATGTGTGTAACTTAGGTTGCGCGAGACCCCTTTTTGGAGCCAATAGATAAGCGTAGGGAGAGTAATTTTCATGCGCTTATCTTGGTTGATAAGCAAGAAATAGTTGTAAAATTATATAAAAGAGTTAACTTTGCAGAATAAAATATTAGATAAAGGCGTTGATAATAGAGAAAATTGCACTTAATTTGTGCCGCAATTTGGAATCTTCGTCAATGTAAAAATTAAGAAATAGAGCTGCGCGTATGGCAGGTGTAATTACATATATTAATAGGCCGAAGGTGCTTATGGTTAGTATGTTGAAGCGATTTAAGCATGTTATTCCTGATAAAGCATTCGTTAGGGCTGAGTATCGTCTTAAGATGGGTCGATGGCCAGATTTGAAAAATCCCACTCTTTTGTCCGAAAAGATTCAGTGGCTTAAACTCTTCGACCACAACACTCAATATGTGCCTTTGGTCGATAAGGTCGAGGCCAAGAAACATGTGTCAAAAATAATTGGTGAGGAGCATATTATACCCACCATCGGGGTGTGGCGCAAGGCTCGAGAGATAGATTTTGACGCTCTGCCAGAGCAGTTTGTCTTGAAATGTAACCATCGAGGTGGCGGCGTCGTCTTTATCTGTAGAGATAAAGCTACATTCAACTTTAAGCGAGCCAAGCGCAAGTTGCGACGCCAACTCAGGAAGAGCATGTACTCTTCGACTAAGGAGTGGCCATATAAGAATGTTAGGCGACGCATCATCTGCGAGCAGTATATGGTTGATGAGAGCGGCTGCGAGTTGAAAGATTATAAATTCTACTGTTTTAACGGGGAGCCCAAGTTTTGCCAACTTGTAAGTAACAGATATGCGGAGTCGGAGACCTGCAAAGATATATACGATGCTGAGTGGCGCCTTCAGGAGTTCTCGGGGCCGTTCAATGCTGGCGACACCCCCGTCAATCGAGCGGAGCCTCTGCCGCGTCCAGAGAACTATTCGCAGATGTTGGAGATCGCCGCGAAGCTCTCGAAGGGTATGCCATTTGCTAGAATAGACCTATATAATATTAATGGAGTGATATATTTTGGTGAGATAACGCTCTATCCAGCCTCGGGAATGCGTCAGTTTTATCCACTTGAGTGGAATAAGCGCATTGGTGATTGGGTGACTTTGCCAAAAAAATAGATAAAAAGTATGGTCCCAAAGGTAAGTGTAATAGTTCCAGTATACAATATTGAGTCGCTGATTGGTCGTTGCGTGGAGAGTATAATCTCGCAGACACTCAGCGAGATCGAGGTGATTTGTGTCAACGACGGAAGCCGTGACACCTCGCTAGATGTGTTGATGAGCTTCGCCAATCGCGACGAGCGTGTGAAGGTAATCTCGCAGGAGAATCGCGGATTGGGCGGTGCGCGCAACCGTGGAATGGACGAGGCGTCGGGCGAATTCATACTATTTGTCGATGGCGACGACTATATCGAGCAAGATTACTGCCAAAAGGCTTATGATGCTGCCGTGGCTCACTCTGCCGACATCGTTGTGATGGGCATAAAAAAAGTCTATCCTAATCGCACAAAGTTTCACTACAAGGTGGTGCGCGAGGCCTGTTTCGAGACAACCAACGAGAAGATTGAGGCGATAGGGTATAAGACGCTGTTCTACGTTATGAACAAGTTGATCCGCCGTAAAGCTTTAGAGCAGAGTGGGTTGAGGTTCGTAGAGCGTGTCTATTTCGAAGATGTTAACTTCACGCTGCCGCTGCTCAACTCAACTGGGCGCATGGTCACCATTCCAGATACCTACTATATCTATGTTAACAACAGCACGGGTATAACCAAGGGTCGTCAAACAGAGAAGAAGCAACTGGATAAGTATGTGGCACACCGAGCGTTGGTGGAGTACTGCGCGAGCGAGAATATACGACTCGACGAGAGGTTCAAAAATGTCACCGTTAGGCTCTGGACCATTGCAGGTGTCACGATATTAAAGCTTAAGGAGCGCGGTGATCGCAGAGTTTGGCGCCTATTTGATCTAATTCCAATATATACAAAGCGAGTATGAAGATAGACTTAGTGTATCTTTGGGTCGATGGCACCGATCCCCAATGGATCGCAAAAAAGAATAGGTATCTACCAAAGGAGAGGCAACTCTCAGTGGAGATTGCGGGAGATTGCCGTTTTGTCGACCACGACGAGTTGAAATATTCGTTGCGCTCGGTTGAGCGATTTGCCCCCTGGATCAACCACATATATATTGTAACCGACTCGCAGCGGCCAAAATGGCTCGACTCATCGTCGCCAAAAATTACCATCGTCGATCACTCCGAGATTATTCCGCAGGAGTATCTACCCATATATAACTCCACGATTCTTGAGTTTTATGTCTACAGAATCAAGGGTTTGTCGGAGCATTTTCTCTACGCCAACGACGATATGTTATTTGGTCGATCTGTTGAACCCTCGTTTTTCTTCCACCCCGATGGCGAACCCATTGTGCGCCTTGCCAAGCAGAAGCTCAAAGGGCGCGAGGGGAATTATCAGCGCAAGGTCTACAGAATGTTGACGGAGGTGAATCGCCGCTATAAAAAGCACTTCACGCTAGCGCCACACCACAACATCGACGCCTACCGACGTAGCGACTTCGAGCGTGCAGTTCAGGAGTTTGAGCAGCAGGCCGCTCAGAGTCTTAACAGTCGTTTCCGTTGCGACGACGACCTACATCGCTCCGTGATTCACTATCTACTTCTGGCCAACTCGCATAAGAGTTACGTGAGAATTGGACGCTACAACGGAGCCACAAGCATCCTCGATAGGGTGAAGCGTGGATTAACCAAGCGCTATATTGCCGACTCGCGATGCTTCCCTGTCAACGCTAGTAACATCGCCGCAAATTTCTATCGCTACAACCCCGCACTATTCACCATCAATGACGAGAGCAGCGCCACTGAAGAGCAACGCGCTCAGGCTATTGAGTTTCTTGAGGGTTTTTTGCCTGAGAGATCCTCCTTTGAACTATAGGCGCGCTGCAGCCACTATCGGTGTGGTGTTGCCTACCTCTTGCACTCGATCTTCATGATCGGTTTGGAGTGGTCCACCGAACGGTCGAACACAAAGATATAACTCTTCTCACTGCCACGCCAATGGTAGTAGTGCAGGCCTGCTTGGCGGGTGATCTCTTCGGGGAGCACTACCGCTTTTTCGATTTTTCCAGCCTCCGCTTTGCGTAGCGATATGCCGTTTTCGATCCAAGCTATTGATATCTGGTCGGTGTATCTCCCTCCCATCTTCGTGGTGCAGTAGTTGTAGAGTAACGAACCTCGTTTCTCGAGTGATAGAGGTTTGTCGAGGAGTTCGCTCGCGATGAGGTAGTCGAGAAATGAGGGTAGAAAATCCTCATTCTCGTTGATTATCTGTCGCGTCACCTGCTGCCACCCTTGGGCGTTGTAGAATTTATCGAGTAACTTGGAGAGGAGCCGTGCATGGTCGAGCTCCGTGATCGATATTGCGGGGGTCTCGAGCACCTCGTAGGGTGGCGTGGAGGCAAATTTTATCCCATTATTGGGCGCCTCGAGCCGCATTTTGGTGCCTGGTAACAACTTGAGTAGCTCGAGCTGAATCTCGCCTGAGCCGATCATTGATAGCTGTCGCACATCGTTAAATATTTGAGCGAGTGTGTAGTGGGGCAATCCTGCGATGAGGTCGGCGTGGGTCTCGAAGTTATCCATCTTGCAGAGTCGACTGAGCCCGCGTATGGCCGCCTGATTTGTGCCGATCCTGCCCGACGCTTTAATAACCTGGTCGTCGAGGCTCTGCATTCCCGCTTCGAGGTGGAGCAGCCCTTTGGGCATCGCCTCGAGTAGTTCGAGCAGCGACTCCGATAGAAGCGCAGGGTGGATCTCGAGGTGAAAATTCATCGCGGGATAGTGTGTGAAGAGCTGTAGCATCTCGCGCGCACGTTGCGGTGAGTAGTTGAAGGTGCGGTCGAGGATTCTGATATCTTTGACCCCGTGTCGAGCGATGTTGTCGATCCTCTCTTTGGTCTCACTGATCTCTCGGTCGCGTATGGGCTTATCTCCACCGCTTACGCAGAAGGCGCAACTGTTGAAGCAGCCGCGTGAGGTTTCCAACTGTACGAATGGCGAGTCGAACGCGAAAAATTCGCTGCTCTCGGGGGTGGGCAGTGTCGCGAACGTGTCGATGCGAGCCCTGCCATTGTCCGCGTACTCTCCGTTTTCGGCTCTGTAGCAGAGTCCTGTGATATCTTTTAGCGGGGCGTCTGCTAAAAATTTATGGAACTCAACCTCACCCTCGCCTCGAAAGAGGTAGTCGATAAAGTGGTTGCGACGCAGGAACTCGCGGTTATCCCCGTTGAACTCGGGGCCGCCTAAAATTATTGTCACCTCGGGCATAAGAGCCTTTGCGCGCTCGCAGATCTTGAGTGTAATTTCGTGGTTGAAGAGCCAAAGTGTAGCGGCGATGATCGTTGGCTGAGCCTCGTAGAGCTCCTTTGTGACCAGGTAGATGTCGCTGTTGATGGTGCCTTTGACGTGGCTCCAGTGGTATTTGTCGCCGCAGCGGCAGGCCTCGATGGCGGGTAAAGCCAGCGAGGAGTGGGAGTAGGAGGCGCTAATATCTAACCAAACGAGGTTCATAAATTGGGTGCTGTTGAGTAAAAAATTATCTATGCAAAGGTATGAAAATAAAGTGATATTTATGCATACATATCTTGAATCATCGATTTGTCGGCATTTTGATAATTTGGTTCACTTTGTTGTATCTTCATTTTAGGGCGTGATAAATAATAGAATTTATAGGATAATGTGATATTTGCTAGAATATTTATAGTCAATATTTTTTTGTTGCAATCTCTCGCAGCAGCGCAGTACACTTAAATCGAATCTCAACTACCTTTGTAAAAATCGATTGTGTAATCAATACAAAGAAGGTATGGAAAGATTAATAGAGAGCAAGGAGACCGTAAATAAGTGGATGGAGCGCTTTGGCGTACGTTTTGGGGTCTATAAAAATGGGGTGTTCAATGAGCAACTATTCCCATTTGATTCGATTCCGCGAGTTATCGTGCATAAAGATTGGGAGATGCTCGAGGCGGGTTTGATCCAGCGTGTGAAGGCGTTGAATATGTTTTTGCACGATATCTACCACGAAAAGAGTATCGTGGCAGATGGTGTTATCCCTGAAGAGTTTATCTACTCGGCCAAAGATTATCTGCCTCAGTGCGAGGGCATCACACCCTCGAAGCAGGTCTACTCACACATCTCGGGAATCGATTTGGTGCAGGCAAAAACGGGTGAGTGGTATATCTTGGAGGATAATTTGCGCATTCCCTCGGGTGCTTCATACCCAATGATTGCGCGCACGATCACCCGCAAGGTGTCGCCAGAGACCTTTCAAAACAATGCGGTGGCCGACAATCGTAACTACTCGCAGCTGCTCAAGGAGATGATGGACGCCGTCAATGATGGGCGCGGGCTCAACGTGATACTCACTCCAGGTCGCTACAATTCGGCATTTTTCGAGCACTCATACCTCGCCGAGAAGATGGGAGCGGTGTTGGCATTCCCTGGAGACCTGGTTGTCGAGGATGATATACTATATTATAATGGCCTCTACAACCGCCGCCAGAGGGTGGGTGCAATCTATCGTCGTATCTCGGATGAGTACCTCGATCCAATGGTATTCGAGGCCTCGTCGCTCATTGGTGTGCCCAATATAATGCAGGCCTACGCCAAAGGTAATGTGGCGATTATCAACGCCCCTGGTAACGGTGTGGCCGACGATAAGGGCACATATTACTTTGTGCCGATGATGATCAAATATTATCTCAATGAGGAGCCAATTTTGCAAAATGCACCGACCTATTTGCCATACTACAAGCACGATTACGACTATATCTTGGCCAATATCGAGAAGTTGGTAATCAAGGATGTAAGTGAGGCGGGCGGCTACGGAGTGGTCTTTGGGCGTGACCTTTCGCCCGAAAAACTCGAGGAGTTGAAGGAGTTAATAATAGAGAAACCACGTCGATGGATCGCGCAGGAGATCATTGATTTCAAGGATCTTGAGATCTTGGAGGATGATGGCTCAACGATCGAGCGCAAGGCCGATCTGCGCGCATTCGTCGTGCAGGGCGACCAGACAAAGGTTTGGTGTAGTGGTCTGACGCGCTACTCTCGTATCGAGGGTTCGTTTGTGGTCAACTCATCGCAAGGTGGTGGTTTTAAGGATACTTGGGTTTTAACAGAATAAAAATGATAGATATATGGTATGCAATGTAATTACAGCCGACAAGGCTAATCGACTCTACTGGCTCGGCCGCTACGCCGAGCGGGTCTATATCTCGCTCCACCTTTTGCGCCGTTACTACGATAAAGTGATCGATGGCGATATTGCCGATTTGCATGAATATTATTGCAATCTGGGTGTCGAAACATTGGGTGAAGATCTTGAAAGTGAGCTCTTTCAACTCTCGCAGCTCTACTCGCCCACCAATAGCTGCTCGATCTACTCGAGCCTCTGCGGAGCCAACGACAACGCGATAGTTTTGCGCCGCGACATCACAAGTGAATCGCTCTCGTATATTCAGATGTCGCTCTCTATTATTACCGAGTGTGGAGTGCGCGGCGAGAAGAATATCACTCTGCTACAATCTATAACCGACTATATGTTAGCCTTTTTCGGCTCTATCGACGAGCGCGTTTTTGATAAGCGTATCAGGAAATTCTTGAAGGCGGGTCGATTTATCGAAAATATCGATCTGCATATTCGATTCCACTATCCATTCTTTCGTATCGAGGAGGTCTTTGTTTCGCTCAAGGATGCTCTGCGCAAGGCGGGCATCGTGGTCGATGAGTACTCGATGGAGCAGCTCGAGCGTCTGCTTACGGAGGAGAATTATGCGCCCGAGAGTGAGGCGTATCGAACCACAGTTTTGGGCTATCTTAGTTCATTGGTATTAGTTTAGCTATCGGGTGTATATGGCTGAAAGAAAGAGATATAAGTTTAGTTACCAGACCATCGTCACCTACCAGTCGATGGTCTCGGTATACCATTTTATGCTGCGCTGTACCCCTTGCGATCAGCCACAGCAGCGCCTTAAGGAGTACCAGTTGCACCTTATGGCGCCAGCCACTTTGAGGCGCGACGTGGATATCTTTGGCAATGTGATTCACTACGGATTCTTAAACGAGATGCACGATATATTTGTGGTTGCGTCCAATGGTGTGGTGGAGTGTGGCGACTACAAAATTGAGGAGTCAGCGCCAAAGCCCCTCTTTCGTGTTGCCAGCCCCCTGACGCAGGCGGATAGCTCCATCTCGGCGTTCAATCGTGGTGTCGATGCTGCGGGATCGCCTCTAGAGATCGCTCAGGTGTTATCCTCTGCTATTCACCACCATATGAGCTACTCGGCAGGAGCCACTTCGGTCACAACCACGGCGGCCGAAAGTTTTGCGATAGGGGCGGGAGTGTGCCAAGATTTTTCGCATATTTTGCTTGCTATGTGCCGAGAACGTGCTATCTTTGCCCGTTATGTTGTAGGTTTTGTCGTGGGAACGGGCGAGACTCACGCCTGGATTGAGGTGTGGAGTGACGGTGCGTGGTATGGGGTTGACCCCACTCACAATCGGGTGGCGGAGCAGGGCTATATCAAACTTTCGCACGGTCGTGATGCTGCCGATTGCTCCGTGATACGTGGCTCGAAGCGCGGCATGGCCTCGCATACAACCCAAATCAGAGTAGTAGTAGAAGAAATTTAATAATAAAATGATAAAGGAGGTAGTATCTGTTGCGATGCCTATCGACGAAAGGTGGTTTATTCGAAAGAAAATCATCGAGTCGGGCCGCTCAAAGCGCAGAGTGTGTATAGTGACTGGAACCCACGGCGATGAGTTGGAGGGGCAGTACGTATGTTATAAATTAGCGAAGTTGTTGCGCGAAAATCTCGATAAGCTTGATGGCACAGTCGAGATTTACCCTGCGCTCAACCCGCTGGGAATCGATACGATATCGCGAGGAATACCAGGCTTCGACCTCGATATGAACCGTATTTTTCCTGGTAACAAGGATGGCGCAATTGCCGAGAGCATAGCCTACGCCATCGTCGAGGATCTGAAGGGCGCCGATATGGTTATCGACATCCACTCGAGCAATATCTATCTTCGCGAGGTGCCGCAGATACGTATAAATGTCGATGCGGCGGCGGCATTGGTTCCCAAGGCTAAGTTGCTCGGCGTCGATTTTATATGGATTCACGAGGCGGCAACAGTTTTGGAGTCGACCCTTGCTCACTCGCTCAATTCGACGGGCACGCCATGTTTGGTTGTCGAGATGGGTGTTGGCATGCGAATAAATCACACGATGGGAGATGCTCTGGTTGCGGGCATTCTTAATATGTTGAAAACCATGGAGATGTGGAGTGGAGATGTGGATCTCTCGCAGCTCTGCGAGGGGATTGTGTCGGAGGGTGATAGCGTCTCGTTCCTCAATGCCGAGGCCTCTGGAATTTTTCTCACAACGCGCAAAACATCGGAAATTCTCGAGCAGGGCGAAGAGATAGGGACAATCGTCGACCCCTTAACTGGTGATATTTTGCACCATGTCCTCTCGCCAGTGCACGGTTTCCTCTTCACTCTGAGGGCCTATCCCGTAGTTTACGATGGTTCGTTGATTGCTCGAATTCACCAACTTTAGATTGATGCACAAATGAAGAAAGAGATACTATACACCCTGAAATCGCCTTACCGTGACGACTTTACAATATATGGCTACCGCTTTGGCGAGGGCGAAAAGACGCTCGCCGTTGTTGGTTCCATTCGCGGAGATGAGATCCAGCAGCAATATACATGCGCTTCGCTAATCAAGCGCCTAACTCACCTCGAGCAGTGCGGCGCCCTTGTTCCAGGACATGAAATTTTGGTGATACCCTCGGTCAACCCCTTCTCCATGAACATCGGAAAGCGCTTCTGGTCGATGGACAATACCGATGTCAACCGCATGTTTCCTGGCTACGACAAGGGCGAGACAACACAGCGTATCGCCGCCGCACTCTTCGAGAGCGTGAAGTCTTACGCCTATGGCGTGCAGCTCGCAAGTTATTACATACCAGGTGATTTCATACCTCACGTCAGAATGCTAAATACTGATTACCAACCAGAAAAAGAGGCGAAATTCTTCGGGATGCCCTACGTCTACGTCAAGGATTACACCCCCTACGACACAACTTTGCTCAATTATAATTGGCAGATTTGGGGCGTCAAAGCCTTCTCGATATATACAGGAAGCACCAACAAGCTCGACGAGCAGAGTGTCGAAAGTGCAGTCGAGGCTTTTCTTCGATTTATGGTAAGCGCCAACCTGCTAACAGCGTCGGTGCGTCCTGGATACCACTCGCAGGTGATATCGAGTGCCAACCTAGTGAGCGTAAAGAGTTGTGCAGCAGGAATATTCAGAAAGTTGCGGTCGGCGCAAGAGAGTGTCCGTAAAGGGGATCTCCTAGCCGAGATTGTCGACCCCTATGACGCCTCCATCCGCGAAAGTATATACTCACCCGTGAATGGCGTGATCTTCTTTAGCCAAGAGAATCCCCTCGTGATTCAAGGCGCAAATATTTTTGACGTTGTTGAGGAGGTGGTGATTTAGTGGCGCTTGGCCTGGGTCGGCTTGGGGCTGTCCTGCGCGGACGGCAGCGGTGTGCTCCCCGCGGAGCTAGCTTTTTGCGATTTGGGAGACGAGCTTGCAGCTCTAAAATATTACTAGTCATTATTTTGTATTAAGCAAGCTTGCCCAAAATAATGACTAGTAATATTTTTTAAACACCCTGCAGGTGTTTAATCCCAAAACGAGGATAAAGCCGAGGTTACACCATTCAATTTCATAGGATTTGTTGAAATTTGTTAATTTAGCTGTAGTGTATTCGCTTGGGGTTCGAACGCCTAACGGGTGTTCGATAAATTTTAATATATTGAGAGGTGGACAAATTTATTTGATCCACCTCTCAGTATATTAAAATCATAGAGCTAAAAGAGCTCTATGCCCCAATGCGCAAGATGATATGCACCCGCGGAGGTGCAATCTCCGCCCGACGGAGTCAGTTGTAAACGTCCTCAGCCATAAGAAAAAGAGCTTAGTATAGCTCCCCAGAAGCGAAATCTACGATAATCTCAGATAGTTCAGCCACGACAGCTTCAACATATTTGGTGCCCTTCTCTTTTGTTGCTGGTCGGGGGTCGCCAATTCCTGTGTCGACGCTGATTTTTAGCCAGTTGCGTGGCGACCATATTTTTCCGCTGCGCAGACTTTTGTTGGCGAATGGTTTGTATGCTCCGTCGCCTGCGGTTGACATGTCGACCAGCTCCTCGTGGTAGTGTAGCATCACGGAGCTCTCTAGGTCTCCTGCGTGGTTGCCTGGCTCCTCGAAGTATTCGGTATCTTTGACTACGGTGTACCACTCGGTTGTGGCGATGATGAAATCGGGTTTGTCAACCGAGAGATCGCGAATCATGTTGCGGAAGTTGTTGCCTCCGTGGCCATTAACGATGAGCATTCGGTTGATGCCTTGAGCCGAGAGTGAATCTACGATGTCGCAAAGAATTGCGTACTGAGTAGCGTACTTGGTGTGGATGCAGAATGGTAGCTCGCGCTGACCTGGATTCTGAGAGCCAAAGTCGACAGGGGGCAGCACGATCGCCTTCGCACCTCGGATATTTGCCACAACCACAGCATCTACCGAGACGGCGTGCGCTAAGATTGAGTCGGTCAAATATGGAAGGTGTTGGTTGTGTGGCTCGATTGCTCCCCAGGGAAGTATCGCGATGTTGTAATCGATATTTTTTGTGTCGTTAAGCGACGATGTACATAGATCGGCTCCTCTGTTTACTCTCATATCTTTATAACTTAACTTTTGCTATTAACTTTCTAATCACCCCCGTGCCGATGATGGGCGCGTGTGGATCTTCGGGGTATACGATTGCGAATTCGCCCTCTTTGAGTGTTGTGTACGACGTTGGTTTGTCGTCGGATAGAGCGCACTCAGCCTCGGCGCTGTAGGGTTTGGTGATCTTCTCGATTTGGTCGATCGATTTCCAACCGATGGTCTCCTCGCCTTTGAGTAGGATATGTACGTCGATGTACGCCTCGTGCATCTCTAGTACCTGAGCGTCAGCTGCTAACCCCTGAACCTCGACGTTGTTGATGAAGAGGTTGTCGCCGTCGATCTCGATGCGTCCAAGTGGAGCATTGAGTAGATCGTTTGACTTGACATAGTTAAATAGAGTGGCGAATAGAGGGTGTAATCCCTCTACTCGCTCACTAAATTTTAGACTCGAAATGATCATGGCTCACTCTAGAATTTGTTGCAACGATCGAAGAAGTTGATCGCCTCGAGCTCAGCCTTCATCGCCTCCTCCTCTTGGTCGGTCATATTTCTAAATGGAGTTCTGTTCTTACCTAGGTCGAGACCGATAAGCTTCATAATGCGCTTACCGCCAACGATATTGCCGCGGTAGTTGCAGATTACGTTGATCACATCTTGTGCGAAGTTTTGGTGCTCTACAGCTGCCTCGATATCACCCTTGGCGTAGCTCTCGATGATCATGTTTAGCTCGCGACCGTTGTAGTTGGTTGTACCACCGATACCACCTTCGGCACCACCCATAACCAAGCTCGAAAGGATAGTCTCATCTTGACCATGCAACATCTCGAATTTGTTGTTTTTGTAGAGGCGGCACTGGTTGTACTCGTAAATGCTTTCGAAAGTATATTTGATACCTGCGAAGTTTGGAATACGATCCTCGACGCTCTTAAGGAAGTCGAGCATTGAGAAGTATGCGCCATTGAATACTGGGATGTGGTAGTAGTAGAATGGTAGTGATGGCGCTGCAGCTGCGATATCCTCGCAATATTGTACTAGCTCCTCGATGCGACCCAATTTTGGGAATGGGGGAGCCATCACGCTGATCGCCCATGCGCCGATCTGCTCTGCATGTTTAGCCAATTTGATACTATCTCTAACGCAGCAGCTACCTACGTGTACGATCACCTTGAAATCTTTTGGGCAAACCTCAATCCACTTCTCAGCAAGTGCGATGCGCTCTTCTACGGTTAGCATGTAACCCTCGCCAGAAGATCCATTGATAAATACACCTTTGAGACCATTGTTGATTAGCAATTTAGCATATGCGGCAATTGGCTCGAGATTTACATCGCCATTCTCTTTGAATGGTGTGAATGGGGCATTGATAAGCCCTTTGATTCTTTCCATAATGTAATTTATTTTTAGGGTTATTCTTAATTAATAGTGCAAAGTAAGCAAGAATTATTTATTTATCACCATTTTATAAGGTTTTTTTTATTTTTTCTTTTCTTTAATAAAGTTTTGATGGTATATATTTTTGCGTGGTAATTTGTTATATTGCTGATTGATAGCTGTTTATCTATTGTTGCTGCAAAATATAGATTTTTCGCTAAATCTGTAGCCACTGTTAAATAATAGTAACGTTGTCGATTGTAGCTTTGAAGTGTAACAAATAATTTATATATTTGCAAAAGTATTGATACCTAACAAATAACAAAAATATGATGAGACAAATTACCTTTATCGTAGTGCTTTTAATCGTTTGGCTCCCAAGGATCGCGGTGGGTCAAGAGCTAGTTTGGCACAATCCGCAGGAGGCTGCGTTCAACCCTATCGAGGGTCAGTTTTGGCAGGGCGAGGAGCGTGCTGGCTTTTACAATAGATTCCCCGATAGCTTCAAGGAGCTGGTGCGCGAGTCGGTGTGGAGATTATCGACCAATAGTGCGGGTCTATCTATTCGTTTTCGTACAAATTCACCAAAGATTACAGTTCGTTATAATCTGACTGATAGCCTCTTGTCGCTCAATCATATGCCCAAGACTGGCTCTAGTGGAGTCGACCTATACCGTTATGATTCGGCGGGAGATATGCTGCGTGTGGCAGGTCGATTTGCCTTTAACGAGGATGTGGCCTATACTTATACCTCTCTGAATAGTCACGATATGACCGACCCCGACGGCTATCTTTATCATCTATACTTACCTTTATATAATGGGGTGAAGCGTATGCAGATTGGTGTTGAAGAGGGTTCGTACTTCGAATTTATTGAGCCTCGCACGGAGGATCCGATTGTTGTTTACGGCACCTCCATTACGCAAGGTGCATGCGCCTCGCGCCCCGCAATGGCCTGGAGCTCAATTGTTAGCCGTGAGCTAAATATGCCTCTATATAACTTTGGATTTTCGGGCAATGGAAAACTCGAGGATGCAATCGTCGATATGATTAGCCAGATCGATGCTTCGATCTATCTGCTCGACTGTATGCCAAATCTGCAGCATAGTGAGTCGGCTGTGATCACCGAGTTGGTCTGCAAAGCGGTGCACACTTTGCGCGAGAGACACCCCAAAACCCCTATTGTGTTGACCGATCACCTAGGTTACTCAGATCAGGCTGTGGTTGATCGTCAGCGAGGCTTGGTTGACAACTGCCTTGTGGCGCAAAAAAGAGCGTATGATATGTTGATCGAAGAGGGAGTCGAGGATCTCTATTATCTTAGTTCAGAGACTCTTTCGTTCACGCCAGATGCAATTGTCGACTATGTACACCCTTCGGATTATGGTATGATGATCTATGCGGATGCCTACAATGAATTGATACGTTCGATTTTGGGATTGTAAGCTTTCGGGTGATTGATTAAAGGCGATTGATGTTGTTTTATAACTTATCAATCGCCTTAATTTTTTTGTAAATGCTCTGTGAAATTACTTATATTATGAAGGAAGTTTTCACTAGATTATGTCTATTTAGTGCTGCTGAAGGGCTACTATAAAAAATATTTTAATTAAACACTTTAATATTCGTAATATTTCTTTGAATATACAAATATTATTTTTACTTTTGTGAAGTGGGAGAGTGTAAAAGTTCGAAACACTTATATAAATAGTACAAATAATAACTTAAACATGTAATATAATGAATAAAGAAAATTACGCTTATTTAGAGCAGTGCAAAGCTCAGTATCTAGGTGATTTGGATTCTCAGATCTTTGACTTTTGGCTTAAGTATGGCTACGACTACAAAAATGGAGGAGTCTACACCTGCTTGGATCGCGATGGTGCGTTGATGGATACCACAAAATCTGTATGGTTCCAGGGTCGTTTTGCATATATCTGTGCATATGCCTACAACAATGTTAGACGTGATGAGAAGTGGTTGGAGGTTGCAAAGTCTACCATCGACTTTATCGAGCAACACTGCTTCGACACCGATGGCCACATGTTCTTCGAGGTTACAGCCGAGGGCGCTCCAATTCGTCGTCGTCGTTATGTCTTCTCTGAGTGTTTTGCTGCGATAGCAATGTCGGAGTATGCGGTGGCTTCGGGCGATAGCACCTACGCACAAAAGGCTCTAGATCTGTTCTTTAGCGTGAAGAAAATGTTGGCGACTCCAGGTTTCCTGCCAGCTAAATCTATGGTTGAGTCTGTTGGCCACTCGATCGCAATGATACTTATCAATGTTGCTGTTTGCCTTCGTCGCAGCATTCAAGATCCTGCGCTCGATGCACAGATTGAGCAATCGTTGCAAGATATCAAAACTCTATTCTATAAACCTGAGTATAAGGCAGTTTTGGAGTGTGTAGCACCAGACGGATCGCTAATTGATACATGCGCTGGACGCACAATCAACCCAGGTCACTGTATCGAGACTGCGTGGTTTATCCTCGAGGAGGCGCGCCATCGCAACTGGGATAAGGAGCTAGTTGAGCTTGCTGAGACTATCTTCGAGTGGTCTTGGGAGTGGGGCTGGGACTCGGAGTATGGTGGAATCATCAACTTCAAAGATTGCAAAGGTTTCCCACATCAAGATTATTCACAAGATATGAAGTTCTGGTGGCCTCAGTGTGAGACGATTATCTCGTCGCTCTACCTCTACGTTGCAACTGGCAAGGAGAAGTTTTTGGATTACCACAAGACGATCCACGAATATACCTACGAGAAGTTCCCCGATAGAGAGCATGGTGAGTGGTATGGCTACCTACATCGCGATGGAACACCTGCGCAACCAGCTAAAGGTAACATCTTTAAGGGTCCATTCCACATCCCTCGTATGATGATCGTAAGCGCACTGTTGTGTGACGAGATATTGAAGGATAAGTCGGAGTAAAATCAAAAAAATAGATTCTAAATGAGACTAAAACTAATACTCACGATGCTCATTGGTCTGCTGACCACAGGGCTAGCCACTGGCAAAAAGTACGAAAATAATTTCGTATGGTCGGAGGTGGCAAGCCTACCCTCGGCTGAGGGTATGGCCTCTCCATATGGAGGAACAAGTAATGGTGCAATTATCGTCGCTGGTGGATGTAACTTCCCCGAAGAGGCGGTGTGGGATGGTGGTGCAAAGCGCTTTTATAGCGATATCTTTGTCCTTCCAGCCAACTCTACGGAGTGGATTAGCTCGTCGACACTGCCTTACGAGGTTGCCTACGGCGCTTCGGTCGATACGCCAAAGGGTGTTTTGTGTATTGGTGGTCAAAATAATGAGGGAAAACTCGATGCTGTAACTCTCTTGACGTGGGATGCAGCTAAATCGCAACTCACTAAGACTCAATACCCATCGCTGCCATTTGCTCTCACTACGTGCGACGCTGCAGTTACTGGTGGCTACGTATATGTGGCTGGTGGAGCCACCGATGGCCAGAACTCTGGTACACACTTCTTGCGCCTATCTTTGAAGGATGGCGCCCAGTGGGAGGTGCTTCCAGATTTCCCAGGCGAGGGGCGTGCCAAGCCAGCTCTTGTTGCTCAAAATGGTGCCGAGAGTGTCAATTTGTATCTTTTTGGAGGCTCTGATTTTCCCGTAGATAATCAGATGCCAAGCGTAGTGACCACTGCATATAAATATAATACATCGTCGATGAAGTGGAGCGCAATATCAGATTGCACACCAGTGAAAGGCGAGTTACAGTCGCTTCACGATGCCGACGCTTTGGCGGTTGGTAAGAGTCACATTCTATTCTTCGGAGGTGTAAATTATGAGATCTTCCTCGACGCTGTGATGCGCGAGTATGAGCTAAAATACACAGATTCTCAGGAGGTTAAAGATGCATTTGCGCAGTGGCAGCAGGAGTATTTTGCTCACGACGAGGCGTGGTATAAATTTAGTCGCGATGTTGTGGTCTATAACACTCTTACTGACACTTGGAGCATTGGAGATGAGTATCCATACCGCGGAGTGGCAGGTGCAAAGGTGATTCCATATGGCCAGGGCTGGGCTGTGATCAACGGCGAGGTTAAGCCAGGAGTGAGAACCAACGAGGTATATTATGGATATCTCAACACTCAACCGCCGTTTGGCCTGATCAACTGGGCGGTTTTGATCCTCTATCTTTTGGGTATGCTCTACATGGGATACTACTTTATGAGCAAGAGTAAGAGCACCGACGACTTCTTCAAGGGAGGCGGCCGCATTCCTTGGTGGGCGGTAGGTATCAGCCTCTTTGCCACTATGTTGAGTGCAATTACCTTTATGGCTGTGCCTGCAAAGACTTTCGCTACCGACTGGCGATACTTCCCAATGGCGGTTACCATCTTGGTTATGGTTCTGCCCGTTATTCGCTACTATCTTCCATTCTTCCGCCGCCTGAATGTGACCACGGCATACGAATATCTCGAGAAGCGTTTTAGCTATGCTGTGCGCCTATTGGCCAGCTCGCTCTTTATAGTATTTATGGTGGCTCGTATGGCCCTGACGCTGTTCCTCCCCTCGTTGGCTTTGACCACCGTTACGGGAATTGATATCTACCTCTGTATCGTCTTGATGGGTCTTGTGACCTTGGCTTACTGTACTATGGGAGGTGTCGAGGCGGTTATCTGGAGCGATGTTGTGCAGGGTATTATCCTTGTTGGTGGTGCTCTGTTGACCCTCGTGTTCCTTGTCTCGAATATCCCTGGTGGTCTGAACGAGATGATGACCATCACGATGGATAACGAGAAGTTCAAGATGTTCGACTTCTCATTTAGCCTCACTAGTGGAACATTCTGGGTGATTATTATTGGTGGTTTAGCTAATAACCTTATCTCTTATACGTCGGATCAGACTGTCATTCAGCGCTATATTACAACCAAATCGGAGAAGGCTGCAGGTAATAGCATCTTGCTCAATGGTTTCTTGAGTGTTATAGTATCTGTCGTTTTCTACTCTATTGGAACTGCGCTCTATGCGTTCTATAAGACTCATCCGACCAATCTCAACTTCGAGATGATGAATACCGACTCGATCTTCCCTCACTTTATAATGGCCGAGATGCCTGTAGGTTTGGCGGGATTGCTTATCGCGGCGATCTTCGCGGCGACTATGTCTACCGTTTCGTCAAACGTCAATTCTCTGTCTACGGCGTTCACGGTCGATATCTACCGTCGATTGGACTCAAAGGCCGACGATAAGAAGCAGCTCAACGTAGCTCGTCTATCGAGCGTATGCTTTGGTATTGTGGGTATTATGTTTGCCGTATTGATGGCTAGTTGGAATATTCTCTCACTTTTCGACTACTTCAACTACCTCTTGGGTCTGTTGTCGAGTAGTGTTGCTGCGTTATTTGTTATCGGAATCTTCCTGCCTCGCGTTGGAACGCCAGCTGCGTTGATTGGCTTTATTCTCGGTAATATCGCTATCCTTTCGGTGAGTATCTATACCGATCTTTCGTTCTGGCTCTATGGCTTCCTCGGAATCTTCTTCACCGTGGGTGGGGCATACATAGCTAGTCTATTTGTGAAAAATCATAAAGATATTGATGGGGTAACTTGGAAAACTTTGAAACGAGAGTAACTTGATATTGAGGCGCTCGGGTTGTGAATCTGAGCGCCTTATTTTTAATAAATGTGAATTTATGAAAAGAAAATTTTTACTTACGATAATGATATCTACGTTGATCTGCGCCTCGTCTGTGGCGCAAAGTGTGGTGAAGGTGGCGTGTGTAGGTGATAGTATAACTTTTGGCGTTGGTGTCGAGGATGCATCTACGGACTCATACCCAGCACAACTTGCCCAGATGCTCGGCATTGGTTATGAGGTCCAGGCATTTGGCCGCAGCGGTTCGACGCTTCTGAGCCATGGTCACAACCCTTTCATCATGAATGAGGCCTACACCAATGCGTTGGAGTATGGCGCCGATTTGGCGGTGATTCATCTGGGTGTAAACGATACCGACCCGCGAAACTGGCCCGACTATAGTGATGAGTTTGTTGGTGACTACATCAGTCTGATTGAGTCGTTTCGCGCGGTCAACCCAGATATGCGAATTATAATCGCTAAGATCACCCCAATAACGCACCTCCACCCCCGTTTTTCGGCTGGTACTTTTCAGTGGCAGGAGCCAATCCGCGACGCTATTGCTGTTGTGGCTCAGGCGGCAAATGTCGAGCTAATCGACTTCCACACCCCTCTGTACCACTTCCCGCAGATGATTCCCGATGCTGTTCACCCCAACGAGCAGGGAGCTAAAATCATAGCTGAGGTGGCCTCAAAGGCAATTACGGGCGATTATGGTGGTCTGCAGATGCCGATGATCTATAGCGATAATATGGTGATTCAGCATGGTGAACCCATCGAGATAAAGGGTGTTGCCAACGCTTCGAGGAGTGTTAAACTATCGATCGGCGGAAAGAGGTATGCCACCGAGACTCAAAAAGATGGCACTTGGTCAATCACCATCGATCCGCTCCAAGTGCGCGAGTCATACAAGATGGTCGTGGAGTCGGATGGTCGCAAATTGACATACAGCAATATCCTTGCGGGAGATGTGTGGCTCTGTGCGGGACAGTCGAATATGGAGTTTCCGTTGCGCTCGACAACCAACTCTGATATCTACATCGAAAAGGCAAACCGCAAAAATATCCGTATCTTTAATATGACCTGCGCTCTGCCTCTAACGGGCGTTAATTGGACGCAGGAGCAGTTGGATTCGGCCAACCTCTTGAAGATTTACAAACCTACGGAGTGGCAGGAACTTAGTTCGGCTACCGCTGCCGATCTTTCGGCTATCGCCTACCACTATGGCGTGAGCCTCAGTGAGGAGTTGGATATTCCTATTGGCTTGATCTCCAATGCAGTTGGTGGTTCGCCTGTTGAATCTTGGGTCGACCGTAAGACCTTGAGCAAGGAGTACCCAATGATCTTTAAGGATCTCAGTGAGACCCACTTTATGCAGGCGTGGTCGCAAGGCAGAGCGTTGGTAAATATAAAAAATAAGCGTATAGAGCAGCAGCGCCACTTCTACGAACCTTGCTACCTCTTCGAGGCGGGCATCGCACCGCTGGAGCGCTTCCCAATCAAGGGTGCGATCTGGTATCAAGGTGAGTCGAACGCTACAAACCTCCAGACCCATGAGGATCTCTTCAAGTTGATGGTCGAGAGTTGGCGTCGCGAGTGGGGTAACGATCAGTTGCCACTCTATTACGTTCAACTATCGTCACTTAACAGAACCTCGTGGCCAAGCTTCAGAGATAGCCAACGCCGTTTGATGTCGCAAATTTCTCACACGGGAATGGCGGTGTCGTCGGATCGTGGCGACTCGCTCGATGTTCACCCAAGACGTAAGCGTGACGTTGGTGAGCGCCTAGCACGTTGGGCCCTGAGCGAGACTTACGGCTGTGACGTCACCCCTTCGGGTCCGCTCTTCAAGTCGGCTGAGGTGGTCGATGGAGCTGTAGTTATCGACTTCGAGTATGGCGATGGCCTCCGCACGTCGGATGGCGAGCCTATCAGAACCTTCGAGGTGGCAACCTTCGATGGCCTCTATTACCCCGCCGAGGCGACGGTTGAGGATGGTCGCTTGGTGGTGAAATCCACAGAAATTGCTACACCTATATATATAAGGTATGCATGGCAACCATTTACGCGCGCAAATTTGGTCAATAGCGATGGCCTACCCGCCTCGACATTCAAGGCAAAAATTAACTAATAACCAATAATTATTATGAAGATTAAAACTTTAGCCCTTAGTTTAGCTGCATTCACTGCGCTATCTCTAGTTGGTTGCTCGTCGGCACCAAAAACCATCTCGATGGATGATGTCACCACTGTTACCGTTTTTAACTCGGGAACCGAGGGTGTCAACTCCTTCCGCATCCCAACGATCGCCACCGCTGTCGATGGCTCGCTTATAGTTGCAGGTGAGGCTCGTCACGAGACATGGAAAGATAAGAGTCACACCGATGTCTACCTCAAGAGAAGTACCGACGGAGGTGTCACATGGTCGGAGAGCATCGATATTACAGGTGCCATCAATGATGGCCATGCATTTATGGATCCACTTTTGATTGTCGAGAAGGGTAGCGGAAAAATTTGGCTCTTCGCCACTCGCTGGGTAGAGTTTAATAAGGATGTTGCAAATAATCGCGCTTTCGTGTCGGTTTCGGTCGATAATGGCGCTACATGGAGTACGCCAAGCGACATCACCGAGGAGATCGTGATGCCAGGTGCATTTATCATGGGCTTTGGTCCAGGTTCGGGAATCCAGATCGAGGAGGGTAGCTACGCCTCTCGCCTTATCGTCCCAACTCGCCAAGCGGTCAAGGCTAGCGCAGAGGACAATGAGGATACCGCAAGAAGCTACTGTGTAACGGTTTACTCCGACGATGCAGGTGACTCTTGGAAGATTGGCGAGGGAATCAGCCCAGCCGAGGAGTGCCAAATCGCATATTGTGGCGAGGATAATTTGAATCTAAATATCCGCGGAAGAGGCTACCGCTACGACGCGTTTAGCGCCGATGGAGGTCTCACATGGAGCAAACCAACCAGAGCGGAGGGCATCCCAGGTGTCGAGAATGGCTGCCAGGCTAGCGTTATGAGCATCGGCGGAAATGGCGTTCTCTTCTGTGGAATCCAGGGCGCTGAGCCTATTGGCGATTACGACAACCGTTGTAAGTTGACCCTCTACCGTAGTGCAGATGGCGCTAAAACATGGAGCGAGTCTCAACTTCTTTACGAGGCTGCAACTGGATATTGCTGTATGACAACACTCAACGACGGCCGTTTGGCTATCGTGATGGAGGCTGGCGACCAGAGTGGCTTCACTCGTATCCCTTCGCGCCCAATGGGCTGGATGCGTCTCGACGTTATGATCTTACCTCGTGAGGTAACCGATCTGAACTGCTGGTTCGAGGAGTAACGAGTAACGGGCAAAATATGTTCAAAAAAGATAGGGGTAATTAATAAGATATTTAACTTGTTGATTATCCCTATTTTCATATCGTTGATGCTATATCTCGATGGTTATAAAATGCTATTATTATATAAATAGTGGGCGCTTTGTAAAGCGATTAGTGAAATATTATACATTTACTAAAGATTTTTTTGGAAGTATAATATATTTTACATACTTTTGTAATAGGACTTTTACCTATATTAAAAATTATAGGGGTGCAGGTTTGAAATTTAACCTAAAAAAGTCTTTTTACAGCATTTTGATACAGACGGTTATAAATATTTTTACGATATAAATTAGGGCACCTAATTATTTAATATATACAAACCTTTAAAATAAACTATTAATTAAATCAAAAAGCTTATGAAGAACATCAAAACTGTATTTTCTGGTTTTCTGTGTGCGTCTTTTCTTTTGTCCAGTTGTGCGGACGAAGGGTTGACTCCTGCTACCTATTCGGAGCCATCTGAAGAGCAAGCGAGTCAAATCGCATTAAGTTGTACAGCTTCTTATGCTGGTAATGATTTGGTCTGGGGAACAACCAGCCAAATTGGATTGTATTGCGACGAGCTAGACATAGCTAACCAAGCAATCTCCGTAGCAGCAGCCACCGCTGGCGAAACTTCAGCGCTATTCTACCCTAAAACAAGTTGGGGTGATGGTAGCCACACCTTCTCTGTATACTATCCATACTCATCTGCTGCTACTGCAGGTGGTATCGTTAGTGGAATCTTGACCGACGTTCAGACTCAGATCGGAACAACCAACGCCCACACTAGCTCGCTAGGTCTATTCTACGGCTCGGCTACAGCATCGTCGCAAACCGACGCTGTTGCAATCGATTTGGAGTGTGCGACAGGTTACATTACCTACACTATCACCAATAGCGATTCAGATCTTAACGATTGGTCTGCATCGTCAATTACTTTGTCTAATGATTCAGGTATCACTATGTCTGGCTCTTACGAGTTGGATCTAGAGTCGTTGGATATCAACTACACCGCACCTGTAGACTACGTTACAGTTAACCTCTCAAACGCCACTGCATTGTCGTCTGGTACAATTACAGCTTATGCTGTTGTTAATCCAGGTTCACTCAAAGGTGTTGAGCTTGAGGTGGCTGTTCGCCTACAAAAGGATGACGAGTGGGATAACTACGCTATAGGCAAAGTTACTTTAGACTCAGATATCGAGCCAGGTGAGATGGTATATATCTCATTGGATCTCGCTGATTGCGACATTGAGATGGCAGACGATACATCGATCGATTTGAGCGTGAATGGAACTGCAAACTGCTACATCGCAGGCATCGCAGGTCAACAGTACCGTTTCGACGCTACTGTAATGGGTAATGGCGCAACTACTGCTGCAACTCCAGATCACTCATCTATATCATCTTACGCAGGTTCAGCAGATGGTATCACTCCAACAGCTCTATCACCTGTTAGCGTTAAGCTATTGTGGCAAACTGCTCCATCACTAGTTAGCGATGTTCGCCTACTTAGCGATCAGGTATACTTCACTTTGAACGGTTCTTCGAACACACCTCTCACCGAGGGTAATGCTCTTATCGCAGCTTACAATGCAGCGGGAGATATTATCTGGAGCTGGCACATTTGGGCCACTGGCGATGAGATCGAGGATCAAGGATACTCTGTAAACCCCATCTACGATGGCGTGCTTACTGCTCCCGTTTTGATGGATCGCAACATTGGTGCAACATCTGCAGGATATTGGGCAACTACTGGTGACAACTCATCAATTGGTCTATACTACCAATTTGGTCGTAAAGATCCATTCATGGGACCAGATGACTCTTCAATGACTACAACAACATTCCGTAAATCTTACGACGCTGATGGCGTGGAGATTACCGCTATGGCTATCGATACAAGTGGTGCCCTTAGCAACGACGTAATTTGGAAATCATTCTCTAATAAGACGATCGATTATGCTGATGTTGCTAAGTATCCAATGAGTCTTACTTATGGTACAACAGTTTCATGGTGGATGACTGAGTTGGTTGATGATCTATGGGGTAATACATATGATACTAGTATGGCTGATACTGAGCTAAATATCGGTACTAAGACCATCTACGATCCATGTCCTCCAGGATACCGTGTTCCAGATCCATACGTTTGGACTAACCTAACAGATACTCCATCTGGTGGAAGTATAGCTACAACAGGTGCAACTATTAGCTGTGCGTTATCTACATTTGCAGACTTTACGTCAGATGGTGGAGTTACATTCTATTATGACGGTGGTTCAGCTGCTTCATACTACCCATGTACAGGTATGCTATACTACTCTGCATGTACATCATTCCGCGTTGGTAACTATGCACACTGTCTATGGTCGAATATGTCTACAAATACAGATGGACATGGTAGAGCATACTTCTTCTCTTGGGACTATACTAACTTCTATCCATACAAGACTAACTACCGCACTTGGGGTTACCCAGTACGTTGTATGAAGGAGTAACAACTTCTAGCAATTACATTCGCTCTTTCAAGCGGAGAGCGGATGTAATTTATAATTTACAATCTATCACTTAAATAAATTTTATGAAAAAGAATCGAAGCTCAATTATTGGCAGTGCTATCTTTGCAGCGTTGTTACTCGCGTGTGGTTTCTCTAGCTTCTCATGTTCCGAGGAGAGTGAAAGACCAGCCGACACAGATCCGATGGTGCCAGGCGCTGGAAGCGATAGTGGCTCAGACAATGGCGATAGTGGCGACAATGGCGAAGAGGGTGAAGATGTCGAAGCGCTAACATTTAGCATGGACGATGTCACACAGTCAACTGCTTTTAATTCAGGTACCGAGAGTGTCCATACATTCCGTATCCCCACCATAACTACTGCGCCCGATGGGTCGCTTATCGTGGCAGGTGAGGCGCGTCACTACTACTGGTCGGATAAGAGTTACAGCGATGTACATCTTAAAAGAAGTACCGACGATGGTTTGACATGGTCGTCAGCAACTACTGTCACAGGTGCTATAAATAGTGGTAGTTATGCATTTATGGATCCACTCCTCATAACCGACAAGATCGGTGGTACGATGTGGCTCTTTACATGTCGTTGGATTGCGGGCAACTCAAATTGCTACAATAATCGCGCCTTTGTTAGTGTATCGACAAACAATGGTCAGACTTGGAACACTCCAACAGATATTACCGACCAGATCGTGACAGAGGGCGCCTACATCTCAGGCTTCGGTCCAGGTTCAGGTTTCCAAATTGCCGAGGGACTCTACGAAAATCGCTTGATTGTCCCAACGCGTCAAACAGTTTACTCTGCTGATGGTACAAGCACCACAACGTCGTGTACTACAGTCTACTCCGACGACTACGGTCAATCGTGGTCAATCGGTAATGGTATCACTCCATCGGGTGAGTGTCAAATGGCCGATTGTGGTAATAACACCTTGACTTTGAATGTTCGCGCAAGCGGATTCCGTCGCGCAGGATTTAGCACCAATGGCGGTGTCACTTGGGGCGCTCCATCTACAGCAGCAGGTATACCTGGTGTCGACGGTGGTTGCCAAGCCAGCGTTTTGGGTGTAGGTGGAACAACAGTTCTATTCTGCGGTATCGAGGGTGGCACAGCTACCGACGACTATGACAATCGTTGTAAATTGGCGGTATATCGTAGTGTTAACGGTGCTATCACATGGCCAAAATCACAACTCCTATACGAAGCTGCTGCTGGATACTGCTGTATGACCTCGCTCGACGATGGTAGAGTTGCAATCGTATTTGAGGCGGGTGATGGCGAAGGCTTCACTAAGAACTCTTCACGATCAGAGGGTTGGATGCGACTCGACGTGATGGTGCTCCCCAAAGAGGTGATCGACAGCGATTACTGGTTTGAGGAGGAGTAAAACTTAAAAAAAAGAGAAAAATATAATCTTAATCTATGAACAAATGAAAACGTCTACAATCTTAAAAGGGTTTCTAACCCTAGTGTTAGTTTTCGGTATTTCTGTAATATCGGAGCTTAGCGCACAGACGCTTACTGTAAAGGGAAGTGTCGTAGATAACACTGGAGAGCCACTTATTGGTGCTACAGTTTTAGAGCTAGGTAGTAATAACGGTGTGGTTACCGATATCGATGGTAACTATAGCATCGTGGTTAAAAATTCAGCGGCAACGCTAGAGTTTAGTAATGTGGGATTCATGACAGTGAGCGAGACAATTCTCTCACGTACAATGATTAACGTGACACTGCAGCCCGACGCGATCAACATGTCGGAGGTTGTCGTAACAGGTTACGGTCGTACCGTATCTCGCGACAAGTTGACTGCAGCAATCTCTAAGGTGCCAACAGAGGCTTTGGAGTCGGGTGTTCATGCCAATGCGCTCTCTGCATTGTCGGGTAGTGTAACGGGTGTGCTCGTAACAACACTTTCTGGTCAACCAGGTCAATCTCCAAATATCGTTATCCGTGGTGGTGCTGCTCTCGATGGTTCGGGAACTCCACTTTATGTGATCGACGGAATCCAGAAGAGCGACATGTCGGATGTGAATAGCAACGATATCGAGTCTATCGAGATCCTTAAGGATGCCGCTGCAACAGCACTTTATGGTGCGCGTGCAAATGCTGGTGTAGTTCTTATCACAACAAAATCGGGTAAAGCTGGTAAGACCGAGGTTACATTCAAGATGAACTACGGTATCAACACCATGCGCCACGTCAACGACTTCCTCGAGGCTGACGACTACCTTTATTACCTACGTATGGCGGCATACCGCTCTGGTCAAGAGGCGCTTTTGACAGCTGCAGGTCCTTTCGGTACTGGTAATGACTACTACGCCGACGGTAACGCATCTTCAACTGGTATCTACAGTACAATGATCCTTAGCGACTGGAATAGCTTCCTATTGGACGAGGGCTGGAAGACTATGACAGACCCAATCTATGGCGACGAGCTTATCTACTCTGAGTTTACTGCAAGTGACGGCTCTGTTCGCGAGGTATCTACAACTCAAGACTACAACGTTTCGATGTCGGGTGGTAACGATAGAGGTAAATATTACGCTAGCGTTGGTTACTACACTGAGGATGGTTTCCCAATCTTCTCATACTACGACCGTTTGTCATTCGCTTTCAACGGATCATACAAAATCAAAGATTGGTTGACTGCATCAAGCTCGCTTAACTTCTCGAGATCTGATAGCAACGAGATCAGCGACTACCGTAACGATGCTGAGTTCTTCGGAATCATGTTCTCGGCGCCTCCAACAATGCGCGAGTACAACCTCGATGGTGAGTTGATCGCTTGTACTACCAACTACCAAAATGGTAACTGGTCTGCTACTGCCGACAAACTCTATCGTCGCGACACTGACTACAAATTCACAATGAACCAAGGCTTGAAGATCGACTTCACTAAGCACCTCGACCTTAAGTTGAACGCTATGATGTATTTCGACTTGGGCGAGTATGAGTCATTCAACCAAGCATTCGTATCTTCGGCTGGTACAACCAACACAACTCGTTCTGCTTCGGCTAACTACACTCGTATGTTGTCGCAAACATACAATGCAATCTTGGGTTATAACAACACTTGGAACTACCACACCGTTAGTGCAATCGGAGGTTTTGAGTACTACGACGAGTATAACTTCGGCCTATATGCATCGGGTTCAGGTGCTGACTCTGATGACTTCATCGGTCTACAATACACCGAGATCGACCCCGACACATCTAGCATGTCGACTACTCACACTCAGGAGCGTATGATGTCTGGTTTCGTTAACGCATCTTACGACTACGATAGCCGCTACCTATTCTCATTCTCTGGTCGTTACGACGGTTACTCTAAGCTTGTTAACAACCGTTGGGGTTTCTTCCCTGGTGTTAGTGCTGCTTGGAATATGCACCGTGAGGATTTCATGGAGGAGACTAGCGACTACCTTACTAGCTTGAAGATCCGTGCAGGTTACGGTCAAAATGGTAATGTAAATATCGCTTCTGGTCCATACGACCTTCAGGGTAGCTACGGTATGACCGCTAACTACAACGGTAGCTACGGTATCCTTATCGACGACCTTCCTTACCCAGATTTGAGGTGGGAGCGTACAACATCTATGGATTTGGCTGTTGAGGCTACATTCTACAACCGCTTGAGCCTATCTTTGGGTGTATACAACAAGCTTACATCTGACCTTTTGGCAACTGTGCCATTCCCAAGTTCATCGGGTGTATCTAACCAATATACAAACAACGGTAGCGTTCGCAACCGTGGTATCGAGTTCGAGGTGAGCTACGCATTTGTTCAATCTAAGGATTGGGATGTTAAGGCTGGTTTCAACGCAACTTACATGCGCTCAAAGGTTATCTCTCTTCCAGAGAACGAGAACGAGAACAACCGTCAAGGTGGTCAACAAGTTTACGATCCTAACACAGGAGAGCTTATCTGGGTTGCTGGATACCAAGAGGGTCAAGAGTATGGCGACCTATATGGTTATCAGATGCTAGACGTTGTTCGTGACAACGATGAGCTTAATGCAAAATATGGTTGGTATGTCGATGAAACTCCAAGTAAGGGTACAATCTATGGTCCTGAGGTTTGGGCAACTCTAACCGCTGAGGAGCAAGCTTCTGGTATGTTGTTGCAACCTGGTGATGCTATCTACCAAGATGTTAATGGTGACAATATCGTTGACTCATATGACCAAGTATACATGGGTAACTCTGTTCCAAACCTAGTTGGAGGTTTCAACGTTTCGGCTCGCTACAAGAACCTATCTCTCTACGCACGTTTTGACTACGCTGCAGGTTACACAACCTACAACGACCGTAAAAGATGGTATCTAGCTTGTGGTCAGGGTACATTCAACACTTTGACTGAGATCAAAGATTCATGGACTGAGAACAACCTCGATGCTGAGTATCCAGTATTTATGTATGCTGATACGTCGAACCGTAACAACTACCGCTACTACAGTAGTATGTACTACGACAACTCAAGCTACATCTGCGCAAGAGATATCTCAATCTCGTACCAGTTCCCAAAAGCGTGGGCTAATGCTGCAATGATGGAGAACCTTTCGTTGTCAATCTCGGGCCAGAACCTATTCTACATCACCAATTCGTCGCTATTCTCTCCTGAGTATGGTGCAAATAACTTAGGTGGTTATTCTCTCCCACGTACAGTAGTTTTTGGAGTTACAGCAACTTTCTAAGAATCATAAAATTTTAGTATCATGAAAAAATTAAAAATATATATATTGTCAGTCGTTACGTTGGCTTTGACTAGCTGCGACGCGCTGTCGTTGGGTGCTATCGACGACTATTCGCTAGAGAACTACTGGAATACATCGGAGCAGTGTGACCGCTTTATGTATGGCCTATACAACCGTTTGCGCAGCCGTCAGTTCACATTCTTTATGATGGGTGAGCTACGCGGAGGCTTGTTCCAGACTAGCTCTTCAACTTCAATTGGTCAGGGTGCATACTATGTCGAGATCATTAGCAATAACCTATCGGCAATCAATCCAGGTATCACAAACTGGGGAAATTTCTACATGGATATCTACCAGATGAACCACGCGATCGACAAGATCTCGAACGAGTGTTCATTCCTAACCACCGACGAACGTAACCAATATCTTGGCCAGCTCTACGGTATGCGTGCATACTACTACTTCCACCTTCACCGCACTTATGGTGGAGTACCACTCTGCGACGAGCCAGACGTGCTTAACACCGACGACCTCGTGGCGTTGGATAAGCCACGCTCTACCGAGCGCGAGATCTACGAGTTTGTGAAGGCTGATGCAGCTCGCTCTTACGAGGCTTACTCATCGTTGAGCTACGGTCGCCTAGATAATAGCCCTGCTTACTGGAACAAGGCTGCTACCGATTGTCTCTATGCTGATGTCCTTCTTTGGGGAGCTAAGGTTACACCTATCGGCGAGTCTTCTCTATTCTCGAGCGATGCGGATGGTGATATGACCCTAGCGCGCGACATTCTTCTTTCTGCTGAGGGTCAATCGTCATTGGCTGACGAATTCGGAACTCAATTCGAGGATGATGATGATGATGAGATTATCGTATCGGTATACTACAACTATGGAGAGGCTACAAACAGCTGGGGTCTATTTACATACCACATCTCTTCGTTCACAGGTTATAGCGACCGCGACGGTAACCTCCTAGAGGATCCATACGAGGTGTCTACAGCAGGTTCACTATACTACGAGTATGAGTTTGATATCTACTCAGAGTTGAGCAGCAACGATACACGTAGAGATTTCACCTACTTCGACTTCTACAAGACCGACTCAAGTTCAGGTGCAGAGATCGAGGGTGTATTCCTAATCAAGTTCAAGGGTGAGGTTATCGACGGTGCGCGTCGTTTCGACAGCGACTGGCCAATCTATCGCCACGCAGATATCTCACTTATGTTAGCTGAGATCTACAACGAGCTTGGCGACCAGACGAATACAGCTAAGTACATCAACGAGATCCGTACACGTGCATACGAGGCTGGTACAGCTCCAACATTCACATATACAACCTCTGATGCTGCCGAGGAGGCTATCCTTGCTGAGCGCGATATAGAGTTCGTAGCTGAGGGTAAACGTTGGTACGACGTTCGCCGTATGCTAGGTGGCGAGAAAGCTCTTGATTTGGTTCAAGGCGGTAACGAGCAACTCCTGTTGTGGCCTATCGATGCAAGTACACTATCTTCAGATGCAAACGTAGAGCAGACACCTGGATATTAATTATTAAAAACTTTTGGTTCAAGAGTGTAGGTTCGGTAATTTACCGAACCTACATTTTTTTGGTTCGCCCAGCATGGGCGAACTCTAACGGGTGTAAGTCCCGAGCGTGCCCTGATAGTGGGAAGCGCATAGCCAAAGACAAGGGTGTCCATCGTGAGGTGGAATCTGAAGGAA